>NZ_JARUXO010000002.1:628564-751065 GCF_031451275.1 Caballeronia sp. LZ029
GAACGTGCTCGTGGTTTCCGCGAGCATCGCCTGCGTGATGACGAGCTCGCCCACCAGATTGATGAGCTGATCGACCTTCTCCACGCCGACGCGAATCGAACTACCCTCCGCCGATGTGGCCGCCTGCCTTTCGCCAGCGCTTGCCTGCACGTTCGTTGAATCGTTCCGATTGCTCACATGCGCTGCCGGTAGATTCGATTTGCCCAATGCCCGCTCGTTCTGCGTTCCTTCGACAGTCATCGAGTTCGCCTCGACGAAAGCCGGTTCGAGCGCAGGCGTCGATTCCGCTTGCCCAGCACCACTTTTCAGTCGCTCGAGCTTCGCGCGGATCGAGGCGGCAGCGGCCTCATCCGGCTCGGCACTTGCACGATACGCGGTGATCTGCCCCGAGAGCACGTCCTTGGTGGCGAGGAACGTGTCGATCATGTCGCGGTGCAGAACGAGCTCGTCGTTTCGCGCGCGATCAAGAAGCGATTCGAGAATGTGCGTCGTGTCGGTGAGCGAGGCGAATCCGAACGTCGCCGCACCGCCCTTGATCGAATGCGCTGCGCGGAATATCGCCGCGAGGTCCTCGGGGTCGGGGTTCGCGATGTCGAGCGCAAGCAGCAGACGCTCCATCTGCGCGAGCAGTTCTTCCGCTTCGTCGAAAAAGCCTTGATAGAACTGGGTAATGTCGAGTGTCATGATTAGCCAGCCTCGTCAATCAGACGGCCTTTTCGATGAGGGCCTTTCGCATCACGGAGGCAAGTTCGCTCGGTGCGAACTTCGAGACATAGCCGTTCGCGCCGACTTTGCGCACGTGTTGCTCGTTAGCGGAACCGGACAACGACGAGTGGATCACCACCGGAATGTGGCGCAGCGACGCGGTGTCCTTGATGCGGCGAGTGAGCGTGAAACCGTCCATCTCGGGCATCTCCAGATCGGTCAAGACCATGGCGATGTGGTCGTCCACGCACGCGCCGGTCGCTTGCGCTTCGCGATCGAGTCGCTCCAGCATCTCCCACGCCTCTCGACCCGTTTTCGTCATCACGTACGGGACACCCATCGCGGCGAGACTCTGCTCAATCAGGCTGCGCGCGATGCCCGAGTCGTCCGCGGCAAGTACTTTCGCGCCCGGTTTCAATAGAAGCTGTCCGGTTTTCTCCGCACTGATTTCCTGGATGCTCGCCGGCAGCACGTCTCGCAAAATCTGTTCGACGTCCAGCACCTTCGCGAGCTGCGAACCATCGATGTCTCCGTCCAGCCGTGCAAAGCTCGTGACCATGTTGCCGTGCGCGCTCGACTCGGCCGAGAGGATCCGATTCCACTCCAGCCTTACTATGTCGTCCACTTCTTCGACGGCAAAGCCCTGCGTCGTGCGGGCGAACTCGGTCACCAGCAGGATTTTTTTCGTGCCGCTCCTTGCTTGACATCCCATCACACGGGCGAGGTCGATCACGGGAATGATCTGGCCGCGAATATTCACCACACCGAGAATCTCCGGCTTCGCACCTGCCACGCACGTGATCGTCGGCATTTCGACAATTTCACGCACCTTGAATACATTGATGCCGTAGCGATCGCGCTGTCCGGAGTCCTGCGCGTAGCCTACCTTGAAGAGCAGAAGCTCAAACATGTTGCTTCCCGCGAGCTGGACTCGCTGCTCGATATCGTCCTGTGCGTGGTTCACGGTGTATGGCTCCTGGTTCGAATAACAGTGGAAGATCTCTTCTTCTACGGTAACGGCATTTGGTTTATATAGGTTACCTAACGAATTTGTGGGTAGATCCGACGCTGCAACAAGCGGAAATATCGAATCTCGTTAATGGATCGAGGCCGTCCTTTCCGTCGGCGGCCGTGGGCCTGCCAAAATGAAAGCCCTGCATCACCTCGCAGCCCAACTGCCGAAGAACTTCGACCTGCGTTGCCGTTTCCACGCCTTCGATGACGCACGCAAGGCTCAGACTTCGGCACAGATCAACGATACTGCGCACGATATCGCGCGCACCGACGTTGGTTTCGATCTCCGCGATGAAGCTGCGATCGACCTTGATCTTGTCCAGCGGTAATCGATGGATGCAGTTCAGGCTCGAAAACCCGGTTCCGAAATCATCGAGCGAGATGTGCGCGCCCAGCGCTTTGAGCGTTTCCAACGCCTCTTGCGCCTGCTCGAAATCGTGGATGACCGCCGTTTCGGTGACTTCAAACGTGAGGCGATCGGGCGCGACACCACTTTTGCGAATCATGCCGATGAGGCGCTCGAGGGCGTCGGGCGACGCCAGATCGAGCGCGGAGAGATTGAAGGACACGCGGGCTTCGGCGGCACCGGCTTTCATGATTCTCAGTGCTTTTCCCAGCAGCACTTCGGTGAGCGTGTGAATCAGGTGGCTGCGCTCGGCCACCGTGATGAAAAGAGAGGGCGGAACCACGCCGAGAATGGGACTGTGCCACCGCGCCAGGGCCTCGAAGGAGATGATGCGTGCAGTCGTCACATCGACGATAGGCTGGAAATAAAGCGACATTTCCACCTCAAGATCGGCGTGTCGCAAAGCCTGCTCGATCTCGCCGAACTTGCGAATCTGGCTCTCATGTTCGTGCGAGAAAATGGTGATGCCCCCGCGCCGATGAGTCTTCGCAAAATAGAGCGCATAGTCGGCATGCTCGAACAACTGATCGGGCGTCTCCCCTCCTTCCGGAAAGATCGCGAGACCGATCGAACCAGACAGCGATATCGTGGCGCCGAGCCAGACGTAGGGTCTGCGAAGCGCTTCACAGATCATCGTGCCCAACCGCACAAGCTCCTGTACTTCTGTCAGATCGCGTATCAGAAGACCAAACTCGTCGCCGCCCAGGCGAGCCAGGGTGATGTGTGGTTTCGACAGCGCCAGCAAACGGCAGCCCGCTTCCTCAAGGACGCGATCGCCCGCCGCGTGGCCGTAGAGATCGTTTATCTGTTTGAATCCATCCAGGTCGATTACGCCGACGGCATATCTCAGCGGGCCGGCATTGTCGCGAGGCGCGAGCGCGTTGAGCTCGCCGAAAAACCGTCGCCGATTGGGCAAGCCGGTCAGACTGTCGAGATTCGCCAGCCAGGAGTTCTCTTCACTGAGGCGCAACAGTTCGCCCTGGCGCGCTCGCAACGATCGCCGTGACTCGACGAGGCGAGCAAAGTCACGGTAGTAGGTCAGCAGGATGACCACCATCGCAACCGCAACGAGCAACATGTTGGCCGCGATCGCCATCAGAACCACGTTACGCGTCAACGCGAAAAACAACGAGAACGGTACGACCACGATAGCCGTCAACAATAGCGCTGCCGCTCGCGTGTGCATCAGACAAAAGACACACCCGATGACGGTAATCGACATGTAGAACGCGACGTGGACGCGGGCGTAAGCGTCACCATAAGGATAGAGCGCGAGGCCCCAGGTCGTGAACAACGCCCCCAGCACGCCGATCTACACCAGCGTGGTGCGCATGCGTGCGGCAATTTGAGCATCCGTGAGCGTATGCCGACGCTTCTGCCGTCTTAGCCACGTCGCGAGCCGCATCAGACAGATTGCGCACAGCGTGATCGGAACGTCACGCGCTAACCAGGCCGGGGTCGTTCCGATATGCGTGATCGCTACCGCGACAGTGTTGATGATCAGAATGACGTGTAGCAGCGGCAACTGCCTCGCGAATGCTTCGAACTGACAGCGCGAGAGTTCATCACTGGAGTTCGAAGCACCGTTCAACGATAAAAGCCGTCGTAATAAAGGGATGTGCAATAAATTCATGTCTGAATACCGATACTTGACCGGTGCTGGTCTGCTGTCCAATGATCGATCCATCGCTCGGCGCTCATCTGCAGCTCGGCAAGCGTCGATCGATCGAGCGATGGCCACCGCTCGATCGTTTGTCGGAGCACGTCCTCGTCCTGAATCTCGATTGCTTCAGCCGCAGCGAGCAGCGTACCGAGCGGACCGTCATGGCTTTCGATAGCGGCCTGTATCGAGGGATGAACATGCAGTTGTTCCATCAGTTCGGAAAACGGCAACTCGAATATGACGTTCATCAGCGAGAGCATGCCGGTGAGCGAGGCCATGTCCGCGAAATCATCCGGCATCGTTTGATGCTCGGCGATGCGCTGCGCCATCAACTCCATGAATCTGGCACGGACGCCCACAAGCTGGACCATCGGACTGACGTCCAGCGCAATGGAAGGATTGATGCCGTTCGCGTAGATCAGCAAATGAATCCATCGGGTCATGCGCGCGATGCCGACGACAAGGATGGCCTCGCGTACCGAGGTCATCTCGCGCCGCCGGTCTGCACACCGGTTTGCATTGGCTAGCCGCAAGAGGTGCACCACGATGTCGGCATTGGCCTTCAGCGCTTCTTCGAGTTGCTTCGGATCGGGATCGGTCGATAGCACGCCCAGCAGCCGCAGAAGCGACGCCGGGCAGTGGTTGGCCTTGCGCTGACGCAGTACCTGCGCGCGCGCAAAGAAATAGCCCTGGAAGAGTTGGCAACCTGCGCGCGACGCGACATCGAAGTCGTCATGGGTTTCCACTTTTTCTGCGAGCACGGTCTTCCCTGCCCCGAGGAAATAGCCGACTAGGTTCGCGAACTGTCCGCGCGAGGTGCTCCGCATGTCGACCTTGACGATATCGATCGCCGCGAGCAGTTGCGGGGGAACATGCAGTTCTGTCGATACGTCATCCAGTGCGAGCCGGTAGCCGGCCGCGTGCAGCGCGTGGCATCGTGCAATGACGGCACCATCGAATTCGATATCCTCGAGGATTTCGAGTACGAAGCGTTCGAACGGAATGGTCTCGATTGCATCACTCATCAGAAAGCTCCGGCTGACGTTGACAAAGCCCGTGCGGTTTCGCAATACCTTCCCCACGCCGAAGTCTCCGAGTGCGCCGCACAGTACATGTGCGGTCGCCCGGTCTGCATCGCCCACGGACGCGCTGTTCTCTGCGCTGTCGCGAAACAACAACTCGTAGGCGCTCAGGCTGCCGTCGCGCGTGAAGATCGGTTGTCGTCCAAGGTAGATTTCGGACCCTGCATATGCGTCGTCAGCACTGGTATCGAACACCATGTCTTGCACGGTCCCTCCTGCTTCAAACCCTATAACCTGTTCACCTCGGACCGAGAGGCGGCACCAACTGCCGAGCCTCCGGTCATCGGTCGCCAATGGAAATAATCCCGTTCAGAATTGCTCCCAGCCTCCGGCAGCCGCTACCACCTTCTTCGGTCCGAACGCAGCGGCTCGCGGCTTCGCGGCAACAGGGGCACGGTCGGCGACGGCTGAGCGCGCCGGACTCGCGACCGCCCTTATCGTTCTCGCTTCGGTCCTCGACGGATGCTCGTCGAGGCGAAACGTTTCGACCGTACGTTGCAGTTCGAACGCCTGTTCTTCGAGGCTGGCCGCCGCCGCTGCTGCCTGCTCGACAAGCGCGGCGTTCTGTTGCGTCACTTCATCCATCTGTGTGATGGCGACATTCACCTGCTCGATACCGGCGCTTTGCTCCTGGCTCGCCGAGGTGATCTCGGCCATGATGTCGGTGACCCGCTTGACGCTGCTCACCACTTCGCCCATGGTGTGGCCGGCCTGATCGACGAGCTTCGAGCCCGCTTCCACCTTGGCCACCGAATTCTCGATCAGCGTCTTGATCTCCTTGGCGGCCCCGGCCGATCGTTGTGCGAGATTCCGTACCTCGGTCGCCACCACGGCAAAGCCTCGCCCTTGCTCTCCCGCGCGTGCTGCTTCGACGGCGGCATTCAATGCCAGGATGTTGGTCTGGAACGCGATCCCGTCGATGACGCTGATGATGTCGGCGATCTTCTTCGAGCTCGCGTTGATCTCGCCCATTGTCGTGACCACCCGGCCGACGACATCGCCCCCTTTGATCGCAATATCTGTGGCGGAGGTCGAAAGCTGATTCGCTTGACGGGCGTTTTCGGCGTTCTGACGCACGGTGCTTGTGAGTTCTTCCATCGAACTCGCGGTCTCCTGTAGCGACGACGCCTGTTGCTCCGTGCGGCTGGACAAATCGGTGTTGCCCGCGGCGATCTGTCTGGATGCCGTGCTGATCGACTCCGTCGCTTCCTTGATCTGGCCCACGACAGAGGCCATGTTGTCGAGCAACGCATTGACGCCGGAACACAGGGCTCCGATCGAACCTTGCTTGCCTTCGAGCGGCACACGCGGCGTCAGGTCACCCTCCTTAGCGGCTGCGGTGACGGCCTGCGTCTGTTCCACTGCCAGTTCGAGCACCTTCGCAGCGCGCACCTGCTCGGTGACATCGGAGGCGTACTTGACGACTTTGAACGGCTTACCGTTCATGTCCATGATCGGGTTATAGGAGGCCTGGATCCATACCTCACGACCGCCCTTGCCGATGCGCTTGTAGCGGCCCGCGTCGTACTCGCCCCGTGCGAGCTTCTCCCAGAACATCCGGTACTCGATCGTGGCGCGCTGATCGGGATCGACGAAGAGGCTGTGATGCTGGCCTTTTATCTCGTCGAGCATGTATCCCAACGTTCTCAGGAAGTTGTCGTTCGCGTTGAGGATGCGTCCGTCAAGTGCGAATTCGATCACAGCTTGAGCCTTGCCGATCGCGGCCAATTGCCCTTCGAAGTCGGCCGCCTTCAGCTTCGCCTCGGTGATGTCGGTGGCGTACTTGACGACTTTGAACGGCTTGCCGCTCGTGTCCATGATCGGGTTGTAGGACGCTTGAATCCATACTTCCTTGCCGTCCTTGCAGATGCGCTTGTACTGACCGGCGTCGTATTCGCCTCGCGCGAGCTTCTCCCAGAACAGCCGATACTCGACACCGGCGCGATGCGCGGGATCGACAAACAGACTGTGGTGCTGCCCCTTGATCTCGTCCAGCGAATAGCCGAGCGTCCTCAGAAAATTGTCATTGGCGCTCAGCACCCTGCCATCGAGCGTGAACTCGATGACCGCCTGAGCTTTGCTGATTGCAGCCAGTTGCCCTTTCATGTCCGCCCACTCTCGCGCCTCGTCCTGGATATTGGTATTCCCGGTCGTGCTGATTTGGGACGGCGCATCGGCGGTTACTGCCCTGCGTCTTCTGGCAAAAGAAAACCTCATTTGACTCTCCTCAACTTCACGGTGACAGGTGGAATGCACGGCATGCAGCGACACGCCGCTCGGGTACGCGAAACTGGAGCACATCTCACTTCCGATGAGGCGTCGTAGCGAACCGAACGATCTGAAACAATGAGCCGTGTTGATTCAAAAATCCTAAGCATGACTAAGCCAACCTGCGACTCGGACATTTGTACTTCACACTACTCTAAGAGGGGTAACGACAGAGGTATTTTCTACTTGAGAGAGGGTAAACCGGAAGCAAACGATTGGGCCGCGGTGAAAACGATTTAAGGTTTATTGAATTTATCTATCGAATGCCGCTTCCGATCTTTAAGGTATTTTATTTCTTTCAATCGCACACTCTACAGATTAGCTACACATCCGTAGATATATCATCGAGTAATGTTTAGTAGTCGATGCTATCTCTGGAAGAGAAATGATCTTTGACTAAAACGTATTAGATCGAAGCGAAGTTGAACCCGCAAAGTATCTTCAATGTATTGGTCGCCTGTGCGAAATCGCACAAGCCGCAAAACGAAAAAATTGGACAAAACGCGGCCCGTCGTTCATATTGCACGACTCGGGGAATTTGGACTCTTGACTGGCGCTATCAGCGCCTGCTCAAATCATGCGTGGTGATTTGAGCGGCCGCCATAGTACGAACGGACCCTCGGCGCCTCGCTTGTGCGATGCGCCTCTCCTCTTTAAGTGTTCTTCGCAAGAGCGCCTTTGGCGCGCCTTGCTTCACAATGTTGTGCCTTTTTTCGTCGACGCTAGGACTCGCGTGGCCTTGCCTCGTGCGAGCCGGTTCTTTTTGTTTGAGAAATTCATAACGATGTTTCACGCTTAATAGCGATGCATACATCGAAATAGATTAACTATTTAGGATTGCATAGCGGATAAGTATTCGCTGATTCATTCCCACATAATAAGCATGAACAAGGGTATTCACAAACTCGTCTTTAGCCGTGTGCGACATATGCTCGTCGCCGTCGCGGATTTCGCCAACGCTCACGGCAACACGCCCGGCACGTGCCGCGCAAACGCCATCGTATGTGACGCCGAATGCGTGCCCGCATTGCGCGCGATCGCGCTAGCCGCGACGCTACTCGCCGGCAATGTCGTCTTGAGCGCGCCGTCGCTCGCGCAGATCGTCGCGGCACCCGGCTCGGGCGCGAATGTCGTGCAGACGCAAAACGGGCTTCCACAAGTCGATATCGCAAAACCCTCGGGGGCGGGCGTATCCCTGAATAATTACGCGCAATTCGACATTCAGAAACCAGGCGCAAACAAATAAGGTTAACGACAGTGAAACCGCGACATCGCAAGATCGCGTAAAAGATGTGATTAAGAAATAGAGGCCAAACTGAGCTATGAAGATCAAGATAATTGAAGATGGTAACCTTGCATCATGGGTTAGGTTGCTGCTTATCGTTGCTGGTATTGGTTTAGCTGTGATTGCACTGGAATTTGATGTCCCATCCTGGGTCGCAAAGACTCTACTGTTGACAGGGTTTGGAATTGGTCTGGTTGGTGGAATGACGAGTCGCGCAGCGCTGTTGAAAATAAAGCCGTTCGACAACAGCTATAAGAAGGCACGCAAGAGCTACGAAGTGAAGGACGAGGAGCAAGACAAGTCTTGAAACGACAAACCCGGCCGTAATCGGGTTTGTAGTGTGTTCAGCAGTTCAGGCCGGCGTGATGACAAGCCTGCCCTGTTCGCCCTGCACTTTGACCCGCTATCTCGGTTCAAATCCGGCGCGCTCAAGCCATCGCCCGGCGAGGGTGAACTGCGTGGGCTCAGACGTCTAGCGTCGGATTTACGAGAAAGCGCGCACGCGTATGCCTTCCTGAACGGTGAGCATCGGCGGAGTCGCCGAAGGCTAGTTCTTCGGGCATTTATCGCTTGTTTAGGGGCAGTTAGTTTTTCAGGACAACGTATCAATTTATTGAATAATTATTGGCATTGAATAAGAAAGGACGAACTCAAGATGACAAACAAAACGACGGCCCTGCGCGATGATTCCTTCGCGGTCGCTCAGGTGGCGCTTTACATATTTGCCGGACAGAGCGCCTTATCTGCGCTCTTGATCCTCACGGGCGCGATACCTTTACCCATTGACGCGCAAGCATCGCTCATGCAGCGCGCTTCCGTCATTGCGTCAGGGGCGGCGACCTCGCTGTGCTTAGCGCTAAGTCATTTATTACTCGCGAGATGCCTGGATCGTTGTACCAAGCTCGTTTGGCGCGTGGCGCTGGGGATGTTCCTGTTAAACGCACTATTGAGCGTCCCCGCGTTTTTCGCACGCCCATCGATTTTCCCGATACTGACGGGTGGTCTATCAATCGCAGGCGCATGGTCAATCTTTAGAGGGCGGAAGACGTTCGATGACCAGTCCGACGAGGTGTGTGCTTCTGTGAATGGTGGCATATGAAAAGAGTCAAACTAGCGGCCCTGCCGCTCTCAACCGCCTTAACGCTCGCCGCGCACGCACAGCCAGCGCCAACAATCGCCGACGAAGCCGCCGCCGCTCGCGCCAACGCGCTACGAAATCAACAGGTACAACAGCAACGCGACGCCGAGCAGCGCGAGGCGACTGTACAAGCGCCCGCAGTGCGCTCGACGGTGCCGACCGATGGCGCTTTTCCGACGCTACCAGACGAGCAGCCATGTTTTCGCGTCGACACCTTCGCGCTTGATGTCCCAGCGACATTGCCCGATGCGATCCGCGAGAAAGGCGCATCGGCGCTGCCGCTCGATCGCTTCGCCTTCGCCCGCGAATGGCTCGACCACTATCGCGGACAATGCATCGGCCGCGAAGGCGTCGCGATACTCGCCAAGGGCATCCAGCAAGCCGTGCTAAGTCGCGGCTACGTGACGACGCGCGTCCTCGTACCCGAGCAGGACATCGCGGGCGGTACGCTTTCGTTCGCGCTCGTGCCCGGCGTGATTCGCGATATCCGCTTCGCCGATCCGGTAACGTGGGCATCGTGGCGCTCGGCATTCCCGACGCGGCCGGGCGACGTGCTCAACCTGCGCGACCTCGAGCAAGGCATCGAACAAATGAAGCGGCCCTCAAGCCAGGACGCCGACATGAAAATCGAGCCGACCGGCGCACCGGGCGAGAGCGATGTCATCCTCTCGCTCAAGCGCGCGAAGCCCTGGACGCTCGTCGCCTCGGTGGACAACTCGGGTAGCCGCGCGACGGGCAAGCTGCAAGGCAATCTAAGCCTCGGCCTCGACAATCCGCTCGGCCTGAACGACGTCCTGAGTCTCGGCGCCAATCAGGATCTGTATTTCGCCGACGAGGGGCTCGGCTCGCACGGCTTCAACGGCTCGTATTCGATGCCGTGGGGCTACTGGACCGGCTCGCTCTTCGGCTACACGAGCACGTACTACCAGCAGATCGCGGGGGTCAATCAGACGTTCGTGTCGAGCGGTAACGCACAGACGGCGGGCGTCAAGCTGGCGCGCGTGCTACGCCGCAGTCAGAGCGATGTGCTCGGCGCCTACGTGCAGCTCTCGAAACGGTTCGGGGCGAGTTTCATCGACGATACCGAGATCGAGATTCAGCGGCGCAATAACACCTTTTTCGAGGCGGGGCTCACGGATCGGCACTACATCGGCGGCGCGCAGATCGACGGCACGCTCGCGTATCGCCAAGGGATCGGCGGCCTCGGCGCAACGCCCGACCCCTATCCGTCCACGCCGATGCCCACGAGCAGGCCGACCTATCGCTATCGCATGGCGGTGCTCGATTTCAACCTCTCGGCGCCGTTCGCCGTGGCGAGTCAGCCGTTCCGGTACGTGACGACGCTCCACGGCCAATATTCGCCCGATACGCTCTTCTACGTCGACGATCTCACGATCGGCAGCCGATACACGGTGCGCGGCTTCGATGGCGAACAAATGCTCGCGGGCGAGCGCGGGTTTTACTGGCGCAACGAGTTGCAGGCGCCGCTCGGGCAGTCACGACAATCGCTCTATGCGGGCGTTGACTACGGACGCGTGTTCGGCCCGAGCACGGCTTTTCTCGCGGGCACACAACTCGTCGGCGCGGTGATCGGTCTGCGCGGCAGCATCGCCTTGAAGTATGGCGGACTGAGCTATGAGTTCTTCGCGGGCACGCCGCTCTACAAACCATCGGCGATGTCGACCTCGCGCGTGACGCTCGGTTTTCAGGTCATGGCGCAACTCTGACGGAACGGGCTTCGGATTTCGCGGGCTCGTACCGTGTCAGGAAATTTCTCCATGCACCCTAGGGCGCCCCCGCGCCCGACTTCACGCTGCCATCAGGCTGCGGCACCTCGATCGGCTTGACCTCGACCGCCGCGGTGCCGTCCTTCTTGAGCCCGAGCTTATCGGCCGTCTTGGGCGAAACATCGACGATCCTGTCCTTCACATACGGCCCGCGATCGCGAATCTGCACCACTTCGCTGTTGCCATTCTCGAGATTCGTGACCCGTGCCTTCGTGCCGAGCGGAAGCGTCTTGCTCGCGGCGGAATCGGATTGCGGATTCATCGGCGTGCCATCCGCCATCTTCTTCTTGTAGAACTTGTGGCCGTAATACGAAGCCTTGCCCTTGCGCGGTTTGCCGGAGCGATCGAGATTGCGTTCATGAGCGGACGTGGTCTTCGCGTGAGGTTCGCTCGCACAAGCCACATACGCCGTGCTCAGACTGCACGACAGGATCACGCATACGAATGCCCGAAGCCGCTTCATGTTCCTTTCCTCTCGAACTCGACGTCCCGACTGCTTCGTAGTAGCACGGATCGCTCCATTTCCCTCTGCTCAATACGCTGGCCCCCGATCTCCACACACGCCGGACGACAGCTTGTATAGTGCGAGAGCCTAAGAACTGTGGATCACGGGAACCGTATGAACCAGAAGAACAAAAGGCGTCTCTTGTTGACGGGCGGCATTGCAGCGGCAGCGCTGGGGTTGAGCGGATGCACGACCACGGGACCATCGTCCGGTGAGACAGCGGCAGGCACGGCCGATCGCGATCGCGCCATCGACGCCGCCGTCGATGCGACGCTCCAGCGCCTCTATGCCTCCGTGAACGGCTCGCGCGAACTCGTGAACAAGGCGCGCGGCGTGCTCGTCTTTCCACGCGTGATATCGGCGGGCTTCTGGTTCGGCGCACAGTACGGCGAAGGCGCGCTGCGCGTGGATGGCCGAACCGACGGCTACTACAGCACGGCAGGCGGTTCGTTCGGCTTGCAGATCGGCGCTCAGTCGAAAGCGCTCATCTACGTGTTCCTGACCGACGACGCGCTCGCGCAATTCCGCAAGCGCGACGGCTGGGCAGTCGGCACCGATGCGACCGTCGCCGTCATGAAGCTCGGCGCCAACGGCCAGCTCGATACGACGACAGCCACCAATCCCGTCGAGGTTTTCGTGCTGACGAATGCCGGACTCATGGCCGGCGTGTCGCTCGAAGGCACCAAGGTCAGCCGGTTGAGCGACTGAGCGCTACTCCGTCGGGCCGGACAGCGGCCTCGTCGCCATCGCGCGCGTGAGGCCGTGGACCGGGCGACGCACGGCCACATCGAACGGATTGATCTGCGGGCCGATCGTCGCGGCCTGACGCTTCAGCAACTCGACCACCATCGGCAGACGGTCTTCGCCGAGACGCGTCGACAGCGTGCCGACGCTCAATGCGCCCACCGCAAGCCCCGCACGATCGAGTATCGGCACCGCGACGCCCGCCATGCCATCGATCAATCCGCTGTTACGCCCCGCGTAGCCCTGCGCGCGCACGCGCTCGATCTCGGTGCGCAGATAGACCTCGTCGAACACACCATAGTTATGCAGCCGCGGCACGTTGAAGCGGATGATCTCCTCGCGCTCTTCCTCGGGTTGAAACGCGAGAATCGCGAGGCTGCCCTGCCCGACGCCCAAGGCCACGCGCCCGCCCACATCGCCGGTGAACGAGCGGATCGGGAACGGGCCTTCGCACATGTCGAGGCACACCGCATCGAAGCTGCTTTTCACGAGCAGGAAGATGGTGTCGCCGAGACTCGCGCATAGCCGCAGCAACGCGGGCCGGCACAGCGTGCGCATACGGCTCGGGTTGCCCGCCTGCGCCGCCAGCGAAAAGAAATCCACGCTCAGCCGATAACGCTTGCTCCCCTCGTCCTGTTCGACGATGCCTTCCGCGATCAGCGCATGCAGGATGCGATGCACGGTGGCCTGCGTCAGTCCCACCGCCTTCGCAAGCGCGGTGACACGGCTACCTTCGGCCTGATCCTCGCCGAGCGCGCGAATCACGGCGAACGCACGCTGAAGCATGCCGACGCCCGGCGCGTCCGCCGCCTGCGTTCCGTTTCCTTCGTCAGAAGCCTTCATCTTCGCCTCGTGTATTCCATTCAACGGAATGTCCGCGCCCTGCATTTCTTCGCCCCTATTCGACCCGATTCAGCCGCGTTACGCAATCTAAGGGATAACCCAAATCACGCTCATCGAAATAATTTCCTTTCTATGTCGATATAAATTCCACTGTTCGAAATCTACAGGCAAGTTTCACTCATTCAATGGAATTTCAAATTGACGCACCGAAATATGGCTAGCTAGAGTCGGTTCATCGGAATCAGTCGCACACAGGCGGCGCGCGACGCGCCGAAGGGGCAGGCCATGTCGTTCCTCACATTGACCGATCTGTCGAAGTCGTTCGGCGATCTGCACGCCGTCGCCGACGTCAATCTGTCGGTCGAGAAAGGCGAATTCGTCTCGCTGCTCGGACCCTCGGGCTGCGGCAAGACCACGACCTTGCAGATGATCGCGGGCTTCATCGAAGCGACGCGCGGACGCATCATGCTCGACGGCCGCGACATCACGCATATGCGCCCGAACCGGCGCGGCCTCGGCATCGTGTTCCAGAGCTACGCGCTCTTTCCGCACATGAGCGTCGAGCAGAACGTGAGCTTCGGACTGGAGATGCGCGGCATCGACAAGAGCGAGCGCCGCGAGCGCGTGCGCGACGCGCTGTCGCTCGTGCGGCTCGACAAGTTCGCGCATCGCTTTCCGCGCGAGTTGTCGGGCGGGCAACGTCAGCGCGTGGCGCTCGCGCGCGCGATCGTCATCGCGCCGCCCGTGCTGCTGCTCGACGAGCCGATGTCCAATCTCGACGCGAAGCTGCGCGAGGACATGCAGTTCGAGTTGCGCGGCATTCAGCGCAAGATCGGCACGACGACGATCATGGTCACGCACGATCAGTCCGAAGCGCTGTCGATCAGCGATCGCGTCGTCGTGATGGAAGCGGGCCGCATCACGCAGGTCGATACGCCCTATCGCGCGTATGAGCGTCCCGAGACGAGCTTCGTGTCGCAGTTCATCGGCAAGGCCAACATGCTGCGCGGCACGATCGTCGCGCGCGATGGCGACGCCATTCGCATCGATCTCGGCCACGATCTCGCGGAGACCGGCTCGACCTCGCAGCTTCCGGAACGCGAGCGCGCGATCGGCGTCGGCGATGCGGTCACCGTCTGCATCCGCCCGGAAAAACTGAGGCTCGGCGTGGCGGGCAGCGGACGTCTGCCGGGGCGCGTGACGAGCCGCTTCTTTCTCGGCAGCCAGTGGCTCTACCGGCTCGACAGCCGCGCGGGCGAAATGCTCGTGTGCTGCCAGAATCACGGCGACGAGCCGCTCGAAGAAGGCGCGCAAGTAGGCATCGACTGGAACACGGAATCGATCCGCTTCATCCAGCAGGAGGCCGCCCGTGGATAGCACGCTGCGTTCTTCCGAGTCTGCGTCGGCGGCGGAATCGAATAGCGCCCGGCGCGCGCCGTGGCATGCGTATCTGCCGCTCTGGATCATGAGCGCGCCCGCGCTGCTGCTTTTCGCGGTGCTCGTGATCGTGCCGCTCGCGATGACGCTCGCGCTCACGTTCTATCGATTCGATCCCGCGATCGGCTCCGTCGCCGCGTTCGATCTGCATAACTACGCCGAAGTGCTCGGCTCGTCGTACTTCCACACGATCTTCGCGCGCACGTTCGGCATCGCCGCGCTCGTGACCTTGCTGTGTGTCGTGATCGGCACGCCCGAGGCGTACATCCTGTCGCGCATGGGCGATCCGTGGCGCTCCGTCTTCCTGCTGGTGATTCTCGCGCCGCTGCTGGTTTCGGTGGTCGTGCGCGCGTTCGGCTGGAGCATGCTGCTCAACGTGAACGGGCTCGTGAATCAGTTGCTCGGCGCGTTCGGCTTCGGTCCGTACAAGCTGCTCTATACGACCTTCGCGATCGTCATCGCGCTGGTTCACGTGATGCTGCCGTTCATGGTGATCCCGGTGTGGACCGCGCTGCAACGCATCGATCCGCAGACGGAAAACGCCGCGCTCTCGCTGATGGCCTCGCCCGCCGTAACGCTGAGGCGCATCGTATTGCCGCAACTCGTGCCGGGCATTTTGTCGGGCAGTCTGATGGTGTTCGGCCTGTCCGCGAGCGCCTTCGCGATTCCGGGCCTGCTCGGCGGACGCCGTCTGAAGGTCGCGGCCACCACCGTCTACGACCAGTTCCTCAGTTCGATGAACTGGCCGCTCGGCGCGACCATCGCGGTGCTCTTGCTCATCGCCAATCTGGTGGTGATGCTCACTTACTATCGCGTGCTCGAGCGGCGCTATACGCGCAGCATGGGCTGAACGAGGCGATCCATCATGCGCAAAAACGGTCCCGTCGCGCTGGCGTTCCATACGATCGTGATCCTGTTCGTGCTGGCGCCGCTCGTCATCGTCATGCTGGTCGCGTTCACGCCCGAAGAAACGCTGACGCTGCCCACACACGGCCTCTCGCTGCGCTGGTTCCGCGCGATTCTCGATTATCCCGACTTCATCTCGGCGTTCTTCAACAGCGTGAAGCTCGCGTTCGCATCGGCGACGCTGTCGCTCGTGATCGCGTTGCCCGCCGGACTCGCGATCGGCCGCGCGCGCTTTCCGGGACGCGGCTTTCTGAACGGGCTGCTGCTCTCGCCGCTCGTGATTCCCGGCCTCGTGCTCGGCATCGCGATGCTGCGCTTCTTCGCGCTGATCGGCGCGACCGGCTCGTTCGCGTGGCTGATCCTCGCGCACATGGTCATCATCACGCCGTTCGTGATGCGGCTCGTGCTCGCGTCGGTGAGCGGCATGGACCGCAGCATCGAGCACGCGGCGGCGTCGCTCGGCGCGAGTGCGTGGACGACCTTCCGCCGCGTCACGCTGCCGATGATCCTGCCCGGCATCACCGGCGGCTGGCTGCTCGCGTTCATCAACAGCTTCGACGAGCTGACGATGTCGGTCTTCGTCACGTCGCCGCAAACGGTCACGCTACCGGTGCGCATGTACATGTACGCGACCGAATCGATCGATCCGATGATGGCGTCGGTCTCGGCGCTCGTCATCTTCATCACCGCGGGCGCGATGCTGATTCTCGACCGCGTGTACGGGCTCAACCGCATTCTGATCGGCCAGCACTGAACCCACTCTCATGAGCACCGCAACGATTCATCATGCGCCGCAGTTCGTTCGTCTCGACGAGATCGAGCGCGCACGCATTCCCTTCGTTCTCGATGGCGTGCCGGCCGAAGCGCTCGCGGGCGATACGCTCCTGACCGCCATCCTCATGCATCAAAGGCATGTGCGGCACAGCGAATTCAGCGGCAAGCCGCGTGCGGGCTTTTGCCTGATCGGCGCGTGTCAGGACTGCTGGGTGCGCGGCGAGGACGGCAAGCGCATGCGCGCATGTTCGACGCGCATCGAAGCGGGCATGCGTGTCGTCACGGAGGACGCGCGATGAGCGGCGCACATCGTGTGGTGATCGTCGGCGCGGGACCGGCTGGCATTCGCGCGGCGGAAACGCTCGTCGCGGCGGGGTTGCGGCCAGTCGTCATCGATGAAAACGCGCGCTGGGGCGGACAGATCTATCGGCAGCCGCCCGCCGACGCGGGCTTCAAACGCAGCGCGGTGACGCTCTACGGCTTCGAAGCGAAGAAGGCCGAAGCCGTGCACAGCGCGATGGCGAAGCTGCTGCCGAAGATCGACTATCGCCCCGACACGCTCGCGTGGGCGTGCGAGCAGAACCGCCTCGACACGCTTCACGCGGGACGCGAGGCGAGCGTGCCGTTCACGCATCTGATCATCGCGAGCGGTGCGACGGATCGCATCGTGCCGCTGCCCGGCTGGACGCTCGCGGGCGTCTTCACGCTCGGCGGCGCGCAGGTCGCGTTGAAGGCGCAAGGCTGCGCGATCGGTTCGCGCGTCGTGTTCGCGGGCACCGGGCCGCTCCTGTATCTCGTCGCCTATCAATACGCGAAAGCGGGCGCGCGAGTCGCGGCCGTGCTCGATACCAGCCCGTTCGCGCGTCAGGCCGCCGCCGCGCCGCGTCTGCTGAACCAGCCTGCGACGTTCGCCAAGGGCCTGTATTACGTCGCATGGCTGCAGGCCCATGGCGTGCGTATCGAACGTGGCGTGACGCTCGATAACATCGATGGCGACGATGCCGTGCGCGGCATCCGCTGGCGCACGCATCGCGGCGCGCCTCGCTCGCTCGACTGCGATGCCGTCGGCATGGGCTTCGGCCTGCGCCCCGAAACGCAGCTCGCGGATCTCGCCGGATGCCGCTTTCGCTTCGACGCGCTCAATCGCTGCTGGCTCCCCGAGCGCGACGCGGCGGGCCGCAGCTCGGAGCGCAACGTGTATCTCGCCGGCGACGGCGCGGGCATCGCCGGTGCGGACGCCGCCGAGCTCGCGGGACGGCGCGCCGCGCTCGCGCTGATCGAAGACATCGGCATCATGACGCACGAACGCGCTCAGCCCGATGCCGCGAAGCTCGAACGCGAACTCGAACGCATCGCCATTTTCCGCGCGGGCATCGAGCATGCCTTCGCGCCGCCCGCGAACGCCGCGCAGGACTGGCCCGACGACATGATCGTGTGCCGCTGCGAGGAAGTCACCGCCGGCACGATGCGCGCGTGCATCCGCAGCGGGCTCGCCACGGAAGTCAATCGGCTGAAGGCGCTCACGCGCATCGGCATGGGCCGCTGTCAGGGCCGCATGTGCGGCGAATCCGCCATTGCGCTCGTCGCCGCCGAAACCGGCAAGCCGCTCGCGGAGGTCGGCCGTCTGCGCAGCCAGGCACCCATCAAACCCATCCCGATCACACCGATGCTCTACGACGACGGCGTGCAGGTGCAGCCCGAGGAAGCCCACGATGAGTGACGTCCGTCCGGGTGTGAGTCATTACGATGTGGTGATCGCGGGCGGCGGACTCGTCGGCTCATCGACGGCGCTTGCGCTCGCCAGAGCGGGAATGCGCGTCGCGCTGATCGAACGGCGCTTCTGCGGCGCGCAGGCGAGCGGCGTGAACTACGGCGGCGTGCGCACGCAGGGACGCACGGCAGAACAGTTGCCGCTCGCCGTGCGCGCGCGGCGCGTGTATGGCCGCCTGCCCGAGCTGATCGGCATCGACGGCGAGATGGTCATGTCGGGTCATCTGCGTCTCGCGCGCTGCGAAGCCGATCTCGACGTGCTCGATCGATGGTCCACGATGGCGCGCGAACACGGCGTTCAATCGCAGGTGATGAGCGGTGCTGCATTCCGCAAGCGCTATCCATGGCTCGGAACCGCGGCGATCGGCGGCTCGCTCTGCCCGAGCGACGGCCACGCGAATCCGCGTCTCGTCTCGCCGGGTTTCGCGCACGCCGCCCAACGCGCGGGCGCCGATGTGCGCGAGCAGACCGAACTCGCCGACATCACCTTCGACGGCACGCGCTTTCAGATGCGCGCGGGCAACGAGCGCGTCAGTTCCGACTGGCTCGTCAACAGCGCGGGCGCGTGGGCGAACCGCATCGCGGGCAGCTTCGGCGAAAGCGCGCCGATGAAGCCCATTTATCCGAACATGTGGGTGACCGAGCCGCTGCCGCTCTTTATCGGGCACAGTCTCGGCGTGGTCGGCGGCGGCATCTATGCGCGTCAGGTCGAACGCGGCAACTGCGTGATCGGCGGCGGGCGCGGACATGGCGATGGCGAGTACGCGCAGCCATCGACGGCCACGACGCGCGCCGTGATGCGCGACGCGTGCGCGCTGTTGCCCGCCCTGCGCGACGCGCTCCTGATCCGCACCTGGAGCGGCGTGGAAGGCGAGACGCCCGACAGCAATCCGGTCATCGGGCCGAGCCGCACCACGCCGCGTCTTCTGCATGCTTTCGGTTTTTCGGGCGGCGGCTTTCTGCTCGCGCCCGGCGTCGGCGAAGTGCTCGCCGAACTGGTCACGCAGGGCGCGACCAGCACGCCGATCGACGCCTTCTCGATCGGACGGTTCAGTTCGATGCCTCTACCCGTCACTCACTAAATCAGAACAAGGAAAACTCACGATGAAGCTGCCCCGCACACTCGTTTCGCTCGCCGCGCTCGTCGCGCTCGGTGTCACATCGTCCGCCTGGTCGCAGAGCAAGACGATCTATATCGGCATGAACGGCGGGCCGATGGAAAAGGCCTACACCAGCCAGGTCCTGCCCGAGTTCGAGAAAGCCAACAACGTGAAGGTCGTCGTGGTGCCGGGCACGTCCTCCGACGTCCTCGCGAAGCTGCTCGCGAACCGCAACAGTCCGCAGATTCACGTCGCGTTCCTCGATGACGGCGTGATGGCGCGTGCCGTCAGCATGGGCGTATGCCAGAAGCTCGACGACGCGCCCGTGCTCAAGGAGCTCTACCCGTTCGCGCGCCTGAAGGACGACATGGGCGCGGGCGTGCAGCTCGGCATGACCGGCATCGGCTACAACACGAAGCTCTTCAAGGAAAAGGGCTGGGCGCCGCCGACCTCGTGGATGGACTTCGCCGATCCGAGGTACAAGGGCAAGGTGGTGTTCCAGTCGGCGTCGAGCAGCACCTTCGGCCTGCATGGTTTCCTCGCGATCAACCGCATCCTCGGCGGCAGCGAGAAGAACGTCGAGCCGGGCTTTTCCAAATGGGCGACGACGGTCGGCCCGAATGTCGTCGAGTACATTCCGAACTCGGCGAAGCTCTCGGAGATGATCACGACGGGCGAAGCCGGCCTCTTTCCGCTCACGCCGACCGCCATCGGCGATCTGAAGGACAAGGGTCTGCCGGTCGCGTATGTCGCGCCGAAGGAAGGCGCGGTGCTGCTGCTCGTCGATGTGTGCGTCGTGAAGAACAATCCCGATCCGGCGCTCGCGCAAAAGCTCGCGCAATTCCTCCTGTCCGCGCCCGCGCAAACGAAGGCCGCCGAAGCCGGCAAGCAGATTCCCACCAACACGCAGGCGAAGATGACGCCGGAGATGGAGAAGAATCTCGGCGACCTGAACGCGCTCGTGAAGAAAGTGACCGTGGTGGACTGGGACACGATCAACGCGAATCGCGCCCAGTGGGATCAGCGCTGGAATCAGCAGATCGAGAAGTAACGCTTACAGGTCCTTCACGAGACGAAGCGCATCGTAGATGGCGGCGTGCGTATTGCGCGCCGCCACCGCATCGCCGATCCTGAAGAGCTGGAAGCGCCCTTCCGGGTTCCGTTCGGCGACTTGCGGCTTGCCGTCGATGAGCTTGTCGTAATCGATCGCGCCGAGGTTCGACGACAAAGGCTTAAGCTCGAAGTACAGTTCGTCCATCGGAATCGTGCCGTGATTGACGACGATCTGATCGTGGCGCTGCTCCTTCTTCACGCCGCCGTAGTCGCTGCCGATCGTCGCCACCAGTTCGCCGCCTTCGCGGCGTACGGATTCGAGGCGGAACGTCACCGTGAATGTGGTCGCGAGCTTCTGCAGCGAGCGCATGTAGGGTACGAGGTTCATGCTCATGACTTCGGGCGAGAACGAGCGGTCGGGCGTCATCACCTCCACCTTGCCGCCGGCCTGCGCGATCGTTTCGGCTGCCTGAAGCGCGGCGTGATCGCCGGCATCGTCGAAGATCAGCACGTTCGCGCCGGGCTTCACATCGCCGGAAATGATGTCCCACGAAGAAACGACATGTTCGTTGCCTTCCGTGCAGACCTCCGTGTGCGGCATGCCGCCGGTCGCGACGATCACCACATCCGGATTCTCCGCCAGCACCGTGTCGTTGTCGGCCCACGTGTTGAACCTGAACCGCACGCCGAGCCTTTCGCACTGCGCCATGCGCCAGTCGACGATGCCCATCATCTCCTTGCGGCGAACGTTCTGCGCGGTCAGGCGAATCTGGCCGCCGGGATCGTTCATCGCTTCCAGCACGACGACATCGTGCCCACGCTCGCCCGCGACGCGCGCCGCTTCGAGACCCGCGGGCCCCGCGCCCACGATGACGATCCTGCGCTTCGTCGCGGCCGGCTTGATCGTGTGCGGCATCTCCAGTTCGCGGCCCGTCGCGGCGTTGTGGATGCACAGCGCCATGCCGCCCTGATAGATGCGATCGAGGCAGTAATTCGCGCCCACGCAAGGCCGGATATCGTCCTCCCTGCGCTCGATGATCTTGCGCACGATATGCGGGTCGGTCATATGCGCGCGCGTCATGCCGACCATATCGATCTTGCCCGACTCGATCGCATGGCGCGCCGTCGCGACGTCCTGTATGCGCGCCGCATGGAACGTGGGGAAGTCCGTCGCCTGCCGGATTTCACCCGCGAAATCGAGGTGCGGTGCGCTCTTCATTCCCATGATGGGGATGACGTCGGTGAGTCCGGCGTCGGTATCGAGATGGCCGCGAACCACGTTCAGAAAATCGACGAGACCGCTGTTTTTCAGGCGCTTCGAAATCTCGATGCCCTCTTCCTTCGTGATGCCGCCCGCCAGCATTTCGTCGGCCGTATAGCGGATGCCGAGAAGAAAGCGCTCGCCGACGCGCTCGCGCATCGCGCGCATCACGTCGAACGTGAAGCGCATGCGGTTTTCCAGCGAGCCGCCATACGGACCTTCGAGCGTATTCGTCAGCGGCGACCAGAACTGGTCCATCAAGTGACCGTACGATTCGATTTCCAGCCCGTCGAGCCCGGCGGCCTTCATGCGCTCCGCCGCATCGGCGAAGTCGCGGACGATGCGCTCGATATCCCAGTCCTCCAGCTTCTTCGGAAAGGCGCGGTGCGAGGGTTCGCGGTTGTGCGACGGCGAAACGGCGGGCAGCCAGTCGCCCTTGTCCCAGCGCGTGCGGCGGCCGAGATGCGTCAACTGGATCATCACTTTCGCGCCGTGCTCGTGGCACTCGTCGACGAGATCCTTCATCCACGGCACGACTTCATCCTTGTACGCGAGGATATTGTTGAAGACCGGCGGACTGTCCTTCGAAACCGCCGCGGAACCGGCCGTCATCGTCAAAGCGAGGCCCGCCTTGGCCCGTTCGACGTGATACGCGCGATAGCTCGCCTTCGGCATCCCGTCCTCGGCGTACGCCGGTTCATGCGACGTCGTCATGATCCGGTTGCGAAAAGTGAGGTGTTTCAGCGTGTACGGCTGGAGCAGCGGGTCCGTGGACATGGATGCCTCATCGAAGCGAGTGGGGACGAAACGCCTGTTGTGAATCAAGAGTAGAACCTCTGTACACACGTGTCAAGTAGGGAGACAATGGTGTACATTAGAGTTGTCAAAGCGGGGGAAATAACGACATGGACGAGACGCTCGATGTGGTGCGCGGCTCCGCCGACATGTGGCTGGATGCGGCGTACGAAGGCTTTCTGGAAGGTGGGGTCGAGGCGGTCCGCATTCTTCCGCTCGCAAAAAAGCTGAATCTGTCGCGGACGAGTTTCTACTGGTTCTTCAAGGATCGAGAAGAATTGCTCGCCGCGCTGCTCGACCGATGGAAACAGAAGAACACGGGCAACTGGATCGAGCGTACGGAAGCGTATGCGGACAGCGTGTGCGAAGCGATGCTGAACGTGTTCGACTGCTGGTTCGACGACACGATTTTCGACTCGCGCTTCGAGGCCGCGATCCGCAACTGGGCGCAGCAATCGCCGGACATCGCGGAGCACATGGCTCAGGACGACGCGCAGCGCATCGAGGCGCTGACTGCGCTATTCGAGCGATTCGACTATGAGCCGCGCGCCGCCGATGTCCGCGCGCGCGTCGCGTATTTCACGCAGGCCGGCTATGTGTCGACGAAGCCTCACGAAGACATGTCCGTCCGCATGATGCGCATTCCGGAGTACGTCGAAGTCTTTACGGGCGTGAGGCCGAAGAAGCACGAACTCCAGCGCTTCTACTCGCGGCGCGACTTCGAGTTCGAGTCTGAATGATCGTGTTCCTTCGCGGTCAGTTGCTCGAACACGTGCTCGCATGCGGCTTTCCACGCCGCGTTGCCACCGAGCCTGTCCAGCACATCCAGACCTTGTGCCGTATAGGTGCCCGCCGTCGCGATGGATGAACCGATTTCGCCGATGCCCGACGAAGCTTTATATCGCGAGTAAGCCACGCAGTCTTCGACGCCGCTGAGCACGAGCTGTCTTGCGTCGTCGGGTGCGAAGCCCTTCTGAACGAACCATTGCTGGAGGTCGTGAAGCAGGAAATAAAACCATCCGTTCATGCACGCGCCGACGGTGGCGAGCTCGAATTCGCGTTCCGTTGCGAGCAGCACCGCATTGCCCAGCGCGGTGAGCAACGGCGCCATCGCTGAATCGGCGGGATAGACCGCGACCGTCGAGCGGTTGATCTCGGCAGCGAGAGACAACATGGCGCGCGTGCATTCCCTTGCGCCGAACATGCGCTGCAAATCGCCGGCCGGCACGCCACTGACAACGGAAATGAGCGGAATGCCGGGCTTAAGGCTGACTTCCTGCGCAAGCTCGCCGAGTTGTCCCGGACGAACGCCGATGAGGACGACATCCGCGGCATCCGCGACTTCCTGGTTATCGCGCATCAACGTGCAGCCGATATCTTTCACGAGACTCTCCGCCCTTGCGCGGCTTCTGGGCGAAAGAAGAAACGTCGCGTCGCTGCCGCTGCGATGTAATCCGCGAATCATCTTCTCGGTCAGATCGCCGACGCCGAGCACCCCGAGCTTGATCATGAGCTTCGTTACTCCTCGCTGAGCTTGATTTGCCAAACTGAACATTCGCGCATCACGAGGCACTATATCCGCATTCGAGAACATCGGGCCGCTTGCGTTGCACGTGCTCGAATCGGCGCATAGACTGGTTCGGGTATCGGATGTTCGCGAATGCGTCGTGAAGAAATACGGAGTCACTCCATGAGTGAAGAACAGATTCGAGAAGCGCTGAATGCGCACTGGCTCGCGTCGGCGAACGGCGATCTCGACGCCGAGCACGACATCTACGATGACGATGCCATCTGCGATTATCCCCAATCAGGCGAACGCATACGCGGACGGACGAACTTGCAGGCATTGCGGGGACATCATCCGGACAAGCCATCCGGTTTCGATGTCAAACGGATTCAGGGAGAAGGCAATCTCTGGATCACGGAATACATGATCTCGTATCAGGCACAGGCGGCCTTTACGGTCAGCATCATGGAATTCCGCGACGGCAAGGTGATTCACGAAACCCAATACTTTTCGAGTCCATTCGAAGCGCCGGCCTGGCGAAGTCAGTGGGTCCAGCACATGAACTGACGGGCGAATGTCTGTCTTTCGCCGACATCGGGCAATCGAACTGTCGCTCACGATCCGTCGCGTGACGCGCGTGCGCGCTCGCATAACTTCGCTCGACGCTTATAGGCAGGGACTTTCGCACTCGTTGGCATGGCGCGTGCAAATGAATGAGTGGCGATTTGCATGTCGTCATTCACTTCACTTTTGCCAGGAGACCAGCCATGACCACTCTGACCATCACCGATCTGCCCCGCGCCGATACCATCGATCGCGATGCGATGTCCGCCGTTCGCGGCGGCATCGCGCATGTGACCCTGCCCGGCGGCGGCAACGCGCTTCCCGGATTGCCGACGCTGCCGGCGTCGTGGCCCGGCGCTGCCGCGCTCCTTAAGGAGTTGCACATCCCGGTGCCGTTGCAGATCGCGCCGCAACCTGCGACGCAGGACCCTCGTCTGCTTTGAGCGGGTCGCGTGCTGCTCGACGCGCCTTCATCGTTCGAAATAGATCGCGAGCCAGACGGTCTGCTCGCCGGCATCCGTCCACGCGACGCGATGCCGGCAATGCGGCTCGATCAGCACGTAGTCGCCCGGACGCATGTCGTGCCGCGTCGAGTTCTCTTCGAATTCGAGCGTGGCCGCGCCCGACAGCAGCACGACCCATTCGGCGCGCGAGTCGTCGTACCAGAAGCCTTCCGGACTCGCGTGGCCCATCGACACGATCCGCTCCACGTTCAGGCGTTGCCCCGTGACGAGCATGTCGATCCGCTCTTCGACGCCGCGCTTTGCTTCGACGCCGAACAGGTTACCCGTTTGCAGTTGCATGGATCGGCCTCGCGTCAGGTTCGAATCGTTGATATCGATTATGTGCGAACTCAACTCGACCCGCTCACCAGCAAATCGCGCATCGCGTTGAGCGCCGCCGAGAAGTGCCCTTTGCGCCACACGAGCAGCGTATCGACGCGGCCGAGTTCGCCCATCGGATGCAGATCCACTTCGCCATCCAGCCGCGCGAGTTCGAGCACCGAACGCGGCGCCACCGCGACGCCCGCCCCCGCCGCCACGCACGCGACGATCGCGTGATAGGAACCCAGCTCCAGCACCCGCGCCGGTCGGATGCCCTGCTGCTCGTACCAGCGCATCGCGTATGAGCGATAAGCGCAGCCGCGCTCGAACGCCACCAGCGTCAGCCCTGCGGCGTCGCGCGCCGTCGTCGCCGGATGCTGTCCGCGCGGCGTGACCAGCGCCAGCTCTTCCTCGAACACCGGCACGAATTCGAACTGCTCGGCGGGAAGCGTGTCGGGCTCGATCGGACGCGCCATCACCGCCGCGTCCACTTCGAACGTCCGCACGCTTTCGATGAGCGCGCGTGTCACGCCCGTCGCCAGTTCGAGCGTCACCTGCGGCCAGCACTGATGGTAGGTCGCGAGCACGCGTGGCAGGCGGCTCGCGGCCGTGCTTTCCATCGTCCCGAGCCGCAGACGCCCCTGCGGACGATTCTCGCTGACCGCGTGACGCGCTTCCTCGGCGAGCGCGAGCAGCCGTTCCGCGTAGGGCAGCAAGGTCTCGCCGGCCGGCGTCAGCACGAGCCGACGGCCATCGCGAATGAAAAGGTCCGTGCCGAGCGTCTCTTCAAGCTGACGGATGCGCGTCGTCACGTTCGACTGCACGCGATTGAGTTTCGCCGCCGCGCGCGTCACGCCGTTCTCGCGCACGACAGCCCGAAAAATGGTCAATGCCGACAGATCCATGATCTTCCCAGAAGATTCATTGCATCTCGATTATTCATTTTTCAAGATGCATCGGTCAAGCTAGGATGCGTTCATTACCGCTACGCTGATCGACTCATGGCCTCGCCCGCACAAGCTTCGTCGCTGCCCGCCCATCACGCGCGAAATGCCGCGCTGGCGTGCGCCGTCGTGCTCGCGGTGGCGCTCGGCGTCGGACGATTCGCCTTCACGCCGCTGCTTCCCCTGATGCTGAAAAGCGGCGCGCTCGATATCCGCCACGGCGGCTGGCTCGCATCGGCGAATTACGCGGGCTACTTGATCGGCGCGTTGTCGTGCGCGGCGATCCGCATCGATCACGCGCGCATGGTGCGCCTCGCGCTCGCGTGGACGATCGTGCTGACGCTCGCGATGGGCGTCGTCCATCTCTTCTGGCTGTGGGCCGCGATACGCTTCGCGGCGGGCGTCGTCAGCGCGTGGGCCTTCGTGTTCGCATCGCAATGGGGCTTGCGGCGGCTCGCCGAACTCGACGCGCACGGCCTCGGCGGCGTGATCTACGCGGGGCCGGGCGTCGGCATCGTCGCGACCGGTTTGCTCGGCGCGGCGGCCGCGGCGCTCGGCGTGCCAGCGCCTTCGGTATGGATCGGATTCGCGATCGCGTCGGGCGTGGCGGGCGCCATCGTGTGGAAGACGCTCGCCCATCAGACGCCATCGACGCGTGGCCGCGCACACGTGCCCGAGCGCGCAGCGCCCGCAGCGGCGCGCGTCGATTCGATCGGGCTCGTCGGCCTCTACAGTCTCGCGGGCTTCGGCTACATCATCACCGCGACGTTTCTTCCCGTCATCGCGCGACAGGCGTTGCCGGGCTCGCCGTGGCCCGACCTGTTCTGGCCGGCATTCGGACTGGCGCTGATCGCAGGTGCGCTGATCGCCGCGCGGCTGCCGCTGTCGTGGGACAACCGGTTCTTGTCGGCGGCGTGCTATGTGATCCAGGCGCTCGGCATCTTGCTGGGCATCGTGTTTCCGAGCGCGCTCGGCTTCGGTATCGGCAGCGCGCTGCTGGGCTTGCCGTTCACCGCGATCACCTTGTTCGCGATGCGCGAGGCGCGCCGATTGCGCGGTGAAGCCGCCGCCGGCCTGATGGGATACGCGACCGCCGCGTACGGAGTGGGACAGATCGCCGGGCCGCTCGTCGCGGCACCGATCGCCGCGCACACCGGCTCGTTTTCCATCGCGTTATGGATCGCGGTGGCGGCGCTGGGACTCGGCGCGGCCGGACTCGCATGGCTCGGGATGCGCGGGCGCGCAACGAGCGCCTGACGCAACAGGATCGTCCTATCCGCGCGCCGGAGCCGCGTGTCAAAGTGGCGGGCATCCTCTCATGTGGAGCATGCCGTGTCCGCCGCCGAAACATCCGCACTTCTCTATCGCCCCTTCACCGCCAATGACATCGCCGCGGCGCATGCGCTCTCGGTCGAAGTCAAATGGCCGCATCGCGCCGATGACTGGCGCTTCGTGCTCGACGCCGGCGCGGGTTTCATCGCGCAGGACGGCGAACGCGTGGTCGGCACCGCGCTCTTCTGGACATACGGCGACGACGGCGGATCGCTCGGCATGGTGATCGTCGCGCCCGACTGTCAGGGCAAAGGCATCGGCCGCAAGCTGATGGAACTGCTGCTCGAAGCGCTCGGCAAGCGCATCACCGTGCTGCACGCGACGCCCGCGGGCGAGCCGCTTTACGCGAAGCTCGGGTTCAAACGCATCGGCGCGATCCATCAGCATCAATCCGCCGATTTCGCTGTACCCGCAATCGAATTGACGCAAGGCGAACGGCTGCGCGCAATCGAACCGGGCGATACGCAAGCGCTCATCGATCTCGCTTCACGCGCAAACGGACTCGACCGAAGCGCGCTGCTGCCCGCGCTGTTGAACGTCGCGCGCGGCGTCGTGCTCGAACGCGATGGCGAAGTGCTCGGCTTCTCGCTCATCCGCGAGTTCGGGCGCGGTCACGCGATCGGACCGGTGGTTGCCGTCAACGCCGATCGGCAGCACCAGCGCCGTGCGCAAGCGCTCATCGCGCATACGCTCGCGTCGCGCGAAGGCACGTTCACGCGCATCGATACGCCGGATGAAAGCGGTCTGTCGGACTGGCTCGAAGGCATCGGGCTCAAGCGTGTGGATACGGTCATCAAGATGGCGCGCAACGGCACGCCGCCGCACGATGCATCCGTCGCGCAATTCGCGATCATCAATCAGGCGCTGGGCTGATACGCATGACGATCCTCTATAAAGCCGATCCCGAACGCGGCCGGCAATGGGCGCAGCACTTCGCGCAAAAAGCGCCGGACGTGACGTTCCGCGTGTGGCCCGACATCGGCGATCCCGCCGCCGTTCGCTATCTCGCCGCATGGCAGCCGCCCGCCGACGTCATGCAGACATTCCCCAATCTCGAGGTGATCTTCTCCGTGGGCGCGGGCATCGATCAGTTCGATCTGTCGGGCGTGCCGCCGCATGTCGAGGTCGTGCGGATGACCGAGCCGGGCATCGTCGAAGGCATGGTCGAATACGTGACGCAGGCGGTGCTCACCATTCATCGCGATCTCTTCGATTACGCCGCGCAGCAACGCGAGCGCATCTGGCGCGAGATGCCCGTGCGCGCCGCCTCGACGCGGCGCGTCGGCGTGCTCGGGCTCGGCATGCTCGGCACGGCGGTGCTGAAAATGCTGCATCTCTTCGGCTTCGATTGCGCCGGCTGGAGCCGTTCGCCGCACGAGATCGAAGGCGTCGAATGTCATGCGGGCGTCGGATCGCTCGATACGTTCCTCGCCCGCACCGATATCCTCGTGTGCCTGCTGCCGCTCACGGACGCGACGCGCGGCCTCATCGGCAAACACGTGTTCGAGACGCTGCCCAAAGGCGCATCGTTCATCAACGTGGGGCGCGGCCCGCAAGTGATTCAGCAGGACCTTCTCGACGCGCTCGACAGCGGCCATCTCCATGCCGCGATCCTCGACGTCACCGATCCCGAGCCTTTACCGCCGACGCATCCGTTCTGGACGCATCCGCGCGTGCGCCTGACGCCGCATATCGCGAGCGCGACGCGGCCGGAAACCGCCGTCGATGTGGTGCTGGAGAACCTGCGCCGCCATCGCGCGGGAGAGCGCATGATCGGCGCAATCGACCGCACGCGCGGCTACTGAACCCGTCCTCCGGAGCGCGCAGCACAAAATGCTGCGCGCCCCCCGAAAAAAACCGCGAATTCACTTTTTGGCGATTTTTTTGGCGATGCGCGCGATACCGCTCTGCCGATAGTATGAAACGGTCAAGAGCCATTCCGCCCCTTCGCGAAGAGAGAGCCGCATCATGCCGATCAAGTCGCTTGTCGAGTCCGACCGTCAACATCTGATTCATCCCGTCGTCAGCTATCGCGCGCATGAGGCACGCGGCGTCACCGTGCTCGATTCCGCCGATGGCGTGTTCCTGCGCGATATCGAAGGCAAACAGTTGCTCGACGCGTTCTCCGGCCTGTGGTGCGTGAACACGGGTTATGGGCACGCGAGCATCGTCGAGGCCGCCGCGAAGCAGATGACGAAACTGCCCTACGCCACGAGCTATTTCCACTTCGGCTCCGAACCCGCGATCGAACTGGCCGCGAAGCTCGTCGAGCTCGCGCCCGCGTCGCTGCAACACGTGTACTTCACGCTCGGCGGCTCGGACGCCGTCGATTCGGCGCTGCGCTTCATCACGCACTACTACAACGCGACGGGCCGTCCGTCGAAGAAGCATTGCATCGCGCTGCAACGCGGTTATCACGGTTCGTCGTCGATCGGCGCGGGACTGACCGCCTTGCCCGCGTTCCATCGCAACTTCGATCTGCCGCTCGCGACGCAGCATCACATTCCTTCGCCGTATGCATATCGCAACGATTACGCCGACGATGCCGCGCTCACCGCGGCATCGGTGCAGGCGCTCGAAGCGAAGGTCGCGGAGCTCGGCGCGGACAACGTCGCCGCCTTCTTCTGCGAGCCGATTCAAGGTTCGGGCGGCGTGATCGTGCCGCCGTCGGGCTGGCTGAAAGCGATGCGCGATGCCTGCCGCAAGCTCGATATCCTCTTCGTCGCCGATGAAGTGATCACCGGTTTCGGCCGCACGGGTCCGCTCTTCGCGTGCGAAGGCGAAGGCGTCGAGCCGGACCTGATGACGGTCGCGAAAGGCTTGACCGCAGGCTATGCGCCGATGGGCGCGGTCCTGATGTCCGATGCGGTCTATCGCGGCATCGCCGATGGCGCCGATGCGTCCGCGGTCATCGGTCATGGCCACACGTATTCGGCGCATCCGGTGAGCGCGGCCATCGGACTCGAAGTGATGCGGCTCTATCATGAAGGCGGCCTGCTCGCGAACGGCCAGGCGCAGGCGCCGCGTTTCGCGCAAGGGCTCGACGCATTGCTCGAACATCCGCTCGTCGGCGATTCGCGTCATCGCGGTTTGCTCGGCGCGCTCGAACTCGTCGCCGACAAGCAAAGCAAGCGCGGCTTCGATGCATCGCTCAAGCTGCCGGACCGCATCGCCGCCGCCGCGTATGGCAACGGCCTCGTGTTTCGCGCGTTCGGCGACAACATTCTCGGCTTCGCGCCGGCGCTGTGCTACACGCAGGCGAACTTCGACATGCTGTTCGAGCGCCTCACGAAAACGCTCGACGACGTGCTCGCGCAGAGCGAAGTACGCGACGCCCTGAAGGGCGGATCGGGCTTCAGCTCCCGCGCGGCTGCGTGATAACATCGACCGACCGCCGACATGCGAGACCGAACCCGCCGCGATGAGCACCGACAGCAAGCTGGACCGAATCGATCTGCGTATCCTCTCGCAATTGCAGAAGCGCGGGCGCATCACGAACGTGGAGCTCGCCGATGCGGTCGGTCTGTCGCCCAGCCCTTGCCTGATTCGTGTGAAGCGGCTGGAGAAGGCGGGCTTCATCGTCGGCTACGGTGCGCAGATTCAATTAGAGAAGCTCGGCGACGTGCAGGTGGTCTTCACCGAAGTCACGCTCGCGGATCATCGCCGCGAAGACTTCATCAACTTCGTGAATGCCGTGAAGGATGTCGACGAGATCGTCGAATGTCATCTCGCGAGCGGCGGCTACGACTATCTGCTCAAGTTCGTCACGCGCAGCGTGAGCCATTACCAGAGCATTGTGGAAGGGCTGCTGGAGCGTGGCATCGGCATCGAAAAGTACTTCAGCTATGTCATCATCAAGACGGCGTTCGTGAAAACGCACTATCCGCTCGAAACGCTCTTCTCGCAGCATCATCACTGAGGCGCGCGCCTCATTCTTCTCATGAACGAATGCACGCACGCGCGTTTTGCACGTGCGTGCTTTTTATCGTCGATCATCTTCACGCGGAGTAGCACATGTCCAGCAAATATCGTATTGCCGTGATTCCGGGCGACGGCATCGGCAAGGAAGTGATGCCCGAAGCATTGCGCGCGCTCGATGCCGTGAGCAAGCGCTTCAATATCGAACTGGAGTACCGGCATATCGAGTGGGCGAGTTGCGATTACTACGCGCAGCACGGCCAGATGATGCCCGACGACTGGAAGGCGCAACTGCAAGACGCCGATGCGATTCTGTTCGGCGCGGTCGGCTGGCCTGACACCGTGCCGGATCACATCTCGCTGTGGGGTTCGCTTCTCAAGTTTCGCCGCGAGTTCGATCAGTACATCAACCTGCGTCCCGCGCGTCTTTTCGACGGCGTGCCCTCGCCGCTCGCGAACCGCAAGGCGGGCGACATCGACTTCATGATCGTGCGCGAAAACACCGAGGGCGAGTATTCGTCCGTCGGCGGCACGATGTTCGAAGGCACGGAACGCGAGTTCGTCTCGCAGACATCGATCTTCACGAGAAAGGGCGCGGAACGCGTATTGAAGTTCGCGTTCGATCTCGCGCAAAAGCGCGAGAAGAAACTGACGGTCGCCACCAAGAGCAACGGCATTTCGATCAGCATGCCGTGGTGGGATTCGCGCGCCGCCGAAATCGCCGCGCAGTATCCCGAGATCAAATGGGACAAGCAGCACATCGACATTCTGTGCGCGCGCTTCGTCCTGAGCCCGGATCGCTTCGATGTGGTCGTCGCGACGAACCTCTTCGGCGACATTCTTTCGGACCTCGGCCCGGCATGCACGGGCACGATCGGCATTGCGCCTTCGGCCAACATGAATCCGGAGCGCAACTTCCCTTCGCTGTTCGAGCCGGTGCATGGCTCCGCGCCGGATATCGCGGGCAAGAACATCGCCAATCCGGTCGCGATGATCTGGTCGGCGGCAATGATGCTCGAATTCCTCGGCGAACGCGACGCGCACGACGCGATGCTCTCCGCCATCGAAACCGTGCTGAAGCAAGGCCCGCATACCGGCGATCTGGGCGGCCGCGCGAACACGACGGAAGTCGGCACGGCCATTGCGCGCCTGCTCGGCTGAACATTCCGGAGACCATCATGACGCAACGATACGAGTTGAGCGATCTGATTCGCGCCGACAATTTCATCGACGGCAAATGGGTTCCCGCCGCGAGCGGCAAGCGCTTCGCCGTCACCGATCCCGCGACGGGCGATGTCATCGCGCAAGTGGCCGACAGCGGCCCCGCCGACGCCCGCGCCGCCACCGATGCCGCCGCGCGCGCCTTTCCCGCATGGCGCGATACGCTGCCGAAAGATCGCGCGGCGGTGCTGCATCGCTGGCATGCGCTGATCGTCGAGAACGCGGATGCGCTCGGGCGTCTGATCTCGCTCGAACAGGGCAAGCCGTTCGCGGAAGGTCGCGGCGAGGTGATGTACGGCGCGTCGTATGTCGCATGGTTCGCGGATGAAGCCACGCGCATCTACGGCGACATCATTCCGCAGCAGCAGCGCGGCAAGCGCATGAGCGCGGTGAAGGAGCCGGTCGGCATCGTCGCGGCGATCACGCCGTGGAATTTCCCGCTCGCGATGATCGCGCGCAAGATCGCGCCTGCGCTCGCGGCGGGTTGCACGGTCGTCGGCAAGCCTGCCGAAGATACGCCGCTCACGGCGCTCGCACTCGTGCTGCTCGCGCATGAAGCGGGCGTGCCGGCGGGTGCGTTGAATCTGATCGGCGCATCGCGCGAGAACGCGCAGGAAGCCGTCGGCGACTGGCTCGAAGATGGCCGCGTGCGCAAGATCACCTTCACGGGCTCGACGCCAGTGGGCAAGTACCTCGCACGCGAATCGGCGGGTACGTTGAAGAAGCTGTCGCTGGAACTCGGCGGCAATGCGCCTTTCATCGTATTCGACGACGCCGATCTCGACGCCGCCGTCGCGGGACTGATGGCATCGAAGTTCCGCAATGGCGGACAGACCTGCGTGTGCCCGAATCGCGTGTATGTGCAGTCGTCCGTGTACGACAAGTTCGCCGATCTGCTGGCGAAGCGCGTCGCCGCATTGAAGGTCGCGCCCGCGACGGACCCCGACGCGCAGATCGGCCCGATGATCAACGCGCGCGCGGTCGAGAAGATCGAACGTCACGTCAGCGACGCAGTCGAACGCGGCGCACGCGCGATCACGGGCGGCAAGCGTCTTGCCGAACTCGGCCCGAACTATTACGCGCCGACCGTGCTCACGGGCGCCACATCCGACATGCAATTGAGCTGCGAGGAAACCTTCGGCCCGGTCGTACCGCTCTTTAGTTTCGACGACGAAGCCGAAGCCATCCGCGTCGCGAACGATACGCCGTTCGGCCTCGCCGCCTATTTCTACAGCCAGAACCTGAAGCGCATCGATCGCGTGTCGCGTCTGCTCGAAGCGGGACTCGTCGGCATCAACGAAGGCGCGATTTCGAGCGAAGCCGCGCCGTTCGGCGGCGTGAAGGAATCGGGTTATGGGCGCGAAGGCTCGAAGTACGGCCTCGACGATTATCTGTCGATCAAATATCTCTGCCAGGGCGGACTCGAATGAACGCCTATCCGATCGAGATCACGTTCCCCGATATCGGCGCGCATGCATCGGGCAACGCGGGTGTGCCGTATGTGCATACGTTCGACTCGGGCATCGACGGTCCGCATGTGATGATCAACGCGCTCACGCACGGCAACGAAGTGTGTGGCGCGATCGTCGTCGATGCATTGCTGCGCGCTCGCCTGAGGCCGCGTCGCGGCAAGCTCACGCTGGCCTTCGCGAACGTCGATGCATACGCGCGCTTCGATGCGGGCAAGCCGGATGCATCGCGTTTCGTCGATCAGGATTTCAATCGCGTATGGACTGCGCAGGCGCTCGACGACACCTCGCGCGATTCGAGCGAACTGCGTCGCGCCCGCGCGATGCGGCCTGTGATCGATACCGTCGATCTGCTGCTCGATCTTCATTCGATGCATGAGAAGAGCAAGCCGCTGATCGTCGCGGGGCCGCTTGATAAAGGCATCGAATTGTCGGCGCGGCTCGGCACGCCCGCGACCGTCATCTGCGATGAAGGCCATCCCGAAGGCCGGCGCATGCGCGATTACGAAGGCTTCGGCGATCCGTCGAGCAGCAGGAATGCGTTGCTCATCGAATGTGGACAGCACTGGGAAGCAGGCGCCGTGACCGTGGCGCGCGACGTGACTGCGCGGTTTCTTCTGCTATCCGGTGTCGTCGATGAGGATGATTTGCCTGCGGGGTGGATTCAGGCATCGCCGCGGGAAATGCTCGTCGTGCGTGTGACGGAACCCGTTGTCGCGAAGAGCATGGATTTTCGTTTTGCGGGTGAGTACACCGGGCTCGAAGTGTTTCCCCAAGCGGGTAGCGTGATCGGGTGGTCGGATGGGACTGCCGTCGAGACGCCCTATGACGATTGCATGCTCGTCATGCCCTCATTGCGGCAATTACGTCCGGGAGTGACTGTCGTGCGGCTCGGCAGGATCGAACAGCGTATTCAATACGATTAGAGATGTTGCGGAGTTTGTTTTCGCCGGATCCCGTATTCGCGTCGGTCTATTAGCACTGCCCCTCCCCGGGGCGGGGGTCACTTTCTTTGCTGCTGCAAAGAAAGTAACCAAAGAAAGCAGCTTCTCAGCGCCCGCGGTCACACGCACGTTGGCCATGCTTGCCAGCCACCAATGGCACTTGCCTAAGTGTCGCCCCCAAAGGACCAATCGGGCTTGGCTCGCGCACGGTCTGCCGAGCTAGTTGTTTTAGGGCGCTGGTTCAGCACCAAAGAGCTTCGGCACAGCGCTACGCGCTGCCGTTGGGTATGCGAGGGAAACCATCGAAGAAGGAGCGCGCGCGCACCCGATTGACCCATCGGCCGCATAGCGGGCCGGAGCTATTTGGTGCTGAACCAATAACGCAAGCGGCGCGATGTGTCGGACCGTGCGCGGTCCAAGCCCTTGTCTGCTTGTGGGGGCACACGCTAGTGCCGGGCCATTAGGCCAATCGTCTGTGCCGCGGCCGGTGTGAAGTGCTTAGGCTGGGGATAGCTGTTTCTTTGGTTACTTTCTTTGCAGCAGCAAAGCAAGTGACTGCCGCCCCGCACAGGGGCAGTGCTAATAAACCAACACGATTACGGGATCCGGCAAAAAATCCCAAACCATCAAAGGAAGAACCAATGAAAGTTCAACAGATCAGACAGAGCATTGCGATTGAGGGATTAGAAAACTGGGGCACAGCGGGCCTTCCTGGCGCACAGGAAATCAAAATCTCCGGCGTACAAAAAGTCATTCCAGGCAGCGAAGCCATCGATACCGGCATATTCGAATGCACACCCGGCACATATCGCCGTTCGGTCAAACAGGCGGAAGTCATGCATTTCCTCGCGGGAAACGGCCGCTTCACCCCCGACGGTGAAGACACGATTCACTTCACCGGCGGCGATACCCTCTTCTTCGCGGCGAACACCGAAGGCACATGGGAAGTCGACGAAACCATGCGCAAGGTCTATGTGATCTTCTGAACCCGCAACAGAACGTGGCCATTGCACTGACATAACATCAGGTCATGGTCACTCCAACAATTCCGGCGTTGCCCCCGCGTATTTGACTCAATATATTTTTAGTCATCCACGCGCCGTCCCCGCTTCCGGTCAAAGCCAGGCGGAACCGCGCGATCCGCAAGACATCCGCTTCAACCGTGTCGAGGAAAACGCCGTGATGAACATTGCAAGGTTCCGCTGTCCGCACTTCGCCGTTCGCCCGCTCGCCATGACTTTGCTGCTCTCCATCGCAAGCGCGGCGCCCGCGTTCGCGGCGGGCAAGATCACGTTCGTGTCGCAGGGCGGCGCTTATCAGGAAGCGCAGACCAAAGCCATTCTCGACCCCGCCGCGAAACAGCTCGGCATCACGATCAATCAGGACAGCATTCCCGACGCGTGGCCGCAGATCAAGGCGCAAGGCGCGACCGGCAAGCCGATCTGGGATGTCGTCGATACCCCGCCCTCCAACTGCCTGCGCGGCGGACGCGAAGGTCTGCTGGAAAAGCTCGATTTCTCGAAGATTCCCAACGCAGCGACGGTCCCGGAAAAATACCGCACGCCCTATTCGGTGGCGTACGAGTTCTATTCGACCGTCATCGGCTATAACAAGAAGACGCTCAAGAAGGTGCCGCAAAGCTGGAAGGACTTCTGGGACGTGAAGAACTTTCCCGGCACGCGAGCGCTACGCAACGATCCAATGACCGTGCTCGAAGCCGCGCTGCTCGCCGATGGCGTGCCGCGCGACAAGCTCTATCCGCTCGACGTGGACCGCGCGTTCAAGAAGCTCGAAGAGATCAAGCCGAACATCACCGTTTGGTGGACCTCGGGCGGACAGTCCGCGCAATTGCTGCACGACGGCGAAGTCGATATGACGATGATCTGGAATGGCCGCGCCAGCGCCGTGATGAAGGATGATCCGGACGTCGCCTTCACGTTCAACGACGGCATTCTGCAGAACACGCAGCTTTGCATCCTGAAGAACGCGCCGAATCTGAACGATGCAGTGCGCTTCCTGAACGCGGCCCTGTCGCCGGAATTGCAGGCGAATCTGCCGCTGTATATCGACTACGGCCCGGGCAATCCGGCCGCGTTCAAGACCGGCAAGATCACCGACAAGCGCGCGGCCGAATTGCCGAGCGCGCCGGTCAATGCGGCGAAGCAGGCGCTGCTGTCAGAGGACTGGTGGGCATCGGAGCCTGGCATTCAGGCGAAGGCGCGCTGGCTCAAGTTCATGCAATAGCGCGGCTTTAAGTACCGCACGTGTTCGACTATCTGATTCTGGGCGGCGGCTCGGCTGGTTGCGTGCTGGCCGCGCGCCTTTCCGAAGATGCGCACGCGAACGTATGTCTCGTCGAAGCGGGCCGCGATATCTCCGCGCACACGATGCCCGATGCCATTCGCAGCCGTTATCCGGGACGCGCGTATCTCGACACGCGCAATATCTGGCAGACATTGAAAGCGCGCATGAGCCGCAGCGCCGCCACGCGACGCTACGAACAGGCACGTCTTCTGGGCGGCGGCTCGGCCATCAACGCGCTGATGGCCAATCGCGGCGCACCCGCCGATTATGACGAATGGGAAGCGCTCGGCGCGTCGGGCTGGAACTGGCAAACTTGCCTGCCTTACTTTCGCGCGCTCGAAACGGACTGCGATTTCAGCGGCGCATTGCACGGCAGCGATGGCCCCGTGCGTATCCAGCGAACGCCGTGGCCGCGCATATCGCCGTTCGTGCGCGCGGTCCTCGGCTCGCTTGCCGAAAGCGGTCATGCATTGCACGACGATCAGAATGGGCCCTGGCAAGACGGCGCGTTCATCGGTTCGATCGCGGTCAGTGCGAAGGGAGAGCGCATCCCGACTTCCGTCTGTTATCTCGACGATGCCGCGCGCGCACGCGGCAACCTCACGATACGCACCGGCGAAGTCGTCGAGCGCATTCTGTTCGACGGCAAGCGTGCCATCGGCGCGCGCATCGTGCACGCGGACGGCACGCGTGAAGAACTGAAGGCGCATCGCGTGATCGTGTCGGCGGGTGCGATTCATAGTCCTGCATTGCTGATGCGAAGCGGCATCGGTCCCGCCGATGAACTCGCCCCGTTCGGCATCGACGTGCTTGTGGATCGTCCGGGTGTCGGGCGCAATCTCATGGAGCATCCGTCGATTGCCGTGTCCGCGTATCTGCCGCGCGCCGCGCGCACGCCGTTTCCGGATGAACATCACGAGCAGGCGATCGTGCGCTTCTCTTCCGGCTTGCCGAATACCGTTCGAGGCGACATGCATGGCGCGATCCTGTCGCGCTCGGGCTGGCATTCGGTCGGATATCGACTGGGTACGATCTTCTTCTGGGTCAACAAGTCGTATTCGCGCGGGCGCGTGACGCTTGCATCGGCGAGTGCGTTCGATGAACCCGATGTCGATTTCGCCATGCTCTCCGATACGCGCGATCTCGAACGGCTCAAGCTTGCGTTGCGCTTCGGCGCTTCCGTTTTGTCATCGCCATCGATGAACGCGCATCGCGATGCGATCTTTCCGTCGAGTTATTCGCCGCGCGTGGCCGCGGTGGCTGTTCCGGGCACATGGAACGCGGTGCAGCGCGGCGCGTTGAGCGTGTTGCTCGATATCGCCGGACCGTTGCGCGGCTCGTTGATCGAGCATGTCGTGACGCAGGGCGTGACCATCGACGAACTGCTCGAAGACGATCACGCGATGACGGCGTTCGTGAAGCGTTCGGTGGGCGGCACCTGGCATCCGTCGGGGACGTGCCGCATGGGGGCATCGAACGATCCGTTGGCCGTCACCGATGCGCGCGGCGCGGTCTATGGCGTCGAAGGTCTGTACGTGTGCGATGCATCGCTAATGCCGTCGATTCCGTGCGCGAACACGAATGTGCCGACGATCATGATCGTGGAACGGGTGGCGGATGTGTTGCGTGGCGCGGCGCGTGACAGACGCGAACCGGCCACGCGCACGTTCAACTACTCGCCATAACCCACAATCCCCTTCACCTCAAGAAACGCCTCCAGCCCCCACTCCCCATATTCACGCCCATTCCCCGACTGCTTGTAGCCACCGAACGGCGAGCCCGGATCCCACGCCGGATAATTGACATAGACGCTGCCCGCGCGCATTTTCATCGCTACACGCCGCGCGCGTTCCTGATCCTTCGACTGCACATAAGCTGCCAATCCATAAGGCGTGTCGTTGGCAATGGCGATCGCTTCTTCCTCATCGCGATACGGCATGATCGCGAGCACCGGGCCGAAGATTTCCTCGCGCGCGATCGTCATCGACGGATTCACGTTCGCGAACACCGTCGGCTTCACGTAGTAACCGCGTTCGAGTCCATCAGGACGTCCGGGGCCGCCCGTCACCAGCGAAGCACCCTCTTCGATGCCGATATCGATCAGCCGCTGCACGCGCCCGAACTGGACCTCACTGACCACGGGGCCCATCGTCGTCGCCGGATCGCCGGCCGGTCCCACGCGATGCCTGCGAGCCGCGCGCAACGCGATCTCGACGGCCTCGTCATGCCGCGATGCGGGCACCAGCATGCGAGTCGGCGCATTGCACGACTGACCGCTGTTGCTGAAGCACGAGTTCACGCCCGCGGTCACGGCGGCTTCGAGATCGACATCGTCGAGAAGAATGTTCGCCGACTTGCCGCCCAGTTCCTGATGCACGCGCTTCACGGTCGGCGCGGCGAGTTTGGCGATCTCGATGCCCGCGCGCGTCGATCCGGTGAACGACACCATATCGACATCCGGATGCGCGCTCAGTGCCGCGCCGACGGTCGGTCCATCGCCATTCACGAGATTGAACACGCCTTTGGGCACGCCCGCCGCATCCATGATCTCGGCGAACAGCACCGCATTCATCGGCGATACTTCGCTCGGCTTCAGCACCACCGTGCATCCCGCCGCAAGCGCCGGCGCGACCTTGCACACGATCTGATTGATCGGCCAGTTCCACGGCGTGATGAGCGCGGCCACGCCCACCGGTTCGTGATTGACGAGCGTCGTGCCCTTCCTGCGCTGCCACGGGAAGTGCTCGACCGTGCGCAGCGTCTCCTCGATATGCCGCCTGCCGAGCGCGGCCTGCCACGCATGCGCGAGCTTCGTCGGCGCGCCTATCTCACGCGAGATGACATCGGCCATCTCGTCGTAACGCGCGACATACGCTTCGAGCATGCGCTCGAGCAACGCGACGCGTTCTTCCACATGCGTCTGCGAGAACGATACGAATGCGCGCCGCGCCGCGGCCACCGCGCGGTCCACATCGCGTGCATCGCCGAGGGCGACTTCGCCGATAGCTTCTTCCGTCGATGGATCGATGACAGCCAAACGCGTGCTGCCGAAGGGCTCGACCCATTCGCCGTCGATATAAAACTGCTGTAGATGTCGCATGTTTTTCCGTAGTGAAAGAATCAGGCCCGCACGGCCGGCGATGAACGCCTGCTCACGACGACGATCATCACGAGGCACAAGGTCAGCGCCGTCAGCATCGTGCTGATGGCGGCGATGGTCGGATCGATTTCATCGCGCAACGTGACGAACATGCGGCGCGTGAGCGTCTGATTATTGCCGCCGGAAATGAACAGCGCAACGACGGTTTCATCGAGCGCCTGAATGAACACGAACACCGCGCCGGAAATCACGCTGGCCTTGATCTGCGGCAGCGTCACCGCCATGAATGCGCGAAAGCGGTTCATGCCGAGACTGCGCGCGACCATCTCCTGCGTGCGGTCGAACGTGCGCAAGTCCGCGCCGACGGAAATCAGCACATAAGGCAATCCGAGCATCGTATCCGCGATGATGAGTCCGCCAAGCGTGTTCACATAACCCATCTGCGTGAATACGAAGAACACGCCCACCGCGACGATGATGATCGGCACCATCAAGGGCAGCATCAGCAGCGGGCGCAGATAGCGCAAGGACCAGTGCGATCCGTACTGAATGCCATAAGCCGCCGCGACACCGACCGGCGTCGCGATGAGCGCCGCGCACGTCGAAGCCGCGAAGGTGGTCTTGGCGGCATCGATCCACGCGGGGTTATCGAAGAACGCGTGATACCAGCGCAGCGAATAAGCCGGCGGCGGAAACGTCAGGAAGCGCGCATCGGAAAACGAAAGCGGCACCACGATGATCACCGGAATCATCAGGAACGCGAGTATCAGCATCACCGTTGCGCCCAGCGTCACACGTCCAAGCGATATCGAGTTCATTTCGCCCCCAGCGTCTTTTCGAGCGGAATCACGCGGCTCACGCCATAGAAGATCGCGAACACGCAGATGAGCAGCACCACGCTCACCGAACTCGCCGCGCCCCAACTGTTATAGATCTCGACGTTGCGGCTCACGATCATCGACACCATCATCGACTTGCCGCCGCCCATCAGTTCCGGCGTGATATAGAAGCCGAGGCACAGCACGAACACGAGCGTCACGCCCGCGAGCACGCCGCTCATCGACAGCGGCAGGAACACGCGCCAGAACACATGCAATGGCGAGCCACCGAGACTCGCGCCGGCCTGCGAGAGATTCGGCGGTATCTTCTGCATCGCGGAATAGAGCGGCAGCACCATGAACGGCAGAAGGATATGCACCATCGCGATGATGGTGCCGAACTGGTTATACGAAAGCTGCAATGGCCGATCGATCAGGCCCGCACCGAGCAGCGCCTTGTTGATAAGGCCCGTGCGTTGCAACAGCACGAGCCATGCATACGTGCGCACGAGCACGCTGGTCCAGAACGGCAGGATCACCATGCCGAGCACGAGCGCGCTCCATCGCGGCGATATCGATGCTGCGAAGTACGCGACCGGATAGCCGAGCAAGAGCGTGATGGCCGTCACGATGAGGCTGAGCTTGAACGTCAGCAAAAACGTGTCGAGATACGCGCCCGTGAAGACGCGCCTGTAGTTCGCGAGCGAGAACACGCCATCGTGATAGAAGGACTGCCACGACAGCCATACGAGCGGCGCCACGAGCAGCACGACGATCACCAGCAGCGCGGGCGCCATCAACAGCAGCATCGTGCGATCTTCACGACGCTGATGGCGCACCGAAGGGTCGATGGTCGCGGCTTGCATCACGGCGGTGTCCTGGAGAATCCGTTTGGCTGTCGTCATCATGCACCCACCGCGTCGAGAAACTGATACCACGCGGCGACGAGCCTCACGCCCGGCGCGCGCAGCGCATGGAACGGCACGGGCCGCAAGCCGTCTTGCGCGAGCAGCGCCAGCTCCGGTTTTTCGCCGAGCGCCAGCGCAGCCGCGTGCTGGCCGATGAGGCTCGCCATCGCGACGCCCGTACCGTTATAGCCGAGACAGAACGTGGTGGCGTCGTCGCTGCATCCCACGTGCGGCAGCGCATTGAACGTCATGCCGACATAACCCGACCAGCGATATTCCACGGCCACGTCCTTCAGTTGCGGAAAGAGCGCGACCATCGCGCGTTGCAGCGCATCGAAGCCGGTCGGCTCGCCTTCCTTGCCGAACGCATCGCGGCCGCCGAAGAGCATGCGGCCATCGACCTTGCGGAACCACTTCATCATGCGGCGCGTTTCGGTATAGCTGCGGCGATTCACCATGAGTTGCGAATCGAGTTCGGGCGATAGCGGCGCCGTCGCGATCATCGCGCTTCTGAACGGCACGAGCTCGCGATGATACGAAGCGGTTGCATCGGTCAGATTGGAGTAGGCGTTGGTCGCTACGATCACCTGCCTCGCGCGCACCGTTCCGCCGGGCGCTTTCAACAGCACGCGGCCGTCCTGCGTGCGCGACATGTCGATGACAGGCGTCGCTTCGTAGATCGGCACGCCGCGCGCGGTCAGGGCCGCCGCGATGCCGCGCACGTATTCGAGCGGCAGGATCGTGCCCGCATCCGCGCTCAACACGCCGCCGACGAATGCCTTCGAGCCCGTTTCATGCGCCACTTGCGCGCGCGACAGCACGGTCATCGACGTATCGCCGAGCGTCGTGCGCACCCAGTCCGCTTCCGCGCGTATCGAGTCGAACGCGCGCTCCGTATGCGCGCATCGCAAGCTGCCGGTGTGTTCGAACTGCGCGCGAGTCAGCCTGAACTCGTCGATGAACGCCTCGACGGTGCGCACGCCTTCATGCGCGAGCCGATGCATGCGCTTGGCCACATCGACGCCATGTGCGCTCGCGATCGCCGGAAACGAGAGACGAAACTTCGACGACACCACGCCGCCATTGCGACCGCTTGCACCCCAGCCGACCGGATTCGCATCGAGCACCGCGCATTCGACGCCGCGCTTTTGCAGCGCATAGGCGGCGCTCAAGCCCGAATAGCCCGCACCGATGATCGCCACGTCCACGCCGATGTCGCGTGCGAGCGGCGCACCCGTGCTGACCGGCGCGTCCATCGCCGGGACGCGCGCGGCCATCGCCCGCCAGAGCGAATCGGGTTGCGGGCGCGGTGGTGTCGTCGGGGCGCGCATCGTCACGCGGCGGCGCGCACTTCGTCATCGACGGCATCCGCGAGCGCCGCGAGCGTCGCGAACTTCCACGTCGGCGTCGTGACGTTCTCGGGCACCGGCGTCGCGCCGAAGCCCTTCATGCCCTGGCGCCGCTCGATCCAGCACGTCGCATAACCGAGCTTCGTCGCGATGCCGATGTCGTGATACTGGCTCTGCGCCGTGTGCAGAATCTCCTCGAACTTGTAGCCGAACGCGGCCTGACGTCCACGGTTATAGGCAAAGAATTGCGGATCGGGTTTCGCGACGCCGGTTTCATCGCAGCACACGGTATCGTCGAACGGATTGCCGAGCGTGTGCGAATACGCCGACAACGCGACGCGGTCCGCATTCGTCATCGCAACGAGTCGAAAGTGCTTGCGCAGCCGCTTCAACGCAGCGACGGAATCTTCGAATGCGGGCCATTCGAGCACGTCGCGCTGGAATGCAGCGGCGGATTGCGGATCGTCGGGCAGGCCGAGTTTCTTCGCGAGATGCAGATACACGTTCGCCATCTCATGGCTCGATCGGCCCGGATGCTTCGCGCGCCCTTCCATGTACGGCTCGAAAATCTGATCGTCGGTCAGGTCCTTCGCCTTCGGGCCGCCCAGGCGGCGCACGGAGTCGAGCACGCCCTTTTCGAAGTTGATCAGCGTGCCGACGACATCGAACGTCAGGACCTTGAATTCGGTGAGATTCATTGCTTCATCCTCTACGGGTTGCGGTGAAAAGAATCAGGCCGACACGACGATCGTGTCTTGTGGATCGAGCGCGACGGTCATCGATGCACCCGGCGCGGGAATGCGTCTGCGCGCGTCGTGACCGCCGGGTTGACGAAGACTGATCGCGGTGCCGTCGGCGAGCGCGGCGAACACACGCAGGCTCTCGCCTTGATAAAGCACTTCGGTCACGCGGCATGAAAGGCGGTTCGCGTTCGCATGACGGTTCTCGCCATCGATGACGAGCTTTTCCGTTTGCACCGCGAGCAGCAGCTTGTCACCGCTCGGCAACGGATGCGCGGTACGCAGCACGGTATCGCCGAGACGCACGGCATCGTGGCCGGCGCGCGTGACATCGAGCATCGTCGCTTCGCCGATGAAGCTCGCAACGAAGGCATCGCACGGGCGATCGTAAAGACGCTCGGGCGTATCGATCTGCACGAGCCTGCCGTCCTTCAGCACGGCGACGCGATCGCTCATCGTGAGCGCCTCGCGCTGATCGTGCGTCACGTTGACGATGGTCGCGCCAAGCTGCCGATGCAGCCTGCGCAGTTCGATCTGCATGGTCTCGCGCAATTGCTTGTCGAGCGCGGACAAAGGCTCGTCCATCAGAATCAGTTGCGGCTGAAACACGATCGCGCGCGCCAGTGCGACGCGTTGCTTCTGTCCACCCGAAAGCTGATGAATGCCGCGGCTTTCATAACCTTTGAGTTCGACCATCGCGAGCGCTTCGGCGACGCGCTTCGCCCATGTCGATTTCGGTTCGCGACGCGCGCGCAACGAGAACGCGACGTTCTCGCCCACGCTCATATGCGGAAAGAGCGCGTAGTTCTGAAACACGATGCCGATATCGCGCTTGTGCGGCGGCGCGAATGTAATGTCTCGCTCGCCGACCCACACGCTGCCCGAAGTCGGCTGGACGAAGCCGCCGAGAATCCCGAGCAGCGTCGTCTTGCCCGAACCCGAAGGCCCGAGCAGCGAGACGAACTCGCCCGGCGCGATATCGAGCGATACGTCGTCGAGCGCGGTAACGCCGCTGTATCGCTTGGTCGCGGACCTGATCGACACTCCAGTTTTCGCGCGTGCATCCATGGCGTTCATCTCGTCGGAAAGGAGAGCGGTTGAGAAAATACTAAGTCGCGATGTTTTTGACGGCAATTCCAAAATTGTTGGATCGGGCATAACATGAAGTCATGCCAAACCTTCGCAAGAAACTGCCGAGCGCGAATGCGCTCTTCGTGTTCGAAGCGGCCGCGCGCTGCGGGAATTTCACGCGCGCCGCGCAAGAGCTCTATGTGAGCCAGCCCGCCGTCAGCCGCATGCTCGCGCGCATGGAAGACCATATCGGCGTGCGGCTTTTCGAACGCGTTCGCGGCGGCATCGAACTCACGGAAAGCGGAGAGATTCTCTATCGCAAGATCTCCGAAGGCTTCAGCGGCATCGAAAGCGCGATCCGCGAAATCGAGGCGCGCGCGACGGGCGTCGAAACGGTCACGCTGTCCGTGTCCACCGGCTTTACCACTCATTGGCTCATGCCGCGCATGAGCCGGCTGAATCAGGCGTTCCCTTCGATCGACATGCGCTTTCAATTGATATCGGGGCGCATCGGCGGGCCGCTCGTCGATGTCGATCTGGGTATGCGCTTTCTGCACGATGAAGAGATCGATGAAAACGCCGTGCTCGTGATGCCCGAAATGCTGCTGCCACTATGCAATCCGCGTTATCACGAACTCGCGCAGACCGAAGCGGCGCGCGCGCATGGCGATACGGTCATCGTCATGGATGACGAGGAGCGCGGCTGGCACGAGCGTTTTCATGCGTTCGCTTCAAAGGAGCGTCACGCGGCGGGGATGCTGCGCTTCAACGATTACGCGATCGTCGTGCAGGCGGCGCTGCTCGGGCAAGGCATCGCGCTCGGCTGGCTGAACGTGACATCGCACTGGCTCGCGCAAGGCGCGCTCGTGCCGGCCGAAGAGGAACTGCTCGTCACGAGCCGCCGCTGCTGTCTGCTCACGCCGCCGAACCGGCCGATGCGGCCCATCGTCGCCAGCGTGCGCGAATGGATCATTCAGGAAGCGTTAAGCGACATGCGCACTGTCGAGAGCAAATACCCGCGACTGGGTTTGCGCGACGCGCTTCGTCAAACCGGCATCGAACTCGGCTGAGCGCGCCTTTTTTCGCGTGCGCTCGACGAAGGCGCTCGGCGTCATGCCGCATAAGCGCTTGAAGTGCCGCGCGAGATGACTCTGATCGAAGAAGCCGACTTCCGTTGCGACGACCGACCCCGGCACGCCCGCGAGCAACAAGGTCTGCGCGCGTTGCACACGCAGCTCGCACAGGTACTTGTAGGGCGAAAGCCCGAATTGCTCGCGAAACACGGTCGCGAAGCGCGACACGCTCAGCGCCGAGAGATCCGCGAGTTGCGCAAGACTCACCGTCTTGTCGAAATTGGCTTCGATATAAACGAGCGCGTCGATCAGATTGGCCTGGCTCATGGCGAAGTCTCGGAGGTGATCGATTCGGCGTGCGTCGACGAAGCGCGCTGAAATCGTCTGATGGAAAACGATGTGAGATCGATGGGCGTGCTGCCGCTATCGAGCACTTCGGCAAGCGTTTCGCCGACGCCCGGTCCGATCTGAAAGCCCGATCCGCTGAAGCCGAACGCATAGAAAAGGCCATCGGTTGTCGAGCTCGGGCCGATCACCGGCTCCGAATCCGGCAGATAGCTTTCCACGCCGCTCCACACGCGAATCACATGCAGCGCGCGCATCGCGGGGACCATGCGGCGAAACTGCGCCATCTGCGCGACGGTGTTCGCGGGCAGGACCGATGCGCGCCGCGTGTCTGCATCGGCGGGACCGGAAGGGCCGCCGCCCAGCACGATATTGCCGCGCGGAATCTGCCGGAAATACACGCTCTCTTCCTTGATCGACGTGTACACGCCCATCGAAAACGGGAACACATAGGGCACGGGTTCGGTCACGGCCATCTGCGGACCGCGCGCGCTGAGCGGCACGGGTTCGCCGAATTGCGTCGATAGCACATTGGCCCACGCGCCCGCGCAGATCAGCACTTGCTCCGCGCGATACACGTCGCCCGTTGCGGTCTCCACGCGAAAGCCGCCCGCTTCCTTTTCGACGCGAACCACATCCGTGTTCTCGACGATATGCGCACCGAGCCGCGCCGCCGCGCGACCGAACGCGGGCGCGGCGAGTCGCGGGTTCGCGTGACCGTCGAGTGGCGAGATCGATGCGGCGAGCACATCACGGCCGAGAAAAGGAAAACGCCTGAACATGGCCGCGCCTTCCACCACTTCGAGATCGAGGCCACAGGCGCGCGCATCGGCGGCATAGCGATGGAAGTATTCCGCGTCTTGCGCGTGATAGCACACACGCGTATGACCCGATGGCAGGAACTCGACGTCCTCGCCGAGCAACTCGCGCGAACGCCGCCAGGTTTCGAGCGCGCGATTCGACATCGCAAGTTGTTCGAGCGCGCGGCCCTGCCGGCGCACGCCGCCGAAATTCACGCCGCTCGCCTGCTGTCCTGTCAGACCACGTTCGAGCAGAATCACCGAACGATTGCGTCGGCGTAAGAAGAAAGCGGTCGACGTACCGACGATGCCGCCGCCGATCACGATCACATCGGCGCGCCCGGTCATTCGCTCGTCTCCATGTCCTGATGCGGCGCGAGCGCCATCGGCAGCGGTTTGACGGGCGCCTGCCCGCGCAAACGGCCGACCGCTTCGAGCGGCACGCGCGCCTCCGCCGCGATGACTTCCGCGCCCGCATGCGCGCAGAAGCGGCCCTGGCATCGGCCCATGCCGACGCGCGAGAAAGCCTTCGCGCGATTCGCTTCCTTCGCGCCCATGTCGTTCACGACGCGTCTGAGTTCGCCTGCGCTGATCGCTTCGCAACGGCACACGATGGTCTCATCCGGCAACGTGGCGGCGAATCGCGCGGGCCACGGGAACGCGGTACGCAAGCCCGCCGCGAAGCGCGTGAAGCTGCTCAGTTGCTTGCGCAACGTGTTCGCCTCGTCTTCATTGGAGATCATGCCGATATCTTTCAATGCCGCGAGCGCCGCGAGCCGCCCCGCGCGTTCGGCCGCATCCGCGCCGCGCACACGCGCGCCGTCGCCTGCGAGATAGACGCCATTCACATTGCTGCGGCCGTCTTCATCGGCGACAGGAAGCCACTGCTGCAAAGCGTGATCGAAACGGAACTCGCAGCCCGCGAGATCGGCGAGTTGCGTTTCGGAGCGCAAGTGATAGCCGAGCGCGACCGCATCGCATTCGACTTCGAGCATCGCGCCATCGGCGAGTTTGACGCGCACGCCTTGAACGCCCTGCTCCGGCGTGCCTCGAATCTCGACCGGCGTGATGCCGCGATGAACGCTCACGCGCGCAGCCTTGAGAACCTTCATCAACGCGATGCCCTTCTTCAGCGTCGACGGAATCGCGAGGAGTTGCGGCAATGCGCGCAGGCGTTGAGCGAACGTGGATGTATCGAGCACCGCGCTCACCGTCGCGCCCGCCTTCACGTATTGCGCGGCGACGAGATACAGCAGCGGGCCGGTGCCCATCATCACGACGCGCGAACCGATCGCGCAGCCCTGCGATTTCAACGCGACCTGCGCGCCGCCGAGGCTATACGTTCCCGCGTGATGCCAGCCGGGCACCGGCATCAGACGATCGGTCGCGCCGCTGCAAACGATGAGCGCATCGAACCCAAGCTCGCGCTGATGCGTGCCGCTCACCATATGCACCGAATTCGGCGCAATGTTCCACACGAGCGTATCGGGCATATAGTCGATGTTCGGGCGCAATGCATCGAACGCCTCGTGCAACGCACGCGCGCGCTCTGCTTCGGTCCCGTACAAGGCGTCATACGTGCGCGTGAATCCTTCCGGCTGACGACGATAAATCTGCCCGCCATCGCGCCTGCCTTCATCGATCACCACGGGACGCAAGCCCGCTTCGACCAGCGCCTCTGCCGCGCGCACGCCCGCCGGCCCCGCGCCGATCACGATCACAGTCGCGGCCATACGCCCTCTCCAGCTTGCGAAAGACGCGTGACGATCGACATGCCTTCGACCGCCGGCGTCGTGCACGCGCGCACGCGTTCGCCGTCTTCAGTCCACACCCAGCAGTCCTGGCATGCGCCCATCACGCAGAAGCCCGCACGACGGCCGTCGCCGAATTCGGAATCGCGCAAGTCCTGCTGCGAGGTGAGCAGCGCGACCATCAGCGTGTCGCCGGCGGCTGCGAGCGCGCGCCGGCCATCGATGACGATCTCGAACGTTCTGCGCTCTTTCTCCGCGACTCTCACGAAGCGTCCGCTCATGCCGTCACCGTTTCCATCGACTGCATGCGCGCGAGATCGTCGGCGCTGTGATGACACAGAATCTCCGCGCCCGATGGCAAGGTCTTCCGCGCAGGCGGCGTCACATTGCATTTGCCGTCGATACGCGCCGCGCAACGCGAACGGAAGCTGCACAGTTCGCGCACATCGCTTTCCGGGCCGAGCACGGGCAACGCACCGAGCGCCATCGCGCGGCGCGAATCGAGCCAGCCGGGACGCAGCGCGGGCACCGAATCGACGAGCAGGCCCGTATAAGGGTGATAAGGCGGATGCGAAAGCGCATCGCGCTGGCCCGCTTCGACGCATTGGCCCGCGTAGAGCACGATCACTTCGTCGCAGATGGCGCGCACCGTTGAGATGTCGTGGCTGATGAACATGTACGACACGTTCAGCTCGCGGCGCAGTTCGGCAAGCAGATCGAGGATCGCCGCACCGACGACCGTATCGAGCGCCGACGTCACTTCATCGCAGAGAATGAGCTCGGGTTTCGCGGCGAGCGCACGCGCAAGATTCACGCGCTGCTTCTGTCCACCCGACAAGCCGCCTGGCTGACGCTTCGCGATCGACGCGGGCAGCTTCACCAGATCGAGCAGTTCGAGCATGCGCTTTTGCGCAGGTGCGCCGCGCAGGCCGTGATAGAAATTCATCGGCCGCGCGAGGATATCGGCGATGGTGCGGCTCGGGTTCAGCGCGGTATCGGCGTTCTGAAACACGATCTGCACGCGACGATATTGCTCCAGCGTGCGCTCCGACAACTTCGCGGGCAAGGGCTTGCCGTCGAGCAGCACCTCGCCATGCGCGCGATCGACGAGTCCCGCGATCACGCGCGCGAGCGTCGTCTTGCCCGAACCCGATTCGCCGATCACGCCGAGCGTGCAGCCGCGCTCGATCTTCAGGCTCACATCGTCGAGCACACGCACGGCGGGCACGCCGTTCGCATCGATGCGGCCATAGCCCGCGCTCAGGTTGCGTATTTCGAGCAGCGGGACGTCGCGCGCTTCGTCGGGCATCGTGAGTTCCGCTTCGGGGCGGCGCGTCGCGGCGAGCAGTTGACGCGTGTATTCGTCGACGGGCGCATCGAGCACTTGCGCGGTCGTGCCGTTCTCGCGCACGCGTCCACCATTCAATACGACGATGCGATCCGCCATCTGCGCGACGACCGCGAGATCGTGCGACACGTACACGGCCGTCGTGCCCAGCTCGCGCACCACGCCCTTGAATGCGGCGAGCACTTCGATCTGCGTGGTCACGTCGAGCGCGGTGGTCGGCTCATCGAACACGACGACGGCGGGATCGGTGATCAGCGCCATCGCCGCCATGAGCCGCTGCAACTGGCCGCCCGACACCTGATGCGGATAACGATCGCCGATGGTCTCGGGATTCGGCAACGCCAGCGACCGGAACAGACCGACCGCTTTTTCGCGCGCGGCTGCGGCCGTCATCAGCTTGTGCAGCAGCGCGGGCTCGGTGACCTGATCCATGATCGTGCGCGCCGGATTGAAGCCCGCCGACGCGCTCTGCGCGACATAAGCGACCGTGCGTGAACGCAATGCGCGACGGCCTCTGGCATCGAGCGACAGGACATCCGTATCGCCGATCTTCACCGAGCCGCCCGCGATCGCGCATCCGCCGCGCGCATAGCCGAGCAGCGCGAGCGCGATGGTCGTCTTGCCCGATCCCGACTCGCCGATCAGCGCGAGCACTTCGCCCTTCTTCACCGTGAAATCGACACCCTTCACGATCTCGACGACCGGATCGGGCGCGACGCCTGCGATAACGCGCAGGCCTTTTACTTCGATCATGTTCGTAGTCACTGTGCGCCTCCATGCGAACGCGCGCCATGACGACGCAAGCTGTCGATGAGCAGATTCACGCCGACGGTCAGCGTCGCGATCGCAACGGCAGGCATCAGCACCGCAGGCGCGCCTTCCGAAAGCCCGCCGATGTTCTCGCGCACGAGCGAGCCCCAGTCCGCGTTCGGCGGCTGCACGCCGAGGCCGAGGAAGCTCAGGCCCGAAAGCAGCAGCACGATGAACACGAAGCGCAGGCCGAAGTCCGCGAGCATCGGATGAATCATGTTGGGCAGCACTTCCACGCGCGCGATATAGAAAAGCTTCTCGCCGCGCGCCTTCGCCACCTGCACGTATTCGAGCGTCATGATGTTCACCGCGAGCGAGCGCGAAATGCGGAACGCGCCGGGGATGTAGGCGAGCGCGGCGACCATCATCAGCATCGGGATGGACGAGCCGAACGCCGCGATCACGACGAGCGCGAGAATCTTGCTCGGGATCGAGATGAGCGCATCGAAGAGGCGGCTCAGCACTTCATCGACCCAGCGCCCCGACACGGCGGCAATGAGGCCGAAGAACGTGCCGATGACGCTCGCCGCCACCGTCGATGCGAGCGCGAGGCCCACCGTGTATTGCGTGCCGTAGAGAATGCGGCTCAGCATGTCGCGGCCGAGATAGTCGGTGCCGAGCAGATGCGCCGGGCTATACGAGCCGAAGACTTCCGTCGACGTGAACGCGCCGCCTTTATACGGCGCGATGACGGGCCCGACGAACGCGACCGCGAGCCAGAACACGACGATGAAGAGACCGATCAGCCCCAGCACGGAAAAGCGATCGACGAGGCGCTTCAACGCACCGCGCTTGACGACGACGGGCGCCTGTTCCTGCGGCGCGTCGGCGGGAGGCTGCTCGTATAGCATGGTCGTGGCGTGAGAAGAGACGTTCCGGTTCATCGTTGACGCAGCCTCGGGTTGGAGACGATCTGGGCCAGATCGGCAATGAGCACGAGCGCGAGATAGGCCGCGCAGAAAACCATCACGCAGCCCTGCACGAGCGGCATGTCGCGATTGGTGACGGCATCGACCATCAGGCTCGCGAGACCGGGATAGTTGAAGATCGATTCGACGATCACCACGCCGCCGAACAGATACGACAGCGAGAGCGCGACCGCGTTGGCGATGGGTCCGATGGTGTTCGGCAACACATGCCGCAACACGACACGCATGGGCGTCGCGCCCTTCAGCAAGGCCATTTCCACATACGACGCGTTCAACTGATCGAGCACCGCCGCACGCGTCATGCGCGCCATCTGCGCGACGATCACGCAGCAAAGCGTCATCACCGGCATCGCATAGGTTCGCAATAGCCCGCCGAACGACGATACATCCGACAGATACGACAGCGCGGGCAGCCAGCGCAGCTTCACCGCGAAGATCAGCACCGCGATGGTCGCGACGAGAAATTCGGGCACGGCGACGGTCGAGAGCGTGAGCACGTTGAGCACGCGATCGACGAGCGAGCCGCGATACATCGCCGATGCAATGCCGATCACGAGCGCAAGCGGCACCGACACGAGAGCGGTCAATCCGGCAAGCACGAGCGAATTCGGCAGACGCGTCGCGATCAGTTCGCTGACCGGCAGATTATTCGACAGCGACGTGCCGAAGTTGCCGGTCACCACATGCACGAGCCATTGCAGATAGCGCGTGACCGCGGGTTGATCGAGGCCGAACTGATGCCGCAGCGCCGTCACCTGCTCGGGCGTCGCCGCCTGACCGAGCGCCTGCTGCGCGGCATCGCCCGGCAACAGGCCGGTGATGCCGAACACCACCATCGACACGATGAACAGCGTGAGCACCGCGAGGCCGAGGCGCGCGGCGACGAGTCGTTGCGCATGAACTTTCATCGGATATCGCCTCTCGTTGAAGGGTTGACTTCGCGCGCCGCAACTTCGAAGACGGCGCGCGTCCGGCGTTACATCATGTTCATGCTTCGAGCCACACGTTCTCCGCGAACATCCAGCCCATCAGACCCGCGAGCGGAATGCCGCCGAGACCCTTGAGCTTCGTCGTGTGCGCATCGAGCGAGCTCTGGAACATCGGAATGCCGATGCCGCCGTCCGTATGCACGAGCTCCTGCATGTCGCCGTAGATCTTCTTGCGCTTCGCGTCGTCCGGTTCGCCACGTGCGGCGACGAGCATCTGGTCGAACTGCGTGCTCTTCCAGTTCGCTTCGTTCCACGGGGCGTCGGACTTGAAGAACTGCGTGAAGATCACGTCCGCGCTCGGGCGCGCATTGATATTGCCGAAGCCGAGCGGATGCTTCATCCAGTGGTTCGACCAATAGCCATCGGACGGCACGCGCACCACTTGCAGATTGATGCCGGCCTGCGGCGCGACCTGCTGCATCAGAACCGCCATTTCGACGGAGCCTTCCGCCGCCGGCGATGCGTACAGTTGAATCGGCGCGTTGCCGAGCTTCGCCTTCTGAAAGTGGAACTTCGCCTTGTCGGGATCGAACGCGCGTTGCGGCAGGCCCGACATGTAGTACTTGTTGCTCGGATCGATCGGCTGATCGTTGCCGATCGCGCCATAGCCGCGGAAGATCGTCTTGCGCATCTGCTCGCGGTCCATCAGGTACGTCATGCCGCGACGGAAGTGCGCGTTGCCCGTGATGCCGCCGTCATCGCGCATGATGAGGTCGGTGTACTGGCCCGTCTTCGTTTCCAGCACCGCGAAGCCCTGCGTGCCCTTGATGCGCTCGGTCGAACGCGCGCTCACCGCGTTGATGAGCTGCACGTCGCCGGACATGAGCGCGTTCACACGCGCGGGCTCGTCGGCGATGCCGATGAGTTCCACTTCATCCAGATGCGGCATGCCCGGCTTCCAGTACTTCTCGTTGCGCACGCCCACGGTACGCACGCCCGGCGCGAACTCCTTCACCTTGAACGGGCCCGTGCCGATGGCCGTCTTGAAGTCCGTCGTGCCGTCCTTGATGATGAGGAAATGCGAGTCCGCGAGAATCACCGGCAGGTCCGCGTTCGCGCCGGTCAGCGTGATGGTCAGTTCGTTCGGGCCGGTCGCCTTGATCTCCTTGAACTGATCGGCGAGCGTCTTCGCCTTCGAGCCGACCGCCGGGTCTTTATGGCGCATCAGCGAATAGATGACATCCTGCGGCGCGAGCGATTTGCCGTCATGGAACTGCACGCCGCTGCGAAGCTTCACGACCCACACGGTCGCGTCTTTCGTTTCGAGCGATTCGGCCAGCGCCATCTTCGCGCCGAGGTGATTGTCGAGTTCGGTCAGGCCGCTATAGAACATGAACGCGCGGGCGTAGTCGGTGCCGAGCGCGCCCTTGGCGGGATCGAGCGTATCGGCGGCCGACGACGACTGCGTCGCCACGCGAATGCGTCCGCCCTGCTTCGGCTTGGCCTGCGCGAAAGCCGCGCCGCTCGCGCTGAGAAGCCCCGCGCCCGTCACGGACAGCAGCCCACCCGCGGCCATCGCGCGAAGGACGTTGCGCCGCGACGCGCCGCGGCGCGTCAGTTCTTCGAGCCGTTTGCCGGCATCGGCATGGGCAAGTGCTTCAGGCGATGTGTCGATGCTCATGAACTTCTCCGCGATAGGGGCTGTGAATGTCCGGCGGCTTGCTTATTGGATGTAGACCGCCTTTGTTTGCTTCGATGCTTCAATAGAACACGTCTTTGATCGAGTAATACGCGCCGACGAGCGGCAAGAACCAGGGCTTGCCCGTATGGCCCGGAATCGCGGGCCAGTCGAAATCGCGCCACGGATTCGCATCGGCATTGCCGTTCATCACGTCGGCCATGATCTGGCCCATGTGCGTCGACATCTGCGTGCCGTGGCCGCTGTAGCCCATCGAGAAATAGATGCCGTCGTGCTGGCCCGCGCGCGGCAGACGATCCGCGGTGATATCGACGAGACCGCCCCAGCAATAGTCGATGCCCACATTGGCCAGGCTCGGGAAGATCGACGCGAGATTCGCTTGCAGAATGCGCCCGCTCTTCGCATCCGATGGACGCTCGGACGCGGTGAATCGTGCGCGCCCGCCGAGCAGCAGACGCGCATCGGGCGTGACGCGAAAATAGTTGTGCATCAGGCGGCTCGTCGTGTACGAGCGCCGGTTCGGCAGCAGTTCTTGCAGCCGATCCTCGGGCAACGGCTCGGTCACGATGATGAACGAGCCGACAGGCGCGAGCCTGCGCCGATACCACGAGAAAGGGCCATGCTTCGAAGGGCCCGTCGCGATCAGCACCTGCTTCGCGCGCAAGGTGCCGCGCTTCGAATCGATGCGATACCCGGAACCTTCCTTCGTGATCGCGGTGACTTCGGCGTGCTCATAGAGACGCGCGCCTTGCTTCACGGCTGCTTTTGCAAGTCCGTCGGCGAACTTGCCCATATGCATCTGCCCGCCATGACGTTGCAGCAGGCCGCCATGAAAGGCATCGGATTGCACTTCGTTGCGGACCTGCTCGCGATCGAGCAGATCGATGTCGGGATCGACTTCACGCCGGATGAGTTCGGCGGTCTTCGCGATATGTTCAAGATGATGCGGCTTCGCGGCGAGCTTGAGCTTGCCCGAAGCGAGATAGTCGCAATCGATGTTCTCTTCGCGGATCAGACGCTCGACGGTCTCCACCGCCGCCGCATACGCGCGATAACAGCCTTGCGCGCGCTCGACGCCGAGTTGCGCGCGCAGCGCCGCATAGTCCTGCGCGACGCCCGTATTGCACTGACCGCCGTTACGCCCCGACGCGCCGCCGCCCATGCGCCCGGCATCGAGCACGACGACGCTTGCGCCGCGTCTGCCCAACGCGAGCGCCGCCGACAAACCCGTGAACCCGCCGCCGATCACGGCGACATCGGCCTGGCCGTCCGCCGGGCCTTCGCACGTCGAGATCATCGCGGGCGCGGTGTCGAGCCAGTAGGAGTCGAGTTTCATCGGCATTGCTCGCGTGAAGTGGCTTGTTTTACAGACCGAGTTGCGTGGCGAGATCGCCGATGGTGTCCACTTCGTAATACTCGTAGTACGGCGTGCCCGGCTCATGGCCGCGCTTCACGAACGCCTTGTGCTTGATGCCCATGTCGTGCGCGGTCATCAGGTCGTAACGCAGGCTCGACGACACGTGCAGCACGTCTTCCGGATTGCAGTTCAACTGGTCGAACATGTATTCGAAGCCCTGCATGCGCGGCTTGTACGACTGCGCCTGCTGCGCCGTGAACACGCGATGGAACGGCGCGCCGAGCTTGTCGACGTTGCTCTGGATCTGATCGTTCGATGCGTTCGACAGAATCACGAGCTTGTATTTCGTGGCAAGCCGCGAAAGGCCTTCCGGCACGTCCGGATGCGGGCCCCACGTCGGCACGGCGAGGTAATACTTTTCGGCTTCGGCTTCGTTGAATTCGACGTTCATGCGCTCGCATGCGCGGCGCACCGAGTTGACGATCACGTCGCGATACGGCTTCCACGCGCCAAGCACTTCGTCGCGGCGATAGCCCGCGAAGAACTTGACGAATTGTTCGAGGTCGTCGCCCTGCAGACGGTCGGCGTACATCTCGCGGGCCATATCGGCCATGCGGAATTTCGTCAGCGTGCCGTAGCAGTCGAACGTGATGTACTTCGGCTCGAAATCGATCATGGTGTCAGTCCTGTCGTGTGATGAACCCGTCCGGGAGTTCAGTGGTGAAAACAAGCAACAGCGATGTGTTGAGGAAAATTTAAACAGTGCAAAAATGACTGAGGGCGTCGAATGCGTGCCTCGCGGCGATACAAGTCATGCGTTTTGAGGCATCGCCGCAGCAGAAAATGCGGCGTTGTTTTCGCACGATCGTGCGTCTTGCGTGCGCCTATCCTTCCGTATCGATCAGCACGCTCTTGAAGCGCAGATTGGCTTCATAAGCCTGCCGCCCGAGATCCTTGCCGATGCCCGAGCGCTTGTAGCCGCCCGTCGGCAGCACGAAGTCGCTCGTGCGGCCATAGCGGTTCACCCATACGGTGCCCGCCTCGATGTTGCGCACCATCCGCAGCGCCCGGCCGATATCCGCCGTATGCACGCCGGCGGCAAGGCCGTATTCCGGATGCGCCGCGAGTTCGAGCGCTTCTTCTTCCGTGTCGAACGACTGCACGGTAAGCACCGGGCCGAAGATTTCGCTGCGCACGGCGTCGTTGTCCTGCGTGACATCGCACAGCAGGGTTGGCGAATAGAACGCGCCGGGCGTCGCCGCATCCGCGCGCCTGCCGCCGCAACGCAGGCTCGCGCCGCCCGCGATGCCGCGCTGAACGATCGCATCGATGCGCTGCGCCTGCGGCTCGGAGATGATCGGCGGCAAGGTCGTGCCCGCCGCCCATGTCGCGCCCGCCCTGAGTTCGCCGAAGGCCTGCGCGATGCGATCGGTCAGTTCGCCGGCGATTGCGCGCTGCACGAGCAGCCGCGAACCCGCGACGCACACTTGTCCGGCGTTGCCCGTGATCGAACCCGCGATGCGCCGCGCCACTTCATCGATCCGCGGGGCATCGGCGAACACGATCTGCGGGCTCTTGCCGCCCAGTTCCAGCGTGACCGGCTTCGTGCCGGATTCCGCGCACGCGGCCATGATCGCGGCGCCGGTGCGCGTCGATCCGGTGAAGGTCACCTTGCCGATGCGCGGATGACGCACGAGCGCGTCGCCGGTCGTGCGGCCATCGCCCTGAACGACGTTGAAGATGCCCGGCGGCACGCCCGCTTCCAGCGCCAGTTCGGCGAGACGCAGCGCAGAAAACGGCGTCATCTCCGAAGGCTTCAGAACCACCGCGTTGCCCGCCGCGAGCGCGGGCGCGGTCTTCCATATGCCCATCACGAGCGGAAAATTCCACGGTGCGATTGCACCGATCACGCCATACGGCTCGGCGATCGTCATGCCCAGATGCCGGTGATCGGTCGCCGCGACATCGCCGCCGATCTTGTCGGCGAACTCCGCATAGAAGCGGATGCTTTCGGCGGTGAACGGCACGTCCCAGTTGTACGCGTCGCGCACCGGTCGCGTCGAGCCGAGCGCTTCGAGCGGCGCGAGATTGGCTGCATCGGCGACGACGAGATCGGCGAACCGGCGCAGCACCCGCGCACGTTCGCGCGGCGCGCGGCGCGCCCAGTCGCTATGCCTGAACGCGCTGTAGGCGTTCTGCACGGCGTAGTCGATCATCGCTTCATCGGCGACGGGCACCGATGCATACACGACGCCATCCGACGGCCGCGCGACCTCGATACGCGACGCGCCCGCATCGATCAATTCGCCGCCGATGAAATGCCCGCTCCTGATAACGATGCTGGCAGGATCGAACCGGTCCATATGCGTGAGTCCTCCTCCGTGATGCTGCGTTGACATGGCTTCATCGTAGGTCCGGAGCGCCGGCATATTTCGCCGACAAAATTGCCGATTCAGCACAGCACGCGCGTTCTTGCGGCGATAACTCGCGGTTTTGCGTTGCACCACATGCACGGCCCCATGCACCGCGCGGGACAGGAAGATCGTCCTAGCCATGCGCGCTGCGCAGTGTCAAAGTCACGGTAAATGTCTTCAAGGTCAGGAGGCCGGCGTGCCCGACTCGAACAATAACGATGTGGTCGAATACCGGGCTTTCACGCTCGACGACATTCCCGCGGCGCACGCACTGTCGGCGTCCGTCAAATGGCGGCATCGCGCGGACGACTGGCGCTTCGCGGCGCGTCTCGGCAATGGCTTCGCCGCCGTCGACGAGGCGGGCGCGCTCGTCGGCACGGCGCTCGCGTTTCAGTTCGGCGCGCATGCCGCGACGCTCGGCATGTTCATCGTGTCGCCGGAACGTCAGCGGCGGGGCATCGGGCGCGGGCTGCTCGACCGGCTGATCGCGACGCTCGGCGCGCGCACGCTGCTGATCCACGCATCGAACGAAGGCAGGCCGCTGTGCGAGCAAAAAGGCTTCACGCGCATCGACACGACTCATCAGCATCAGGGCGCGGCGTTCCAGCCGCCGCTGGTCTCGCTGCCGCCGGGCGAACGGCTGCGTCCGATCGGCGCGAAGGACACGCCGCGTCTCGCCGGACTGGCCTCGCGTGCGAGCGGGCTGGATCGCACGGCGCTGCTGCCGCAATTGCTCGACGTCGCGAGCGGCATCGCACTCGATCGCGATGGCGAACTCATCGGCTTCGCGCTCTTCCGGCGTTTCGGCGACGGCCACGTGATCGGTCCGGTGATCGCGCCGGAATCGCCGGACCAGAGCCGCGCCAAGGCGTTGATCAGCTACTGGCTCGCGCTGAACGCGGGCATGTTCGTGCGCATCGACACGCCCTTGCGATACGGGCTTTCGTCGTGGCTCGAAGGGCTCGGGCTGCCGCTCGTCGATACCATCGAGCAGATGGCGAAGAACGGTGCGCCATCCACCGATGCCGCGCTCGCGCAGTTCGCGCTGACGAACCAGGCGGTGTGGTAGCGGCTTGCGCGTGGACATCGGCGAAACCGATGTTCACGCCTTCGCGAGCCACGCGAACTCGGCGAAGCGATAACCCATCACGCGCCCCGACGGCGTGCCCTTCAAGCCGCGCAGGTTCGAGCTTTGCGCGTCGATGAAGTTGATGAACGCGGGGATCACGAGACTGTTCTTCTCGTAGATGATGCCCTGCATGTCGCCGTACATCTGCTTGCGCTTCGCTTCGTCGCGCTCGCGGCGCGCCTGCACCAGCAACTGATCGAACTGTTCGTTCTTCCATCCCGATTCGTTCCAGTTCGCATTCGAACGGAAGAACTGCGTGTACAGCAGATCGAGGGTCGGGCGCGGCAGGATCGAGCCGTAGGTCATCGGGTACTTCATCCAGTAGGTCGTCCAGTAGCCATCGGCGGGCACGCGGCGCACGTTGATATCGACGCCCGCCTGCTTGGCGGCCTGCTGGACCATCATGGCGGAGTCGAGCGCGGTCTCGACCGACGGCGGCGCGATGATCTCCGCGCGCGCGCCCGGCGTGCCCGCCTTCTTGAAGTGGAACTGCGCCTTGTCCGGATCGAAGGTGCGTTGCGGCAAACCCTTCATGAAGTACGGATGCCACTCCGGCACCGGATGATCGTTCGCGAGCGTGCCGTGACCGCGCAGCATCACGTTCACGATGCGCTGCCGGTCGTGCAGATACTTGATGCCCTCGTTGAAGTCCGTGCTCTTCGTAGGCAGCATGTCCTGCCGCAATGCGAGGTCCGAATAAAGCTGCGACGGGCTTTCGAGCACCGTGACCTTGCCCGTCTGCTTCACGCGATCGACATCGCGTGCGGGCAGTGGCGAGATGAGCTGCACGTCGCCCGCGAGCAGCGCATTGGTGCGCGCCGCATCGTCGCCGATGCCGATGATCTCCACTTCGTCGAGATACGGAAGCCCCGGCTTCCAGAAGTTCGGATTGCGCGCGCCAATGCAGCGCTGCGCCGGCGTGAACTCCTTGCATGTGAACGGACCCGTGCCGTTGCCTTTGGAGAAGTCCGTCGTGTTCGCGGCGACGATCACGAGATGCGGAATCGCGAGCAGCGCGGGAAGATCGACGTTCGGCTCGGCCAACGTGATCTCGACCTTCAGCGGGCCGGCCGCCTTGACGGTGCTGATGCCATCCACGATCGACTTCGCCTTCGATGCCGTCGCCGGGTCCTTGTGGCGCATCAGCGAGAACACGACATCGTCGGAGGTGAAGGGCTTGCCGTCGTGGAAATGCACGTTGGGCCGAAGCGTGACGGTCCACTTCACGAAGTCGTCGGATTCGAGCTTTTCCGCGAGCGCGTTCTGCGTCTTGAAGTCGGCGTCGAGTTCGGTGAGGCCGCTATAGAACATGTATGCGCGCGAATAGTCGCCGGTATGCGTGCCCTTCGCGGGATCGAGCGAATCCATCAGCGACTGGTTCGCCAGCGCCACGCGAATGCGTCCGCCGCGTTGTGGCGCAGGTTCCGTCGCGGCGAATGCGAGCGTCGATGCGCCCGGCAGGATGAGCGTTGCCGCGCCCGCGGCGGCCAGCGTCTTCATCGCCCTGCGGCGGCCAGGATCGGCGACTACGAGTTCCTTCGGCAATATCATGGTCAGCCTCGCTCGGTCATGTCGTTATGGCGGATGTTATGGCGGATGTTATGGCGAATACGATGCAACGGGCTTTCACAGCGCCTGACATAGCCTGTAGGCGTCGTAGATGGCCGTGTGAATGTCGCGCGACGCGCTGGCGTCGCCGATGCGGTAAAGACGGAACTGTCCTTCTTCGCCCTCTTGCGCTTGGGGCTGCGGCTTGCCCGTGGCGAATGCTTCGAGATCGGTGTAGCCGTCGTTGACGGAATACATGCGCGCCGCTTCGAAAAGATCATCGACCGCGAGCATGCCGCGCTCGACCACGACATGATCCGCTTCCACCTCCACGAGATCGTTCGTCAGGTGATGACGGAACACGGCGCGGCGCTTGCCGCTATCGGCCGCGCTCACTTCGATCAGCTCGATGTTCGTGCGCACGGGCACGTCCCAGCGCGCGATATTGCGCATCCACACCTGATCGTCGCCGCGTCCGCCGGTTTCCTGCGCCGGCATGCTGTCGATGAGCGCGAGCGATACATCGAGGCCCGCATCGACATAACGCTCCGCACACAGATACGCGTTGTGCCGGCCGGTGCCGTCGTACACGAGCACGCTGCCTGCGCGCGGCGGCGTTTCAGTGAGCGCATCGAACACCGACTTGCATAACTCGCCGCCCGGCAACGCATCGAGATTCGGCAGACCGCCTGTCGCGATGATGACGACATCCGCGCCATGATCGAGCACGTCGCTCAATTCGGCATAGTAGTTGTAGCGCACATCGACGCCGAGCTTTTCGAGCTGCGACACGCGCCAGTCGACAATGCCGATGAGATCGCGCCGCCAGCTTCCCGTCGCGGCCAGCAGCATCTGTCCGCCCGCCGTCGAGTTCGCTTCGAGCACGGTGACATGATGACCGCGCGTCGCGCTGACGCGTGCGGCTTCGAGGCCCGCCGGTCCCGCGCCGACGATGAGCACGCGCTTCTTCTGCGCGGCTTCGGGCAGGTCATGCGTGAGATACGTCTCGCGCGATGTCGCCGGATTATGGATGCACGTCGCGCGGAAGTTGCGGCAGAACGATGCACCGACGCAAGGCCGCGCCTCATCCTCCCTGCCTGCTTCGACGAGCTTCACGAGATGCGGCTCCGCGATATGCGCGCGCGTCATGCCGACCATGTCGAGCAGACCTTCGCGGATCGCATAGCGCGCGGTGGCGAGATCGGCGATCTTCGCTGCGTGAAACACGGGCAGATCGACCGCGCGCTTGAACGCGGCGGCTTTCGGCAGCCACGGCGCAGACGGCACGAACATCCCCGGCATGGAATTGACCGCGAGCGACATCTTCGTGTCCATGCGCCCGAACGTCACGTTGAAGAAATCGAATAGACCCGTGCCCTGCAGAATGCGCGACATCTCCAGCCCTTCCTCGAAGCTGCATCCGTCTTCGAGCGCGAAGCGAAAGCCGACGATGAAGTCATCGCCCACCTGCTTGCGAATCTCCTCGTGAACCTCGATCGCGAAGCGCACGCGATTCGCTGTCGAGCCGCCGTATTTGTCGGTGCGCAGATTCACGGTCGGGTCCATGAACTGACCGATGAGATGACCGCCCGCATGTGTTTCGATGCCGTCGAGCCCGCCATCTCGGCAACGCTTCGCCGCGATGCCGAAGTCGCGGATCACGCGTTTGATGTCCGCGTCGTGGATCGCCTGCGGCATGGCGCGGTGCAGCGTTTCGCGCACGGGCGACGGCGCGATCATCGGCAGCCAGGGCTCCGTGTACGCATCGCCGCGCCGCCCGAGATGCGTGATCTGGCACATCAGCGCCGCGCCGTGCGTATGGATGCGATCGGAGAAGCGCCGCAGATGCGGCACCACGGCATCGGTTCCGACGTTGATCTGCTGGAACGTGTTCGGACTGTCGATGCTGACGTTCGACGACCCGCCGAACATCGTCAGCGCGATACCCCCTTTCGCCTTTTCCTCGTGATACCGTTGATAGACCTCCTGCGGGAATTCGTCGCGCGTCAGACGGCTTGCGTGACTCGTGCTCATCACACGGTTCCTGAGCACGAGATGCTTGAGGGTGAACGGCTGAAGCAACGGGTCCGACGAAGCAGTAGTCATGGCCTGCGAGATGAAGTGACGTCGGACTCAAGGTAAGGAGGTCAATATGCGCCGTCAAATTACAAATCGATGCATGCCCCATAACATGGTGTTGTATGAGTCTGCGACTTCCTTCGCTTCAGGCACTGCTCGTATTCGAAACATCCGCGCGGTTGTTGAGCTTCACCAAGGCAGCCGGCGAACTCAACGTGACGCCCGTCGCGGTGAGCCGCATGGTGGCGCGGCTTGAAGACGCGCTCGGTTTCAAACTCTTCGAGCGCACGAAGCTAGGGCTAACCCTGACCGATCGCGGTGCAACATTGCAGCACGCCGTCGCCTCCGGCTTCGGGCAGATCGGCGATACCATCGAGGAACTCAAGCGCGATCACGCGCAAGGCGAGATCGTCACGCTATCGCTCGCAAGCGGTTTCGCCGCGTTGTGGCTGCTGCCGCGTTATGCCGATTTCCGCCGTGCGTTTCCCTGCATCAATCTGCGCTTGCAGGTGATGGCAGGACGCCTGTACGGACCGCTCGAAGATGCGGACCTCGGCATACGCCTGCATGGTCCGGGTTCGGACAAGGACCCGCTTTTGCTGTGTCCGGAGATCATCGTTCCTGTCTGTAGTCCGAACTATCTTGCCGAGTCGGGCCAACTCGATGCGCCGAGGAGCGCCGAAGGACACGCCTACATTCATCTCGACGTGACCACGCTCTCATGGGCGGATTTTCATCGGGCGACGGGGCTGTCCGACAGAGGCATCGGCGAAGCGGTGCATCACACGGACCCCGGACTCGCGGTGCAATGCGCGATGCTCGGCCAGGGCGTCGTGCTCGGCTGGCTTCTCGCGATCGCGGCGCCGCTCAACGAGGGCAAGGTGATTCCCGCGTGGGATCGCTATATCGAAACGGGCTGCAATTACGTGCTCGAATATCGATCGTCGACGCCTTCGGAGAGCACGCGCGCGGTGGCGCGATGGCTCATCGACGAGATGAAGAAGGAACTCGACGACGCGCGGCGCGTGCTCGCTCCGTTGAAGGCGGTCCCGAAAAATCGTGTCGAGCCCGCGTCGCCGGTCCCGTCGCCATCATGAGGCCGCAGGCGCCGCGCGATCGCGCTGCCAGCAGCGCAGGCCGAAGAGGGGCACGACGCCATATGCATGATCTAGCATGTCCGACTGCAGACTCTCGTATCGCTCCCAACGTATCTCGTCGATGAACACGCAGATCTCCAGCGCAACGATGGGCATCGCCGACTGCACGTGTCGAATCACGAGCGGCATGTCACGGCGCACGGCCGGATGCTCGCGGAAATATCCGCTGAGATAGAGCCTGTATAAACCGAGATTCGTGCGGCGCTCGCCTTCGGGCAACGCGAGCGGCCGTTCGATGGCTTCGCGCAGACGCGCGAGCAAGGCATCGTCGGGAAAACGGATCGTGTCGGCGTCGAAGTGAATCGCGTGGCGCAGACGTCGCGCGCCGGACGCGATCATGCCGCGCCAGTTCTTCACGCTGTTGGTCAGTAGGAGCTGGCTCGGCAGCATGACGATCGTGTTGTCGAAGTTACGCACCTTGATCGTGTTCAACGCGATATCGACCACGATGCCATCGGCGACATAGCCCGGCACTTCGATCCAGTCGCCGACACGCAGCATGTCGTAAGCCGCGAGCTGAATGCTGGCGACGAAGCCGAGGAGCGAGTCGCGGAAGATGATGATGAGCAGCGCGGTGATGGCCGAAAGCCCGGTGAGCAGATAAAGCGGCGAGCGCTCCAGCACCAGCGACACCACCGCGATCAGCGCGACCAGATACACGACGATGGTCGCGATTTGCAGAAAGCTCTTGATCGGCCGCTCGCTCGCGGAGGGGAAATGGCTGTAGCGCTCGTCGATGCTGTCACGCAACGCGAGCGCCGCGCGCACGAGCGTGTAGACCATGTAACAGGCGGCAAGGATGGCCAATGGCCGCCCGAGCGCGGGGATGATCGGGAACGTGAGGCCGGAGAGCAGCGGCGCCGATGCATAGACGATTGCCGCGGGCACGAGCGGCGCGAGCCGGTGAAACACCCGATGACGCTCCGCCGCGATCAGCCACTTGCGGCCTTCCTTGCGTGCGAGCCGGCTGACGATCAGAAGCATGATTGAGCGCGTCACGTAATAGCAGATCACGCTCGCCAGCAGGATCGCCAGCAGCAGCGCGGCCACCAGCAGAGTCGCGACGAGCCAACTCTCGGTGGCGACGTGGACTTGCCAGTCCGGTCCGACTTCGATACGCAAGGTGTTGCCGAACATGGACGCTCCCGATGTGGGCGAAGCGAGAGGATTATTCAGGCGAATCGGACGTGACGCTTGCTCTGTGTGGTTATTGTAGTAGTGGTGCCGGGATGAAAAGGCACTTCGCAATTTTTGAATTTCCCGCTACAATTCGGTCCCCTTTGCCCAGGTGGCGGAATTGGTAGACGCACTATCTTGAGGGGGTAGCGCCGCGAGGCGTGCGGGTTCGAGTCCCGCCCTGGGCACCAAATCATATTCCGGAAACGCCGGGCCGACCGGCCAGGCTCGGAACCTTTTCGATGGCGGCAGACTGTTTTTGCTTGCCACGCCAGCCCGGATAACGCCATCCGCGCGTCCCTCCCCCAGACTACTCCCGGCCGTTTGCCGCCGCCAGAAGCCTCAGCCCCGCTTCGGATCCTGACCGTAATTGTTGCTGCCCTTCTGGCCGTCTTGCACCAAAAAAACGAGGTTCACGAGAGGCAGAAGCAGCCACCAGCCGCTGCGCCCCGTATCGTGCAGCCGCCGCACGCCTGCTGCGATGCTGGGAAGAACAAAGGCGAGGTTGAGAAGCGTGCTCGGTGCGTCGCCCAGACCCAGCAGCCCTTCGATGAACCCGACGACAAACGTGAAGATGCTCACGAACAACGCGAAGAACCAATACTCCTTGCGTCGCGCGCGACCGCCGAACACGGCGTACTTCTTGAGAGCCGCGACAAACCAGCCAAAACCGCTCTTCTCGAATGATACGTCCTTGACGACCTGCGTCGATAACTGCGGCGCGCCGCAATTGGGACAACTCGGCGCAGTCTGGTGAAGCTGCTTCCCGCAGCCAACGCAACTCATCATGTTCATCTCACTTCTCCCTCGAATTGGCGTCGCCGCCCGTTATTTGAATTGGATTGCCCGCGAGGGATACGCTCCGATCATCGTCCGCCGCGGATAAAACCCCATTGCCTGCCTATTTGCGGAAGGGCTTGTAGAACCGATGCATCGCCTGCTGCAACATCTCGGCATCGCCGGCGCTGTCGCCGTATGCATAGACTTCGAAGTCTGCGAGCGGCTTGCCGAGTAACGCTTCGACGCGATTCACCTTCTCGACCGCGCGGCAATTCAGGCCTTTCATGCGCCCGGTCGCCCGCGCGCCGTCGCATTCGATTTGCGTGCAGAGCAGATCATCGAAGCCGAGCCCCTTTGCGATGTGCTCCAGATAGAGATCGAGCGATGCGCTGACCATGATGAGCCGATGCCCGCGCTCCCGATGCCAGCGAATTCGCTCCAGCGCGCCCGGCCGATACCACTTCGTTACATCGATCGCATGGTCGCGTCCGGCCGATTCGAGGCGCGCCCAATCGGCTCGGGCGAAAAGACGGGCGAGCAGGCGCTCCTTGAACCGGTCTCTCGTCGACAGTCCCGAGCAGACCTGTAGCGCCTGCAGGCCGAGCGAAGCGAACGCGAGGTTCACGCGGGCCTTCCCGAACGCCTTGAACAGGTACGGCGCGAACGTGTCCCGGGTGGTGATGGTGCCGTCGAAGTCGAAGATCGCGAGGGTCTGCGTCGTCATCAGGCTTCGACCATCTGAACGACGGCAAGCCGGCCGCCATCGCCTCTAGCAAGAAGGATCCGCTGGCCTTCCTTGAGCTCGAGCTTTGCGCCGATCGGGATATCGGCGTTGGCTGTCACGTCGCGAAGGCCGGGCAGCCGTTCGTTGACGAGCCACCACTTGTTCTGATGGAACACGAAGTAACCCACGCGTGGCTTCTGATCGTCGCTCAAGCGTTCGTTCGGCACGATGAGACTATTCGCGTGCCAAAGGAACAGCGATTGGTTGGTCCAGACCATCAGGCGATGATTGTCCGGACGATAATTGCCTTCCTTTCGCGACGAGTACAGGTTCAGAATCGGCAGCTTGCCCTTAAAGGGCGTGTTGCAGAAGGGGCATTTCGGCTTCGTCGAATTGTCGAAGACGTACCACTTCTGTTCGCAAGCGGCGTTCTGACATGGCTGAATCAGATCGACGGTCTTGACCAGTGCGCCTTCCCAGTCGCCCGCGGATGGACGCTTCGACGGATCGTGGAGGCCATCCACGAAGGCGGCCTTGAAGCAACTGGCGAGATAAGGTCCGGTGATCGTGTAGGGAAGCTTCTCGGTATCGGCCCAGGGCAATTCGGTGGGCCTCATGTTCTTCACCCGAATGCGGTTGCTCGCATCGGTCGGATGTTCCACGAACAACGCGCGTTCGCCCATGGTGAGCGACTCGTCGCGCTGTTCGTCCTGCGTGTCATGCACCTTGCCGCCAAGTAGCGGATGACGGTATAGCAGGTACATGTAGATCAGCACGGCGAGCGCGTGCTGATCCGTCTCGCGTCGTGGCAGGCTGCGTTTCGGATCGTCTTTCGCGAGGTGCGTGGTCTTGACGACTTCAGGCGCGATGAAGTCCTTCGTGCCGACGACGTCGGGTGGATATTTTCCGGGCACGACGAGACCATCGAGGTCGATCACGCATGCACTGCCTCGCGTGGGATTGACGAGCACGTTCTTATACGAAAGGTCGGAATGTGCAAGGCCCGCCATGTGAAGCCGACGTATCGCCCGCGCCATCAGCACACACATTTTGAGGTGTGTCAGCCAGTCCCCGAGCTCCCGTGGATCGAGGTGGCGGTTCCTCAGATTCGCCGCCGCGAACCACTTCCCTTCCTTTTCCTTGCCCTTTATGGAAAACGCGTCGTCGTTCTTCGAACCGTGTTCGAAATAAAACTGCTTGTCGTAGGCTGGAGCAACTATGCCCAGTTTCCCGTCGTGTTCCAGCACTGACGTCGGCCAGCACAGCAGGTTCTTCCAGTACTCGCCGCCGACATTATTGAAGATGCCTTCACGATACTTGCCGGCAATCATCTGCAAACGATCCTTCGCCTGCGCGTCCTGCTTTCCGCGATAAAAAGCGACTACGTACGACTTATCCGGCGAAAAGTAGACGTCCTTGATAGCGCCCGAGCCGATGATCTTGTCGACGAACTCCACGTCCTTTCCGTCAAGCGTCTTGCATTTGACGACCTTGCTCATTCCCATCCCCACAATGTTTTCTCAGCGCGCCGGCCGCCGCGGCGCGGCATTCCAGGCGATACGGGCATCCTTGCGCGTTTCACCACAGCATGGCGATCGTGCGATCGTCGTGATGTCCCTGTTTGAAGAAGTGCAGCCACTCGGCTAGGGCCCCGGACGGATCTTCCTCCCTCAGCAGAGGTGCGAGTTCTTTCCACAGCGCGTTCCATTTCGAAGGATCGGCAAGTCCGTTGTCGGTTTCGAAGTACGGGTCCGACACACCATCCGTCAACAAGATGACCGACGATATGTTCTGGTGACGTCCGATGCTCACCCGCTTGGCGAATCCATCCGCCAGCGTCGCGCGTTCGAGGAAGCGCGTCTGCCCGGCGAATTCACCGCCATCCGGCGTCCCCATCGGCTTGACGGTACCCGGTGGCGGCGCGTAAGCGACGATGGCACCATCGCCTATCCAGAAGGTGGCCAGAAACGTGTTGTCGCCGTCGCGCCTGATAGCTGCCGCGAGTAACGTGGTCGCGAAACTCCGGACCGACGCGCCGCGCGCGCCCGCTTCGTTCTCGATAGCCTCCACCGCCCGCAACGCCATGCGATGGAAGCTGTAGTAAAACTCCTCGAAGATCGTGTTGATGTTGGCCGGGTTGGCGTCCCAGCCGTCGACGAGCGTACCGACCTTCGTACCGAACTCGCCATCGAGGCCGTCGACCAGAAAGCGGCCAGCGGTTTCAACGGCAATGCGCGATCCTTCGCGCGAAAACTCGGCGCTGCCCGCCCCGTCAGCGACGATGAGCACGGCCCAGCCGTTGTCCTGCGTCGCCGCGACGAAGAAATCGTCGTCGCGGAAGGTGCCGCCGTGTTCGTGCGAGCGGCCTCGCCGGCTCGCCGCGGCTATATCGAAGGAACCCGCGCGGATCAGTTGGTGATCCAGATGCTTCTTCGGATACGGCAGCGAGCTATCCGGCTCCGTCACTTTCCACAGCGAGCGTGGATCGGGATTCGACGTCAGCCGGCATTCGCCAGACCGTACGCTGAGGAATCCCGGGAAACGCCATTGCAAGTTCAGCCCGTACTCGCCGGACAGCGTGGGTACGCCACTGGCCATTTGCGTCGCCGGGTCGAAGCTGAGCCCGAATTTCTCGGGGAACGTGAGATCGACAATTTCCAGCTCCCGTCCCCATGCGTCTCTGCCCTTGATGCGCGCCGCGTACTCCGCGCCGACGTTGCAGTTGGGCAAGACGAAGGTTGGCTGCGAGGCGGAAGTGGGTGTGGGTGTGGGTGCAGCACGAGAGATCGACATTACCGGTGCACTCGTCGCGAAAGACGCATCGCTGGTCGCGCTGTCGTCCGCGCGAGCGACGGGCGATTCGACCGGACGCTGTTCGCCGAGCGGGGAAGCAGTCGTGACTTCGGCGGTCTGGTCGGTCTGTGTCTGCGTCTGTGGCAGTTCGGCGGGCACCCATGGCAACGAGCCGATCTGCACGACGTTATTCGAATCGGTTGCAGGCGAAGCGGGCACAGAAGCAGTGGATTGCGTCGGTGCAAGATCGTTGACAGAGGGAGCGGGAGATGCCGGCGTCGCCTGTTGCAATACGAGGCTCTGCTGCGGCACGACCATGATGTTTTGCGGACGCGCAGTCACGGCATCGGGATAAGACGTCTTGATCAATTCACGCAGATCCCCGACGAACTTACGCAAGAGTTCGAACACGTCATCCGATCCGGCGAACCGCTCGAGCTCGCCGTCCTGAAGTCCAGTTAGCTGAAAGATCTGGTGCTTGCTGTCGTTGCTGAAAAGCCCCTCGACGAGACTCTGCAGAACGGGTCCATAGCTGGCTCTCAGTTCAGCCACGCTCAGCCCTGCTGTTTCTATGCTCATCTGCTCACCCCTGTCCACGCAACACATCGAAACCGCCATCGTCTTCAGACGACGCATACCCGAACACGACATTTTTCGCGCACCACGGACAGCGCGCTTCACCCGGCCCGCCGACGCACAACAATTTTCTGCACGCGCACGCGGCAAAAGCCGTCGCATTGCCGCAATGCGGACAGCTCGGCGAGCCGTACAGCATGGACGTGTTGACTTCGGCCTCGGCGCTTTCCGTGCCGGACCACTGGAAGTAGTCCTCGCCGATCGGATAGCAGCCGCTCAGCCGATATCCCGACACGTCGAACGCAAAGGCACGCGTGTTCACGGCGCCCGATTCCCGGTCGTACTTGACCAGATACGGCGCTCGACTCTTCTGGCAACGCCCAACCAGCGTCACGCAGGCATCGTCGGCGGCGGGCACGGCCTCTTTCACTATCTGCAGAATCTTTTCGTCGAGGATGGGCACGGCGTCGGACTGCACGCCATCGCCGGCGCTCTTGCTGTGCGCCATCACCGACGACGAGACCCACTTCACGAACTTCGAGAAGGCCTCTACTTGCGCGTCATCGAACAGCAGCACGTGCTCGGTTAGTTCCCTGAGCACCGACAAGTCCGCATTCGCGCCGATACCCACCGCGATCAGCGTCGCGCGGTGCGCATAGTCGGCGTTCCAGCGCGAGATCGCGGCCCGGAACCGGTCGGTGGGACGGCCATCGGTGAAGAGATAGACGATCGGTTTCCAATCGCCTTTTCTGTCGGCGGTCGTGCGCACCACCGAGCGGCCCATCTCGTCCATGAGCGCCGTCAGGGCTGCGCCCAACGCCGTGCCGCCGCCCAGCGGAAGCTTCGGCGGATAAAACGACACCACTTCGACGAGCGGCACGATGGTCTTCGCCACGCCGGCGAAGGCAAGCACCGAGACATGCACGGTTTCGAGCGCGTGCGGATCGGTCCGCAGGTTCCGCACGATGGATTGCAGGCCGGACTCCATTTTTGCAATCTTGTCCCCCGCCATGGATTCCGAACAATCCAGAACGAAGAACACGGGTAATCGGCGCATCGAAGCTCTCCTGAATATAAGGGTGTTTTCAATGGCGAATCACGAACGGCCTACGCCCCACGACACGCAGTCGCGAGCGGCATCGGACGTCCGTGGCTGCGATCAGAGAACGAGTTGAACTTCGGGCGGCGGCGGTGGAAGCGATACCTGCCCGGACATTCCAGCGCTGCTCGAACCCGCCGAGACCGAAGCCGACACCCACTGGAAGAAAGCGGAAAACGCAGACGCGTCCATCGTGTCGAGCAGGACGACGCGATCGGTCAGTTCTCGCAGCACGTCCTGTTTCGCCTTAGGCCCCGCCGCGCACGCGATGATCGAACCGAAGTTGCGCGACTTGATCACCGGAACGGCCTGACGGAACGCGTGGAGGTCTGACGGACTGCCATCGGTCATGACGAAGAGCAGAGGCCTCCAGTCGCCCTTGCTCGCGGCGGTCGTCCTCTTCACATCGCGATTGACACGCTCGATCAGCAATTCGAGCGCTGCGCCCATGAATGTGGCGCCAGCGTCGGGAGCCGTGATTTCGCCGAGGCTCACCTGATCCAGCGGCGTGAGCGGCAGATACTCGCGAGCCTCGATGTCGAAGGTGATGATGGAGACGTGAACGCTCTCCAGCGCGAAGGGATCTTGCCGAAGCGCGCCGATCATCGCCTGCATCCCGACATTCACCGAGAGAATGGGCTCGCCGCGCATGGAACCGGACGTGTCGAGAAGGATGTAGACAGGAAGCCGCCTGCTCATGATGTCGCTCGCCGGTTACGCTCAGAGATACTTCTTCAGCCAGGTCACGAACGTGTCGGACTGGTCGGGGCTGCCGATCGCAACGAACTTCCAGCCGTTCGTCTCGCGCTTGAGTTCTGCGAACAGCATGGAGCGGCAGTCGCTGAAAGCCGCGCCGCCCGAGAGGTCGAAGCGCACCATCTCCTTGCTCTTGCCGTCTTCCGCGCGGATATACGCGTTGCGCACCTTGTCGAAGCTCTGCTCGCGCTTCGCGCCTTCATAGATCTGGACGACGAAGACGATCTTTTCGTACACATCGGGCAGATCGTTCAGCTTGACGATGATCTGCTCGTCGTCGCCATTGCCTGAACCCGTGCGATTGTCGCCGGTCAGCCAGATGGTGCCCGTCCTGTGATGCAAGCTGTTGAAAAACACCACATCCCCGCCGACGAGCGTCGGACGGCCTTCCTTCAGTTCGCCCAGATGATGGACCTTGCCGTCTTTCTGGCAAAGGAATGCGATGACATCGAGGTCGTATTCCTCCGCCTTCTTTCCGAACAGACTGCCGAGAAAACCGGTGCTGCTTTCGTTGATATCCCAGCCGAGCCCGATGGTGACCATCGACAGATCGTATTCGTTCTTCTTCAGGCTGACGCCCTGGCCTTTTTTTAGAGTGACTGCCATTTGATGATCCCGTTACAGCACCACGTTGACTTCCGGCGGCGGCGGCGGAAGATCGCCGAGACCGCTGACTTCCTTGCGCTGGTCGACCTTCTGGCTGCCCGTCGACACCGACGCCGACACCCACTTGAAGAACGCCTTGATCGTGCTCGAATCCGCCGTGTCCAGTGCGACGACGACTTCAGTGATCTGCTTGAGGACGGCTGTGTCCGCGCCCTGCCCCGCCGCGCACGCGACGATCACGCCCGTGCGAACCTTGCGCAGCTTGTCCAGACCGCGCGCCCAGTCATCGGTCGGAACGCCGTCGGTCATGATGAAGACGAGCGGCTTCCAGTCGCCCTTGACTTCGGCGGTGGTCTTGTTCACTTCCGCATCGATACGGACGGCCAGCAACGCGAGCGCGTCGCCCAGCGCGGTCGTCCCGCTTGCCGCGAGGTTAGGCGTCTGGAAAGCGGACAACTCGGTCAGCGGTACGGCCTGGCGCGCCGAGCTATCGAAGGTGATCACCGAAAGATGCGCCGTTTCGAGCGCGTACGGATCCTGGCGCAGCGTCGAGACCAGAATCTGCACGCCGTTCTTGAGGGCCTCGATGGGCTCGCCGCTCATGGAACCCGACGTGTCCAGCAGCAAATAGACAGGGAGTCTTCTCATATCTTCCTAGTATTCTTTGATCTTTTGCCGGCGATTGCGATTACGCGACCTGCACGCCGAACTGCCCGCACAGCGCTTCGAGACCGCCCGCGTAGCCCTGGCCGATGGCCTTGAATTTCCATTCGTCGTTGTAGCGATACACCTCGCCGAAGATCATCGCGGTTTCGGTGCTGTAGTCTTCCGACAGATCGAAGCGGGCGATTTCGACGTCGTTATCGAGATTCACGATGCGCATGAATGCGCCCGACACCTGGCCGAAGTTCTGACGGCGCGCCTCGGCTTCGTCGATGGTCACGCACACGACGATGCGCTTCACGTGATTCGGGACGAGCGTGAGGTCGATCTGCAGCGCTTCGTCGTCGCCCGCGCCCGCGCCGGTGCGGTCATCGCCGGTGTGCTCGACGGACCCGCAATGCGAGCTCAGCTGGTTGTAGAAGATGAAGTCTTCATCGCTGCGCACTTTGCCGCTTTCGGCGACCATGAATGCGCTGGCGTCGAGATCGTAGTCGTCGCCGTCCGTCACGCGGGCTTCCCAGCCAAGACCGACGAGAATGCGCGACAGCGAAGGCGCGGACTTCGACAGCGAGATGTTCCCGCCTTTGGATAAAGAAACTGCCATGACTCTTCCTTGCGACAAAAACGAGGAGGTTGAAGGGTGAGCGCGTCAGTTCGCTTCGGCGTTCGGACGTGAGTTGTTCTTACGGTGAATCAGCGACGACGCCATGGCCGCCACGATAAACGCCACGCCGATAAAACCGGTCACCACTTCGCTGACGTGCCAGACGATGCTGCCGAGCATGATGAGCGCGAGCGCGCCGATCGCGTAGTGCGCGCCGTGCTCGAGGAACACGTATTCATCGAGCGTGCCTTTCTCGACCAGATAGACAGTCAGCGAACGCACGAACATGGCGCCGACCGCGAGACCGAGCATGATGATCACCACATCGCGAGTGATGGCGAACGCGCCGATCACACCGTCGAACGAGAACGATGCATCGAGCACTTCGAGGTAGAGGAAACCCATGACGCCCGAACGCTTCGCGACGCGGCCTGCGGCGTCGGCCTGTTCGTCGTCTTCGAAAAAGACACCGAGGCTATCGACGAGCGCATACAGGAAGATGCCGCCGACGCCGCCGACCATGACGGAGATGCGCGACGCCGTATCGAGGGGAAAGAACGCTTGGATCAGCAGGAGGATGGCGAGCGCGAAGATGGTGCCCGTGGAGCCGAGCTTGCCAAGACCAGCGAGCTTCGCTTCCATCGCACCGAGCCAGTGAAGTTCTTTCTCGTCATCGAAAAGAAACGACGCGAAGACCAGAAAGAGAAAGATGCCGCCGAACGCCGCGATGCCGGTGTGAGCGCTCGCGAGATAGGCGGAGTACTGATCGGGCGCCTGCAGCGCCATTTGCGCGACGCTGAGCAGGCCCTGACCGGTTGCCACGGCGACGACGAGAATCGGGAACAGCAGGCGCATGCCGAACACCGCGACGAGAATGCCGACGGTCAGAAATAGCTGGCGCCACTTCGGGTCCATATCCTTCAGGATCGACGCATTGACCACTGCGTTGTCGAACGACAGGCTGATCTCCATCACGCCCAGCAACAACACCAGCGCGACGGCTGCAATGCCATTGCCTGTCGATGACTCTCCCCATAGGAAGCCTGAGATGAGGCAAATTAGAGTGAAGAGGATCGAATAACGAAAGTAACGCATTGGGAATACCTTGGATGTTTTTTTATGAGCCTACGAGTTGTCTCGTTGGCTACTTCTTATTTATGCGATTCGGTTCGCATAACTATGCATTATCTGCACGTGCACTCAAATTCTGCTCTGGGCATCAGATGAAGCGGCTTTACTATGCGCAGCGAACTAAGGAAATTTGTGACATTAACGCGCCGATATTGTTCGATGACTTGGCTTGGCGAGTTTATCTTTTAGCTATACTGAACACCTATACGCCATCATTTTAAGCGGATGGTTACATATAGAAAAGAGTTTGTAAATTGCACTTCCGCACGGGAACCCGAACGTTGGATCGATGCAACTAGCGACCATCTTTGACACTATCGAATTTCAGATCGTTTATAAGAAGTACTGAAAACGTTCGTATTCGCGCTATCTGGTTGGGATTTCAACCGTTTTCGCCAGCAGCAGCTACCAATATCCTCCCTCATACACAGAAAGAGAGGAAGAAGTTGATCCAAGAAATTCGGCTGACGAACCGGTCACTGACGCTGCGTCGGGGGCGCGACGTTCATTTCACCAACAGGGCCGAAGAGCAGCGCGCCGAAAAAAGCGGTCGAGAGTTTCTCGCTGGCTCGTTCGAATGGATGCGCGATCAGGCGTTCATGTCGAAGGTGAAAGAACTTCTGAGCATTGACGAGTCCAACCCCTCGAATGTGCGCTGGAGAGTGCAACGCGCCTTCGAACTGGGCGAAGTCGTGGCGATTCCGGATCCGTCGAGCAATGGGCTACATGGCGAACGCGACGACGATGCACCTAGGCCGCGCGTAGCCACCTTCACACCGTCGCAGCTCTTCAAGGGCGCCCCGCGCATGGCACGCACTGGCTCATACTATGACCGCCCGGTTCAACCACGACTCTTCGCTGACGATTGCATGGCGGCTTGGCTCGCAAAGCCCGGCGACTTGCTACCCGACGGCGGTAGCGGCGCGATACTGAAGAGCTTCGGTGACTCCGACCAGGGCGGCTCTTTGCTTGATGAAGCGCAGCCGTTCGACTATCAGCCCGATATACCGGATGGTGATTCAGAAGAACTGGCTGGGACAACGAACGAGCGATACGCGGCGAAAATGCTGGGCTATGACAGCTCTACTTTCCGCGAAATGATTCACAGATTCAAGAGGATCAACGGCGTCGGGCCAAAGGACGACCTTGAATTCGAAACGAACGGCGACGTGTCGCTCGATGGCGAATACATCGACAACTTCCACGACTATGGCAATTAACCGGGGCGACTATGACTAATCACGCGCTTGCGTCTGCGAGTTTCACGATTACAGGCGATCGCGTCACGCCGGATTGGTGGACACAGTACTTCGGCATACAGCCAGATGTGGCAGTAACAAAGGGAGAGCCGCTCAAGGACCGGACAGGACAAGGCCGCACGTTCGCACGGCGAACCGGGGTGTGGGGCATTGACAGCGAAAAGGCCGTTCGAAGCGATCAGTTGGCGCCCCATCTGCGTTATCTGGTCCGGGTTCTGAAACTGCCGCGATCTGATCTGAAAGCGCATATCGAAAGCGCCGGAGCAAAGGTGCGCTTTTTCTGCTATTGGGTGAACGAGGCAGGGGACCGCGTGCCCGATGTGCCCGACGATATCCGCACCATGATGGAGTCGCTGGGCGGAACCGTCGAGATTGACGAGTATCGGTAGGAAGAGCCTCGATTTCAGCGGCCGCCGTCGCGCAGGTCGTCTGCGTGTCGAATCGAGCGCGCGCTTCGATCTTCGATGCCAATCACACCTTCCGACGCGCACCACTCCCATCCCCAACTTCCATCTTCTTCCTCTCCCCCCGCCCCGAACGCGCCTTATGCATCTCCGGCGGCGCAGTCAACCCCGCCACCGCCGCTCCCGACTGCATCAAAAATTCCCTGAACGCATTGGCGACCTGAGGCAGACGCCGCTCCGACATATGCACCACATGCCACGCCCGCTCGATCGGCGTCGATGGCACGGGAAGCGTCGCGAGCAAGCCCGCCTGCATCTCCAGCGCGCACGCGTGCAGCGAAAGAAACGCGACGCCCAATCCCGCTTCGACGAGCTGCTTGATCGCTTCGTTGCTCGATAGCTCCGACGCCGCATGCAGCTTCAACCCCGCCTCCTTGAAAAGCCCCTCGATCGCGACGCGCGTGCCCGAGCCACGCTCCCTCACGAGCAGATTCGCCGATTCGAGATCGGGCAGGCTCAGGCGCTTCGCATGCATGAGCGGATGCGACGGCGCGGCGACGAACGCCATCGGATGCTTCGCGAATGCCGCCGCGTTCGTGCGCAATTCGCGCGGCTGCCGTCCCATGATCGCGAGATCGATTTCATTCGTCGCGAGCATGCGCACGATGTCATCGCGATTACCGATGCGGAACTGCAGCTTCACGCCGGGCCGTTCTTTCGTGAAGCGCACGAGCAACGGCGGCACGAGATACTCCGCCGTCGTGATCGCGCCGATGCGCAACGTGCCGCCCAGCTCGCCGCGCAGCGCCGCCACTTCCTCGCCCGCCTCGTTCCACAGACTCAGAATCTCGTTCGCATAACGCGCCATCACCTCGCCCGCGGCCGTGAGTTGCACTTCACGCCCCACTCTGCGCAAAAGCGGCGTGCCCGCCGCCTCGCCCAGCAGCGAAATTTGCAGCGATACCGCGGGCTGCGTGAGATGCAGCTCGTCGGCGGCGCCCGAGATGCTGCCCACGCGCGCAACGGTCTGCAGCGTGCGCAATTGCCGGAAGGTCGTCGTCTTTAACATTAGTAAAAACTTATGGGTCGGTGATAAATACTAAATAGCGCAAATTTTTTCGCGACCTTATATTTTTTCCAACGAGGTCGTCAAGCATCCAACAGCACTCCGGGAGATCCATGATGTTGAATCCTTATGCGCAACACCAGGTCGATTCGCCCCATCGCATCGTTATCGTGGGCGGCGGCGCCGCAGGGCTCGAGCTCGCGACGCGTCTCGGCAATGGCGTCGGCAAGCGCCGCCGCGCCGAAGTGATCCTCATCGACCGTTTCCCGACGCACTTCTGGAAGCCGCTCCTGCACGAAGTCGCTTCAGGCCAGATCGATGCGTCGAGCCATCAGATCGATTACGCCGCGCACGCGAAGTGGAATCACTTCCGCTTCGAGCAGGGCGCGCTCGCGAGCATCGATCGTGGCCGCCGCGAGATCGTCATCGACGAGACGACCGATATCGACGGACGTCCGCTCCTGCCGAAAAGAACGCTCGCATTCGATACGCTCGTGCTCGCGCTCGGCAGCGTGACCAATTTCTTCTCGATTCCCGGCGCGGAACAGCACGCGTTGACGCTGGAGACGGTGGAGCAGGCGGAGACGTTCAGGCGGCGTCTGCTGTCGAGCCTGCTGCGTTCGAGTCACGCACGGCAAGCAACGCCCGGCGCGGCCGCGACGCCCGTTTCCGTAACCGTGATCGGCGGTGGCGCGACCGGCGTCGAACTGGCCGCCGCGCTGCGCGGATCGGCGGAAATGCTGCGCGACTATCACCTCGCGTCGCTCGATCCGGCCAGCGATATCCGGATTCGTCTGCTGGAAGGGGCGCCGCGCGTGCTGCCCGCGCTGCCCGAGCGCATCTCGACGCGCGCTCAGGACGTGCTCGCCGGACTCGGCGTCGAGGTTCGGCTCGGCTGCCGGGTGCGCGCGGTGGACGCGAATGCCGTATCGACCGTGGATGGCGAAACGCTCGCCAGCGACATCACGATCTGGGCCGCGGGCGTGGAAGGGCCGCCCGTGTTGCGCACGCTCGACGGTTTGCCGCTGAACCGGCTCGGACAGGTCATCGTCGATGGAACGCTGCAGATCGAACCGGGTTCGGGCATCTACGCGATGGGCGACTGCGCCGCGTGCGCCGCATCGAAAGGGGAAGCGCTCGTGCCGCCGCGCGCGCAGGCCGCGTGGCAGCAGGCCGTCTATCTCGCCGATGCCCTCGCGCGCCGTCTCGACGATCGCGCCGTGCCGCTCTTCTCATATCGCGATCAGGGCACGCTCATTTCGTTCGGACGCGCGGGGGCGGCGGGCGCGCTGATGAGCGAACTGCTGCGGCAGCCGCTTTTCATCGACGGATGGTTCGCGGCCTCGTGCTACCGGCATCTGTATCGCCGGCACATCATGGGCCTCACGGGCGTCAAGCGAGCGGTGATGTACGCCGCGAGCCAATGGCTTCGCGAACGCGTGCGGCCGACGGTGAAGGTGAACTGACGCAGCGACGCGGATGCTTAGCGCATCGCCATTGCCTCGGCGGGCTGCGCGTGGCCCGATACGAGGCATTGCGATCTGAAAGCGTCGCGCTGGCTGCTCGCGGCGGCATGACTGAAACCCTTGCCCAGCGCATCGAATTCGACTTGCGCGGCGCTCTGGGCGCACGAGGCCGCGCCGATATCGCGGCCCTGCGCGTGGAGCATCGCGCGATCGGCGACGAGATATGCGACGAGCGCGAACACGACGGCCCTGAAAGCTTTTTTCATGCTTGTCTCCTTGCGTTCTAGGCTAAGGGCCAGCCGGCTCCGGGCAAATCAGGGCAACCCCGAACCGAACGTATGATTTATTCGATGCGACGGCCGCACGACCTGTCACCGGTAAAAATGTCAACGCCATCCGACGCAATGAATTTGATACGCCGCAATTCCCCAAAATCTTTTCTTTTCGGTTATGCTCGTTAACCCTTAGGAATACGCCCCAGCGTATTCGGGTTGCGCTTCCGGATCCAAACCTCCGCGCATCTCGTCCTGCCTTACATTCCACTGTCACCGCGCGTTTCCAGCGAGCACGTTCGTCGCGTGCTGGCCGTGCTTTGCGCCTGATTCAAGCCAAGCTTATGCATCTGCCGTCCGTTCTCAGCTTTCTCATCTGGATTCCCGTGGTGTCGGGCATCTTCGTGCTGACCTTCAGCGCGTCGGCCACGCTCTCGCGCGCCGCCGCGCTGTTCGGCGCGATCCTCGGCCTGCTGCCGGTCGTGCCGCTGCTGTCGCGTTTCGATGCGTCGTCGAGCGCGATGCAGTTCGTCGAGCGCGTCGAGTGGCTGCCGCAGTTCGGCATCTCGTACCATCTGGGCGTCGACGGCATTTCGCTGTGGTTCACGGTGCTCACGGCGGTGACGACGCTCATCATCTTCATCGCGTCGTGGCAGTCGGTCACGAAGCAGGTCGCGCAGTACTACGGCGCCTTTCTCGTGCTCTCGGGCTGCATGCAGGGCGTGTTCGCGTCGCTCGACGGCATGCTGTTCTTCGTGTTCTTCGAGGCGTCGCTGATTCCGCTGTATCTGCTGATCGGCACATGGGGCGGCGAGCGGCGCGTGTATGCGGCCATCCGCTTCTTCTTTTTCTCGCTGCTCGGCTCGCTCGCGATGCTGGCCGCGCTGATCTATCTCTGGACGCAGGCGCATACCTTCGATATCGACGCATGGCGTCATCTGAAGCTCGGCTTCACGCCGCAGATCGTCGTCTTCGTCTGTTTCCTCGCGGCTTTCTCGGTCAAGGTGCCGATGTTCCCGGTTCACACGTGGCTCCCCGACGTGAACTCGGAAGGCCCGACGGGCGCGGCGGTGCTGCTCGGCATGCTCAAGATCGGCGGCTACGGCATGTTGCGCTATGTATTGCCGATCGTGCCCGACGCCTCCCACTTCTTCGCCCCGGCGATGATCGCGCTGTCGCTCGTCGCCGTGATCTACGGCAGCCTCGTCGCGCTCGCACAGACGGACATGCGCAAGCTGCTCGCCTACTCAGCGGTCGCGCACATGGGTCTCGTGACGCTCGGCCTCTTCACCTTCGACCGCATGGGCACCGAAGGCGCGGTCGTGCAGATGCTGTCGTACGGCATCGTGTCCGGCGCGATGCTGCTGTGCACGGGCGTGCTCGTCGAGCGCACGAAAAACGGTTCGATCGATGCCTACGGCGGCGTCGCCAACACGATGCCCCGCTTCGCCGTCTGCGCGATGCTGTTCTCGATGGCCAATGTCGGCCTGCCCGGCACGTCGTGTTTCGTCGGCGAATTTCTGGTGCTGATGGGCGCCATCCGGCTGAACTTCTGGATCGGCGCGGCGGCGGCATCGTCGCTGATCCTGAGCGCGGCCTACACGCTGTGGATGGTCAAGCGCGTGATCTTCGGTGCGGTGAAGAACGAGCGTGTGGCCGGCCTGCGCGATCTCGGCAAACGCGAACTCGCGCTGTTCGGCGCGATGGCCGTGCTGGTGCTCGGGATCGGCGTACATCCGAAGACGTTCACGGACGCGATGGGTCCGTCCGTCGAGAACTTGATGTCGGCGGTGCAGGGCTCCACATTGCCCGACGATGCCAGCGCGCCTTCGTACAACGCGCGTCGTGAAGCGGTATCGGAACGCACGCCGGGCTGACGCCGTCAACCGGGCGCGGCATGCCGATGCACGAGCGGCAGCCGCACCTGGAACGTGGTCCCGCCTTCGTTCGCGACCACGGTGAGCCTGCCGTCATGCCGATGTACCACGGTCCGGTACGCGATGTGCAATCCAAGGCCGTTGCCCTTTCCGGGAGGCTTGGTCGTGAAAAACGGCTCGAAGAGCCGGGGCATGACATCCTCCGCGATGCCGGGTCCGGTATCCGAGATTTCGATCACCGCGCAGTTGCCTTCCCGATGCGAGCGGATCGTGAGTTCGCCGCTTTCGTCCATCGCATCGACGGCGTTGTCGATCAGATTGGTCCACACCTGATTCAGCTCGCTGCCGTACACCGGCACGGGCGGCAGCGCGCGATCGTAGTCGCGCGTGACGGTGACGCCATGCTTCAGACGATGCTGCATGATGGTCAACGTATCCTCGATCCCGTTGTGGATATCGACCACCTGCAACGGCGCCTGATCCATGTAGGAGTACGACTTCATCGCCTTCACGATTTCCGAGATGCGCCCCGCGCCGAGCCAGGTCTGCTCGGACAGAAAGCGCATTTCGAACGTCGCGGCGAGCCAGCCGATAGCCGCGCCGAATTGCTCGCGGCTCACGCGTGACGCAACGGCATCGAGTTCGTCCGGCGCGAAGCCGGCCGCCACGAGCCGCGGCGCGATCAGCCAGGGCTTCTCCAGTCCGTGCGACGAGAGCCACTGCGCGAAATGGTCTTCGGCTTCGCTTTGCCGCAATGCGCCCTGAGGCGTGGCATCGACGGCGGGCGGCGCGCGGCTCGCCCATTCATCGAGCGTATCCATGATGCCGGCGGGCAGCGCGCTGAGGACGAGCGCGCGTGTCGCCCGGTGCAGGCTGTCGAGCGCATCGCGCATGCCGTCCGCCGCGCGCGCCACGGCCGCCGCCGGATTGTTCAGCTCGTGCGCCAGCCCCGCCGACAGCCGGCCGAGCGCGGCAAGCTTCTCGCCGCTGAGAATGAACATGTCGTAGGCGCTGATGCGGCCGTACATCGACCGGAAAATCTGGCTGCTGAAGGACTCGCATTCGTTCATCAGCGTGCGCACGACGCTCTCTGTCAGCGAGACGAGATAGCAGTCGGTGCTTGCGGTGAAGGTCAGTGGCAGCGGCATCTGCGCGAGCAGCGACGCCTCCGCGATCGAAACCGGCGCGGCACGCGTGTCGTCGATCACCTGCCGGCCCGCGACACGCTTTTCCGTCAGCAGCTCGCCTTCGAGCAGGACGAAATGATGCGTGACCGTCTGCCCTTCGCGCATCAGAATCTCGCCGCGCTTCAGATGAAGCTCGCTCAGATTCGCGAGCAGCCATTGCTTGCGCCCGGCGGAGAGCCCGGCGAAGAGCGGCATATCGAAGAGCATCGATGGATCGCTCATGGATTCGCGAGATATTGATGAATGAAGTGCACGGCGATCGAGCCTTCGCCCACCGCGGCCGCGACGCGCTTGACGGAATCGGCGCGCACGTCGCCCGCCGCGAAGATGCCGGGCACGCTCGTTTCGAGCAGGAACGGATCGCGGCCGGGCTGCCATCCGGCGGGCGCGCGGCCGCCTTTGACGAGCGCGCGGCCCGTCAGCAGAAAACCGTGTTCGTCGCGTTCGACGACGCCGCGCAGCCATTCCGTGCACGGCGCCGCACCGATGAACACGAAGAGGCCGCTCGCCGGGACCGTTTCCGAACGCCCGGTCTGCACGTCGTGCAACGTGATCTCCGCGAGGTGGCCGTCGCCGCTCACGCTCTCGACTTCGGTATGCGGCCGCACGCGAATCGTCTCGGTCTCGTGAATCTGTTCGACGAGATAATGCGACATGCCCACGCTCAGCGATGGTCCGCGACAGAGAATCGTCACCGAGCGCGCGTACTTCGACAGGAACATCGCGCCCTGACCCGCCGAATTCGCGCCGCCCACGATGTAGAGATCCTGATTCGAGCAGGCGACCGCTTCGACCAGCGCCGCGCCGTAATACACGCCGGCGCCGGTGAGTTCCTGCACGCCGCGTGCTTCGAGCTTGCGGTATGACACGCCGCTCGCGACCATCAGCGCGAGACAGCTCACTTCCGATCCATCGGAGAGCCGGACGAACTTGTACGGCGGCTCGATGCGCAGCCCTACCGCGTGCTGCGTGAGGATCATCTCCGCGCCGAAGCGCCGCGCCTGTGCGAGCGCGCGCCGCGACAGGTCCGCGCCGCTCACGCCCGATGGAAAGCCGAGATAGTTGTCGATGTGCGAGCTCGTGCCCGCCTGCCCGCCGGGCGCATCGCATTCGATGATCGCGACATGCAGCCCTTCCGATGCGCCGTACACGGCCGCCGCCAGTCCCGCCGGCCCGCCGCCGACGATGACGAGGTCATAGAACGGCGTCGTCGAGCGCGTATGCAGTCCGACTTTCTCGGCGATCTGCGCGATCGTCGGGCGGCTCGTGACGGTGCCGTCCTCGAACACGACCACGGGCAACTGACGCTGACCGGGAGCGAGCGCGTTCAGGAGCGGATCGGCCTCGGCGTGCCGTTCGACGTCGAACCAGCGAAACGGAATGTGATTACGCGCCATGAAGTCGCGCAACTGATGCCCTTGCGGCGACCAGCGATGATCGAGAATCCTGATGCCCTGAAACGCCGAGCGCGAGGACGCGTGCCAGTCGGCGAGCAGATCGTCGAGCGCGGGATAAAAATTCTGCTCGGGCGGATGCCAGGGCTTGAGCAGATACTGATCGAGATGCACCGTGTTGATCGCGCGGATGGCGGCATCGGTGTCGGCGTAAGCGGTCAGCAGCACGCGCTTCGCTTCGGGAAACAGTTCGATGGCCTGTTCGAGGAACTCGATGCCGCTCATCTTCGGCATGCGCTGATCCGCGATGAACAGCGCCACGGAACGATTCTGCAGCCGCAAATGCTGCGCCGCTTCCAATGCCGCCGGACCCGAATTCATGCGCACGATCTGATAGTGCTCGCCATAGGCGACCTGCAGATCGCGCGCGACCGCGCCGGCCACGATCGGGTCGTCGTCCACGGCGAGTATCACGGGCTTGTCCATGATGGTTCGTGCGCCCATGCGTGCGGCGCGGCTTCCGTTGCAGACATTGTAGACGCTGCGGTGAGGAGCACCCGTAACGCGAAGCCACGTCCCCAATCACGCCGAAAGGCTTATGATAAGCACCTGCCGCCGTCCGCATCCACGCCCGCAAAACGTGGAAACGCGCCGCACTCGGCAAGGATCGAGAAGCACGCTAACATCTGATCATACGCGGACCGCACGCCCGCCTTGCATCGCCTGCTCCACCCGAAATTTGAAATGCAATCGTTCGATATGCAGTCAATGGAGGCCTGGACATGAAGAAGAATTCCGCCGCCGTCTGGATCCTGGTCGCGATGGTCATCGGCATCGGGGTCGGCTACATGATCTACACGAGCTTCCCCGACAAGAAGACCGCCACCGAAGTCGCCGGCTACATCGCGCTCGTGTCGGACGTCTTTCTGCGGCTCATCAAGATGCTGATCGGGCCGCTCGTGTTTTCCACGCTGGTCGTAGGCATCGCGCACATGGGCGATGCGGCCTCCGTCGGGCGTGTGTTCGCCAAGGCGCTGGGCTGGTTCATCACCGCGTCCCTCGTTTCCCTGCTGCTCGGCCTGCTGATGTCGAATCTGCTCAGACCCGGCGACAACCTGGGCTTGCCATTGCCCGACATCGGCGCATCGGCGAATCTCGCGACCTCGAAATTCACGCTGAAGGACTTCGTCGGCCACATGGTGCCGCGCTCGTTCGCCGAAGCGATGGCCAATAACGAGATCCTGCAGATCGTCGTTTTCTCGATGTTCTTCGGCGTCGCGCTCGCCGCGCTCGGCGATAAAGGCAAGGTCCTGCTCGCCGCGATCGATCAGCTCTCGCACGTGATGCTGAAGATCACCGGCTACGTGATGAAGCTTGCGCCGCTCGCCGTGCTCTCCGCGATGGCGGCCACCGTCGCGGTCAACGGGCTGACCATCCTGCTGAAGTTCGCCGTCTTCATGGCGGATTTCTATCTCAGCCTGTTTCTGCTGTGGGGCCTCCTGGTGCTCGCGGGCTTCGCGTTTCTGCGGCGCCGCGTCTTCAGGCTGCTGTCGCTCATCAAGGAAGCGTTCATGCTTTCGTTCGCGACCGCGAGTTCCGAAGCCGCGTATCCGAAGATCCTCGACGCGCTCGACCGCTTCGGCGTAAAGCGCAAGATCTCCAGCTTCGTGATGCCGATGGGCTACTCGTTCAACCTCGACGGCTCGATGATGTACTGCACCTTCGCGACGCTCTTCATCGCGCAGGCGTACAACATCCATCTGTCGCTCAGCACGCAGATCACGATGCTGCTGATCCTGATGCTGACGTCGAAGGGCATGGCCGGCGTGCCGCGCGCGTCGCTGGTCGTGATCGCGGCCACGCTCAATCACTTCAACATTCCCGAGGCGGGGCTGCTGCTGATCCTCGGCGTGGATACCTTCCTCGACATGGGCCGCTCCGCCACGAACGCGGTCGGCAATTCCATCGCGAGCGCGGTGGTCGCCAAGTGGGAAGGCGAGCTGTTGTCGGAACGGGACGCGGCAGCCAATGCGGCGCGCATCGAAGCCGAACAGGAAGCCTCGCTGGCGCATCCGGCGCAGGTCTGAAGGAGGCGAGCCATGAAGACGCAGCGCTTCTGGGCGGCGCTGGCTCTGGCCAGCCTGCTCGCCGTGGCCTTCGTCGCGCGCGCGGCCGACGACGTGCAGACGCCGCCGCCGAACAACGACGCCTACGCGCCCGCAACCTTGTCGGGCACGCTCGCGAAGGCGCGCGACACGGGCACGATCGCGCTCGGCTATCGCGAATCGTCGGTGCCGTTTTCCTATCTCAATGCGCGCAAGGAGCCGATCGGCTATTCCATCGAACTGTGCAAGGCGCTCGTCGCGGCGGTCGGCAACGCGGTCCACAAGACCCTGAAGATTCAGTGGGTGCCGGTGACGCCGGAGAATCGTATCGATGCAGTCGCCGATGGCCGCGTCGATCTCGAATGCGGCTCGACCACGAGCAACGTCGAGCGCCAAAAGCGCGTGGCCTTCTCGCCGATCTTCTTCGTGGCCGGCACCAAGGTGATGGTCAAAAAAGGCTCGCCGATCCGGTCGTTTCGCGATCTGGCGGGAAAGAAGGTCGCGGTGACGGCAGGCACCACCAACGAAAAGGCGCTGCGCGACATCGACAAAAAGTTCGGCCTCGGCATTCAGTTGCAGGTCGTGCCGGACCACGCGGAAGGCTTCGCGCGCGTGGCGAACGGTCAGGCCGATGCATTCGCCACCGACGACGTGCTGCTGTACGGCCTCATCGCGGAGAACGCGGCGAAGGGCGGCGCGTATCAGGTAGTCGGCGATTATCTGTCGTATGACCCGTACGGCATCATGTATCGCAAGAACGATCCGCAACTCGCGCAAGTGGTGAGGGACACGTTCCAGGAACTCGCGGCGGACGGCGAAATCGAGCGGCAGTACAAGCGCTGGTTCCTGCAACGTCTGCCGTCGGGCACGAGCCTCGACATGCCGATGAGCGCGCAGCTCGAAAGCATCATCGAGACGATGGCGGGCGGCGAGGCGCAGTGAGCGCGCGCCGCTATTCGTCCACGAGCTGGCGCACGCGCGCGGCGAGCGTTTCGATCGCGAACGGCTTGGTCAGCACCTGCATGCCGGGCTCCAGACGGCCGTTGCCGATCACCGAGTTTTCCGCGTAGCCGGTGATGAAAAGCACCTTCAGATCGGGACGCGTCTGCCGCGCGGCATCGGCCATCTGGCGGCCGTTCATGCCGCCGGGAAGCCCGACATCGCTGATGAGCAAATCGATCCTGACATTCGACTGCAACAGCTTCAGGCCCGCCACGCTGTCGGCGGCTTCGATCACCTGATAGCCGGCCTCTTCGAGGACATCGACGATCAGCATGCGCACGCTCGGTTCATCGTCGACGATCAGCACCGTTTCGCCCGCCTCCGCGCCCGAAATGGGCGACGCGGCGTGATCGGCGGCGTCGCCATCGACACCGCCATAGAAACGCGGCAGATAGATGCACACCGTCGTGCCCTGCCCGGCTTCCGAATAGATCCGCACCTGACCGCCCGATTGTCTCGCGAAGCCGTAGATCATCGAGAGACCGAGGCCGGTGCCCATGCCGATCGGCTTGGTGGTGAAGAACGGATCGAACGCCTTCGCGATCACGTCGGGGGTCATGCCGGTTCCGGTATCCGTCACGCATAGCGACAGGAACTGGCCTTCGGGCATGTCGTGGGTCTGGGCCGCGCGCCGGTCGATCCATCTGTTGGCGGTTTCGATCGTGATGCGCCCGCCGTCGGGCATCGCGTCTCTCGCATTGAGGCACAGGTTCAGGAGCGCGTTTTCGAGCTGCCCCGAATCGACCAGCGCGGGCCACAGACCCGCCGCGCCGACAGCCTCGACCCTGATGCCCGGCCCGGCCGTGCGCTGAATCAGATCGGTCATGCCGTTCACGAGCGCGTTGACATCCGTGGGCCGCGGATCGAGCGTTTGCCGCCGCGAAAACGCGAGCAGCCGGTGCGTCAGCGCCGCCGCGCGCCGCACCGCGCCTTGTGCCGCGACCACGTACTTGTCGACTTCGGCGATGCGTCCCTGGCTCAGCCGGATGCTCAGCAACTGCAGCGAGCCCGACACGCCCGCCAGCAGATTGTTGAAGTCGTGCGCGAGGCCGCCGGTGAGCTGGCCGACGGCTTCCATCTTCTGGGCCTGCCGCAGTTGCTCTTCCGCGCGCATCAGCTCCGCCGTGCGCTCCGCGACCCGCTGTTCGAGCGTTTCATTGAGCGAGCGCAGCGACGCGTCCGCGCGATCGCGTTCCTCCTCTGCATGCTTGCGCGCCGAGATATCGCGAAACAGCACCGATACCTGCCGCAGGCTTGCCGGTTCGACGCGCGCCGCCGACACCTCGATGTGCCGTCCCGCTGTCAGAAAGTAGCGCTCGAATCGGGTTGGGACGCCGGTGCGCAGCACGGTGCCGTAGAGTTCGATCCAGTGGTCGGCCTCGGTCGGATCGATCTCGCGCAGGGTTTTGCCCATTACGTCCGGAATGCCCGTGTGCCGCTCGTATCCCGAGTTCGCTTCGACGTGAACATAGTCGCTGAGCAGTCCATGCGGGCCGTCGAAGAACTCGATGATGCAGAAGCCATCGTCGATTGCGTTGAAGAGCGCGCGATAGCGCGCCACGGCGGAGAGACGATGTGCGTCGGAATCGGGGACTTGGGTCATCGGAGGAAATACGGTTGATCGCGCGGCGAGAGCTACGGCAACCCTAGCACACGGCGCACCCGATAAAAACGTCCGTGCGCGCGACGAACTTTCGTCCAGTCTTCCGCGGCGTTTCAGGCGGCGCTTGCCAGCATCACCCGATTGCGGCCGCGTGCCTTCGCGTCGTAGAGCGCCTCGTCGGCGGCGCGGATGAGCGCGCTCACGTCGTCATTGCGCTCGGGCCGCCAGCTCGCGAGGCCGATGCTCGCCGTGACGCGGCCGAACTCGCTGCCCGCGTGCTCGATCGACAGATCGCTGATGGCCGCGCGAATCTTCTCCGCGATTTTCGCGGCGCCATCGGCGGGGGTGTCGGGCAGCACGACGACGAATTCCTCGCCGCCATAGCGCGCCGCGGTGTCGCCGGGCCGCCGGATGTTGTCGCCGATGCAGCGCGCGACGGCGGCGAGCGCGTCGTCGCCGGCCTGATGGCCGTAGGCATCGTTGAACGCCTTGAAGCGATCGATATCGACGAACAGCAGGGAAAAGAGACTGCGCGTGCGACACGCCCTGCGCCATTCCTGATCGAGAATCTCGCCCAGCGTGCGGCGATTGTGCAACCCGGTCAGTCCATCGGTGCGCGCGAGCAATTGCAGTTCCGATTCCGCGCGCATGCGCCGTCTGAATTGCGCGGCGAGCACGAACGACAACGCGATGAAGCCGGCCGCGAGCACGCCCATCGTCGAACCGATGATGAGCGCGCGCCGCCGCCACGCCGCGTAGATGTCCTCTTCCCCTTCGGCCACCATGATGATCAGCGGCAGGCTCGGAAAGTTGCGGAAATAGTAGAGGCGGCGCCGGCCGTCGATCGACGATGTCTCCGTGAAACTGCCCTGCTCGGCCGCGCGGAAGTGCCTGAAGGTGTCGGCCTTGCTGATGTCGCGGCCGATCACGAGCGGGTCGAAGGGTTGACGCATGATCATCTCGCCGTCGCGATTGATCAACGACACGGCGCCGTGCGGTCCGAGCGAAAGCCCCGCGAAGAGATTGCGAAAGTATTCGAGGTTGATGGAGAGCATCGCGACGCCCGCGAACGAGCCGTCGGGATGCGACAGCCGGCGGCTGAGCGCGATGCTGGGCGCGCCGCCGCGCAGCCGCGATGTGTAAGGGCTGCTGAGATAAAGCCCGGTGTCGGGATTGTCGCGCTGCACCGTGAAGTAACGGCGGTCGGCAAAGTTACCTGCTCTGGGCGGCAGGCTGCCGGAATCGATGACGATTTTGCCGGTCTCGTCGAGCACGAGGATCGAGCCCAGATCGCGGGCGGTCGCGGCCCGGTCGAACAGCACGTCGTTGCGCAGGCGGGGCGGCAGGCTGATCACATCGTCGCGCTGTACGCCCTCGACGACCGCTTGCAGCGACAGCTCGTACAACTCGAAATTACGCTCGATATCGCGCTCGGCGAGCAGCGCCAGATTGCGCGACGTGTCGCGTGCGCGATCGAGCGCATCGACTCTGCCCTGATACAGAACCAGCGCGCAAAGCCCCATCATGACGAGCGCGATGAGCGTGCCGCACAGCACGATGACGTGCGGCGTCGATGTTCGCGCGCGCGGCGGCGGCTGCGCGTTGAGACTCGGGTTGTAGATTTTTTCGGTTGCCACTATTTGGGGGTCCCCGGAATCCTGCATCGCGAGTTTTTCTTTGCTCTGAACGGTCCTCGGTCAGCGAGCCAGGTCGTTATTCTCTCCTATTTGTCTGATTTGGGTATGGGGAAGGGATTTTGGACGCATCGCAATGCAAACCAACGCTGTCTCAACGACGCCCCTCCGCTCGCTTGAGCCTGCCGCTGTAATACCGCTCGCGCGAAACGCGGATCGCCGTGTCGAAGTCCGGTTCCGTTGCGAGATGCTTGTGATCCACGCTGACGAGCCATCCTTGCGCGGAACGGCACCAGCGGATTCGCCCTTCGTCATAGAGTTCGGAGAACCAGCGCCAGAGCGTGGCGTCCTCCTTGTCGGCGAGCTTGGCCGCGTCGCTTCGCACCTTGTCTTCAATGATCGCCAGCATGGTTGTCGTGGCCTCAGGCCAGTTCGTTCGCGAGTTCCGGTACGACCGTGAAGAGATCGCCGACGAGACCGTAATCGGCCACGCTGAAGATCGGCGCTTCCGGGTCTTTGTTGATCGCGACGATGACCTTCGAATCCTTCATGCCCGCGAGATGCTGAATCGCGCCCGAGATGCCGACAGCCACATACAGTTGCGGCGCGACGATCTTGCCGGTTTGACCGACCTGATAATCGTTCGGCACGTAGCCGGCATCGACTGCCGCGCGCGATGCGCCCAGCGCCGCATTGAGTTTGTCCGCGAGCGGTTCAAGCGTCTTCGTATAGTTCTCGCCGCTGCCCAGCCCACGTCCGCCCGACACGATGATATTTGCACTCGTCAGTTCCGGACGATCCAGCTTCGTCACTTCACGGCTCACGAACTGCGAGATGCCTGCGTCGGCTGCGGCTTCGATCTTTTCAACCGCAGCACTGCCGCCGTCTGCTGCAACCGGATCGAAGCCCGTCGCGCGAACGGTGATGACCTTGATCGGATCGCTCGATTGCACCGTCGCAATGGCGTTGCCCGCGTAGATCGGACGCTCGAAGGTATCGGCGCTATCGACGGCGGTGATATCGCTGATTTGCGCGACATCGAGATGCGCGGCGATACGCGGCGCGATGTTCTTACCGTAAGCCGTTGCCGGCGCGAAGATATGCGAATAGTCCTTCGCGATGTTCAGCACCGTGCCTTCGACATTCTCCGCGAGGCCGTCGGCGAGTTGAGGCGCATCGGCGAGCAGCACCTTTGCGACGCCCGCGATCTTCGCCGCCGCATCCGCCGCGCGCTGCGCGTTCGAACCTGCGATAAGCACATGCACATCGCCGCCGATCTTCAACGCAGCCGCAATCGTGTTCAACGTCGCTGCCTTGATCGACGCGTTATCGTGTTCCGCAATAACTAAAGTCGTCATCAGATTACCTTCGCTTCGTTCTTCAGTTTCTCGACCAGCGTCTTCACGTCCGGCACCGTAATGCCCGCGCTGCGCTTCGGCGGCTCGACAACTTTCAATGTCTTCAGACGCGGCGTAACGTCGACGCCCAGATCGGCGGGCTTCACCGTCGTCAAAGGCTTCTTCTTCGCCTTCATGATGTTCGGCAGCGTCACATAGCGCGGTTCGTTCAGGCGTAGGTCGGTGGTGACCACAGCGGGAAGCTTCAAAGAAAGCGTTTCCGCGCCGCCATCGACTTCACGCGAAACAGTCGCCTTGCCATCCGCGACTACGACCTTCGATGCGAACGTCGCCTGCGGCAAGCCAGCGAGCGCCGCAAGCATCTGACCGGTCTGATTCGAATCGTCGTCGATAGCCTGCTTGCCGAGGATGATCAAATCAGGCTTCTCCTGATCGACGAGCGCCTTCAACAACTTCGCGACGGCCAAAGGCTGCAAGTCCTCCGACGTTTCCACCAGCACAGCACGATCCGCGCCGATGGCCAGCGCGGTACGCAACGTCTCCTGACACTGCGTCACGCCGCACGACACCGCGATAACTTCCGTCGCAACGCCCGCTTCCTTCAACCGCACCGCTTCTTCGACAGCGATTTCATCGAACGGATTCATCGACATCTTCACGTTGGCGATATCGACGCCCGTGTTATCCGACTTCACCCGGACCTTCACGTTGTAATCGACCACACGCTTTACAGGCACAAGTATCTTCAAATCCATCTCCCGGTTCGTTTTTGCCTGACGCGCGCTCAAGCCAGCGAAGCGCGCCCAAGTTCGATACATCGAGCGAGATGATGATCTTCATCGCCCAGTTGATGATCGATCATCACGAGCCGCTTCGCGTAATGAGCGAGCGGCAGCTCCCACGTCATACCGATCCCGCCATGCATCTGAATGGACTCTTCCGCGACGCGCGCGCCGATGCGCCCGATCGAATACTTCGCCGCCGACAAGGCGCGTTCACGCGCAATGCCCGATTCACCGACCGCCGCCGCCGCATTGATCGCCGCCGAGCGCGCCTGCTCGATTTCGAGCAGAACATCGGCCATGCGATGCTGCAGCGCCTGAAACGCGCCGATGGGCACGCCGAACTGCTTACGCGTGCGCAGATATTCGAGCGTGTGTTCCTTCGCGACATCCATCGCGCCGACCGCTTCCGACACGAGCGCGACGAGTCCATAGCCGAGCGCATGCGTGAGCACCGCGTAGCCATCGCCTTCCGTACCGACGAGGGCATCGGCTTCGAGTCTGACGTTATCGAGCGACACCTCGGCGGCCCGTCCGCCATCGATCTTGCGATAGCCGCGCACATCGACGCCCGCTGCATCGCGCGGCACCACGAAGAGCGAAATGCCCGCTTCGTCATGATCGCCGCCCGATGTGCGCGCCGACACGAGCAACACATCCGCATGTTCGCCCTGCTGCACGACGCCCTTCGCGCCGTTCAGCACCCAGCCGTCGCCGAGCCGCGTGGCGCGTGTGCTCACGCGTGCACGTTCGTAGTGCGAGCCGGGTTCGTCGTGCGCGAACGCGGCGATCGTCGCGCCTTCGATCATCTTGGCGATGATCTCGCGCTGCATATCGCTGCCGGCATATGCGAGCGCACGTCCGACGATCAGCGCATCGAGAAACGGTTCGACGACGAGCCCTCGCCCAAGCGCCTCGAATACGATGCTCACATCGAAGCCATCGCCGCCGAAGCCGCCGGCCGCTTCATCGAAGAAGGCGCCGATGATGCCGAGCTCGCAAAACCGCAGCCACATATCGCGGCTATATCCTTCTTCGGAACGCGCGATCCTGTCTCGCGCATCGAACCGATATTGCTCGGCGATGAAGCGGTTCAGCGAATCCGCGAGCATCCGCCGGTCTTCCGTGTGCTGGAAATTCATCGTGCGACTCCTTTAAAGCCCGAGCATCATCTTCGAGATGATGTTCTTCTGTATTTCGTTGGAGCCGCCGAAGATCGACAGCTTGCGATTGTTGAAGTACTGCGCCGCCGCGTTGGACGCTTCATCGTCGCAATCGTCTTCGATGAATTGCTGCGCATACGGACCCATCGCGCGACGCATCAGCGACGAAATCTCCTGACGAATTTCCGTGCCGCGAATCTTGAGCATCGAGCTTTCCGCGCCCGGCACGCCGCCGCCCGCAACCGCCGCGAGCACGCGCAGATTCGTCGTCTTCATGTTCTCCAGATCGATCTCGACACGCGCGAGCCGCGCGGCGAATAACGGATCGTCGATGAGCGCGCGGCCATTGCCTTGCAGCTTGCTCGCCGCCGCCTTGAGCCGGCCCAGCGCCGCCACCGAGAAGCCCACGCCCGCGATGTTCGTGCGCTCGTACGTCAGCAGATACTTCGCATAGGTCCAGCCCTTGTTCTCCTCGCCGACGAGATTGGCGGCAGGCACGCGCACATCGGTGAAGAACACTTCATTGACTTCGTGCTCGCCATCGAGCGTGATGATCGGACGCACTTCGACGCCCGGCGTGTTCATGTCGATCAACAGGAAACTGATGCCTTCCTGCTTGCGCACATCCTGCGCCGTGCGCACGAGGCAGAAGATCATGTTCGCGTAGTGCGCGAGCGTGGTCCACGTCTTCTGTCCATTGACGATGTAATACGTCTCGCCGTTCTCGATCGTGCGCACGGCTGTCGTGCGCACCGACGCCAGATCCGAGCCCGCGCCCGGTTCCGAATAACCCTGACACCACCAGTCGGAGCCATCGAGAATGCGCGGCAGCCAGTGACGCTTTTGCGCTTCGCTGCCGTACTTGATGAGCACCGGCCCGAGCATGTTCACGCCGAAGGGCACGATACGCGGCGCGCCCGCAATCGCGCATTCGTTCTCGAAGATGAACTTCTGTATCGCGGTCCAGCCGGGTCCGCCGTATTCTTTCGGCCAGTGATTCGCGAGCCAGCCCTTCGCGTTGAGAATGCCGTGCCATTGCGCCATGTCGTCACGCGTGAGGCGCTTGCCCGTATGCACTTTTTGCGCGATGTCTTCCGGCAAGGACGTGAGCAGGAAGTCCAGCACTTCCGTGCGAAACGCCTCTTCGTCTGCGGTGAATTTCAGATCCATGACTGCGGTTCCATGATGAGTTTGACGAAGCCCACGGCTCAGGCCGCCTGATTGAGGCTCGCGAAGTTCTTGCCGCGCGCGACCAGATCGACGATCAATGGCGACGCGCGCCAGAAGAGCGGATCTTCCTTCGCGAATTCGCGGATATCGGCGAGGACGTTATCGAGGCCGACGCTATCGGCGTAATGCATCGGGCCGCCGCGATAACGCGGAAAGCCGAAGCCGTGCATCAACGTGGCGTCGACATCGAGCGGACGCTGCGCGATACCTTCATGCACGATATTCGCGCCTTCGTTGATCATCGCGGCCATGTAGCGGCGCACGATCTGCTCGTCGTCGAACGTGCGCGGCTTGACGCCCGCACGCACGCGCTCGGCGTCGATGATCGCTTCGACTTCCGCATCCGGCGTGCCGGTACGCGCGCCGTCTTCGTAGCGATAGAAGCCGCGTCCCGTCTTCTGGCCGAACCAGCCGCGCTCGCATAGCTCGTCGCCGATGCGCACGTAGCGCGCATTCGGATCGCGCGTCGCGGCGCGGCGCTTGCGTGCGGCCCAGCCGATATCGCCGCCGGCGAGATCGATGACCTGATACGGTCCCATCGGAAAACCGAAGTCGCGCACGGCCTCGTCGCATCGTAGGTCGTGTCGCCTTTGAAGCGCTGCAACGCGCCCGCCTTCGTTTCGCGTGTCATGCGGCCTTTCGCGATCAGGCCGTCGTAGACCTTTTCGACATGCGCGCGGCCGCGTTCGAGCGATGCGCCGTCGCGTTCGATCATCGTCACCGCAAGACCCGCGTCCAGCAGCGCCACCGCGATGCCCGCGCCCATCGTCCCGCCGCCGATCACGCCGACTACGCGAATCGCACGCGGTTTCGCATCGCGCGTTTCGGGCGACTTCTGCGCCTCGCGCTCGGCGAAAAAGGCATGCACGAGCCCGGCGCGCTGCGGGCTTTCACGGCATTCGAGGAATCGCTCGCGCTCGAACCGCAGGCCTTCGTCGAACGGCAGATTCAAGGCCGCTTCCACGCAGTCGACGATCTTCAGCGGCGACAACAACCCCCGCGATTTCTTCTGCGTGTCGGCGCGCGCGGCGGCGATCGCGGCGGCGCTGGCTTCCTTGTCCACGAGACCGTGCGCGTTCTTCGTGCGGCGCGGCGCGGCGTGCGTCGCGATCAGTTCGTGCGTGTAGGCGAGGCCTTCGGCGAATACGTCATCGCTCTGGCCGACGCGATCGACGAGACCGAGGCGCAACGCTTCCTGCGCGCCGGCATGACGGCCGCTCAGCATCAGCGACAACGCCGCCTGCGCGCCGATCAGACGCGCCGAGCGCTGCGTGCCGCCCGCGCCGGGCAAAAGGCCCAGTTGCACTTCGGGCAGACCGAGCTTCGCGCCCTCGACGGCGATCCGGTAATGCGACGCCAGCGCGACCTCCAGCCCGCCGCCGAGCGCCGCGCCGTGAATCGCCGCGACGACCGGCTTGCTGCAAGCCTCGATGCGATTGCACACCTCGGGCAGCGAGGGCGGCACCGCGGGCTTGCCGAACTCGCGGATATCCGCGCCGGCGATGAAGTTGCGGCCCGCGCCCACGATCAGCACCGCGCGCACGGCGGCGTTCGCGTCGGCGGTTTCGATCGCATCGATGAGGCCGCGCCGCACGTCGGCATTGAGCGCGTTGACGGGCGCGTGATCGATCGTCACGACGAGGACGCTGCCACGCAATGCGTGCTGGACAGCTACGGTTTCGGGCGCGCTCGAAAGCGTCATGGATGGCGACTCCGGTTTGAGTATGTGCAAGCATTCTCGCGGGGACAAGCTTCCTTGACAATTACAGCGACCGTTGACAGACTGTCAAATCGCATTTGACAATCGGACGTACCGTGGACGTCAACGAACTCACGCTGCTGGTCGAAATCCTCGATGCGGGCAATCTCAGCGAAGCGGCGCGACGCCTGAAAATGAGCCGCGCCAATGTCAGCTATCACCTGAATCAGCTTGAAAAGTCCGTCGGCCTGCAGCTCGTGCGGCGGACCACGCGCCGCGTCGAGGCGACCGAACTCGGCCTCGAACTCTACGAGCATGGCAGGTCGATCCGGAACGCGCTGCTCGCGGCGCAGGAATCGGTGTCGACATTGGGGCAACGGCTACAGGGGCGCGTGCGGCTATCGGTGCCGAGCGGCTACGGGCAACTCGTGATGTCGGAATGGCTGATCGCGTTCAAGCGCGAGTATCCGGATATCGTGCTCGACGTGATGTTCGAGAATCGCGTCGAGGATCTGCTGCGCGATGAAGTCGACATCGCCGTGCGCGTGATGCCGGAGCCGCCGCCGAGTCTCGTCGCGCGCGACATGGGGCCGGTGCGCTACGTCGCGTGCGCATCGTCCGGTTATGCGGAGGCGCACGGCATGCCGACGCGGCTCGAAGAGCTGGGCGTCGTGCCGGTGATCACCGCGTCGGTGGTCGGCAAGCAGACGCGCGTCGCCGCCTATCTCGACGACGAACGTCACGAAGTGCTGCTGGAGCCGAGCGTGATCTCGGAGAACTTTCTGTTTCTGCGCGATGCGATTCTCGCGGGCCTGGGTGTCGGAATCGTGCCGGATTACGTCGTGGCGGAAGACATGCGGCGCGGCGAGGTCGTCACGGCGTTGGATGAATGGCGGCTCAGCATCTTCGGCACGCATATGTACATGCTGTATATGCCGAACCGGCATCACACGCGCGCGACGCTGGCGTTTATCGAGTTCATGCTGGATCGGTCGCGGAAGGCGGGACGCGGGCGGCTTTGAAGGAAGCGTTCGCATGGTGCCCCGTCACCCATGCCGCCCCCGCTCCGCGAACCATATCGCCACCGACATCAACGCAATCCCCGCCATCTGCACGCCGCTCAGACGCTCGTCGAAAACCAGCCAGTCGATGACGATCGCCACCGCCGGATAGACGAACTGAAACACCGCGATGCGCGCCGTATCGAGCCGCGCCATGCCGATATACATCAGCGTGTACGCGAGGCCCGTGTGGATCAGCCCGAGGCCCGCCAGCCACGCCCACGACATGCCCCACGCGGGCCAGCCATGCTGCGTCGGCCAGAGCCACAGCAGCATCGTGCCGACAGCGCACTGCCACCACGCGAGAATGCCGGCGGGCATGTCGCGCAGACGTTTCGCGATGATGGTCACGCACGCCATGCACAGCGAGCCCGCCAGACACGCGGCAACGCCCAGCCAGTATCCCGGCTGAAGCGCGCCGCCCGCCGCGTGCTCGACGATGCCCGTCGCCAGCACGAGCCCGCACATCGCAAGCGAAACCGCAGCGACGCGCTGCCCGCCGATCGCCTCTTTCAGCCACAACGCGGCGAATAACAGTACCCACATCGGCTGCACATGGAACAGCACGATCGCGACGCCCGCCGATATCCGCTCGACCGCGCCGAAGAACAAGGCCCAGCTCAGGACCATCAGCACGCTGGCCGCCAGCACCCACGGACCGTTGGCTCGCGTGAGAAACAGAGCGCGGGTTTGCCGCCGAGCGATCACCCACGCGCTCATGCCCAACAGGCCGAATGCGCAGCGAAACCACGTCGCGGTCAGCGGATCGGCTTTGGCCTCGTGCAGAAACACGCCGATCGTGCCGAGCAGCGCGCAGCCGGCGATAAACGGCCACGCGCCTGCCGTGCGTCGAGCCTCGCCCTGCGCAACGAAAGAGGATGAGTTGGTGTTCATGACCGCAGTGTGTGCCGCGACGCATCGAACGAAAAGCGCATAATTCGAACTTCATCCATTCGATTTTCGAAAGCGACTTTAAGCCGATGAAACATCACGATCTGCAAACCGACTGGCTCAAGTGCTTCGTCGCCGTCGTCGACGCGGGGTCGCTGTCGAGCGCGGCCAGTGAAGTGCACCGCTCGCAATCGGCGGTGAGCATGCAGTTGAAGAAACTCGAAAGCGCGCTGGGGCTGCGGCTCGTCGAGCGCGGCTCGCGCACGCTCGCGCTGACTCACGACGGACAGACGCTGCTCGGCTATGCGCGGCGCATCCTCGATCTGCACGCCGAAGCTCAGATCGCGCTACAGGGCGAGCAACTCACCGGCCGCGTGCGGCTCGGCGTGCCCGACGACTACGCCGCAAAGTATCTGACGCCCGTGCTCAAACGCTTTGCGCCGCGCCACAGCGGCGTCGAAATCGAGCTGATCTGCGAACAATCGACGTCGCTCATTCCGCGTGTCGCGAATGGCGAGCTCGACATCGCGCTCGTGTCGCGCGACCACGGCCGGCGTGGCACGTCGCTCTTTCATGAGCCGTTGGTCTGGGTCGGCGCCGCGCAGTTCGAGTTATGGCGGCGCGATCCGTTGCCGATCGCCGTCTACGAAAGCACGAGCCTCGCGCGGCGCAGTGCGATTCATTCGCTCGCGCAACAAGGACGCCGATACAAGGTGGTCTATAACAGTTCGAGTCTCGCCGGACAGATCGCCGCAGTGGAAAGCGGCCTGGCCGTGGCGGCACTGACGCAATGCAGCGCGCCCGAACATCTGCGGATTCTGGGCCGCGAAGAAGGTCTCGGGCCGCTCGAACCGATGGAAGTCGCCGTGTACCGCAGCCGCGATTCGCGCGGCTCCAAAGCCGTCGATAGTCTGCACAGCCTGCTCGTGAAGACGCTGCGGCAATCCGCGTCAGTCTGAGCGATGCCGATGTGACGCGATGCCCTCGATCTCGACGAGCAGATCGCTGCGGCAAATATCGACCTTCAGATAGCGAACGCTCGCGTCCGGATGAAACGTGGCCTGCGCCAGCTTCATCACGCGCGGCAGATCCGCCGCATGCCGGTAGTACACCTTGATCTGGTCGAGTTCGCGCAGCGTATATCCGCCTCGCGAACCCTGCGCTTGCAGATTCTCCGCGCCGATCAGGTGCGCGATATTGCCGGTCGCCACGCTCCACTGCTTGTCGAGATCGCCTTCGTGCACGGTCTCGTGTCCGAGAATGCTGGCCGTGCCGGATACGAAGAGCGTGTCGCCCAATTGCGTGCCGCGCGCGAAGCTCGGCGATTTCGGACCGTAACGCTGCGGATATTCGTAAGCGGGTGTCTGTCGCGAGTTCTCGATATGCCGCATCGGACTCTCGCGGCACGCCAGAAAATGGAAGCCGACGCCATCGCCCCATGTACCGATGCCCGTCGCCGCCGGCATGCCCGACGCGTGAGCATAGTCCTGCTCGAATGCGACAGCGCGCCCACGGCAGAAATCGCGATACACCTCGAGCCCTTCCTGATTCGCGCCGTTGATGTGCGGAATGAAGTTCCACATGCGGAAAATCTTCGGGAACGCCAGTTCGCCAACGAGCGCGAACGCATCGCCGTAGGCCTCGCGCGTGGCTTCGGTGTAGCGGTCGGAAACGGGGATGAAGCCCGCGCAAAACAGGAACTCGTCGTCGTGCGCGAAGACGAGATCGTTGAAGCTGCCGCTGCGGATCGGTCCGGCGCTCGTCCAGATTTCGGCGAAGCCGTCGCGCGCGTCATCGCACATCCTGAGGCGCAGCGTGGGCACGCCGTTCTCGATGCACGGCGCGCCGCTCGTATCGCCGAAGACGATGCGAGCGAGTACGTCGTTGCCACATGGCGCGTCGGCGGCGATGAAGCGGGACGCGATCGTCGCGGTCATCGATTATTCATCGGCCTGATCGCCGAACAGGTCCGCGGTCGCGACCCGATCCTGCAAGGGCGGCAACGCGCCGCTGCGCACCTGTTCGAGGACGGCCGGCGGCAGCCAGGTTTCTTCCATGGCGCTGATGCCGTTCTCGATCATCTGCTGGAGGAAGAACGATTGCTTGCGCCCCGTCACTTCCGCCAAGAGTCGCAGCCGTTGCTCGAATTGTGGATCGACCCGCACTGCGACCACCTTCAGCTTGTTTTCGGCGGTCCTTCTCACTGCATGCTCCTGTCACGTTCGTTGCGCGCCGCAAGCGGGCGCGCGCATGCGGTGCTTATACCACAGCTCATCTACGGCACGACCGTGCGCGGCGATGAAGCACGTGCGTGCTACCATCGAAACGGCGTATCGCTCGCGTCCGACGAGGCCCGCGCACGCCTTACACTGCGTCATGAACGAATCAGAAGAACACTCCGGACTCGGCACCGCAGAGCCGTTGCCTTCCCTTCCTCCGCTCGACTTTCGCGCCGCGCGCAGGCGGCTCTTCGCCGCGCTCATCGCGTCCATCGTCATCCCGTTCGCGTTTTTCTGTCTGTACGGCTACTACACCTATGAACGCGCGCTCAGCGAAACGGGCCAGTCGCTCGAACGGCTGGTGCGCATCATCGACGAAAAGGCGAACACGGTGCTCAGCATCAACCGCGAGCTGATTGCGCGTATCGAAGAGATGCTCCGCAGCGGCGACGAGGACTTCATCGCGCGCAGCCAGCCCGAGCTGCACGACAAGCTCGCGCGTCTCGCACAGAGCCATGCGCAGATCGCCGCGCTGTCCGTGCTCGACAGTCACGGCAGGCTCATCCTAAGCAGCCGATTTTTTCCGGCGCCGAACGTGTCCATCGCTGATCGCGCCGATTTCATCGCGACGCGCGACACGCACGCGACGTTCCACGTCTCCATGCCCGAGCGCGGGCGCGTGAAAAACACCGACATCATCAATACGCTGAGCGCGCGCTTCGCGAACGACGGGCGCTTTCTCGGCGAGATTTCGATCTCCGTGCGGCGCGATTATCTGATCGGCTTCTATCGCGAACTCGCCGCGCGCGATCCGGCTCTCACGCTCGCGCTGCATCGCGACGACGGCGCCGTGCTCGCGCGTTATCCGCCGGCGTCCGTGCCCAATCCGCCCGATCGCCATCTCGTGCTCGCCGACGCGTTCGCGCAAGGCAAGCCCGCGGGCCTCATGCGTTACGTGTCGCCGCTCGATAACGACGAAAAGCTCTCCGCCTGGCGGCGCGTCGGCGATTATCCGGTCTATGCCGCCGCGGGCTTTTCCATTCACGACATACGGCTCGCATGGTGGCGGCGCGATGTATCGATTGCATCGATCGGGCTGATTCCGTGCATCGCGCTGTGGGTGCTGATCGGCTTCTCTCTGCGCCGCCTCAAGGCCGAAGAAGCGGCGTGGCATAACTGGCGCGGCGAGCTTGCGCTGCGCCGCTCGGCAATCGCCGCGACGAGGCGATTGCAGCGCATGGGCGCGCTCGGCACGCTGGTTGCGAACGTCGCGCACGACTTCAATAACCTGCTGATGGTCGTCACGGCCAACATGGAGATGGCGCGGCGCAAGGGCTTCAATGACCTAGAAAAAGAGGTCAGCGCAGTGGAGCGCGCATCGACCAATGCGCAATCGCTCGCGCGGCGTCTCCTGAGCGTCGCGCGCCGTCAGCCGTTGCAGATGCAGGTCATACGGCTCGATCGCTGGATGGCGGAATCGGAGCCGCTCGTGCGCGCGTCCGTGGGCGACAAGGTGACGCTCGGCACGCGTGTACCGGATGCGACGTGGCCCGTTCGCGTCGATGCGACCGAACTGACATCGGCGCTCATCAATATCGCCGTGAATGCGAAAGACGCGATGCCCAATGGCGGCGATTTTCAGATCGCATGCAGCAACGTGCGCTACGCGGAAACGCAGGACGGCCTCGGCGCAGGCGAATATGTCGTGATCTCGTGCAGGGACAGCGGCATGGGTATGCGGCCCGATGTCGCGAGGCAGGCCTTCGAGCCGCTTTTCACCACCAAGGGCGCGGGCGCCGGCACGGGGCTCGGCCTCGCGCAAGTGCTGGCGATGGCCGAACAGGCGGGCGGCACCGCGCGCGCGAACTCGGCGTGGGGCTTCGGCACGACCATCGATATTTATTTGCCGCACTGGACCGGCGAAGCCGAAGCGCTCGCGGACGCGCCGCCTGTCGAAGCCATCGAACACGCTGCGCTTTCGTCCACCGTGCTCCTCGTGGAAGACAACGAGGAAGTCGCGGCCGGACTATGCGCCGTGCTCGACGTGCTCGGCTGGCAGACGCGTCACGCAGCATCCGGCGATGTCGCGAAGCAGATGCTCGAAGCGGGAAACGCGTTCGATCTCGTGCTCTCCGACATCCAGATGCCCGGCAATTACGACGGCATCAAGCTCGCGGAATGGATCAAGACGACGCGCCCGAAGCAGCCCGTCACGCTGATGACGGGCTACGCCGATCAGCTCGACGAAGCGCGCCGCACGGGCTTTGCGATTCTCGCGAAGCCCTTCAACATCGACGATCTTCAGCGGCTGCTCAACGGTCTCTCGATGCGCGCCGCGAAGTGAGTTCGATCATCGCGTTTCGCGCCACGCGCCGAATTGCGCGATATCTTCGAGCGACAGGCGCGCACGCGGCGCAAGCTCACGCTCGGCCAGCGACGCAGGCAGCGCGCGGGCGTCGCCATGATGCGCAATGGATATGACCGAGAGCGCCGTGAAGCGCTCCGGGATATCGAACGTTTGTTTGAGGCCGTTCGCATCGAATCCGCCCATCGCGTGCGCGGCGAGTCCCTGCGCGTGCGCCTGAAGCAAGAGCGCCATCGCGGCGGCGCCCGCATCGTAGGCCGCGCTCGCGTTGATCTCGCCTTTCGCATTCAGCGTGTCCGCGAGCACCGCGATCAACACTTGCGCATTCGCATTCCATGATCGATTGAACGGCACGAGCAATTCGAATGCGCGCGCGAAGGCATCGGCATCCTGCGCCTTCTCGAACACGATGAAGCGCCAGGGCTGCACGTTATACGCCGACGGCGCCCAGCGCGCCCCTTCCAGCAACGCGACCACCTGCGCATGCGCGACGGCGCGATCCGCATAAGCGCGCGGGCTCCATCGTCCCGCGATCAGCGGATGAATGGCGATATCGGTCGGAGCGGGTCGATGTGTCATGAATGAAATCTAATAATAATCAAGTCATAAAACGCGATGACGCGCGCCCGGATGCGTTTCGTGAAGACGCGGCCCGCGCCCGGCGAAGAGCTTTTCGCGCAACGTGCCCTCGGCATATTCGGTGCGATAACGTCCGCGATTTTGCAACTCGGGCACGACGAGATCGACGACCGATTGCAGGCTTTCCGGCATCACGAGCCTTCGCAGATTGAAACCATCGACGCCGGTTTCATCGGCCCACGCGATCAGTTGATCCGCGACCTCGCGCGGATCGCCGACGATGAACGGCCCGCGCCCGCCGATCTGATCGAAGCGCGTCATGTCGCGCGGCGTGATCGGGCGGCCCGCGCGTTTCGTGAGATTCTCGACCGTCGATTGCAGCGCGTTGCTCTTCACATAGCGAATCGGCTCGTCGATGCCGAGCGCCGCGAAGTCGATGCCCGTCCATCCCGAGACGAGCGTGAGTTGCCCGAGCACATCGACATATTCAGCGTATTCGGCGTGCAGTTCGCGCGCCTCCTTCGACGTGCGCGCGACGACCACCGTCGCGCCGAGATACAGCAGGATGTCGTCGGCGGCGCGGCCGGCATCGAGCGCATGTTGACGGATATCGCGCGCGGCCTGCGCGACGATTGCGGGCGTCTGTCCTTCGAGGAACACGCATTCGGCGTGCTTGCCCGCGAACGCCTTGCCACGTCCCGACGCGCCCGCCTGATACAGCACCGGCGTGCGCTGCGGCGACGGATCGGCGAGATTGAAGCCATCGACGCGGTAATACGGCCCCTCGTGCCGCACACGGCGAATGCGCGACGGATCGGTGTACTGACCCGTGCGCCTGTCTCGCACGACGGCGCCATCGGCCCAGCTTCCTTCCCATAGCTTGTACACGGCTTCCAGAAAGTCCTCGCCCGCCGCATAGCGTTCGTCGTGCTCGCGTGCCGTATCGAGGCCCATGCCGCGCGCCGCGCTCTCCAGATAACCGGTGACGACGTTCCATCCCGCGCGCCCGCCGGTCAGATGATCGAGCGTCGAAAAGCGCCGCGCGAACTGATACGGATGCTCATAAGTGAGGTTCGCCGTCACGCCGAAGCCGAGATGTTTCGTCGCGTACGCCATTGCGGGCACGGTCAGCATCGGATCGTGCGATGGCGATTGTGCGGCGGAATGGTGCGTCGCATCGGTGTTGCCGCCGTAGACATCGTAGATGCCGAATACATCGGCGAGAAACACGCCATCGAAGAGACCGCGCTCGGCAGTCTGCGCGAGATCGACCCAGTAGCCAAGCGTATTGTGCTCCGTCGAGCGGTCTCGCGGATGCCGCCAGAAGCCCGCCCACGAATGCGCAGGCGCGTTCATATGAAACGCGTTGAAGTGGATGTGCCTGCTCATGTGCGCAATGCGTCGCCGGATGTGCCGAAGAAAAATCATAAGAGCGATGTGCTTCGGCACAAACCAATTTACGCTGCTAAGCAAATGAACACGTTTCGCACATACGCAGCTATTCAAAGCATCGAATCGTTCGAAAGCATCGCTGAAATGATCGGTTTGTAACGACTGTGCGCGCGACGAAGATGAGCGTCTTTCCTCTGACGACGACGCGCGCGTCGTCACCGGTACGCGGCTTTATGTCGACGGCGGCGGGCCGCCCTACGCCTGATGCCATCTTCCCGACTACGCATAAAGGATTCATCGCTCATGCCTCGCTTCGTTTCTGCCGCGCAATTGCGCACACTCATCGCTCAACGTTCCGAACTCGCCGTGCTCGACGTGCGCGAGGAAGGCGTGTCGGCAAGAAGGCGTCTTTTCTATTCGTCGGTCGCGCCGGTCGGCCGGCTCGGGCTCTTGATCGAACGGCTCGTGCCACGTCGCGGCACGCCCGTCGTCCTCGTCGATACGAATGGCGAGCACACGACGCGCGCCGCCGCCCTGCTCGCGCGCTGGGGCTATACGGATGTGTCGATACTCGAAGGCGGCGTCGATGGCTGGGCGAGCGCAGGCTATGAAGTCTTCAGCGGCACCAATGTGCCCGGCAAGGCGTTCGGCGAAGCGATCGAACACGAACTCCATACACCGAACATCGACGCGGAAACACTGAAGGCGCGCCAGGACGCGGGCGACGATCTCGTCGTGCTCGACTCGCGTCCGTTCGGCGAATTCAACACGATGAACATTCCGGGCGGCATCGACTGCGCGGGCGCGGAGCTCGTCTATCGCGCGCTCGCGGCAGCGCCTTCGCCGGAGACGTTGATCGTCGTGAATTGCGCGGGCCGCACGCGCAGCATTCTCGGCGCGCAATCGCTCATCAACGCGGGCGTGCCGAATCCGGTCGCGGCGCTGACGGGCGGCTCGATGTCGTGGCTGCTCGCGGGACTCGAACTCGAACATGGCGAAATCCGCACCGCGCCGCGTCCCGACGCCGCCACGCTCGCCGCCGCGCGCGAGCTTGCAATCGCGGCCGCGCGCAAGGCCGACGTGCCGATCATCAATCGCGAGACGCTCGCCACGCTGGAGCGCGAAAAGGGCGAACGCACACTGTATCGCTTCGACGTGCGCGATCCGCTCGAATACGAAGCGGGCCATCCGCCGGGCTGGCGTTCTGCGCCGGGCGGCCAGCTCGTGCAGGCGACCGACGAATACATCGGCACATTGCACGCGCGCGTGGTGCTGCGCGACGACGATGGCGTGCGCGCCCGCATGACCGCGTCGTGGCTCAGGCAACTCGGCTATCTCGACGTGCGCGTACTCGACGACGATGCAAGCGCAGCGCTCGGCGCCGATGCCTTCGAAGCCGGTCCCGAGCCGCTCGCCGTGCGTCCGCATGGCGCGCGCACGCGCTGGATCGAGGCGGATCAGCTGCGCAAGTCGATCGAAGAAGGCACGGCGCAAGCGATCGATATCGACAATAGTCTCGCGTTCAGGCGCGGCCACGTGACGGGCGCGCGCTTCGTCGCGGCGAGCGAACTGCTCGCGCATCTCGACGACTTCCCGAACGACAAGCAACTCGTGCTCACTTCGGACGATGGCGTGCTCGCGGCTCTGGTCGCCGCCGAGCTTGCGCGCGAGAAGCCGCACATCGCCGCGCTGATCGGCGGCACGCGTCGCTGGAACGCGCTCGGGCTGCCGCTCGAATCGGGCGACGACAACAACCTCACCGGCGACGACGACGCCTGGTACAGCCCGTATCACGCCGCACCGGACCGCGTCGCCGGGCAGATGAACGCATACCTCGAATGGGAACTGCAACTCGTCGCGCAACTGGAGCGCGACGCGATCGCATCGATCGACGTGCTCGACTTCGAGACCGCCACCGCGGCGCGCAGCCACGAGCGTTTGAGCGCGCTGAAGGAGAGCGTACTGTGACGCCTGCGTTCGACGGCACGACGAGCCCCGCCGACATCGCCGGAAGCCCGCTGCACGCGGCATTTCAGCAGCCCTTGATGCTCGGCCTCTTCCTGCCGATCCAGAACGGCGGCTGGTCCATCTCGACGCTGCCGCGCGGCACCGACTGGCGCTTCGATTACAACGCGCGTCTAACGCAAAAGGCCGAAGCGCTCGGCTTCGATCTCGTGTTCGGTCTTGCGCAATGGCTCGGCAAGAACGGGCACGGCGGCACGCTCAAGTATCGCGAGCAATCGCTCGATGCGTTCATCGCGACGAGCGCGCTCGCCGCGATCACCGAGCGCATCCTGCTCATCTCGACGGTGCATGCGCTCTATGGTCCGTGGCATCCGCTGCATCTCGCGAAGTTCGGCGCGACGCTCGATCACATTTCGAACGGGCGCTGGGGCATCAATCTCGTGACCGGGCACATGGCAAACGAATGGGCGATGTTCGGCCAGCCGATGATCGAGCACGACGAGCGCTATGTGCGCGCGGCGGAGTTCGTCGGCGTGCTCGACACGCTCTGGCGCAGCGACGCGAACCTCCACATCAGGACGAAGCACTGGCAACTGAACGATGCGTTCGTGAGTCCGCGTCCGCGCTTTCATCGGCCCGTGCTGGTGAACGCGACGGGCTCGGCGGCGGGCATCGATTACGCCGTGCGGCATTCGGATCTCATCTTCATCACGAGCCCGGCGGGCGCGGATTTCAACGATGCCATCGGCGCATTGCCCGCGCATACCGCGACGATTCGCGAAGCCGCGCAACACGTGAACCGGCGCGTGCGCACGCTGATCAATCCGACCATCGTGTGCCGGCCGACCGAGCGCGAGGCGCGCGCGTATCACGATGCGATCGTCGCCCATGCCGACGAAGGCGCGCTCGATGGCTTCGTCGGCCTGCACGCGCGCAGCGATGCGAAAGCGTGGGCGAAGCACAAACGCGAGCAGCGCATTCTCGGCGGCAATCTGCATCTGATCGGTTCGCCCGAACAGATCGTCGAGCAATTGCTTGCGTTGAAGCATGCCGGATGCGACGGCGTGCAGCTCACCTTCTTCGACTTCGAACCCGATCTCGCGTATTTCGGCGATGCCGTATTGCCGCTGCTCGTCGAGGCGGGCTTGCGCAATCCGGCTTCCGCTCATCAACCGCTTCTTCATACGACATCATGAGCCACACGCGACAACTGCATCTGAACACCAACATCACCGGTGTCGGACGTCATCCCGCAGGATGGCGCACGCTCGACAATCCACGCTCGATCATCGATCTGAATTTCTTCAAGGAGATCGCCGCGACCGCCGAGCGCGGCAAGCTCGATGCCGTGTTTCTCTCCGATCTGCTCGCGCTGCGCAATCACGCCGAAGGACCGTCGCAGGCGCTGGAGCCGACCGTACTGCTGACCGCGCTCGCGGGCGCGACGAAGCATATCGGCCTGATCGGCACGGCATCGACGACCTTCAACGATCCGTTCAATCTCGCGCGGCGCTTTGCATCGGTCGATCATCTGAGCGGCGGGCGCATCGCCTTCAATGCGGTCACGACCTACGATGCCGCCGCCGCCGCGAACTTCAGCCACGACGTGCCGCTCACGACCGAGGAGCGCTATGCGCGCGCGCAGGAGTTCGTCGAAGTGGTGACGAAGCTGTGGGATAGCTGGGAAGACGAAGCCGTCATCGCCGATCAAAAGACGGGCCGCTATGCCGATCCATCCCGCGTGCATGCGATCGAGCATCGCGGGACTTACTTCTCGGTGCGCGGGCCGCTCACCGTGCCGCGCAGTCCGCAAGGGCGGCCCGTGCTCGTGCAGGCGGGCTCCTCGGAAGGAGGCCGTGCGCTTGCCGCGCGCTTCGCCGATGCCGTGTTCACCGCGCAGACGACCTTGCCCACGGCGCAGGCGTTCTATGCCGAGATGAAGGAGCGCGTGCGGGTGCATGGACGCAATCCCGATCACTTCCTGCTGTTGCCCGGCTTGTATCCGGTGATCGGCGGCACGGAGCGTGAAGCGCGCGAACGCAAGGCCGAACTCGATGCGCTGCTCGATACCGATCGTGAAGTCGCGCGTCTTGCGGGCGCGCTCGGCCTCGCGCCGGATGATCTTCATATCGATGCGCCTTTGCCTTATGAGCTCATCGCGAAGGTGAAACGTCCGGATCTCTCGCGCGGCTTCATCGATTCGACCGTTGCGCTCGCGAAGAGCGAAAGCCTCACGGTGCGCGGTCTGCTGGATCGCAATCCGGGCGCGCACCGGATCATCGTCGGCACGCCGGAGCAGATCGCCGACGATATCGCGCTCTGGTTCAACGAGCGCGGCGCGGATGGCTTCAATCTCAACGCGGACGTCTTTCCTTCCGGACTTGCGGCATTCGTCGATCATGTCGTGCCGTTGTTGCAGAAGAAGGGCATCTTCCGGCGCGACTACGAAGGCACGACTTTGCGCGAGCATCTGGGCTTGCCACGGCCCGAGAGTCAATATGCGCGCGCGGCGCGGGCGGCGTGACATGCATATCGATCTTATCCGGTCGGACAATGAAGCACGCGAAATCGCGCGCCGTCTTGCGAGCGAATTCGCCATCGATGCGCCGCGCCGTGATCGCGAGCGCCATCTGCCTTCGAACGAGGTCGAAACGTTCAGCGCGTCGGGACTGTGGGGCATCAACGTGCCGCGTGCGTTCGGCGGCGCGGATGTTTCGGTTGGCACGATCGTCGATGTGTTCGAGATCATATCGGCGGCCGATTCGTCGCTTGGACAAATTCCGCAGAATCATTTCGCCACGCTCGAACGGTTGAGGCATGACGGCACACCGAACCAGCAGGACTTCTTCTTTTCGCGCGCGCTTGCGGGAGAGCGCTTCGGCAATGCGACCGCGGAACCGGGCGACAAGCTGCCGTCGGAGCATGAGACGCGCGTGCGCCGCAGCGGAAGCGGATTCGTGCTGTCGGGGCGCAAGGTCTACTCGACGGGCGCGCTCTTCGCGCACTGGATACCGGTGGCCGCGCGTGATGACGATGGCTTGACTGTCACCGCATTCGTCGCTCGGCATGCGCGTGGCGTCGAGGTTATCGATGACTGGTCCGGCTTTGGGCAGCGCACGACGGCGAGCGGTCAGGTGCGGCTCGATAATGTCGAACTGGACGAGCTGCAGATCGTGAAGCGCGGCCGCCGTGCGAATATCGATGCGGCCAACGCGGTCTCGCAATTGATTCATGCCGCGATCGATCTGGGAATCGGACACGCGGCGCTCGACGATACGAAGCGGTTTCTGAAAGAGTTATCGCATCCGGCGCGTGGAAGCGCCGTGACCCGCGCGGTCGATGATCCGTTCTCGCTGCGTGATATCGGCGCGCTGACGGTTGAATATCATGCGGCGCAGGCGTTGACGATGCGTGCGGCGGCGCTTATCGATACGGCGCGTAGCGAAGCGGAGCGGCGCGATGTGGCTGCGGCTATCGTCGCGACGGCTGAGGCCAAGATACTCACTACGCAATTCGCGCTCGATGCGTCGAGCAAGCTTTTCGAATTGGCGGGAACGCAATCGACGCTGGAAAAGCATAACCTCGATCGGCACTGGCGCAATGCGAGAACGCATACGCTGCATGATAGCGTGCGGTGGAAGTATCACGCGGTGGGGCAGTTTGCGTTGAATGAGTTGCTTTGTGATCCGTTTAGTTATGCGCATCCGTACACGAATTTGAGTTCGTAGCGATTTTCTACGGATCACTTCTTTTCGCGTCAACAACGCCAATCGCGCAAGCTCCCTTGCGACGATCTTCTCACTCCCTTCTTTTGTTCGCCGCCTGAAAGCTGCGCGAGCCTCGAAATATCGGGCGGACGGCTTGACAAAACTCATCAGGCAATCATTGCCCAAAGCCGTCCGTTCCGCCAAAATGGCGCAGTAAAAACCAGCGACGAGTAAGTCATCTGCGAAGTAAATCGGCTGAAGACAAGCGCCTGAGAATCAGCAGGCGATGCCTTGTCTCGTTTCCGCTTCGCTCAAAACAAACAGAACCCGTCGCGATGGTGATGTCGATACGCACATGGAGATCTCGTGCGTGTTCGATCCGACCTCAAACAGCCATTACAAATTCCGAGGCAATCGCTCACATTATGACAATTTTCACCACCAGTAATATCCCGATTGTGTCGCTCATCGAAGATATCGACACGGGAAAAATCGGCCTGCCTGAGTTGCAGCGTCCGTTCGTCTGGCCGAATGTCAACGTTCGAGATCTGCTCGATTCGCTATACCGCGGTTATCCCGCTGGCTTTCTCTTGTTCGGGAAACCGGCGCGTCCGATAGCCTGAAGAACATCGGCACAGGACAAAAACAGGCAGTGCCAGATCAGGCGATCGTTGACGGTCAGCAGAGACTTACTTCGCTCTATGCGGTAATCAAGGGCGCGGAAGTGCTCCGTGCCAACTTCAAAAAGGAAAGAATCTACATCGCGTTCAACCCGCTTTCCGGCCGTTTCGACGTGACGGACGCAGCGATTCGAAAGGATCGCAACTATATTCCCGACATCTGTGCTCTCTGGACGCCAGATTTCAAATCGGGGGCATTTCGAAAGGCGTTTCTCAAGCAGCTTTCCGAAATCCGCGAACTCACCGAGGACGAGGAAGCGAAAATAGAGGACGCCATCGATCATTTGCGAAACCTTCCAAACTATCAGTTCGTAGCCCTCACACTTGCGTCATCGGTAAACGAAGAAACGATCGCTGAAGTCTTCGTTCGAATCAATGGCACGGGCAAGCCACTGAATCAGGCCGACTTCATCATGACGCTGATGTCGGTCTTCTGGGATGAAGGCCGCGCGGAACTGGAGAATTTCGCTCTGCATGCGAGTCTGCCGAGCGATGGACAGTCTTCCCCGTTCAATCACTTCATCAAGCCTTCACCGGATCAGATGCTTCGTGCAACCGTAGGCGTCGCGCTCAAGCGCGCTCGACTCGAAAATGTCTACAGTGCGCTGCGCGGCCGGGACGCCGCAACCGGCGAAGACAATCCAGAGAAACGCGATAGTCAGTTTGCGCTGATGAAGGAAGCGCAGAAGGCCGTTTTGAATCTTGGTAATTGGCATCACTTCCTTGACGCGCTCAAACTAGCAGGGTATCGCGGGCAAAAGATGATCAGCTCGGAGACCGCAATCATCTATTGCTATGTTTTGTATCTGATCGGCATCCGCGACTATGGCATCGAACGCACGGCGGTCCGCCAGGCAATCGCCGAATTCTTCTTCATGGCGGCGATGACTGGCCGCTATACCAATTCGCCCGAGACGCGTTTCGAGGCAGATCTATCGATGGTCCGGGATCTATCCGACGGTGAAGCCTTCCTCGCTCGTCTACGAGAAATTTGCCGCACGACTCTCACCAATGATTACTGGGACATCACGCTTCCGAGCCAGCTCGCGACGTCTGCCGCGCGCAGTCCCTCACTCTTCGCCTATCAAGCGGCACTCATCAAGCTCGATGCACCGGTTCTATTCAGCCCCATGAAATTGGCCGCCATGATAGATCCCGCGGTCAAAGGGTCGAAGGCCTCGCTGGAACAGCATCATCTCTTCCCCCGTGGATATCTGGAAGACGAAGGAGTCAAAGACCTCAAGCTGATCAATCAGATCGCGAATTTCGCACCTGTCGAGTGGCCGGATAACATCAAAATCGGCAAGAAGCCGCCTTCCGATTATGTTCCCGCGTTGGATGCGGCAATGTCAGGCGAACTGCGTACACGCGCCTACAAGCTTCATGCACTTCCGCCGCTATGGTGGCAAATGCCCTATAACGATTTCCTCGTCGGTCGCCGGCTCAGGATGGCGCAGGTCGTGCGTGAAGCCTGGGAATCGCTTTGCGGAACTGCGAAATCGGAGCCTGTCTCCTTGCCTTCGGTTGCCGATCTCGTCGCCGGCGGCGAAACCGGAGCGGTCGAGTTCAAGTCGACACTGCGCACTAATCTTCATACCGGGCAGGTCGACGAGAAGATTCAGTTGTCGATACTCAAGACCATTGCAGGGTTTCTGAATGCCAACGGCGGAACGTTGCTCATCGGAGTCGCAGACAATGGGGATGTTCTCGGAACGGCAGTCGATGGCTTCCCCAGCGAGGACAAGATGGGGCTGCATCTCGTGAATCTCATCAAAGATCGCATAGGCGATATCTTTCTCCCGTATGTTCACCCGCACTTCGAAGAGCAGGACGGCGAAAGTGTTCTGTCGGTCCGTTGCGAGCGCGGCCCCAAGCCAGCTTTCGTCAAGGATGGCAATCAAGCGAAGTTCTTCGTACGTGGAGGCAACGCAACTGCGGAATTAGCGGGCAACTCGATCACGGATTACGTCGCACAGCGCTTTTAGGCACGAACAAGGGCGCGCCACACGGCGCGCCCTTTTTACGATCACTTCGCCGCCACCGCCTGCGCATCGAACACCGGATTGAACTCCACATCGACCTTGATCTTGTTCTTGATATCCCCCGACCGATAAAGCGTATCCGCAATCCGCTGCTCTCTCGCGACGAGCTGCTTATCGAGCGGATAAAAAACCGATCTTCCATTCTCCGCAGAAAACTTCGCCCGCGCCGGGCTCTGCTTCATCTTCTCCAGATAGATCTTCTCCACCGCCGGCACGTTCTGCGACCACCATGTCCACGAAGTCTTCAGGCGCCCGAGAAAATCGCCCAATGCCTGACTCCTCACCGGATCGCGCAACACTTCCGTACGCGCCGTGAACACCGACAACGCCGGAATATCAAGTTCGTCGCTCTTGATGACGACACGCGCATCGCCCTTGTCGACGGTCTCCTTCACAGGACCATAGCCGCCCGAGTACACCGCGACCTGCCCCGCATTGAACGCGGACGCCGACACGTTCCCATCGCCGAACTTCACGCCCTGAAAATCCTTCGGCCGCAGATCGGCCTTGTTATACGACAGCACGTATTGCAAATAATTGAAGCCGCCAAAGTTATAGCCCCACGTCTTGCCGCGTAAGTCGGCGAGGTTCTTCACGTCGGCTTCCTTGCGCACCACCGTCACGATAGGCGGATAGCTGCTGTCGGGATTGCGCCATCCCGCGATGATCTGCAACGGAGCCGTCTCCGGCGTCCAGGCTGCGCGCGCGTTGCCCTGCTCGATGATGAGCGACGTATCGCCCATCAGCCCCACATCGAGCACTTTCGAATAGAGCGCGGAAAGCTGCGCGGCAGGCCCCGTGAGCACGGCCCATTTCACCTTGTACGGCGCGCCGTCGAGCACGTGCGATGCCTCGACGATCAGCGGCCAGGCGGCATCCTGCGTGCCGATGGTCAACGTGAGCGGTTCGTCGGCGAGCGCGGACGCCGACACGCCGAAAAGACTCGCGACAAATAGAGCGGTAAGACGTTTCCCGATGCGCATGAATGTGTAGTGAGTGAATGAAATCGTCATGCCGCTTTGCGCGGCGAATCTTGCGTGACACCGAGTTCAGCGAGCAGCCGCGTTCTGAGCGCAATGGATGCTTCGTCGCTGCGCGAGCGCGGACGCGGAAAATCGACGACCACATCCGCGCTGATCTCGCCTTGCGACAGCACGACGATACGATCCGACAGCAATATCGCCTCATCGATGTCATGCGTGACCAGCACGACCGCCGGCGTATGCGCGCGCCACAAGCGCGCGACGAGTTCATACATGCGGATGCGCGTAAGCGCATCGAGCGCGGCGAAGGGTTCATCGAGCAAGAGCAGCTTCGGTTCTCGCACGAGCGCGCGCGCCAGTGCGACGCGCTGCGCTTCGCCGCCGGAAAGCGTCTTCGGCCAGCCATCGGCGTGCGTCGCGAGGCCCACTTCATCGAGTGCGGCCAGTGCGGAAGGCTTCGCGGCGCTGAGGCGATCGTGACCGATCACGACGTTCTCCCACACGCGCTTTGCCGGCACGAGACGCGGTTCCTGAAACACGACCGAGCGCGCACCCGCGACACGCACGCGGCCGCTGTCGGCCTGATCGAGGCCTGCAAGAATGCGCAGGAGCGTCGTCTTGCCCGCGCCCGATGCGCCGAGCATCGACACGAACTGGCCGCGTCTCACGTTGAGCGATACATCCTTCAGCACCGCGCGACCGGCGAACACGCGGCTCACGCCATCGAGTTCGAGCGCGGTCTCGCGTTCGTCGCGCACGGACCTGGCGAATGCGTTATCAGGCGAGTTCAAAGCGCGGCCTCCACGGAAGAGCGAGATGTTCGAGCGCACGCATGATGAGATCGGTCACGATGCCGAGCGCCGCATACACGAGAATGCCCGCGATGATGATGTCCGCGCGCTGGTTCTGGTTCGCGTTCACGAGGATGTAGCCGATGCCGTTCTGCGCGTTGATCTGCTCCGCGACCACGAGCGCGAGCAACGCCACCGCCGACGAATAGCGCACGCCGACCAGTATCGAAGGCAGTGCCGTCGGCAGGATGATGCGCAGCGCGATCTGCCGGCTCGACAGGCCGAACACGGTCGCCGCTTCGAGCAGTTTCGGATCGACGCCGCGCACGCCTGCATAGGTGTTGAGATACATCGGGAAAATGGTGGCCGCGAGGATCACCGCGACCTTCGCGCCCTCGCCGATGCCGAACCACGTGATAAAAAGCGGAATCAGCGCGATGAACGGAATCGTGCGCAGCATCTGCAATGGCGCATCGACGATTTCCTCGCCCACACGCCACAGCCCCGCAAACAAACCCGCCAGCAAGCCGATGCCGCCGCCGATCGCAAGCCCTGTTGCCGCGCGCACGAGCGACACGCCGATCGCGCTTTGCAATTCGCCATCGGCGATCAGTTCCTTCAATGCTCCGATGATCACCGTGGGCGACGGCAAGGTTTCGGGCGCGACGAGTTGCAGCGACGATGCGAGCTGCCACAACACGATGATCGCGAGCGGCACGCCGACACGCAACGCCCGCGAGCGCAGCACGGACCATTGCAGCACGCTGCGGCGGCGCACTTCGCGTGTCGGCAGATCGATGAGCGCGCGTGGATCGACGGCGCGTGCATCGGCGCCATGCGTGCGATCAGGCGTCGTACTCGGGCCGAGCCCGAGCGCGGCGGATGGAAAGCGTGGGACGTTCATGGGCGTTCGTCGGAATCCGAAAGGAATGGAACATCCGATGGTACGGTCGCATGTGCTCGCGTCAAACGAACGCTTTGCAAGATGCTATGCGCGATTCGCGTCATTTGGATTCCAACGATCCGATAAAGGCGCGAACCGTGCATTGCTTAGCAGATTCGCTTCGTTGGCGAATGTGGCGCGCTCCCCTAACGTATGCGGATGATGTCTTGGGGATATCAGACAGCTTATTTTCAGGGAGTATCGATCTTGTCTCGATTCATTTCATCGCGCGGGCCACGGGTGGTCGGCATCGGCGGCACGACGCGGCCTCAATCATCGACCGAACGGGCACTCGCATTCGCATTGCGCGGCGCACAGGAAAGCGGCGCGAGCGTGCAGCTTTTCGGCGGCGCGTTCCTGCATAGCCTGCCGCACTATGCGCCGGAATCGCGCGAACTCACCGACGAGCAACATGAACTCATCGAGGCCGTGCGCGCGGCCGATGCGCTCATCATCGCGACGCCCGGCTATCACGGCGGCATCTCGGGCCTCGTCAAAAATGCGCTCGATACGCTGGAGGAATTGCGGCTCGATGAGCGCCCCTATCTCGACGGACGCGCGGTCGGCAGTATCGTCACGGCATATGGATGGCAGGCGGCGGGCACGGTGCTCACGTCGCTGCGCTCGATCGTGCACGCGTTGCGCGGCTGGCCGACGCCTTTCGGTGCGACGATCAATACACTGGAGACGCGCTTCGAATCAGCCGATACCTGTTCGGATCCGAAGGTCGTCGAGCAGCTTCGCACCGTGGGGAAACAGGCGTCGAGCTTCGCTCTGGCGTTCGGTGCGGTGCGTGCGGACGAGTATCACGAAGTGGAACTCGCACAGCATTGAGTCATCGATGATGAAGCTGCGCATCGTGCGCAGCTTGTCTCTTTCGTTTCAGTGCAGCGGGGATTCGCTGGGCAACTGGAACGCGTCGACGGTATAGCCCATGTTGAAATAGCCCGCGCGTGCATAGGCGGAAATATGTTCGAGCTGTTCCGCGCGCGTGGTTTCGCTGATGGCGTGCGCGTCCTGCGCCGCCGATTCCTTCGTGAAGTGCTTACGCACGCGCCCGGCCGGCGCCGATAGCGCCTGCCAATAGTGAGTCAGGAATTGCGGCATGGCTCGCCTCCTCGGTGCACGAATAGCTCAACTCTAGGCTGTCAAAATCGTTTGGACAAGCAAGGTTTTCTGCAATGCATTGCAGGGCGCACCGGATTGGCGCATGGGCCGAGTTTCAAATGATCGCGCGCATCACGTCGTACCACCCAGAATCGGATGCGACTGCCCCTCTATCGGCCGCCCGCGATTATCGGTCGGCACGAGCTGCGTCTGGAACGCGACGAAGAGCGCCTGGAACTTGCCATCCACTTCGATCATCACCGCGCCGTCCTGAAACACGCCGTTCTCGTTCGAATGGTCCTTGATATGGCTGCCCTTGCCCGGCTTCGGGTTGCCCTGATTCATGTGCGTTTCGTGCAGCCCGTCTTTGCCCGGTTCGAACAGGAAGCCGAAGCCGTAGACAGTGACTTGTTTCGCGGGCTTCCATCCGAGGCGATCGTCGCTATAAGCGGGCGTCTTGTAGACATAGTCGATGCCGCTCGACGACATATCGAGTTGCAGCATCTCGTTGAGCAGCGCGTTGATATCGTTGTGCTCGTCTTTGGTATCGAGCGGAATTGGACGCATCGCGCCGAGATCGAGAAGACGCTTGTCGTGCACGTAGTCGAGCTTAGGGAAATTCGATGTGGCGATGCCCGCAGGCAGCCTGGCGAGATCGGCGATCATCGGATGATCGAAATATTGATTCCACAGATACAGCACGAGATAGCCCGCCGGGCCCGTCAGCGAGCTGTCCGATTTCACATTGGTGACGATATTGAATGGCTTGCCATTCGTATCTTCGCCGACGATCACGTAATGCGGATCGCCCTTGTAGTTCTGGAGATAGGGAACGCCGAGCGTGACCGTGCCCTTGAAAAGAACATATTCATTGCGCGCCATGATGCTGCTCCGTGAAGTGAACGGTCATTTGATTCGACAAGTGTGACATTCCTGCGATCGAAACGTGATCCAGCGGAACACGTCTTGCTGAAACGCAATTCGGAAATGCCGCCGTCATCGAGCGCTCCACAATGAAACTGTCATTGGGTACACTAGGACCCGCCTGTACGACGCACACCGCACATTCACACGAACAGAAAAAAGTCGGAGCCAGTTTGAGGAAGCGAGCCACGGTCATCTGTCGAAAGGGCAACCGGATATTGCTGGTTGCGCGACGTCGCACCAAATGGGCGCTGCCCGGCGGCATGCTCAAGCGAGGCGAACATCTGCCGGACGCGGCGCTGCGCGAGCTCAAGGAGGAGACACGTCTCGCGGGCAAGTCGGCAAAATTTCTGTTCCACCATCGGGGTCGGCAGAAGCACCATCACGTCTTCTTCTGCGATGTGCCGAAAAGCGCGAAGGCCCGCGCGAGCAACGAGATATCGCGGTGCCGCTGGGTCCACGTTTCCGAAATCCCGCGGCTCGCCACCACCGCGCCGACCAGGCTGATCGTCAAGGCGCTCGGCGACGAAAAGCGCAAGCGCTGAGCCTTCGTCGCTCGCGGCGACGAAACCGTCAAGCGCCTTGCTGTTTCGCATCGCCATACACGACGCGCACCGCAGGCACGAACCACGCGAGACACAAACCGACGAACGCCGCCATCGCGGCCACCACCAGCCCGACGTGAATCGATTCGACGAGCGCCATGCGCGCCGAGTGCATCATCGCATCGCCCGACTGGCCCGCGGCGACGAGGCGTTCGATCAGCGCCGACTGTTCCGCACGATCGATCAGCAGATCAGGGCTCGCGAACGATTTGAGCCACTGCGTCGCCTGATACGCATCCAGCGGACGATGCACATTGCGCGCATAGAAGTGCCCGAGCAGTGCGCCCGTGATCGCGGTGCCGAGCATGCCACCGAAAATGCGCAGCGATTGCAGCAATGCCGTGACCGCGCCGATCTGATCGTGCGCGACGATCTGTTGCGAGCAGATAGTGAGATTCGTCGCGACGAGTCCGAGGCCGAGTCCGCTCGCGCCCATGCACGCCATCCACACGGCATGCGGCTCATGGCCGTTGAGCGACACGAGCGCGAGACAGCCTGCCACGCACAGCGCGAAGCCCGCATACATGAGCACGTTGGCGCGCGGAATACGGGTAACGATGCGATTGTTGAGCATGCTGCCGACGCTGGTGCCGAGCAGGAGCGGCGTGATCAGCATGCCCGAATCGTGCGGCGACATGCCGTAGCCGCCCTGAAACAGCAGCGGAATATAGAAGGCCATCGAGAAGAGCGCAAAGCCGCCGAGCACGGAGATCGCGAAGAGCGCGGCGAGCTTGCGATCGACGAGCACATCGACGGGCACGACGGGATAGCCCATGCGCTTCTCCCAGAAGTACAGCGTCGCGCCGAGCACCAGTGTGACGAGCGCAAGCACGATCGTCATGCCGCTCACGCCTTCCTTCGGCAACAGTTCGATCAGCAGTTGCAAGGCGCCGAGCGTAACCGCGACGACACGCGCGCCGAGCCAGTCGAGTTGAATTCGTCCGCGCGCCTTCAGACGATGCAGATTCGGCACGAACAACAGCACGAACATCAGCGAGACGATGCCGATAGGCACGTTGACGAAGAACACGAGCCGCCAGCCGCGCATCTGCGTGAGCATGCCGCCGAGCGTCGGGCCGATCACGTTGGCCACGCCGAACGTCGAAGTGACGAGCACGAGCCAGCGCAGACGCAGCTTCGGATCGGGAAAGAGATCGGCCACGGCGGCGAATACGGTCCCGAGCAGGATGCCGCCGCCGATGCCCTGCACGCCGCGCGCGATCACGAGAAACAACATGCTGTTCGCGAATCCGCATAGCACGGACGCCAGCGTGAACAGCACGATGGCCGCGAGCAGAAAAGGCTTGCGTCCATACAGATCGCCGAGCCGCCCGAAAATCGGAATCGTGATGACGGATGCGAGCATGTACGAGGTCGCGACCCACGCGTACAGATCGAAGCCCTTCAGTTCCGCGACGATGCGCGGCATCGCGGTGCCGACGATGGTCTGGTCGAGCGCGACCAGCATCGTGACGAAGGCGATGCCGAGCATCGCGAGCAGCGATTCGCGAAACGGCAGGCGCTGCCGTTCCGGATCGTGAACGTCAGCGAACGAGTTCATGACGGGCGCGAGCACGCAAGTTATTACGTGCTCGCGAGCGGGAGCTTACTGCCCGCCTTCCTGAATCGTCAGAACATTCTTCACGGACGTGACGCCGCTCACGCCTTTCGCGATCGACACGGCCTTGTCGATCTGCTCTGCGTCGGCGGCGTGCCCGGCGAGCGTGATCGCGCCGTTCTTCGCGATCACATCGATGCCGTTCAGATCGACGCCACCCTTCTGCATCGCCTGCGACACTTTCCTGCTGAGCGCATGGTTGGCCTTGCGGGCCGCCGATTTCGAGCTTCCGGCGCTCGCCGATGGCGCTGCGGACGGTGTCGAGGCCGCATCGCTGGTCTGGGACCATGCGTTGACGGAGAAGGCAATCGCTGATGCAACGGCGGCAAGTCTGAGCGCATTGATCGTTTTCATCGCTTGGCTCCAGGTTGGCTTCATTGACTGTGGTGGCACGAGGGCACGATGCATTCTAGTCGCGGCTTCGCCATATCGCAGGGAATCGGGCCATTCATTTCGCGAACGCGCGCAATTCCGCGGATGACAGGAAGAAATCGCCGTTGTCCGCGAGCCGTTCGATCATGAAGTCAATGAACGTTCGCACTCGAAGCGGCTGCTCCGTCCGATGCCGGTAGTAGATAAAGATCGATTCGCGCTGCGTCAGATGCCGCGTGAGCAAGGGCACGAGCCGTCCTTCGCGGATATGCGTGACCGCCGAGAAACTCCCGAGCTGGCCGATCGCGAGACCGGCGAGCACGGCGTCGGCTTCCGCATCGATATCGTTCGTGCAGAGCGCCGCCGCGATCTCGCGGTAGACGATCTCATCGCCGATCATGAATTCCCACGGCGCCTGCTTGCCCGTGTTCGCGCGGCGATAGCCGGTGCACCGATGCGACGCGAGATCGTCGACGGTACGCGGCGCGCCGTGTCGTTTCATATACGCGGGCGATGCGCACACGATGAGCTGGATCGGCAGGAGACGCCTTGCAATGGCGCCGCCGGCGGGCGCCGAGCCGCCGCGCAAACCGACATCGGCGCGTTCCTCGACGAGATCGGTGAAATGGTCGTCGAAACGCACATCGAGCTCGACGTCCGGATAGAGCGCCCCGAACGCCAGCACCGACGGCCACAACGCGCGCCCGAGCGCTTTCGGCGCGCTGATGCGCAACGGACCGGCGATATCTTCCTTTGCGCTCTTCGCATCCGCGATAGCCGATGTGAGCATCGCGAGCGCAGGCTCGACGTTCTGCAGGAGCCTTTGCCCTTCTGTATGGACCGGAGACATGGGTAACAGGTGTGTCAGGACATGGGTAACACATTTAGCTCCTTTCGCCGCGTTCCTTCAAGTCGATGGTATCGATGCGAT
>NZ_JARUXO010000002.1:751165-1012914 GCF_031451275.1 Caballeronia sp. LZ029
CGCGGCGACGACCCCGCGCCAGGGCGCAGCGATCGCGACGATCGGCGATGGCTTCCAGGGCGCACCGTCGGCATCGCGCAGCATGTTCGCAGCGGGCGTCGGCATTATCCACCGCTTCTGACCAGAACGAATCGTTTCGCTTCGAGCGTCCGATCGCCTGCACGCGTCGTCGTGCGGGCGATGCGAACGCGCGCCATTCAAAAGGAAGTCAAGGAGATAAGCATGAGAGCTCTGGATCCCAGGCGATTACTGACATTGCTGGCCGCGTGCATCGTGGCCGCCACCGTCGCGGCATGCGGCGGCGGTAGCAGCAGCACGGGCAGCGACAGCGCCACGAAAACACCGTTGGCCGTCGTGAAGCCTGTCGTCGATTGTTCGAAGCTGGCATCGATCGATCTCAGCGATATCGGCGGCGGCGGCAGCACCATCAGTTCGGCCACGGTCACGGCCGCGACGGTCAACGGCGCGACCGTCAATTTCTGCACGGTGAAAGGCACGCTCGCACCGTCGAACACGTTCGAGGTCGCGTTGCCGGTCGACTCGTGGACGCAGCGTTTCGCCGAGTTGGGCTGCGGCGGCCTGTGCGGCAATCTCAGCGATCCGACCAAGCAAAGCTCGTTCAGCTTCAGCTATACCTGTCCGCTCGTTCAGCAAGGCGGCTTCGTCACGGCGGCTACCGACATGGGCCACTCGGGACAGAGTTCCGCATGGACGACCGATCCGCAGAAGCAGGCCGACTTCGCGTATCGCGGCCAGCACATCACGACACTCGCCGCGAAGAAGCTGATCAAGGCGTACTACGGACAGGAACAGAAGTACTCGTACTTCGTCGGCTGCTCCGATGGCGGCCGCGAGGCGCTGATGGCCGCGCAACGCTATCCGGCGGACTACAACGGCATCGTCGCCGGCGCGCCTGCTGCGCACTTCCAGATCCAGAACTCGCTCTATCACGGCTGGAACGTCGAATCGAACAGCACGACGGGCACGAGCGCCGGCAAGGCCGTGCTCTACGCCGACAAGGCTCAGGTGCTGCACAAGGCCGTCGTCGCCGCATGCGGCGGTCAGGCGAGCGTGGCCGATGGCCTCATCGCCGATCCGCGCACGTGTCATTTCGATCCCGCGACCATTCAATGCGCGGCCAGCGCGTCGAGCACGAGCAACTGCCTAAGCGCTGCGGAAGTCGCGACGGCGAAGAAGATCTACAGCGGCCCGACCGATGCGAACACCGGCATGCTCATGCTGGGCGGCTCGCCGTTGTACGGCTCGGAAGCGAACTGGATCGGCGTCGAGGTGCCGACTTCGAACTCGACGGATGCGCCCGTGCCCGTGACGAGCCTCTTCAGCTACATGATCGTGACCGGCGCGTATAACCTGATCTTCACGGGATCACCCTCGATGCCGAACATCGACACCTTCGGCTATACCGACGCGAGCTTCTATCCGAACTATCTGCAGACCAACCATGCGCTCAACGATGCGACGAGCCCGGATCTGTCGGCGTTCAAGAATGCGGGCGGCAAGCTGATTGTGTGGCACGGCTGGGCCGATCAGCATATCTCGCCGCTCTTCACGATCCGCTATTACCAGGCCGTGAAGGACACGATGGGCGAAGCGAGCGCGAACGAATTCTCGCGCCTGTATCTGGTACCGGGCGTGGGTCATTGCGGCGGCGGCGAAGGCTTTCCGAACATCGATCTCGTATCGCAGATCACCGGTTGGGTCGAGCAGAGCACCGCGCCGAATGCCGTCATGACCTATCAGACCGATGCGACGACGAACGCGGTGACGGCATCGCGTCCGGTCTATCCGTATCCGGCCGTGGCGAAGTTCAACGGCAACGGCGACTGGCACGACGGAGCGAACTGGGCTCAGGGTGCGCCGCCGTATAACGATCCTGCGCCCGCGTGGGCAGGGGCGAGTTTCTATACGTCGTATAGCCCGAAGACGCAGGGGGTCGCGGCGCCGTAAGCGGCTACGCCATCACTCCATCATCGCCATTGTTGCGGCGGCGCGCGTATGCACTCTGCGCCGCTGCAATCCGAGCAGACACACGAGCGATACGGCCGCGAGCGAGCTATAGAACAACGCAAGCGGCCACCACTGCCCCGGCCACGCATGCGCGAGCACGGTGCCGATGAGCGGCGTCAATCCACCCGCCAGCGCCGCGCACGACTGATACGAGAGCGAGATGGCCGAATACCGCACGCCGACATCGAACGCGTCGGTCATGAGTCCGGCCATCACCGCATACGAACTCGACATGCACATCACCGCGATCGCGATACCGACGACGATCGCGACAGGCCGTCCCGTCGACACGAGCACGAACATCGGATAAGGCGACAGCATCGCGAGCCCTGCGGCCCATGCGAGAAAGCGGTTCGCGCCGACACGCTGCGCGATCCATCCCGATGCAAGCTGCGTGAAGAGCTGAATGAACGCGACGACGAAGAGACAATCGAGAACCAGCGCACGTTCGAGCCCGAGCGTTTCCGTCGTGAAGCTGAGCATGAAGGTGTTCACGAACCACGCGCCCGCCACGCCGATAACATTCGCGCCGAGACACAGCAGAACCGTGGGCCACGCGTTGCGCAAGACATCGACGACAGGCAAGCGCGCGGGCTTCTGCCGCTCGCTATACGCGGTGAACTCCGGCGATTCCGCGACGCGCGCGCGAATGAATACGCCGACGACAAGCAACAGCGCGCTCGCCATGAACGGCACGCGCCAGCCCCAGTCGAGCAGCGTCTCGCGCGGCAGATGTCCGACCGTGCGAAACGCGAGCAACGCGAGAATCAGACCTGCGGGGCTGCCGAGCTGCGCAAACGACGCGAGAAACGTCCGCTTGCCTTGCGGCGCATGTTCGCCTGCCATCAGCACCGCGCCGCCCCACTCGCCGCCGATCGCGATGCCCTGCGCGACCCGCAGCAACACGAGCAGCGCGGGCGCGAGCGCGCCGGCGGTCGCATAGGTCGGCAGGAAGCCGATCCCTACCGTACCCACGCCCATGATCGCGAGCGTGGCGACGAGCGCCTTCTTGCGCCCCACGCGATCGCCGAGATGCCCGAACACGAGTCCGCCGAATGGCCGCGCGAAGAAGCCCACCGCGAAGGTGCCGAACGATGCGAGCGTGCTGTAGAACGCATCGCCCGATGGAAAGAACAGCTTGCCGAACACGAGCGCCGATGCGGTCGCGTAGATATAAAAGTCGTACCACTCGATCGTCGTGCCGAGGAACGCGGCGAACGCCGCGCGGCCGGGCTGGCGGGCCGGGCCGCCGTGAGCATTGCTATGCATGAATCGTCTCCTGTTGATGACCGGTCTGCGTGCCGGTTCGTCCGTTCGGTTGTCTAGCCCTTCAGTACGCCCGCTTCGAAAAGGCGCTGCTGCGTGGCGGCATCGATGCCGAGCGTATCGAGCACCTTGCGCGTATCGCCGCCCAGCGCGGGAGGCGGCGTGCGATACGTCGCGGGCGTGCGCGACAGCTTGATCGGCGTGCCGGTGCCGCGATACGCACCGAGTTCCACGATCAGCTCGCGATGCAGCGTATGCGGATGCGCCGCGACGGCATCGACGGTATGCACCGGGCCGCATGGCACGCCGCCGCGAATCAGCGCCGCCGCGAGCGGCTCGCATTCATGCGCTTCGAGCAACGCTTCGAGCGCTTCCTTCAACTCGCGGCGATGCGCGCAGCGGCTCTTGTTATCGACGAAACGCGGATCGTCGGCGAGTGCGGGCGCGTCGAGATGCGCGCAGAGCTTCGCGAACTGACGATCGTTGCCCACCGCGAGAAAGATCGGCGCGGTGCCAGTGCGATAGCTGTCGTACGGTGCGATGTTCGGATGCGCGTTGCCGCTGCGCTGCGGCGTGCGTCCATTACCGAAGTAGTTCGGCAGATGCGGATGCAACAGCGACACCGCGCAGTCATACAGCGCGATATCGAGGGACTGCCCGCGTCCGCTCTTTTCGCGTTCCGCGAGCGCGAGCAGAATACCGGCAAGTGCGTTGAGACCCGTCACCATGTCGACGACCGGAAGGCCGACGCGCAACGCCGGACCATCGCGTTCGCCGTTCACGCTCATGAGGCCCGCCATCGCCTGAATCGCGGCGTCGTATCCGGGCAGGCCGCCGAGCGGGCCATCGGGACCGAAGCCCGACACCGCGCAATGAATGAGGCGCGGAAAGCGCTTCGAGAGATCGCGCTCGTAATCCATGCCCCAGCGCGCGAGCGTCCCCGGCTTGAAATTCTCGACGAGCACATCAGCGCCTTCGAGCAATCGCCACAGCACCGCGCGCCCTTCCTCGGACGACAGATCGACGCAAATCCCCTGCTTGTTGCGATTCACGCCGACGAAGTACGACGCCGTCTCGCCGACGAAGGGCGGCCCCCAGCCGCGCGTTTCATCGCCGCCCGGCGGTTCCAGCTTGATGACTTCGGCGCCGTGATCCGCGAGCGCCTGCGTGCAATACGGGCCGCCGAGCACGCGGCTCAGATCGATCACGCGCAGGCCGTGCAGCGCGCCATGAATACGTGCCGTGCTCATCGTGCGTCTCCTTCGCGTCGCGGCAGAAGCGTCATGGCTTCGTCGATGGTGACGGGCGTTTCATCGACGAGCTTGCGCAAGAGCGGCGCGTCGTCGCGCACGTCATGCGGCGCGAGCGGATCGCGCGGCATCAGCTTGTGACGCACGATCAGATGCGCGAGCGCGAGTCTGCGATGATCGGGCGCGACGCGTGCGGCTTCCGTCGCCATGAGCACGGCAGTGCTCGCGTGATAGAGCGCGCTCGCCGCCGCGCGCACGGATTCGTCGCGGCCGCATTCCGCGACGCTGTCGAGTGCTTTGCATGCGCGTGCGAACACATCGCGCAACATCGCAGTGCTCGCCGATGGCAACGCGCAATCGTCGAGCATCGCGCCGGCGTATTGCGCGAGCGTATCGAGCGCGCCCTCGCGACGCGCGGCCCGCGCGACATCGAGCGCGACGATATTGCTCGTGCCTTCCCAGATCGAGCCGAGATGCGCATCGCGCACGAGACGCGGATCGGCCCATTCCTCGATATAGCCGACACCACCGCGCACTTCCATCGCATCGCCCGTCACGCGGCGCGCATCGCGACATGCGCGGAACTTGATGAGCGGCGTGAGAATGCGCACGCACTTCGCCGCGAGCGCATCACCGCGATCCGCGCGCGCGAGCAGCGTCGCGATCTGCATGAACATCGAGCGCGCCTGTTCAGCGGGAAGCATCAGCTTGAGCAACTGGCGCTGCATCAGCGGCATGTCGATGAGCTTGCGGCCGAACGCCTCGCGATTTCGCGCGACGTGCAGCGCTTCGGTCAACGCGCGACGCATGAGCCCCGCCGCGCGCACGCCGTTCGACAGCCGCGACATGTTGATCATGTCCGCCATTTGATGAAAGCCGCGCCCTACCTCGCCGATGAGATACGCGTGCGCGCCTTCCAGCACGATCTCGCCGCTCGCCATCGAACGGCTGCCGAGCTTGTCCTTCAGCCGCACGATGCGATACGCGTTGCGCGTGCCGTCTTCTCGCGTCTTCGGCAGAAGGAAGAGCGCGAGACCCTTGATGCCGTCGGGCGCGTCGTCGGGGCGTGCGAGGACCATCGCGAGATCGGCGTCGGCGTTCGAGCAGAACCATTTGTCGCCCGTGAGCTTCCACACTTCATTGCCGTGCGCATCGACGCTGCGTGTCGCGCGTGTCGCGATGCGTCCGACATCCGAGCCCGCCGCCTGTTCGGTCATGAACATCGCGCCTTGATACAGCGTGTCGAAATCTTGCGATGCGAGCATCGGCAGATAGCGCTCGATCAACGCCTTCGTGCCGAAGCGGCGCAACGTGCGCGTGAGCGAATCGGTCATGCTGACGGGACAGCACAGGCCGAACTCCGCCTGCACGAAAAGATACGTGAGCGCGTATTTGACGAGCGGCGGCGGCGCGTTCTCACGATGACTCATCGCCGCGAGACCGAGCTCGGCATACGCGACGCGTTCGAGCGCGACGTAATCCGGATGCTTGTCGATATGCTGCAACGCTTCGCCCCGCCGCGTGCGCTGACGCAGTTCCGGCGGATGATGATCGGCATTGGTCGCCCATGCGTCGAGTTCATCGGATGCGCGCTGACCGAGATCGACGAGTTGTTCTTCGATGCCGCGATACGCCGTCTCGCCGAGATAACTCTTCAGCAGCGCGCTGAACGACGGATCCTTGTTGAAGAAGTTGATGCCGCGGCTGTCTGGAATGTTGGACGTGCCCGCATCGGGACGGATGTCTTGCATGAACTGTCTCCTGGCTTTTGTGTGGCGCAACCCGCGCTGCGCCAATCTTGAAACCAGACTACGTTCGCTTTCGATAACCGTCCAATACAATTGCTGGCACGTACGATAAGATCCGTCTATCGTAGCGCCGGAGAAAGCCGATGGAACTGAAGCAGCTTCGCTATTTCGTCGCGGTCGCGGAGGAACTGCATTTCGGGCGCGCAGCGCGCCGGCTTTTCATTTCGCAGCCGGCATTGAGCTTCGATATCCGTCGTTTCGAAGAACACCTCGGCGTGAAGCTTCTGGAGCGCAGCAACAAGTCCGTGGCGCTGACCAACGCGGGCCACGTATTGCTCGGTGAGGCGCAGCGCCTCTTGCAGCAGGCCGAGGAAGTAGCGCAAGTGACGACGCGTTCGGCGCACGGACTCGCGGGGCGTCTGCGCATCGGCTTCGTCAATTCGATGCTGTATCGCGGCTTGCCCGAAGCCGTGCAGCGCTTCGAAGCGGATCATCCTTCCGTCGAAATCGTGTTGAAGGAGATGAACACGGCGGAACAGGCGCGGGCGTTGCAGCAATTGAATATCGATCTCGGTTTCGCGCACTGGGGACATTTTCCGGCGGAGGTCGAAAGCCATCTGTGGTCCTCGGAGGCGTTTCTGTGTTGCCTGCCGGTCGATCACCGGCTCGCGAAACGAAGACGAATCGAGTTGAGCCAGTTATCGCGCGATCCGTTCATTCTCTTTCCGCGCGCCGTCTCTCCGCACTATCACGATCAGATCATCGCGACGTGTGTCGATGCGGGCTTCAGTCCGACGATTCGTCACGAAGCGCGCTTGTGGCAGACCGTCGTGACGATGGTCGAGTTCGGCATGGGCGTCGCGCTGGTGCCGCAAGCGCTGGCGAAGACGCAATCGCAACGCGCCGTCTTCAGGCCGCTCACGCGCAATCCGTTTCCTTCGCAGATCCTGCGATTGACGCGCGCCGAAAGTCATTCAGATGTCACGCGGAGCTTCGTGGCGTTTTTGCGGAAGTCGTAGCGACTTCACGTTCGGTGCATGCCCTTTCGCCCATAGAAACGGTTACGTTCAAAGAGATAAAACGTAGAAGGGACTATTCGAAATCTCACTACAGGCAAGATGTTTTTTCTGATGTCCGGTTTACTTCCACATCAGAACAAAGTAATCTTGCCTCGCTGAGTTGATACCGGCAGCGCATGTCCCGCGTAGAAAGTACTTCGCGTCATCGTCAGCAATTTTGACGTCCCCGACATGCAGTCGTTGCACATGTTACCGATGCCAAGCGCTCGAATCGAGCCTGTCATCTTCGAGCGCGCGCCAGATATCTGGCGGCGGTCCCGCTATCCGATCTCTGCACTGCCCCTGAATGTTCTGGCGCACCGTCTGCGCCCGATGCAGCAAACCACATCAGGCAGTCGTTCGGGTTACTAACGATACTTACCAATCGCTTCCGATGCGCAACGCACGCGATCGCTGTGCGCATTCCGGTTGGTCAATCTCATCGATATGAACAGTTCTGCCCTTCCCTTTTTTTCCCAATCCATCGCAGCGGCGGTCGTCGCAAGCGTGATGCTCGCCGCTTGCGGCGGCAGCGACAGCCCCGCCGACACCGCCTCGACCGGCAAGAGCGCCGCATCGCCGAAGTCCACCGCGAAAGCCGCCAGCGGCAGCGGCTCGATCTTCTACGGCGCGAACGGCCATAACAGCAACGGCGGCGCATACGACTTCACGAGTGTGCAGACGCAGCTCTCGCAGTTGCAGGATCTCGGCGCGACGATCTATCGCAATGACGTCTACAGTCAGACATCGGCGAACATGGTCGCCGGCGTCGCGAAGACGATGGAGGAAGGCGGCGTGACGGTGTATCCCGTGATGCTCATGAACCTCAACTACGACAGCGAGGACGACGCCTACAACGCGGGCTTCAAACTCGGTCAGCAAACCGCGAACAGCTATCACTACAAGTACTACGAGGTCGGCAACGAGCTGGAGGCGAAGGCGCTCATCGGCAATGTCGATGGCACCGTCTGGTATCAGTACAACAACTGGTCCTACACGCTCGCGCGCGGCGCGATCCGCGGCCTGATCGCGGGCGTGAAGTCCGTCGACGGCTCGGCGAAGATCGTGCTGGGCGGCACATGGATGCACACCGCGTTCTTCCAGATGCTCGCGGACGGCTCGCAACCGGATGGCACCTGGGGTCATCCGGCCGTGAGCTGGGATGTCACGTCGTGGCACTGGTATTCGAACGAAGGCGACATCACGCATGCCTGCGGCGGCACGGGATGCCATGACGTGCTCCAGATGCTCCACGACATGGGCAAGCCGATCTGGATCAACGAGTTCGGCGTGCGCCCGGACTTCGGTTCATACGATCAGATTGCGACATACATGACCGGCAATCTGATGATGGCGCAATTCGCGAGCGTCGCGTCGAAGTACAACATCCAGTCGATTCAGGCCTTCCAGCTCTATGACGACGGCGAAGGCGCCTACGGTCTTCTCGAAGGCGACGGCATCACGAAGAAGGCCGCGTACTGGGCGTACAAAGCCTTCGTGCAGAGCCACCCGATGTAAGTCGATCGGCGGCAAGAAACGAAAAAGTTGCCGCCGAATTAATAGCTTGAAATAACCTGCACGATTGGCGCTTTGCTCCGCATATCGAATCGCGGCGCATAGCGGGAAGATCTCGATGCGTGATGTCCGCCGAGGACATCACGCCCATCTTCCTTCGACACTACGCCAAGTCATGCAAGCTCAACCTTCAGGCAACTTCCGTCTCCTCTCGATGCGTCGCGCGCTCGTCGCCGTATCGCTCATGGCGCCGATGCTTTCCGCATCCGCCGAAGATCTCCCCGACGTCTGCTCCGCGCTACAGACCATCGTCGATTCGCCCTCGTTCGATACGCTCGCCAAGGGTCGCCCGCTGATGCCGACCGCTTCGCCCGGCCAGGGCGTATGCCGCGGCAGCGCGCATGTCTATGACTGCCGCTGGCGAGCGCATTGGGGCCCGGACGGCTTCGTGGGCGACCCGTTGCAGGAACTCGGCGCGGACATCGCCGCCTGCTTTCCCGACGTGCGTCACGACGTGAACACGGCCACGCGTCAGCACTTCGCGCTGCGCAACGTGACCGGCAAGCACGTCGTCACGATGACCGCCACGATAGAAACGCCGAACACGATGCGGCTGCGCATCGTCCGCTGAGTTCCGATCGCGGACGACGGCGAGAGCATGTTCAGAACGCACCTTTCTCGCGCACTCCTTGCTGTCGGCGCGGGTGCGCTTTCCGGCTGCACGTGGACGCTGATCACCGCCGCCGATGCTGCGGGCTCGCTCGTGCAGGCGGGCTTCACGGTTGCGTCGAACTATTCTTCGCCGACTTCGGTGACGGGCCCGCCCGCTGCGCTGCAATCCGTATGCATCGAATTGAATCAGAGCGTGGCGACGGGCGATTTCGTACCCGTGCTGCAAGTCGCGTTGCGCCGGCGCGGCGTGAATTCGGTGGTCTACAACCCCGGCACGTCGCCGCCCGGTTGCGAGGCGATGCTCGTCTACGGCGCGACGACCAGTTGGGACCGGCGCGCTTTCACGAGCGAGCCGGTGTCGTATCTGTCGGCGATCGATCTGACGCTCGTGCGGCATGGGCAGATTCTCGTGACCGCGCGGTATGACACGAATGGTCTGAACATCGACCGTTTCGCGAGCGCGCGGCAGAAGCTGGATGCGCTGGTGGACCGGATGGTGGTCTCCCGCACACAGTAATGCGCGCTTTCCTTACGGCATCTTTCCGATGCGATTTCGCGCGTCGAAGCAATGCTAATCTGCCCACGCTGTAGTTGTTGACCGATCCCTCTTGCGGCTCGCCATTTGTTTTCTGGCGAGCCGTCTTTTTTTGGTCCGACTACTTCGAATGGCCGAGCACTCACGCCGACTTCAGGAATGCTAGCATCGCCCTGAACGAAGATTCTTTTGCAAGTGGTCGGACCAGTGAGGCGCAGCATGCTCGAAGACAACCAGGAAGAGGCGTTACAGATCGCGGATGTCGTCGCCGGACGTATCGAAGCGCTGATCGTCGACGGCGTGCTGAAACCCGGTCAGGCGCTGCCTTCCGAGCGACGGCTGACCGCGAAGCTGGGCGCGTCGCGATCGGCGGTGCGGGAAGGATTGAAGGTGCTGCGCACGCGCGGCATCATCGAAACCTCGCACGGACGCGGCTCGTTCGTCGCCGCGCTGACGACGCAGCCCGCGCTCACGCCGATGATGCATCTGCTCGGTTCGCAGCCGCGCACCCTGTACGACATCTTCGAAGTGCGCGAAATGCTCGAAGCCGAATCGGCGCGACTGGCGGCGCTGCGCGGCACGCAGGCCGATTTCGCGCTCATCACCCGCCGATACGAAGAGATGCTCGCCGCGAACGAGAGCGACGTGGGCGAATCGGCCCGCGCGCGGCTCGACTATAACTTCCATCTCTCGATCTGCGAGGCGTCGCACAATCCCGTGCTGGTGCACACGCTGAGTTCGCTCACGGATCTGCTGCTCAGTTCGGTGTTCGCATCGGTCAACAACCTCTACCATCGCGAGGCGCGAAAGCGCGTCATCGATAAACAGCACGCCCGTCTCTACAAGGCCGTGCTCGGCAAACAGCCGGAGCAGGCGCGCAAGGCCGCGAGCGCGCATATCGCGACGACGACCGCCTGCATGCGGGAAATCGAGGCCGAAGAGCAGCGCCTGGTGCGCGCGACCTTGCGGCTCAAGGGCTGGACGTGATCCCGCGCCGCGCGTGCACGCACAAGCGTGCGAAAGACCGCGAGCCCTCGCCGCCATTGATTCACGCGGAAAAGCACATCTGGCACGCGAAAAAGAAGTGGTAGGACCAGTGGTTCGACATCTCGACAGTCTCTTACTGGCGCGGAACAATGCGCTGCAGCAAAGCCAGTAGCGGCACGAAGCCGCACGATTCAGGAGACTCTCACGATGAACCCAACCAGCCCGACAGCCACGACCGAGTTCGAAAACGCGACGTATGCGAAAGTGACCTTGCGTCTGCTGCCCTTCCTTTTCATCTGCTACGTCGCGGCCTATCTGGATCGCGTCAACGTCGGATTCGCGAAGCTGCAGATGCTCAACGACCTGAAGTTCAGCGAGTCCGTGTACGGGCTGGGCGCGGGTATTTTCTTCATCGGCTATTTCCTGTTCGAGGTGCCGAGCAACATCCTGCTGCATCGCGTGGGCGCGCGCGTGTGGATCAGCCGCATCATGGTGACGTGGGCGCTGGTGTCGGCGGCGTCGCTCTTCGTGAAGACGCCCGCGATGTTCTACACGCTGCGCTTTCTGCTCGGCGTCGCCGAGGCCGGGTTCTTTCCGGGCATCGTGCTGTATCTGACCTACTGGTATCCGGGAAAGCGGCGCGGCCGCATGAACGCGCTCTTCATGATCGGCATTCCGGTCGCGGGCGTGGTCGGCGGTCCGCTGTCGGGCTGGATCATGCAGGCGTTCAACGGCGTTCACGGCCTGTCGAACTGGCAATGGCTTTTCCTGCTCGAAGCGGTTCCGTCGCTCGTGCTCGGCATCCTGACCTTGTTCATGCTGCCGAACGGCATCCGCGCCGCGTCGTGGCTCAACGCGCAGGAGAAGCAGCTTCTCGAAGACAACATCGCACGCGATGAACCCGCCGGCGCGGATCATTCGCTGAAGAGCGTCGTGTCGAACAGCCGTGTGTGGCGGCTCGCCGCGATCTACTTCTGCTGCATGATGGGCCTCTACGGCGTGAGCTTCTATCTGCCGACGCTCATCAAGACGGCGGGCGTGAAGGACGCGCTCGACGTCGGCCTGTTCACCGCGATTCCCTACGCGGTCGCGATGGTGTCGATGATTCTCGTCGCGCGCTCTTCCGACCGGCGCAACGAACGCCGCTGGCATCTCGCGCTTGCGGGTATCGCGGCTGCGGCGGGCTTCTACGCAAGCACGCTTCACACGGGCAACCTCACGCTCGCGCTGGTCACGCTGTCGGTCGGCACGGCCGGCGTGCTGTCGATGATGCCGGTCTTCTGGACCTATCCGAGCAGCGTGCTGACCGGCACCGCCGCGGCAGCCGGCATCGCGATGATCAACTCGATCGGCAACCTCGCCGGTTTCGTGAGTCCGTCGATCATCGGCTGGATGAAGGATGTCACGCATAGCACGAATGCAGGTCTCGTCGTGGTCGCGGGTGCGCTCGTCGTCGGCGCGGTGCTGACGCTCACGCAGCGCGCGACGGCGGGATCATCGGCGGAGTCTTCGTCTTCGGCACCGCGCCGCGCGTGAGGCCATCATGTCCGTCACCGCCCCTTCCGCCCGTTCGTTCGGCGCGTCGCGCACGAGCCTGCTCGCATCGCTCGGCGATATCGTCGGCACGCACAACGTGCTCACCGGCGACGGCGAAACGCGCCGCTATCGCACCGGCTATCGCTTCGGCAGCGGCCGCGTGCTGGCGGTCGTGCGGCCCGGCACGCTCGTCGAGCAATGGCGCGTGCTTGCCTCATGCATCGCCGCGCGCGCGATCATCATCACGCAGGCGTCGAACACGGGTCTGACGGGCGGTTCGACACCCGATGGCGATAGCTACGATCGCGACATCGTCATCGTCAGCACGACGCGCATCAGACGCGTGCATCTGCTCAAGGGCGGAACTCAGGTGGTCTGCATCGGCGGCACGACGCTCGATCAACTCGAACGCGCGCTTAAGCCGCTCGGACGCGAGCCGCATTCGGTGATCGGCTCGTCGTGCATCGGCGCATCGGTGCTGGGCGGGATCAGCAACAACTCGGGCGGCTCGCTCGTGCATCGCGGGCCGGCTTATACGGAGATGGCGGTGTTCGCCGCCGTCGATGCATCGGGCGTGCTACGCCTCGTGAATCATCTGGGCATCGAACTCGGCAGCACGCCCGACGAGATTCTCGCGCGCATCGAAAACGGCACGTTCACCGATGCCGATGTTCGCGAAGGCGCGGCCGCCTCGGATCACGAATACGCGACACATGTCCGCGATATCGACGCTGCCACGCCCGCGCGCTTCAACGCCGATCCGCGGCGTCTGTTCGAAGCATCCGGCTCGGCGGGCAAGGTGATGACGTTCGCGGTGCGTCTCGACACGTTCGCCGCCGAGCGAGGCGCGAAGGTGTTCTATATCGGCACGAACGACACGAACGTGCTGACCGACATTCGACGCCACGCGCTCGCGAACTTCACGCATCTGCCGATCGCGGGCGAGTATCTGCATCGCGATGCGTTCGATGTCGCGAAGCAATACGGCAAGGACCTCTTCGTCATCGTCGACAAGTTCGGCACGGATCGATTGCCCTTGTTCTTCAATCTGAAGACGCGTTGCGATGCGTGGTTCGAGCGCCTCGGCTTCATGCCGAAGCACTTGAGCGATCGCGTGCTGCAATGGTTGAGCGAACGTTTGCCGGATCATCTGCCCGCGCGTCTGACGAGGTATCGCGAACAGTACGAGCATCATCTGATGCTGAAGGTGCCGGCGGCGGGCATCGAGGACGCACGCGCGTTTCTGGCGCAACGTTTCGCGAACGGCGGCGGCGCGTTTTTCGAATGCACCGATGAAGAAGGCCGCAAAGCCTTTCTGCATCGCTTCGCGGCGGCGAGCGCGGCGGTGCGCTATCGCGCGGTGCATCATCGCGAGGTCGAGGATATCGTCGCGCTCGATATCGCGTTACGGCGCAACGACCGCGACTGGTTCGAGCGACTGCCGGAAAAGATCGAGCGTCCGATCGTTTTGAAGCTGTATTACGGGCACTTTCTGTGTCACGTGTTCCATCAGGACTACATCGTCGCCAAGGGCAACGACTGCATGGCGCTGGAACACGAGATGCTCGAACTGCTCGATGAACGTGGCGCCGAGTATCCCGCCGAGCACAACGTGGGGCATCTGTACGAGGCGAAGCCGCAGCTTGCCGACTTCTACAAGCAACTCGATCCGTGCAATTGCTTCAATCCGGGGATCGGGAAGACATCGAAATTCGCGGCTTATCGGGAACGTGCGGCGGAAGCCTGAACGCGTCGTCTACGCGATCAACTTCGCCCGCAACATCGCCACATCCGCACTCGTCATCGACAAGCCCTGCGCGAGATAGCGGCTCAACGTCCCGTATTCGCGATGCATCTCGTCGAACGCCGCTTCGATCGTCGCGCTTTGCGCCTGATACAGCGGCGCGACGGTCTGCGTATCGGTTCCAAGCCGCGTCGCGTGCGCGGTCATGCGTGCATCGATCTGCGTCTGCGCCACGGTGTTCGTCAGCAGATAGTCCTGGATGATCACGTCGAGCGGCACATCGGCGATGGAGAGCAGGAGCGCCGCCGCCCAGCCGGTGCGATCCTTGCCCGCCGTGCCGTGAATCGCCTGCGGGCCCGACACGCGCGCGAGTCGCGTCAGCAGAAGGCCGAACTGCAAACGCGCGACCGGGTCCGTGACGAGTTGCCGCTGGCGCTCGACGATCCATGCGCTCGCGGCCGCGGCGTCGGCCGGTGCCGCGGCGGCGACGTCGATCGGCGCGATCTCATGCGTCTCACGCACCGCGCCCGACGGCACGCGATCCGGTGCAAGCGACGCCTCGCCCACCACGCGAAGATCATGCACCGCGCTCAGCGACAAGCGCGCGAGCGCGGCCGCGTCGGCATCGTCGGGCGTGAGCGCGCCCGAGCGATAGAACACGCCGCGCCGCAAGCGCGCGCCATCGACGGTCGGATAGCCTTCGCCCGTCCCCGCAACATCGCGGAAGTTTTCGACGGTGGATAGCTTCGGCGTTTCGGTGACGCTCTGATCGTCGCCCGCGCCGCCGCATGCCGACAGCAGCGCACTCGCGCCGAACGTGCTCGAAAGCAGCGCCACGCGTGCGCCGCCTCTGATGAAAGCACGACGCGACAAAGGCATCGAACGCATGGACGAAGCGGGCTTCATGTTTCTTCGCAGGGAATGACGATGCGCACGATCAACCCGCCGCCTTCGGCATTGCCGATTTCGCAGCGGCCGCGCTCTTCGCGCGCAAGACGTTCGACGATGGTGAGCCCGAGCCCGCAATGGCCGTTGCCGCTGCGCGCGGGGTCGAGCCGCACGAACGGCCGCAACACGTCGTCGAGGCGCTCATCGGGAATGCCGGGTCCGTGGTCGCGCACTTCGATCAGCCAGTCATCGCCCTGACGCGCCGTGCGGATCTCCACGGGCGGCTCGCCGTGCTCGAGCGCGTTGTCGACGAGATTGGTCATCAGGCGATCGATGAAAGTCCGCGGCAGTCTGAACGTATCGCCCGCTTCGAGCGACAGCGCGAACAAGGGCTCGTCGCCATCTTCGGGCGATGCGAACTGCTCCGCGATGAACGCATCGACGCCGGTCTTCGTGTTATCCGAAGACGAGCGCCCCGCGAATTCGAGAAACTGCTGCACGATGCGCGTCATCGAATCGATGTCGCGCAGAAAATGGGCGCGCTCGCGTTCGTCCTTCGCAAGCACGCTCGCGCGCAGCGACAATCGCGTGAGCGGCGCCTTCAGATCGTGCGCGATGCCGGCGAGCATCACGGCGCGATCGTCGTCGGCGTCGGTGAGTTTCTTCATCATCTGATTGAACGCGCCGATCAGTTCGCGCAATTCGCGCGGACCGTTTTCCTCGACGGGCACCGGCCGCTCGCCGCCGCCGAAGCGACGCGCCGCCTGCGCGACGCGTGCGAGCGGACGCTGCAATTGCCATGTCGCGATGAGCGAGAGCACGAGCGCGCCCGCGAGCAGCACGATGCCCTCCGTGATGAACGGCGCGGGCGGCGGCAGATCGATCGGCGCGACGATCCACACGTTGCTCTGCGGATAACGCACCCAGAGCCGCGACTTGTTGTGGCCGTCGATATCGATGGCGATCTGCGAGCCTTCCGGCAAGCGGTCGGCGAGCTGGCGCGCGAGGTGCGCATGGCGCGTCTTCGCGGGATCGCGCAGCGTGAGCGGCTCGGGCATGTTCCACACCGGCACGATATGCACGCGCGTCTCGCGCATGAGCCGCCCGCCGAGCGCGACATCGTTATGCGCCGCTTCGAGCACGATGAGCAACGCGCGCGCGTAGCCATCGGCTTCCTTGTGCGGCCCTTGCACGTGGAGAATCGCGAACCATCCGCCCTGAAGCGCGAGCAGCACGCAGATCGACACGATCGCCATGCGGCCGAACAGCGTGTCGATGAAACCGCGCGGCCTACGCGCGGACTGCCAGAAACCGGAACGCATCGTGGTTACGCCCCGGTCCAGTCGAAAGCCGGAGCGTCCGTGTCGGGAACGAAAACGTAGCCCTGCCCGCGCACGGTCTGCACATGACGCGGATGCGACGGATCGTCTTCGATGAGGCGGCGCAGACGCCAGATCGGCACGTCGAGGCCGCGATCGCGGAAAGGCAGATCGTCGCGATGGACGAGATCGTGAATCAGCACGCGCGACAGCACCTTGTACGGATGCTTGATGAACACCTTGAGCAACGCGAACTCGCTGTCGCGCAGCGCGATGCGTTCGCCGCCGCTCGACAGCGAGCGCGTCACGAAATCCACTTCGAAACGCCCGAAGCGTTCGCGCGGCGCGGGCTCGGGACGGCTCGGCGCGCTTGCGCGGCGTCTGAGCACCGCCTCGATGCGCGCGAGCAGTTCACGCGGATCGAACGGCTTGGCGAGGTAGTCGTCCGCGCCCGACTGCAGCCCGGCGATCTTTTGCGGCACGCTATCGCAACCGGTCACGAAGATCACCGGAATGTCCTCGCCCGCCGCGCGCAGATCGCGCAGCGCGCGCAGGCCATCGATGTCCGGCATCATGATGTCGAGCACGACGATGGACGGACGTTCGAGTTCCAGCCGCCGGCGCAGCCCGCCGCCGTCGTGCAGCACGGAAACGTCGATGCCCTGCGTATTGAAGAAGCGGCGCAGCAGGTCGCGCACCGCGGGGTCGTCGTCGACGATGAGAACCGATGTAGACATCTCAAAATTTTATTCGGCCTTAATCCGTAATCGCGCGTCGTGCGCGTGGCGCGACATTACGGATGTTTACGGAAGCCATCCCGGACGCGATGAACGCGCGGAGCACGTGCGTGCTAATTCCCGTGGACCCGCGCACGCCGGAGACCGGGCCGCGCATCGCCGTTGAAACACGCCGTAACGGAAAGAAATGGAAAGTTCGCGGCGGTCGCGACGGCATGGGCCTAGCGCTTAGAATCCGCGAATGAAACCACATGTACTGATGGTCGACGACGACCCCGTCGTGCGCGATCACGTTCGCGACTATCTGCAGCAGCACGGCTTCGATGTCTCCGTTCTCAGCGACGGTATGGACCTCAAGCGCCGCGTGCAGGCCGAGCGTCCCTCAATGATCGTGCTCGACGTGATGATGCCCGGCAAGGACGGCATCAGCGCGCTGCGCGAATTGCGCAATGCCCGCGACGATATCCCCGTGATCCTCCTGACCGCGCGCTCGGACGTGCTCGATCGCGTCATCGGGCTGGAACTCGGCGCGGACGATTACCTCGGCAAACCCTTCGATCCGCGCGAGCTGCTCGCACGCATCCGCTCGATTCTGAGGCGCTTCGAGAGCGTTCCGCCGATCACGGCCAGCGCGCCGGAGATTCGGCCGTCTTATCGTTTCGGCCCCTTCGAAATGGACTTCGGCGCGCGCGAGTTGCGCCGCGACGGCGAGCGCATCACGCTGCGCTCGGGTGAGTTCGCGCTGCTCAAAACGCTCGTCAAGAACGCGATGATCGTGCTCACGCGCACGGAGCTGAACGAAAAGATGCGTGGGAATGGAGCGCATCGCGATCGCAGTCTCGATGTGGCGATTTGGCGGCTGCGGCGGCTGCTTGAAGTCGATCCGTCGGAGCCGCGTTATGTGCAGACGGTTTGGGGGCAGGGGTATATTTTTGTACCGCATGGGGATCCGACTGCGGCGGGGCGGATTGCGGCGCAGGTGGATGAGGTCGGCTGAAAAAATGGAAGCCATCGCTTAGTAGAAACCAGAAGCGGACAGAAACGGTCCGTGTTTCCATGGCTTCCCCGCTAATCTTGGCTCTCTGCAATAAATAGGATTACTAGCTTAAAACCGGACACCGGATCACTTTGTCACTCGTCCAGTCGAAAACTCCTAGTTGTTTTGCGAAGCTGATTTACGGGATGCATCGCGTCAAATTGTGTTGTCACTGAGCCATCACACTCGCTTTCATCGAAACTATGAAAGTCGTTCCGACGCCTTTGGACAATTGGCGAGAGTTGCTTGGTGACAAACATCTATTTGAAAATTGACGGCATCACGGGGGAATCAAACGTGTTTGGTCACGAAGGAGAGATTGACGTGGTGAGCTGGGATTGGCTGCTGTCTCGCAACGTGCGCGACCAATCACCTCAAAATAAGACATCGGTCGATCACCTCACTTTTGTTCACGAGGTTGGTCTTGCATCATCTGGATTGCTGAATTACCTGATTCAGAACAGGGTGGCAGCCAAAGCTTTGTTGCGCGCCTACAAGCCGACTGCGCAACCCCAGGCTGTGGGCGCGGTCGGCACACTGCTCCCGCCCCAGCCGTTTTTGAGCCTGACGCTGGAGAACGTCATGGTCATGAGTATCAAGCCATACGATTGCGCGGGTGGTCACTACGAGGAGGTCGGACTCTCATTCAGCGAGTTCAAACACGAGTATGCGAAGGGAGTGGCTGGACTTCCCGGCCCGAAAGCAACCGTTGAGCATGATTTGCGCCGATGATTAAGCCCGTGAAGCGTCGTATCGGTTTATTTGCAGCCCTTCTGGGAATTTTTCTTCTCTGCATTCAGCGTCCTGCTCTCCCGTCTACTGTCGACTTCCTGAAAACTTCAAAAGTCGTTCCGGGCGAAGTGGTAAAGCTGGTGCCAGACGGCAAGCATCCCCAAGTCGAATTCACGACCCTGGATGGACAGCACATTTCGGTGACAGCGAGCAGCGAGTCGTCGCTCAGCGTGGGCGACAAGGTTCAGATGCGTTACGACCCAAGGCAGCCCTATGTCGCAGAGGTGAGTACCCTGTGGGACGTCTGGGGCGTTCGCCTGTTCTTTGCGTGGCCGGCGATGGGTCTGCTTGTGGGCGAATTACTCGGTCTTTCTGCCAGGTGGAAGTCGATATCCGAGGGGAATCGATGACTGACCGCACACGGCGTCGCATTAACTGGCCTGTTGTTTTCAGCGGCATAGCCTTGTTCTGCATCCAGCTTTCTTTTCTGCCATCTACCCTCGAGTTTGTGCGTACCTCCAAGGTGGCGATCCGACCGGACGCAAATTCAAGTTCACCTACCATACCGGCGGAATGGGTCTGGGCCTGGCGGCTCGCTTGCCTTCCCGGTTTCGTCTGCCCGAAATCAAACTGCCTCGGTTCATTTCGAAGGGCGGCACCATTGCCGGGACCGGCGCAACCAGCGACTTCGAAGGCGGCGGTGCGATTTTTCGGCTCAGGAACAAGGAGCTGACACGCACGGACTACACCGGGCTAACCCTCAGTTTAGAGTTCGGCGGCGGTGTGCTTGTCGCGGGAAGCTTCACGTTGTTCTTAACGGGACTGAAGCAGGGCATGGTTGTGGCGTGGCTGTTCAATCCGGGACTCTTCACGAACGTTCTGTTTCAGTCTGCCACGGCTCTCGTCGTGTTGGCTGGCGTAAGCGAAGGCCTGGTAGATGCCATCGGCGTTTCGCCGATGCTCGGCTCAATTTCCTACGATGGACCATACCAGGACACGTCGCACTGAGCACGCTTGAATCCGCTAAGGGACGCTGGCGTGACGCGCATCGCCCCCGCCCCGCATCATCAAAACGTCAACACACTCATAAAAAGCCGTTGCAACCACCCCATCGTCGTCGAATCGGCGAGCATCCCCACGCCCGCCTGTTCGATACGCGCATTGGCCACCTTGTTCGACGCCACATAATTCCCCGCCTCGATATCCTTCGGATTGACGATGCCCGAGAATCGCAGACGGTCCTGATTGCCGCTCATCGCGATGATCTTGTCGCCCGCGACCACGAGATTGCCGCCCGGCAAGGTGCCGATAACCGACACCGCCAGCGTGCCGCTCATCGCGGAAAGGTTGCTGGTGCTGCCATTGCCCCTGAACGACGTTTCCGCCGAGCCGACGTTGAAAAGCCGCGCAAGCCGCGCCGCCGCCCCGCTCGACTTGTCGGCGGCCTCGGCGCTGATGCTGCTCGCGCGGCTCGCGCTGGCATCCGCGGAATTGCTGCCCTGATACGACTCCGCGAGCCGGATCGTCAGCACGTCGCCGACCTTCTGTGCGCGGGATGTCTCATACAGCGAGACCGAACTGCCCGCCTGATAGATCGCGCCCAACGTGTTGACATTGACCGGCTGCGCGACGGCCGGCGCATAAGTCGGCATCTCGACGATGGAGCGCGACCCGGACGACGAGCACGCGGCGAGCGCGAGCACGAACGCCGCGCATGGCAATGACGCCAGTTTCATGAACAATCCTCTCCTTCGATTCAGGGCGTGTCGTGCACCGCGGCAAGACGCCATCTGTCGGTCGTATCGCGCAGCCACGCCTCGTATGCCTTCAGCCGATAGATCACGCGCGCCGACGCCGCCGCTCCGTTCGCTTCCAGCGTGATCGAGCTCGCAGCGTTTTCCCACGTGCGCGTCTGATAGCCGTTCGCGCGCTCGACGCGGCTCTTGCCGAATTTCGACGACAGCGCCTGCGCGAAGTCATCGGCGACACGCGCGTCGATCACGAACGACATGCGATAGAGCCGGGGCGACGCATCGCCCGGCATCGCCATGAAGCGCAGCACGTGATCGCGCGCGGGCGCGCCATCGACGACCGCCAGCGATTCGCTCCATCCGCTTTGCGTGCGATGCGCCCACTTGCACGCGATCGACAGGCTGTGCGCATCGCGCAGCACCATGCCGAGCGAAGCCGCTTCGAGATCCGTGTCGCACACGGCGACGCTGCCCGGCGGCGTCGCGCGCGCGGGCTCCTCGTGGCGAAACGCATCGAGCGAGATGCCGAGCCGCAGGCCGCGGAAGTCGAAAGGCTTTTGCGCCGCCGCGAACGCAGGCATCGCCATGCAAACGAGAAAGGCACAACCAAGGAACGTTCGCTTCATGTCAGTCGATGGCGGTGGCGCAGGCATCGAAGGGCGTGGACGCGGCATGACCCACGACCGGCACGATCTTCAGCGCGGCCGATGTCACGCGGCACGGCAACGCCGCGAGCGCGCAGCCATCGAGCACGATCGGGCACGCCGCGAGCGCGACGCACGCGAGTACGAGACGAAATGACGTCGCCATGATTCACGCGGTCGTATCGACGTGATTGCCCAGATGCGCCGGATTGCCCGGCGTCGTCTTCGCGTTCGGCGTGCCGGTTTCCACCGTCGGGGTATCGGTGCCGCGCCTGATGGGCAGCGTGTGCGACGACGCTTGCGTCGTGTGTTGGGTGCTCGGGCTGGTGACGTTCATGCTGCGCGCTCCTTGAAGGCGGAAGACCGTTGCGGATTGCAACGCGGCAATCTTCCGTGAGCGCGCGCTAAGGCGATCGCACGAGAAAAACACGCTTTTCGCGAGAGCTTACGAGCCGTTACGCCGCTGTTACCAGTTATTGCTGCAACGCGGCGAAAGCGGCGAGATGGTATGACTGTTACGCGCAAAAAGCGGGTTAACGTGAATTAAAAGTGGGCGAATAGCTTCATATAGTCAATCTATCTCGGCGCCGTTGCATCGACAGTTGAAAAACCCAAATACCGGAATGGCGAAGAGATAAATAGAACAACGAATTAAAAGGTTATTCCAGAATCATTCGAACAAGATCGATAAATAGCCAACGGATGGAGGAACCACTGACATGAAACGCCGCACCGTGTTAGTCGCGATGGCCGCCGCGCCCCTGAGCGCAATGCTCCCGCTTCCCGCCTTCGCGCAGAAACCCATCGTGCTCGGCTTCGCGCAGGTCGGCGCCGAAAGCGAATGGCGCACCGCGAATACCGAGTCGATCAAGTCGAGCGCGAAGGAAGCCGGCATCGACCTGAAATTCTCCGACGCCCAGCAGAAGCAGGAAAACCAGATCAAGGCGATCCGCTCGTATATCGCGCAAAAGGTCGATGTGATCGCGTTCTCGCCGGTCGTCGAAACCGGCTGGGAAACCGTGCTCGTCGAAGCGAAGAACGCGAAGATTCCCGTCGTGCTCACCGACCGCGCGATCAGCAGCAAGGACGACACGCTCTATGTGACGTTCATCGGCTCCGACTTCACCGAGGAAGGCCGCAAGGCGGGCCGCTGGCTCGTCGAGAAGGAAAAAGGCAACGCGGGGCCGATCAATATCGTGGAATTGCAGGGGACGGTAGGTTCCGCGCCCGCGATCGATCGCAAGAAGGGCTTCGAGGAAATCATCAAGTCCGATCCGAAGTTCAAGATCATCCGCTCGCAGACCGGCGACTTCACGCGCGCGAAGGGCAAGGAAGTGATGGAAGCGTTCCTCAAGGCCGAGGGCAAGAAGATCAACGTGCTCTACGCGCACAACGACGACATGGCGATCGGCGCGATCCAGGCTATCGAGGAAGCGGGCATGAAGCCGGGCAAGGACATCATCATCATTTCCGTCGATGGCGTGAAGGGCGCGTTCGAAGCGATGATGGCGGGCAAGCTCAATGTATCGGTCGAATGCAGTCCGCTGCTCGGGCCGCAACTGATGTCGGTCGTGAAGGACATCAAGGCGGGCAAGTCCGTGCCCAAGCGCATCGTGACGCAGGAAAGCATCTTCCCGATGGAGGTCGCGGCGAAGGAATTCCCAAATCGCAAATACTGATCTCCGATGACATCACCCGTACTGGAGTTGCGAGGCATCGACAAGCGCTTCGCCGGCGTGCATGCGTTGCAGGATGTGAACCTCGTCCTTCATCCGGGCGAGGTTCACGCGCTGATGGGACAGAACGGCGCGGGCAAGTCGACGCTCATCAAGGTGCTCACCGGCGTCGTGAGTCTCGACGCCGGCGAAATCCTGCTCGACGGCCGCGCGATTCGCCCGGAGTCGCCGCTCGACGCGCAGAAGCTCGGCATCAGCACGGTCTATCAGGAAGTGAATCTCTGCCCCAATCTCTCGGTGGCGGAGAACATCTTCGCGGGCTACTTTCCGCGACGCGGCGCGCTTGCCGGCTATCGCATCGACTGGGACGCGACGAACCGGCAGGCGCGTGAGCTGCTCGCGCGCATCGGGCTCGATATCGACGTGACGCGCGTGCTGACGAGTTATTCGGTCGCCGTGCAGCAGATGGTCGCGATTGCGCGGGCGTTGAAGCTGTCGTCGAAAGTGCTGATCCTCGACGAGCCGACCTCCAGCCTCGACGACGACGAAGTGCGCCGCCTCTTCGACGTGCTGCGCCGTCTGCGCGAACAGGGTCTCGCCATTCTGTTCGTCACGCACTTTTTGAATCAGGTCTACGCGATCTCGGATCGCATCACGGTGTTGCGCAACAGCCGGCGCGTCGGTGAATGGCGCGCGAGCGAACTGGGCACGCAGGCGCTCATCGCGGCGATGCTCGGGCGCGAGCTCGCCGCCGCGCAGGCGCGTCAGGCGCCGCCCGAAGAGTCCGAGGCAGGCGTCGCGGATAACGCCGTGCTCGACGCCATCCGGCTCGGCCAGAAAGGACAACTGCAACCGCTCGATCTGCGCGTGCGCGCGGGCGAAGTGGTCGGCGTCGCGGGGCTGCTCGGGTCCGGGCGCACCGAGCTTGCGAAGCTGCTCTTCGGTCTGGAGAAGCCCGATGAAGGCGAACTGCGCATGGATGGCGTACCGGTGTCGTTCGCGACGCCCGCGCAGGCGATCCGTCACGGCATCGCGTTCTGTCCGGAGGAGCGCAAGGCGGATGGCATCGTCGCGGAGCTGTCGTTGCGCGAGAACATCGCGCTCGCGTTGCAGGCGCGCATGGGCGCGCGACGCTGCCTCACGCGCGCCGAACAGAACGCGCTCGCCGAACGCTTCGTGCGCGCGCTCGGCATCAAGGCCGCGACGCTCGACATGCCGATCGGCCTGCTCTCCGGCGGCAATCAGCAAAAGGCGCTCATCGCGCGATGGCTCGCGACCGAGCCGCGCCTCCTGATACTCGACGAGCCCACGCGCGGCATCGATGTCGCGGCGAAGCAGGAAATCATGGACGAAATAATGCGCCTCGCATCGACAGGCATGGCGGTGCTCTTCATCTCGTCGGAGATCTCGGAGATCGTGCGCATCGCGAACCGCATCGTCGTGTTGCGCGACCGTCGCAAGGTCGGCGAGCTTCCGGCGGGAACGAGCGAGGACACCGTCTGCGAAATGATCGGAGCCGAACATGGATGACACCGTGCGGCGTGGAATGCTTCGCTCGGCGATGGAGCATCGGCTCGGCTGGCCGATCGTCACGCTCGCGCTGTTGCTTGCGTTGAACGCGGCGTTCAATCCGGGCTTCCTGCATGTCGAATGGCGCGATCATCATCTCTACGGCAGCCTCGTCGATATTCTCAATCGCGCCGCGCCGCTCGCGGTCGTCGCGCTCGGCATGACCATCGTGATCGCGACGCGCGGCATCGATATCTCCGTGGGCGCGGTCGTCGCCATCGCGGGCGCGGTCGCCGCATGGGCGATCGGCGGGTCGGTCGCGGGCACCGTCACGCGCTTTCCGCTGCCCGTCGTGATCGTGCTCGCGCTCGGCGTCGCGTTGCTGTGCGGGCTGTGGAACGGCGTGCTCGTCGCGCGCGCGGGCATGCAGCCGATCATCGCGACGCTCATTCTCATGGTCGCCGGACGCGGCATCGCGCAGCTCATCACGAGCGGCCAGATCATCACGATCTACTACTCGCCCTACTTCTTCTTCGGCGGCGGTTATCTGCTCGGCGTGCCGGTGTCGATCCTGATCGTCGCGCTCGTGTTCGTGCTGCTCTATCTCGCGATCACACGCACCGCGCTCGGGCTGTTCCTTCAGGCGATCGGCATCAATCCGACCGCCGCCCGCGTCGCGGGCGTGCAGGCGCGCAGGCTCACGCTCGGCGCGTATGCGTTCAGCGGATTGTGTGCGGGCGTCGCGGGCATACTGATCAGCTCGAACGTGAAAAGCGCCGACGGCAACAACGCGGGCCTGCTGCTCGAACTCGACGCGATCCTCGCCGTCACGCTCGGCGGCACCGCGCTGACCGGCGGGCGCTTCACGCTCGCGGGCAGCGTGATCGGCGCGCTTATCATCCAGACGCTCACGTATCTGATCTATTCGCTCGGCGTGCCGCCGGAGGTGAATCTCGTCGTGAAGGCAATCGTGGTGTTCGTGGTGATGATGCTGCAATCGGGCGAATTCCGCGCGACGGTCGCGAAGTTTGCGCGCCGCCCCGCTCTTTCCGACCGCGAGGTGCGCCGATGAATTCGGGCCTGCCCACGCTCACGCAGCATCGCAAGGGCGATACGCCGCCGCGCAAGACATCGCGCAGCCGCTACCTGCCGCTCGCCGCGACGATATCGCTGTTCATCGCCGTATCGGTGCTCGGCTCGGTGATGTACACCGGCTTCTTCTCGCCGCAGGTCTTTCTCAATCTGCTGATCGACAATGCGTTTCTGATCGTCGTCGCGGTGGGCGAGACCTTCGTGATTCTGTCGGGCGGCATCGATCTGTCGGTGGGATCGGTGATCGCGCTCACGACGATGGTTTCCGCCGCGCTCGTCGAAAAGGCGGGCTGGCATCCGCTCGTGGTGATTCCGCTCGTGCTCGCGATGGGCACCGCGTTCGGCACGCTGATGGGCTGGCTGATCGCGCGTTTTCGGCTGCAGCCGTTCATCGTCACGCTCGCGGGAATGTTCCTCGCGCGCGGGCTGTGCTATCTCATCAGCATCGATTCGATCAGCATCACGGACCCGTGGTACGCGGCCGTCTCGCAGCTTCGCATTCCCGTGATGAGCGGCGCGTCGCTGTCGCTCGGCGCGGTGATCGCACTCGTCGTGCTTGCCGCCGCGGTGTTCGTCGCGCATTACACGCCGTTCGGACGCACCATCTACGCGGTCGGCGGCAATCCGCATTCCGCGCTGCTGATGGGCTTGCCGGTGAACGCGGCGACCATCGGCGCCTATGCGCTGTCGGGGTTCTGCTCGGCGCTCGGCGGCGTGCTGTTCACGTTCTACATGCTCTCGGGTTACGGCCTGCACGCGATGGGTCTCGAACTCGACGCGATCGCTTCGGTCGTCATCGGCGGGACGCTGCTGACGGGCGGTGTCGGCTATGTGATCGGCACGCTGTTCGGCGTGCTGCTGCTCGGCATCATCCAGACGCTTATCTCCTTCGACGGGTCGCTCAGTTCGTGGTGGACGAAGATCGCGGTCGGCGCGCTGCTGCTCGTGTTCTGTCTGTCGCAGCGGGCCTTCGGTGAGCGCGGCGCGGCGAAACGCTGACGACGATATGGACTATCGACATCCACAGCCCCGCAAGAGCATGCACGCGCGCATCGTGCAGGAGCTCGGCATCGAGATCGTGAGCGGCAAGCTCAAGCCGGGTGATCGTCTGCCCGCCGAGGCGAAGCTGTGCGAAGCGTATGGCGTGAGCCGGCCCGTGCTGCGCGAAGCGACGCGCGTGCTGGTCGCGAAAGGTCTCGTGCTGTCGAAGCCGCGTCTGGGCAGCGTCGTGCGTCCGCGCGATGAATGGCACACGCTCGATCCCGATGTGCTTTTCTGGACGATCAACAGCGTGCACGAAGGCGAGTTCTTTCAGTCGCTGCTCGTGGTGCGCAGAATCGTCGAGCCGGCGGCCGCTGCGCTCGCCGCGTCGAACGCGACGGAGGAGGATGTCGCGCTTATCCGTGATGCGTTCGAGCGCATGTCGCATGCGGCCACGCCGGAGGCCTTGCTCGCGCCCGATCTCGAGTTTCATCGCGCGATCATGACCGCGACGCATAACGATATGCTGATGTACATCGGTCATATGCTGACGCTGGCGCTGTCGGAGTCGATCAAGCTGACGAGTCGTCATCCCGATACGCATGCGCTTTCATTGCCTCGGCACAAGGCGATTCTCACTGCTATCGCGAATCGTGATCCGCTCGGGGCGCGGCATGCGAGTCTCGTGCAACTCGACAATGCACTGGCTGATGCGCAAAGTGTGTTATCGGCGGTTTATCAGGAATAGTGTTTTTGCTTAGGTTTTTTGGGGTTTTTTTTCGCCGGATCCCGTGTTCGTGTCGGTCTATTAGCACTGCCCCTGTGCGGGGCGGCAGTCACTTTCTTTGCTGCTGCAAAGAAAGTAACCAAAGAAACAGCTTCTCACCGCCCGCGGTCACACGCAGTTTGGCCAAACTTGCCAGCCGCCAATGGCACTCGCCTAAGTGTCGCCCTCAAAGGCCCAATCGGGCTTGGCTCGCGCACGGTCTGACAAGCTAGTTGTTTAAGGGCGCTGGTTCAGCGCCAAATAGCTTCGGCACAGCGCTTCGCGCTGCCGTTGGGTATATGAGGGAAACCGTCGAGAAGAAGCACGCGCGCACCCGATTGACCCATCGGCCGCGAAGCGGGCCGGAGCTATTTGGCGCTGGACCGGTGAGGCAAACGACGCGATGTGTCAGACCGTGCGCGGTCCAAGCCCTTGTCTGCTTGTGGGGGCACTCGCTACTGCCGGGCCATTCAGCCAATCGTCTGTGCCGCGGCCGGTGTGAAGTGCTTAGGCTGGGGATAGCTGTTTCTTTGGTTACTTTCTTTGCAGCAGCAAAGAAAGTGACTGCCGCCCCGCACAGGGGCAGTGCTAATAAACCGACACGAAACCGGGATCCAGCGAAAAGCACGTCAACAAGATTCTCCCCTATGTGCACCGTCGCCACGCGTTCCCGTCCAACGCCTTGTCGAGCGCATCGACAGACCAAACCTCATCGATTGCCTGTCGAAGCAGCGCCTGCTGGCTCATCGGCGCAAGCCCGCCAATAGGTGGATCACGATCCAGATTCGTCGGAAACGCATAACCTTCCGCGCACGACGCGATGACCGCATCCAGTTCCGCATCGCTCATCCGTCCCGTCGACTTGCACTCGAGCAACACCGGAAAAACCGCTTCGCACATGCGCGCGCGATCGAGCGATTCCATCGCACGACCATATGCCGATGAAACCTGCAACAGGTTCGCCATACGCTGCACGTCGTGTGTGCGGTTCGCGCCCGCAGCATGAAAGAGCGCCGGGCTAAAAAAAAGCGCGTCGCCCTTTTCGAGCGGCAGTTGAACGTAGCGTGCTTCGAAGTACTCGCGAAAGTCCGCGCGACGCCACGCGACATAACCTCGGGCGTACCGTTGCGAGAACGGCAGCAGTTTCGTCGGACCGCTCTCCACAGGCATATCGCTATGCGCGACCGCGCCTTGCAGCGTGAGAAACGGCGACATCGCATGGACATGCGCCGGATAGCGCCGCACTTCATCCGCCGTCTGAAAGCCGAGGTGGTAGTCGCGATGCGCCTGCTGCGCGTCGCCGCCCGGACGCACCACATTGACCTGCGACGTCATCTGGAAACCGGGACCGAGCCACGCTTGCGCGGCACACTCGATAAACGGATTCGCGAAGTAGCGCGCGAACACGCCAGGCGCCTGCAGACAGAGCTTTTCCTGCGCATTCCAGATGCGATCGTTCGCACCCGCCTTCGCGAAGTGATCGCCCGCGCTCACGCCTTGCGCACGCTCCTCGCGGATGATGGATTCGAAAATCGCGGTGGCTTCGTCGACCGGGCCGGTATCCGCATACGCATGCTTCAGCACGAACACGCCCGCGCCGTCGCGCAGCACTGTCGCCCATTCCGCCTGCAACGCCATGACCTGCGATGGGTCGCGCAATACATCGGCGAGCGCGCCGCAATCGTAGAGCGGAATCTGCCGCTGGATTTCCGACGCGAACGCCGGCTTCCTCGCGGTATCACGCTCCAGCAGGCTCGCAAACTCGTCGAGCGAACAGCCGCTTTCCGTGTACCAGTTCGTCTCGTTCATGTCTCGCTCCGTTTTCCCTAAGCATAGCCGGTGCGGCGAAACGTGAACCATCAATAAAACATCAAAAAACCATCAACAAGCATTACGCCCGCTTCAGATAGCGCTCCAGAAAGTCGATGAACACCCTCACCTTCGCCGACAGATTCAGCCGCTCCGGATAGATCGCGTAGATATCGGCGGGCGGCATCGACCAGTCGGCGAGCACTTGCTTCAGCGCCCCCGAATCGAGATACGGCTGCGCGTCCCATTCGGAGCGCACCAGCACGCCGTGGTCATCGAGCGCCCAGCGCAGGGTCGCTTCGCCGTCGTTGCTGCTCATCGCGCCCTGCACCTTCACCGTCTCGTGGCGCTTGCCCTTCGTGAAATGCCACGTGCCATACGCGGTGTCGTTCTCACGCAGCACGATGCACCGATGAGCGCGCAGATCGTCGGGCTCTTTCGGCGTGCCGTGCGCCTTCAGATACGCCGGCGATGCGCACACGAAACGCCGGTTCGCCGCGATCTTCCTGCCGACGACGCGCATGTCCGGCAACTCGCCGAAGCGTATGCCGACATCGAATGCGAACTCGGCGAGATTCATCGGACGATCGGTGAGATCGAGCTGCACGTCGACTTCCGGATATTCCCGGCGAAACCCGGACAGCGCCGGCGCGATGTGCCGCCGCCCGAAGCCGAACGTCGCGTTCACCTTCAGCAATCCGCGCGGCAGATCGCGGCTGCTCGACACCATGCGTTCGAGTTCCTGCACCTGTTCGAGCAGGCGCGAGCCGGTGCCGAGATAAAGCTCGCCTTCCTGTGTCATCGCGAGCCGCCGCGTCGTGCGATTCAGTAGCTTCACGCCGAGACGCCGTTCGAGCTGACTCAGACGCGCGCTCACCGCGGGCGGCGTCACCCCGAGCTCGCGCGCGAGCGCCGACAAGCTGCCCTGCGTGACGAGCCGCGCGAAAAACTCCAGGTCCGCGATCGAGTTCATTTATAAAACCATCTTAATAATGGGTTAAATGAGTCTGCATTTTACGGCCTCCAGTATCGAATTACACTGGCTTCGACTTATCCGAGGGCATCGAGGGAGACAGCATGGGACAGACGCTTTACCGGAAGATCGTGGAGAGCCATACGGTTTTTCGCGTCGATGAAGAGCACGTCGCGCTATACGCCGACCTGCACATCATGAACGAGTACACGAGCCCGCAGGCATTCGCGGGACTCGCGGAGAAGAACCTGCCGGTGCGTTGCCCGGAGAAGCAGATGGGCGTCGTCGATCACGTGATTCCGACGCATCCCGTGGCCGTCGACAAGCGCACGATCATGATCGACGCCGCCGCGCATCAGGCCGCGAACTTCACGCGCAATTGCGCGCGGCACGGCATTCATCTCTTCGACGTGCGGGACCGCGCGCAAGGCATCGAGCATGTGGTCGCGCCGGAAATCGGGCTGATTCGTCCGGGCATGGTCGTGCTGTGCGGCGACAGCCACACGACGACATACGGCGCGCTCGGTGCGCTGGGCTTCGGCATCGGCACGTCGGAGGTGGAACACGTGCTCGCGACGCAAACGCTCGTCTATCGCGTGGCGAAGGACATGCGCATCGTCGTGGATGGCGCGCTGGCGCATGGCACGACATCGAAGGATCTCGTGCTCTACATCATTTCGAAGATCGGCGCGCAGGGCGCGCGCGGCTTTGTCGTCGAATACGTGGGCAGTGCAATCGACGCGCTCTCCGCCGAAGCGCGCATGACCTTGTGCAACATGACCGTGGAAGCGGGCGCGCGCGGCGCGCTGATCGCGCCCGACGAGACGACGATTCGTTACGTGGCCGAGCGCATCGGAGACGATACCTTCGTCGCGCAATGGAAGCAGATCCATTCCGACGCCGATGCATCGTTCGACATCACGCATCGCTTCGACGCACGCGACGTCGCGCCCTTCGTCACCTGGGGCACGAGCCCGGATCAGGCGATTGCGATCGACGCGCGCATCCCCCGCCTCGCCGATGAACCGGTCGCGAAACGCAACGCATCGAAGGCGCTGGACTACATGGGGCTGGACGCGGAACAGGCGCTCGACGGGCTCGCGATCGATCACGTGTTCATCGGCTCGTGCACGAACGCGCGCATCGAAGACCTGCGCGCCGTCGCCGACGTCGTGCGCGGCCGCAAGGTCGCGCCTTCCGTGCGTGCGATGGTCGTGCCCGGCTCCGGCATGGTCCGCGAGCAGGCAGAACGCGAAGGCATCGCGAGCGCGCTGATCGAAGCGGGTTTCGAATGGCGTCAGCCCGGCTGCTCGATGTGCCTCGCGATGAACGACGACATCCTGCAACCTGGCCAGCGCTGCGCCTCCACGACCAACCGCAATTTCGAAGGTCGCCAGGGACGCGGCGCGCGCACCCATCTGATGAGTCCGGCGATGGCCGCCGCTGCCGCGCTCGCGGGCCGCATCGTCGATGTACGAAAGGAGTTCGAGCATGTCTGAGCACGCAACCCTGGCGGGCATCGCCGCGCCGCTTCCCCTGAACAATCTCGATACCGACCAGATCATGCCGAAGCAGTTTTTGTTCGGCATCGACAAGTCCGGTCTCGCGCGCGGCGTGCTGTATGACTTGCGCTTCGACGCGTCGGGCAATGCGCGTGAAGACTTCGCGTTGAACAAGCCCGAATACGCGGGCGCGCGCATTCTCGTCACGGGCGCGAACTTCGGTTGCGGATCGAGCCGCGAGCACGCCGTATGGGGCCTGCAACAAGCGGGCATCGATGTAGTCATCGCGCCGAGCTTCGGCGAGATCTTCTACTTCAACGCGCAGAACAACCGGCTGCTGCTGATCACGCTCGATGAAACCATCGTTGCGACATTGACCGCGCTCGTGAGCGATCCGGCAACGAACCGCCTGACCATCGATGTCGAGCATCAATGCGTGAGCACGAGCGATGGCACTCATTACGCCTTCGATCTGCCGCTGCGCCAGAAGCGCATGTTCATCGAAGGCCTCGACATGATCGGCATAACGCTCGCCGACAGCGACGCGATCCGCGCGTTCGAAGCGAAGCATGAAGCCGCGCATCCGTGGATGAAGATCGATCTGCCGAAGCTACGCAAGACACAGGCGGCGTAACCCAAGAAGAGACGCACGAGCGTCCAGCGCCGCACCATCCCCCATCAGGAGACACGTTATGGAAAGCCCTTCGTTGCGCACGGGCGCGGCGCCGCTCGGACTGCGCGCCCGCTTCTCGATGTTGACCATCGGCGGCATGCCGATCGCGATGTTCGCCGCGCTCGCACTGGTGACGATTCTCGCCGCCGCCACCGGCAAGCTGCCGAACGACATGATCGGCGGCTTCGCCGTGCTGATGCTCTCGGGCCTGCTGCTCGGCGAAATCGGCAGCCGCATTCCGGTGTTCAGGCATATCGGCGGCCCCGCGATTCTCTGCCTCTTCGTGCCATCGGCGCTGCTCGGCTACAAGCTGATGGACGACGCCGCGCTCAAGGCCATTACCACGACGATGAAGACCGCGAACCTGCAATATCTGTATATCGCGTGTCTCGTCGCGGGCAGCATCCTCGGGATGAATCGCAAGATCCTGATTCAAGGCTTTCTGAAGATGTTCGTGCCGCTGCTGGTCGGCACCGTGACGGCGATCGCGGCGGGCGTGCTCGTCGGTCTCATGTTCGGCCATGACCCGAAGCACACGTTCTTCTATATCGTCATGCCGATTCTCGGCGGCGGCATCGGCGAAGGCATTCTGCCGCTGTCGATCGGCTATGCGGAGATTACCGGCACGGCGCAAGGCCATCTCATTGCGATGATGGTGCCGGCCGCGCTCATCGGCAACGTCGTCGCGATTCTCGCGAGCGGCCTGCTCAAGCGTTTCGGCGAGAAGCATCGCGCCTACAGCGGCGACGGCATGCTCGTGAAAAGCGGCGACGATCAGACGCTCCTCAAGGAGCAAAAGGCCGAGGCCGCGCTCGATCTGCGGCTCATGGGCTTCGGTCTGCTGCTCGGCTGCACGGTCTTCATTCTCGGCATGTTGCTCGCGCCGGTCACAGGCATCCCCGGTCCTGTGCTGATGATCGTCGCGGCCGCGGTGCTGAAGGTCGCGCGCGCCATTCCCGAGCGTATGGAGATCGGCGCGTATCAGATCTACAAGTTCATGTCGACGAATCTCACCTTCGCGATTCTCGTCGGACTGGGCACGCTGTTCGTGTCGTGGGACAAGCTCGTCGGCGCATTCTCGCCCGCGTATTTCGTGATCTGCGCATCGACGGTCGCGGCGATGATCGTGTCGGGCTTTTTCGTCGGTGCGTGGCTGAAGATGTATCCGGTCGAAGCGGCGATCATCACCGCGTGCCACAGCGGCCTCGGCGGCACCGGCGATGTCGCGATTCTTTCCTCTTCGAACCGCATGGGCCTGATGCCCTTCGCGCAAATCTCGACGCGCATCGGCGGCGCGGGCATGGTCGTGTTCGCCACGCTGATGATGAAGTGGTTCGGCTGATGCGCCCGCGCTCTTCGCGTCAGAACCGCTCGATCATGCCGACCTGCACGCCGCGCACCGGCGCGCCGGGATAAGCCGCCGGAATACCGACGACGTTCACGCCGCGCAGCGTGAACGTCGCGTCACCATGATTGCGCAGCATCGCGCCGCTCGCGTAGAGCAGCACCTTCGGTGAGAGATCGTATTCGCACGCGACGCTGAACTGGTCCGCGTCGTTGTCGCCGCCCGAGCGGTCGCGTGCAAACGCATAGCCGAGTGACGCGCGCAGGCGCGGCGTCACTGCATAGCGCATCGATACCGAAAGACCGTCGCTGTGATAACGCGGCGATCCGCCATCGCCGTTGAAGTACGAAAGAAAGGCCGTCGTCTTGCCGATGCGATACGACACGCCGCCGAGATTCGCACGCAGACCGGTGTCGCCTTGCGTCTCCTGATGCGCGTAGGAAATGCGAAACGGCCCGTTGTGATACGCGAATGTCTCGTAGTTCCCGGATAGCCCGTTGCCATCACCGCTATCGCGCAGGGCGACCATGAGCGTCGTCGTGAAGCCGTGGAAATCGGGCGACAGATACGCAATGCCGTTATCCGTATAAGGCGTGATCTTCGACAGATTGTTGAGACCCGACGCGATCGTGCCCGCGCCGAAAGCATCGAGACCGCCCTTGAACGGGATATAGATCGGCGAGTACTGGCGGCCCATGCGCAACTCGCCCCACGGCGCGCCGAGACCGATCCAGGCCTGCCGGTTGAAGATCGTGTTGGCGGTCGCGAAGGTGCCGTCCGCCGAACTGAAGCCGCTTTCGAGATCGAAGATGAGGCGCGTGTCGGCGCTCAATTGCTCATAACCGCGCAGGCCGAAGCGCGAGCCGCGATACGCGCCCGAATCCATGCGCGGCGTCCACGACGAGCCGGGGTTCGTCACTTCGATGCTGGTGTCGATGGTTCCGTACAGCGTCACGGCGCTCTGCGCGTGGGCCGTCGATGCACCAATGCCGCATGACATCGACATGGCCAGCAGGCGAATGAAAGTCTTTGTCGGACGCATGAAATCTTCGGCCCAAATAACGAGCCGACAGGATCGGGGTAAAAGGGTTGGCCGGACGAAGCGGCGGCAAGCACGCCAGCGCCGCCGCCCGCCATGATAATCGCCCGGGCGGACGATCAGCGATTCAATGCATACGCGATGACGTAATCGCCGCGATCGGGCGACTGCCGCGCGCCGCCCGCCGAGATCAGCACGTACTGTTTGCCTGTCCTCGGCGATACGTAGCTCATCGGTCCGCCCTGGCTTCCGACCGGCAGGCGCGCCTTCCATACTTCCTTGCCCGTCGCGCTGTCGAATGCGCGCAGATAGTAGTCTTGCGTACCCGCGATGAACACGAGTCCGCCTTGCGTCGTGAGCGTGCCGCCGAGCGTCGGCATGCCGATGGGCATCTTCATGCGCATCTTGATGCCGAATGGTCCCGTGTCCTGCACGGTGCCGACGGGCACTTGCCACAACAATTTGCGCGTCTTCAGATCGACGGCCGACAACGTGCCGAACGGCGGCTTCTGGCACGGAATGCCGAGTGGCGACATGAAGCGGTTCTTGTTCACGGCGTAAGGCGTGCCCTTCAGCGGCACCGCGCCCATGCCCGTGTTCACCGCTTCGCCGCCGTTGCTCGCGGGTGCGCTGTCGGTTTTTTGCGGCACCATCTGCACCCAGAGGCCGAGACGCATGTCGTTCACGAAGACGACGTGATGGTTCGGATCGGTCGACAAACTGCCCCAGTTCATGCCGCCGAGCGAGCCGGGAAAGCTCAGCGAAACGTCTTTGTCGGGCGCGGTGAAGAGGCCGTCGTAGCGCATCGATTTGAAGCTGATCCGGCACACCAGCTGATCGAACGGCGTGGCGCCCCACATGTCCGATTCCTTCAGCGTATCCGCGCCGATCGTCGGCATGCCGGCCGAAAACGGCTGCGTGGACGAGTATTGCTCGTTGGGGATCGTGCCCGTCTTCACCCTGCGTTCTTCGACACGCGTGAGCGGCGTGCCCGTCATGCGGTCGAGCACGAAGATCTGGCCGGACTTGGTGCCGAACACGACAGCGGGTTTCGTCGATCCGTCCTGCTCCGGAAAGTCGATGAGACTCGGCTGCATCGGCACGTCGAAGTCCCACAGGTCGTTGTGGACCGTCTGGTACACCCACTTCTGCTTGCCGGTGGTCGCATCGAGCGCGAGGATCGACGTCGCGTAGCGATGATCCAGCGGCGTGCGATTGCCGCCCCACAAATCCACCGACGAGCTGCCCATCGGAATGAACACGGTGTTCATCGCGGGATCGTAGGACATCGGCGCCCAGGAGTTCGGCGTGCTGCGCGCGTAGGTCTGGCCCGGTTGCAGGCGCGCGTTGGGATCGTCGCGGCCCGGATCGAAGGCCCAGCGCATCTCGCCGGTGATGACGTCGAAACCGCGCAACACGCCGCCCGGCATGTCGGTCTGGACGTTGTCCGCCACGCGCCCGCCCACGACGACCGTCGTGCCGGCGAGCGTCGGCGCGGAGGTGAGCTGATACTTCGGATCGTCGGCGACGCCGAGGCCCGCCTTCAGATTCACGAATCCATGATCGCCGAAGCCTTCGCATAGCGCGCCAGTGTCGGCGTCGATCGCGACGAGGCGCGCGTCGATCGTGTTCATCAGCACGCGGCGCTGGCAACTCGCTCCCGCCGCGACGACAACGGCCGTCACGGGCGTCGAGCCTGCCACGGAAGGTTGCGCCGGAGGCTGGGTCGCATCGAAATAGGCGAGACCGCGGCAGCGGTTCCACACTTGCGCCTGCGCGTCGATCTCGCGCTTCCAGATTTGCTTGCCGCTGTCCGCATCGACGGCGATCACGTTGTTATGCGGCGTGCACATGTAGATGCGATCGCCAATCTGCAGCGGCGTCTCCTGATCTTCCGCGCCGTTGCCGGTGGGACTGTCGGGGATATCGCCCGTATGGAACGTCCACGCGACATGCAAATCCTTGACGTTGTCGCGCGTGATCTGGTCGAGCGCCACGAAGCGGCTGCCGCCGGGCGTATTGCCGTAGTTGCCCCAGTCCTTCTGCGCGTGTTCCTTCGCAACGGGTACGAGCGGCGCTTCGCTGCCTTCGGACGCGACGGTCGGATGCGGCTGGAACATCTGCACGAAGGCGACGAGCATCCCCACCGCGATGAGGCCGGCAAGCCCGTATGCACGCTTCGACGCGCGCTTGCCCGTCTCATGCCTGCGCAACGATGGCCATGCGAGCAGCGCGAGGACCATGAAGCCGGCCGGCAGCATCAGGCGCGACACGAGCGGCCAGAAATCGAAACCGGCGTCGATGGGCGCCCAAATGAGCGTGCCGATGAACGCCGCGGCATACATGAGCACCGCGGACGATTTCGCCCGCATGAACTGCACCGCCGACACGACGATGACCGCGCCCGCGATCACGAAATAGAGGCTGCCGTGCAACAGCGCGAGCTTCGCGCCGCCGACGACGAAAAACAGACCAGTGGCCAGCAACGCGAGGCCCAGCAATACGCACCCTGTTCTCAGCGCGGCTGAGAGACGGGCTTCACTCGTAGACATCGAATCTTCTCCAGGAATCTGCCATGCGATCCGGCGTCGGCCGGCGAAATGGAATGCCGCGGCCATGTCGCGCCGCGCGAGGAAAAGCGTTCCGTTGAAGTCAGCGCGTCGGACGACGCACTTCGTCATTCGCCGATGCCGCGGCACATGAGGAATCGGCAACGCGTGAATGCGTGCGCCGAAGTGCGCGGCTGGATCGCCTGCCCTGCGCGGTCATGAGAACCGGCAAGGACATTGGCGTAAACCACTACATTCTAACTGGATAGTTAAAAATTCGCTGCATTCAGCCTTCGTGCTCGCTCGCGAACGCCTCGCCCTCGCGCTCCAGCCACGAGCGAAACAGCGCGATCAGATCGTCGTTGGCCTTGTCATCGGCGACATAGGTGCAATAGCTTCGCGACGGCAGGCGCGGACCGTCGAACGGCGCGACGAGGCGGCCTGCGGCGAGATCGTCGGCGACGAGCGCGGTCGGGCCCATCGCGATGCCCATGCCATCGACGGCGGCCTGCAAGGTCAGATAGAAGTGATCAAAAGTCAGCACCGCCGCGGGCGTGAACGCGGGCAGATCCACCTGCGCGAGCCAGTCGGGCCAGACGCGCGGCAGGCTCGACGTATGCAGCAACGTGTGCCGCTGCATGTCCTCAGGCGTTCGCAGCGGCGAACGCCGCAATAGCGCCGGACTGCAAACGGGCAAGCGTTCTTCTTCGAGAAACGGCCGCATGACATAGCCGTAAAAGGTATCCGGGCCGCCGCGGATCACGATGTCATGCGTGTCCTTCAGGCTCTCCACCGGCTCGTTCGATGTCTCTATCCTCACTTCCACATCGGGATGAAGCACGCGGAATCGTTCCAGCCTCGGCACGAGCCAGCGCAAGGTGAATGTGGCGGGCGCATTCACGGTCAGCGTTCGCGACACCGTCTCGGACAAGCCGTAGCGGGCGGTGGCCTGCGCAAGCCGATCGAACAGCGGACCGATTTCCGCGAGATAAGCCCGCGCCGCGGGCGTGAGCACCACGCGCCGGTTATGACGCTCGAACAGGGACGCGCCGAGCCATGCTTCGAGCAGGCGCACTTGCTGGCTGATCGCGCCGTGAGTCACATGCAGTTCCGCGGCGGCTTCCTTGAAGCTGCCGAGCCGCCCCGCAGCCTCGAAGGCGCGCAACGCGTTGAGCGAAGGCAATGCCGGTCTCATTCACCAGAGTTTTTCTAACACGACAACGCAATTTATATGGTTTGTGCGGGGCTTACAAGATAGTTATTCTATGAACTATCCGTCACATAACCGACATAAAACGCATGTTCACCTACACCGGCGGTGTCGTTCTCTTTGCAGCGGTACTCCACGCGAGCTGGAACGCGATGCTCCACGGCAACCGCGACCGGTTCCTTTCGATGACATGGATGAGCATCGCCATCGGGGTCGTGTCGGCGTTCGTCGTCTTCTATTTGCCGATGCCTCCGAAAGCCGCGTGGCCGTATATCGTCGCTTCGGGGCTCGTGCATATCGTCTATAACGTGAGCCTCGTGCGCTCGTACCGTCGTGGCGATCTCGCGCAGGCTTATCCGATCGCACGCGGTTCTTCGCCGATGCTCGTCACGCTCGGCGCGGCGCTCTTCGCGCACGAAGGCATCGGCGCGCTGCATGCGTTCGGGATCGTGCTGATATCGGGCGGCATCATGGCGCTCGCTTTGCAGGGCGGCCGCGTGTCGCGTGCGGGCGTGCTCGCCGCGCTGACGACGGGCGTGACCATCGCGATCTACACGGTGATCGACGGCATCGGCGTGCGTCTCTCCGACGGCGAAGCGCTCACCTACACCACGTGGATGTTCATGTTCTACTGGCTGATGCCGGTGATCTTCGTCGCTAAGCGCGGCCTGCCGGCGCTCTGGACGCCGGTGAAGGAAACGCCGATGGCCGTGGGCTCGTCGCTCGCGGGCGGACTCGTATCGATTGCCGCCTACGGCATCGTGATCTGGGCGATGCAATCCGGCGCGATGGGCGCGGTATCCGCGTTGCGCGAGACGAGCGTCGTGTTCGCGGCGCTCATCGGACGCGTGTTCCTGCGCGAGCCGGTCAGCGCAAAGCGCTGGCTCGCGTGCGTGGTCGTCGCGGCCGGGGCCGTTTGCCTGGGGCTATGAAGTATGCGTCGAACTAAGGCCCAAGCTTGCCTTTGATCGACGAATCGGGATTGCGCAGGGTTCGATAAATTGCCGACGTGGCATTGGGCACGTTACCGATAAGAATCGAGAAGAACCTTGCAACCCGTACACGAATGGCACGCGGCGCCTCTGCCCGCAGATGAAGCGAAACGGCTCCAGTTGCTGCGCAGCCTCGACCTGCTCGACTGCGCGCAGGAAGAAGTCTTCGACCGCGTGACGCGCGTCGTCGCCGAATTGTTGCAGGTGCCTATCGCGCTGGTGTCGCTCGTGGACGAGCATCGGCAGTGGTTCAAATCGCGCGTCGGGCTCGATGTATGCGAAACCGCGCGCGACGTGTCCTTCTGTGCGCACGCGCTGCATTGCGGGCGTCTGCTGCTCGTCGAAGATACGCAGGACGATCCGCGCTTCGCGGGCAATCCGCTCGTCACGGGCGCGCCTCATATCCGCTTCTATGCGGGCGTGCCCTTGCGCTCGTCGGATGGCCTCGTGCTCGGCACGCTATGCGCCATCGACACGAAGCCGCGAACGCTGAGCGCGTCCCTGCAAGCCGCGTTGTGCGATCTCGCGGCGACCGTCGAGCGCGAAATCATTCAGCGTGAAGCGGCACGCGAAACGCGCGAGCTTCAGGAAGCGGACCGCCGCAAGCTGCGTCTGTCCGAATCGCGCTTTCACACGATCTTCCAGCGGACGCCGACGGGCAAGGCGATCGTCGATCTGAGCGGCCGCTTCGTCGAAGTCAATCCGAAGCTGTGCGAAATCACCGGTTATAGCGCCGACGAACTCGTCGCGATGACCTTCCAGCAGATCACCGAGGAAGCGGACCTTCCCGCCGATCTGCAACTCGTGAGCGAATTGCTCGACGGCGCCAGAAAGACCTATACGCTCGAAAAACGATACCGACGCCGCGACGGCGAGCCTGTGTGGATCGAGCTTTCCGTCGCGCTGATTCGCGACGAACGTGGCCTGCCGCTGCACTTCGTGAGCGTGATGCACGACATCACGAGCCGCAAGCATAGCGAAGAGATGTTGCGCGATTACCGGCAGGAACTCGAACGCCGCGTGCTCGAACGCACCTGCGAACTGACCAGCAGCCGCACCACGTTGCAGACGATCACGGACAACCTGCCGGTGCTGATCGCTCATGTCGATGCCGACCTGCGCTATCGCTTCAACAATCAGATGTATCGCGAGGTGTTCGGCGTCGAGCCGGCCGCATTGCGCGGCAAATACGTGCTCGACACGATCGGCGCGGCGACGTTCGAGCGTTGCCTGCCCTACTTCCGCCGCGTGCTCGCGGGCGAACGCGTGACGCACGAGGATATCGTCTACGAGGGCGCGCCCGGCCGCATCTGGAACGCGACGTATATCCCCGAATACCGGCGCGATGATGTCGGTGGTTTCTACATCATGTCGCAGGACATCACCGAGACGAAGCGGCGCGAGAACCAGATGCGCTCCGAAGTGATGCTCGACGCGCTCACGGGCCTGCCCAACCGGCGCGCGCTTGCCGAGCAGCTCGCGCTTTCCATCGATGCGGCCCGCGACGAAGACGTCCCCTTCGCACTCTTCTTCATGGACCTCGACGGCTTCAAGAGCGTCAACGACCAGCACGGCCACGACGCGGGCGACGCACTCCTCAGACAAGTCGCCGCGCGCCTGAAGAAGACGACACGCGCGGGCGACCTCGTCTGCCGCCTGGCCGGCGACGAATTCGTGTTGCTCGCGCGGGGCATTTCGTCGGCGAGCGCATGCAGCCGGATCGCGCAGGATATCTGCCGCGCGATCGGCCGGCCTTTCGAACTCGGTTGCGGCGAGGCGCATCTCGGGACGAGCGTGGGTATCGCGATGTGCGCGGGCGGCTTCGATACCTCCGCCGAAGCGATCCTCGCCGACGCCGATCGCGCGATGTACGAGGCCAAGCGCAAGGGCCGCAACGGCTTTCGCTTCGCGCCCGTGTTTGCGGAAACGGCGACGCCCGCGATCGACGACTATCGACACGAAATTCTCACGATGCGGAATTGAGGTCCGTTTCCCGAAAATCTACGCTGCATGGCAGCACGGCGCGGGTTGCACATCGGAGGATCGGCTTTCTCATCATGAGAGCGTGCGCATAGCGCGTTGATTCATATCGATTTTTATTTGGTGCGCAACACCACGTACGGCACCCGGCCGCCGTCGTTTCTTCGATAACCTCTTATACAAGAGGTGCACGTTCGCCGATGCGGACCGCCCAGTGCTTTCCAATCATTCGGGAGTAACGCAATGCAGAATGTTTATATCGAACCGATGCCGAAGGGCCAGTGGGGACCGATCGACGGCTACACGCTCGAATTCCATGACGGCACGAAGATCACGCAGCAGGTTTATCGCTCGGAAAGACTCGCCGCCGACGAAATCAAGCTGCGCGGATATTCCCCGATGGTCGCGAAGGTGCGCGTGACCGACAAGACCGTGGACGATCACTGGCAACCCGCCGCATAAGCCTTCCATAAGCCTTCAAACGCGCTTCGCGTCTCGCGCGAAGCGCATCCCCCGCCAACTCCCCCCCGTCGCATCGCGCTGAAAACGCACTGACGTCGTGCGCGATGTCATAAAAGCGTCGACTGGGCGATGCACGATGCATGTCTGTCTTGCATGGAGACCGACAATGTTGATTGCCTGCGCCGCCTATCAGGACGGCCGAAAACTCGGCGACATCACCATCGAAGAAATCAGCGATTACGTGCAGAAGCCGGAGTGCTTCGTCTGGGTCGCGCTGAAAGACCCCGAGCCCGCCGAACTCGATGCGATGAAAGAAGAATTCGGTCTGCACGAGCTCGCTGTCGAGGATGTGCGCGCGCATCATCAATGGCCGAAGATCGAGGAATACGGCGAATCGCTCTTCGCGGTGATGCACACCGTCGAGTTGCAGGACGACGCCAGTCTGTTGTTCGGCGAAGTCGACGTGTTCGTCGGCAGAAACTACGTGCTCTCGGTACGCATGCGCACGATGCACGGCTTCAAGAAAGTCCGCGAACGCTGCGAGCGCGAACCGCCGCTTCTCCGGCAAGGTTCCGCGTTCGTGCTCTATGCGCTGATGGACGATATCGTCGACGGCTATTTTTCCGTGCTGGAAACGATGACCGCCGAACTCGAAGTGCTGGAAGACCGCATCTTCTCGCGTCAGGAGGGCCGCGATTCGCGCGAGCTGATCGAAGACCTGTATCGCTTCAAGCGACAGCTCGTGGTGCTGCGTCATCACGTCGGCCCGCTGCTCGAAGGCGTCGGCAAGCTGACCGGCGGCCGCGTGCCGGGCCTCTGCGAAGGCATGACCGCCTATTTCAAGGACGTCTACGTGCACCTGGAGCGGATCGTCGGCGCGATCGAAGGACGCCGCGAAATGGTGATCACCGCGATTCAGGTCAACCTCGGCATGATCGCGCTCGCCGACAGCGAAATCACCAAGCGCCTCGGCACGTTCGCGGCGATGTTCGCGGTGCCGACGATGATCGCCGGCATTTACGGCATGAACTTCGAGCACATGCCGGAATTGCACGCGCGCTTCGGCTATCCGACAGTCATCGCGGCAATCGTCACCATCGACTTCCTGTTGTTTCGCTGGTTTCGAAAGGCGAAGTGGATTTGAGCTTCCGCTTAATTTTTCGTTTTGCCCGGCTTCCAGCTTCCGTCGGTGGTCATGGCGGGTTTCACCGGCGCAGGGATGGCCGCGACCTTTTGGAATTCCTTCGGCGCGGTTTTCGTTCGTGCGACCGGCGCGGGACTCGGCGACTTGGCCGCCTGCCGGTTCTTCGGCTCCGCGCTAGCCACGCGGCGTTGCGGCGGCTCGGTACATGCGCGACCGGCTTTGTGCGCACACGCGGGGGCGGGCTTCGCTTTTGAAGCGACCTTGGAAACGGCTTTCGAATCGGTCTTCGAAACCGTTTTGGGCGCGGCTTTGACCGCGTGCTGCGCGCGGGACGCCGGACGCTTCGCCGCGACCGGTCGTTCGGGAACGACAACCGCGGGCGTGTCGTGGACCTCGCTCGACGCGGCTACCGCCATCAACGGCGAAGGCGTTTCGGCTGAAGAATTCGCCGGCCCGCGATGCGTCGCCTCGACGATTCGCTGCGGCGCCACATCGATCTTCGGCGGGTTCTGTTGTCCGACGCTGCCCGCGACCGCCACAGGCAGTCCGGCCGCGCGCGCCGTCGACGGATGTTGCTCGAAATAGGCGCGTATGAGGAAACACGCGCCGATCACAATACCGCCCATCGCGACAGTGGCCAGTATCGAATTCGAAGCGCGCTGCGTTTCGATCACGACCGTGCTGGCCGCGGTCGTGGCGGTTGCTGGCGCGGGCAAACGCGGCTCGCGCCGGCGCGGACGCACGCTCCAGCGCACGCGCGCCACTTCGCTCGGCTCCTGAAAATGACGCGTCACGCCGCGCGCCGCCTCGACGGCCCGCACCGCCGTCTCCGCGCCTTTCGTGAGTACGGCTCCATGGCGGTCGGCGCCGCAGAACGGGCATACGCTTTCTTCTACTGATGAAAGGCTTTCACACCGGGGGCAGATGATGAGGTATAGCGACGAGCCGCCGGCCCGCTGGTCCATTGTCACACTCCGTCCGAATCAGTTCGGAAGGCCGATCGACAATCAGCGATCGCCCGGTCGCAAGTAATACATACGAATCACCGTAGCATACCGGGCAACGTTTCGGAAGATCAAACAAACGCATCGGGAAGCGTTCAATTGTCAGGCGAATAAGGTGCTTTTCGCGACGCGGCCATTAATTCGGCGCTCGACGATCGCATCGCCGTGAAGCCTGTCGATATCGTGCGCGCGCTGGAAAGCGCCTATGACATGGGGCTGGTTGCAGGCTATCACCTGACGCGCGGAAAGATGTGCCCGCGATAATCGGCGCTGAGCTTATCTTTCGACTAGTGGCGTCACGCGCGTTTCGGGTTGCAAGGTTCCGTTCTTCGTTCTTTTCATGAAGGCGCGCATAGCTTCGTTCAGAGGACGCTCCATCGTCAGATAGGCAAGATAGCCAACGAATATCGACGCCATCACAAGCAGAACGCATGCGATATCACCTTGCAAAGCCCGCGACTTGTCGAAGTGTCCGAGACCGTGGGCGATCATGGGTACTGTGAGCGTATGCGTCAGATAGATCGAGTAAGACGCATTGCCGACGGGAAGCAGAACGAGTTTCGGAATCCATCCATTCGCCGATTCCCAGAAAACGAACCCCGCCACGAGCAGCGCCGATGGAACGCCGGCGAAGATGAACCGATGCTCCATTTCGGGCGTGATGGGCGATATGAAGAAACCCAGTATTCCGGCCACTGCCATGCAGGCTGAGACGGCGATGGGAACCTTCATCCGTTGCGTATACATCCATCCGATGATGCAGCCGAAAACGAATTCGAGCATCATCGGGTTCGTCATGAAACGCCAGTAAAACGCATTCGCCTGAGCCGTGATCGACCCGAGTCCAAGCATCACGAAGAACGCCACGATGCAATACCGCATGAGACGCTCGGCAAAGCATAGCGAGATAGCGAAGACGACATAGAAGAACATCTCATACGTGAGTGTCCATCCAACGTACAAGACGGGATATGCATGTCCCGCCTCTTTGACTTCATAGGGCAGAAATAGATAGGACGTGATGGTCCGCGCGAGACTGAACTTTTCGGTGCTGAAAACGGAAGGCACGAACAACAGGAGCATCACCATGAACGTCGTCAAAAGCCAGTACATGGGTGCGATGCGAGTCAGACGCGCGAGCATGAATTTCCGGGCGGCATCGATGCCGCGCGGCCTGTTGGCCGTGGTCAATACCATCACGAAGCCGGAGATCACAAAGAAGATATCGACGCCCGCCATGCCCCGGATAGCGAATCCCGATGTGTACTCGGGAATCCAACCGGCGTTTTTCAGGCTATTGACCGCGTGAAATGCTACGACAAGGCTGGCCGCGATGCCGCGCAGCCCTTGCAAAGAATCCAGTTTGGTCATTGCGGATAACCTCGTTGCCGCCGGCGTCGTCAAAACGTTTCCCGAGGCTTTGCGCGCCTCATTTCACCAAAGCCTTGATAGCCAGCTTCTTAGCCATCTGGAATGTCTTGGGAAATGTGGTTTCAATGCCCAGCACCACGCGGCTGGACAGCCGCTCCATGTCCTTCGGGCAATTGAACGCCATGCCATCGAACTCGCGCAGATTCAGCGGCTTGATCTTCGACTGGAACTGCAGGAACCGATGAGAGGCCGGAATGAAATGCGACGTCAGGGAACTGCGAGAAAATTCCGGCCGCGTCGTGCGCAAACTTCCATGGATCGTTTTCGAATTCCAGACGAGCACGTCGCCTTTTTGCAGGAACGGCGCGCGGAATTCGAGCTGTTGTTCGGCGAGGATCTTCCTGACAAGCTCTTTGTATTGACCGTGATTGAACGCAACGTCGAAGTTCTTTCCGTTCTTCACCATGTCGATACGATGACTGCGCGGCACCACGAAGAAGCGCCCCGCGCCCGCGTCGATATCCTCCAAGGCGTACCAGCAGCCCACCATCGTGCCGATTCTCTCGCTGTCGAGATAATACGTGTCCTGATGAGGCCACGTTTCCGCGTTTCCTTCGAAGTACATGCTCTGTACAAGCTTGCCGTCTTCCCCAAAGAGTTCTCGCGTGATGGCCTTGATCGGCGTACTCGCAAAGGCTCTGACCGCTAAACGCTTTAGCGGCGCGAACTCCAGATCACCAAGAGACTGAAGATTGAGCAGCGGATTCATCACGAAGCCGTACTCGTTGATCCTGTTCTTTTCCGGATTCGCCGTCGCCTGCCGATAGATGTATCCCGGATAGCGCTTGACGGTATTCTCGAATGCATTGCGAATGGAATCGCACACGGTCTGATCCACTACGCCGCGCACGACGACATAGCCATTTTCCTCGTAGTATCGCTTTGCATCGGCGAGTTCGATCAAATCGAACGTGGTCGAGTTCTGAGCCACGCTTTCCGGAATTTCGATTTCAGTTCCAATCGGACTAAGGATCTTGTACATGGTAGGCACCGAAGGCTGATTAGACCGGCATGATCGCTCTCTCGGGAGCCCTTACACGCTACGTCGAACGCGTCGGCCTGCGTCGCTCCTGACGGATTCCGCCAAGGGATTGGCCTGAAGTGGCAAAAACGCCGGCGGTGCTTCCGGCGCTCACGACTTCGCCGCCGCGCGCGGCAAATGCGGCGCGGTCTGCGCGATGTGATCGAGTTCGTCGCGCACCGCATCGATCACACATGTGTCGTGCACGCAGGGATCGGCGGCATGGAGCGCTTCGAGACGCCGCCGCACCGCGCCGTACTGCGCGCCCGCACGGCGATGCAGTTCGGCCCGCTCGCTGTAGCGCAGGAGCGTCTGCAACGAGGCCAGCACGGCCGCGCTCAGACTCGTCATGCCGATGATGATGCGCACGTCCGGCGACACCGCCTGCGCAACGAGCGAAAGGAACGCCGACGTGCCCGTCGCCGCCGTGATGCCGATGACGCCGAGACCGAGGCGTCGACCGCAGCGCGTCAGCCGATCGGCCATCGTGTAGTGACGAATCTGCGATTCGCGGGCGCGCCTGATCCACGCCAGCACGAGCGCCGGCGTGTCGCGAGGCGGATCATACGAGGAAGCCGTGCCGGTTCGTTGCGATTGAAGGAGCAAGTCGGTCATGTTCGAAGCATTTCATGAACAGACCTCATCGTCGCCGCGAACACGGACAGATCGTGTCCCGTTCAGCGCGGCGCCCGAATCATCTTCCAGCCGTTGCCGGCGGGATCGCGAAAGCCCGCATCGACGCTGCCGAAGCGTTCCACCGGCTCCTGCGTGAACTCCACGCCGCCCACCTTCAGCCGCTCGTAGGTCGCGCGGCAATCCGCGACGGACAACACGAGCGGCGGCATCGCGCCCTTCGCGACCATCGCGCGCAGGGTGAGCGCGGTGGCGTTGTCGTGAATGGGCGGGCCGGGCGCGAACAGGCCGAGCTGGAACGATGGCTGATCCGGATGCTGCACGGTGAGCCATCTGTACGTGCCGTTGCGCACGTCGGTGTGAACGCGAAATCCGAGCTTGTCGACGTAAAACGCGAGCGCTTCGTCCTGATCGTCGACATAGATGCCCACCACGCTGATGCCCTGGTTCATGTGACCTCCTTCGTTGAAGATGGCCGCACTGTACCCGTCGCGCCCCGCCGCCGCTTCTCCAAAACTGCGATCGTGAGATCGGGGCGCTGCGCGGCCTTCAGCACGCATGCGGGCACGCGATCGAGCGCGGGAGCGACGGCGCGGGACTCGACGCGCATCGCGCCCGGACTGTGGCCCGTGATATCGCGAAAGATGCGGCCGAAGGTGCCGAGGCTTTCCCAGCCGGTGACGAAGGCGATGTCCGTGATGGAAAGCTCGGTGTCGCGCAACAGCGTGACGGCCTGCTCGATGCGCCGCGTCAGCAGATAGCGATGCGGCGGAATGCCGAACGCCCGCTTGAACGAGCGCGCGAAATGCGCTTCGGAGACGCCGCTGACTTCGGCCAGACGCCTGACCGGCCAGTCCTCGTGCGACGACGCATCCATGCGGTCTTTGGCGCGCAGGAGGCGCCGCAGCAGTGCCGGATCTTGCGAGACGTCGGCGCTGTCGTGATCGCGTGATGGCATGACGTTCGGAGCGCGAAAAGTAAGCGGTTAGTGTAGCCCGCACACGCCGACTTCGGCCGCAAAAGAAAAGCGTCGTGCGGACGAAAATCCGCACGACGCGAAGATCGCTCACTCCCTGGAGGGAAAAGAGCTAGAGGGGATGGAAATCATCTTAGCGCGCGCAAATCCAGCGCCAAGCGCCGGAAAGCGGGCGATTTGCGGTTCACTTCGCCGAATCGAATCAAAGCAACGGCAGCGTCAACCGGATGTGCTCGGCAAACGCCGCCGTCAGCAGCGAAGGCCGCTCCCGCGCGAACTTCAGCGATATGCCCACGCCCGGCAACGCGGGCAGGCCAGGATCGGCATTCAGCACGGAGAGATCCGCGGGCACCGCTGTCTGCGTGATGACCGCGAACGCCTGTCCCGAGCGCACCAGCGCGGTGAGACCCGCGAGACTGCTGCTCGCATACGCGATGCGATACGCCTTGCCCGCGCGTTGCAGCGCCTCGCACGCGGCGATGTGATCGAGCGTATCCGGATCGGAGAGTGCGAGCGGCAGCGGATCGTAGTGCGCCGAATCCATCCCCGGACAGCCGATCCAGACGAGTTGCTCGCGCCGGATCACGTCGTCGCCGGGACTGTCTTCGGGCAGCGAGAGCATCGCGAGATCCAGCGCGCGCTTCTTCAACTGCTCGGCGAGCCTCGGCGTCGGGCCGCACACGACTTCCACCAGCGCGTGCGGATGCTGACTCGAAAACTGCCGCAGCAGACTCGGCAGGAAAACGGCGGCGTAATCGTCCGGACAGCCGAAGCGGATGCTGCCCGAAAGCCCTTTGCCGCACAGATCGGCCATCGCTTCATCGTGAAGCCGCAGGATGCGCTGCGCGTGCACGAGCAGACGCTCGCCGGGATTCGTCAGCACGACGCCGCGTCCGGTGCGCTGAAAGAGCGGCTGATCGACGATATCCTCCAGCCGCTTCATCTGCTGACTGAGCGCGGATTGCGTCCGGCCGATGCGCTCGGCCGCGCGGCTCAGCGCCCGCACCTCCGCGATGACGGCGAACGATCGCAGCAATTCGATCTCAAGCGAAAGACTCAAGATATTAGATCCTCTTCTATCTCGCATTAGAACTATTCGATTCTATAAAACCAGAGCGCCGACTACACTGCAAGTTCTTTCACCTTTCGCCAGGAGAAGCACGGTGTCCCGGAACAACGACGCAACTTTTTGGCAGAACGCCAGGCAGCACCTCATCCGCTACGGCGGCACCTTCGAGCCGATGATCATCGAGCGCGCTCAGGGCAGCTTCGTGTACGACGCCGACGGCCGCGCGATTCTCGATTTCACGTCGGGACAGATGAGCGCCGTGCTGGGTCACAGTCACCCTGACATCGTGTCGGTGATCAGCGAATACGCGGGCAAGCTGGACCATCTCTTCAGCGGGATGCTGTCGCGTCCCGTGGTCGATCTCGCGACGCGTCTCGCCGATATCACGCCCGCCGGGCTCGATCGCGCGCTTCTGCTCAGCACGGGCGCGGAGTCGAACGAGGCGGCGATCCGCATGGCGAAGCTCGTCACGGGGCGATATGAAATCGTCGGCTTCGCGCAGTCGTGGCACGGCATGACGGGTCATGCCGCGTCCGCCACGTACAGCGCGGGACGCAAGGGCGTCGGTCCGGCGGCGGTCGGCTCGTTCGCGATTCCCGCGCCGTTTCCGTATCGCGCGCGCTTCGAGCGCAATGGTCACTACGACTGGCTCGCGGAACTGGATTACGCGTTCGATCTCGTCGATCGTCAGTCGAGCGGCAATCTCGCGGCGTTCATCGCGGAACCGATACTGAGCTCGGGCGGCATCATCGAGTTGCCGGAAGGTTATATCGCGGCGTTGAAGCGCAAGTGCGAGGAGCGCGGCATGCTGCTGATCCTCGATGAAGCGCAGACCGGTATCGGCCGCACGGGCACGATGTTCGCGTGCCAGCGCGACGGCGTCACGCCCGACATCCTCACGCTATCGAAGACGCTGGGCGCGGGATTGCCGCTTGCGGCCACCGTGACTTCGGCGGCGATCGAAGAACGAGCGCATGAGCTCGGCTATCTGTTTTATACGACACACGTGTCCGATCCTTTGCCGGCTGCCGTCGGGCTGCGCGTGCTGGATGTGGTCGAGCGCGATGGGCTCGTCGCGCGCGCGAACGTGATGAGCGCGCGGCTCAGGCGCGGTCTGCTCGATCTGATGGAACGGTTCGACTGCATCGGCGATGTGCGCGGGCGCGGTCTGCTGCTCGGCGTGGAGATCGTCAAGGATCGACGCACCAAGGAACCCGCCGATGGTCTCGGCGCGAAGATCACGCGCGAATGCATGAATCTCGGGTTGAGCATGAATATCGTGCAGTTGCCTGGAATGGGTGGAGTGTTTCGTATCGCGCCGCCGCTCACTGTCAGTGAGGAAGAGATCGATCTCGGGGTTGATTTGCTTGGGAAGGCTATCGAGAGGTCGTTGTAGAGGTTTGATTTGTGACGTGGTTGTTGTGGTTCGGGGTTTGTTTTCGCCGGATCCCGGGGTCGTGTCGGTCTATTTGTGTTGCCCCTGTGCGGGGCGGCAGTCACTTTCTTTGCTGCTGCAAAGAAAGTAACCAAAGAAAGCAGCTCGTTCAGGCCCGCGGTCACACGTACGTTGGCCATGCTTGCCAGCCACCGGTGGCACTCGCCTAAGTGGCGCCCTCGAAGGCCCAATCGGGCTTGGCTCGCGCACGGTCTGACGAGCTGGAAGTTATAGTGCGCTGGTTCAGCACGAAATGGCTCCGGCACTGCGCTACGCGCTACGCGCTACCGCCGCCGAGGCCGATCAGCCGAAGGAATTCGATCACTGAGCTTTTAGCCGCCCGCCGCCGCGCGCTCGATCTCGGCGATGTCGATCTTCTTCATCGTCATCATCGCGTCCATCGCGCGCTTGGCGGCTTCGCGATCCGGGCCGCTGAAAATCTCGAGCATCCGCTTCGGCGTGATCTGCCATGAAAAACCCCAGCGATCCTTGCACCAGCCGCACCGACTTTCCTCGCCGCCATTGCCGACGATCGCGTTCCAGTAACGATCGGTCTCTTCCGCGCTGCCGGTATGCACCATGAAGCTCACCGCTTCGTTCGGCTTGAAGTTCGGGCCGCCGTTCAGTCCGAGGAAGCGCTGGCCGAGCACGGTGAACTCGACAGTCAACTCCGGCCCCTGCCCCACGCCCGGCTTCGCGGACGCATGGCCCGCGCCGACGCGGCTATCGGGAAAGGTGGCGGCGTAAAACTCCGCCGCTTCACGGGCATTACCGTTGAACCACAGGCAATTGACGAGTTCGGCCATTGCGCGCTCCTTCGGACAGTGAACAGTGCGCCGACGATATCACGCCGGCGTGTTCACCTTCACCTGCGACGATGCGCCGACATGCACGCGCTTCGAAGGCAGGCGCTGCGACACCGCCTCCGCGACGACCTCAGCCGTCGCCGCCGACAAGGTCCAGCCGAGATGCCCGTGCCCGGTGTTGTAGAACACGCCCGGACGCTTGCCCTGCCCGACCTTCGGCAGCATGCTCGGCAACATCGGGCGCAAGCCGCTCCACGGAATCACGCGCGCGGTCGATACATCGGGGAAATGACGCCGCGTCCATTCGACGAGCGGCGCGATGCGATCTGCGCGGATATCGCGATTGAAGCCGTTCAGCTCCGCCGTGCCCGCCACGCGGAAACGGTCCGCGCCGAGCCGGCTCGTGACGATTTTCGCGCGGTCGTCGAGCAGGCTGACCCACGGCGCGTGATCGCGGCTGCGGGCGTCGTCGAGGCAGACGGTGATCGAATAGCCCTTGACCGGATAGACGTTGAGATGATCGCCCGCCATCGATGCGAACGCACGGCTGCCGACGCCCGCGCAGATCACGATGCCGTCGAACTGGAGCGCCTGCGTCTCGCCCGCATGCTCGACGCTCAGCGCGAGCCGCCCCGCCTGTTCGTCGATCGAGGTCACCGACGTGTCGTAGCGGAACTCGACACCGCGCCGCGCGCATGCATCGGCGAGTCCGCGCGTGAACTTGTGGATGTCGCCGGTGGAATCGGACGGCGTGAAGAAGCCGCCATGAAACGCACCGCGAAAGGTCGGCTCGATCGATGCGATCTCTTCCGGCGTGACCGCGTGACGGTCGAGGCCCGCGCCGGTGAGGATCTCGTTCACTTTCGCTGCGGCGTCGAACTCCTTGCGGCTCGCGTAGAAATGCAGGATGCCGCGCCGTTCGAGATCGAAGTCGATTTTCTCGTCCCGCGCGATGCGAAACAGATGCTCGCGCGCCGCGATCGCAAGACGCACGGTCTCGGCCGTATTCGCACGATAGTTCGGAATCTGCCGCAGGAACTCGCCCATCCAGCTGTACTTGTGCCAGCCCGGCCGCGGATTCATCAGGAGGGGCGCGTCGCGCGTGAACATCCACTTCAGGCCTTTCAGCACGGTGGCGCGGCTGTTCCACACTTCGGCATTGCTCGCCGACAGTTGCCCGCCATTGGCGAAGGACGTTTCCATCGCCGCATAGCGATGCCGCTCGATGACAGTGACGTGAAACCCGCGCTGCGCAAGGGCGTAAGCGGTCGTGACGCCGGTGATCCCGGCGCCGATGATGGCGATTCGTGACATGACATGATCCAGATTGATTGAGCATCGCCGGCCTTGGCCACATGCCGCAGCCGGCACCGATGCCCCATCTGTCCATGTACCTGAGAGTTTCGCCCGCGTGCCGCCCGACGTTCACGTCGGCAGCCGGGGCTCCCCTTCGGTGGGCGCATAAAAGCGCCGCTCTCCAGATGTTCCAGCGCGCACGGTCCTTTTGCCTGAGAGTTTCCGGGGCGGTTGCTCCGTCGGCGTCGTCGCGAGGACGAACTCTTCCGTGACGCTTTGTCGAACGCTTGCACAATACCGGTACGAAATGCGCATGGCAAGCCCCCGCCGACACGTTGACAGAACGCGGCCCTCGCCCTCAGACTCCCGTCGTCCGTTATTCGCTGCTCAAAATATGCCGTCTTCCCAGTTGTCCGTCTATTTTTTCGCCCAGGCCGCGGTGATCGTGCTCGCGAGCCAGTTCGTCGGCAGGCTCGCGCAGCGTGTGGGTCAGCCGCAAGTCGTCGGCGAGATGATCGCGGGCGTGCTGCTCGGCCCGTCGCTCTTCGGGATGCTGCTGCCGCACTGGCAACAGGCGCTCTTTCCCAAGGCGACGATGGGCACGCTCTACGTCGCCGCGCAGCTCGGCGTCGGGCTCTACATGTTTCTCGTCGGCACGGAGTTTCGCGCGGACCATTTCCGCGCCCGCGCGAAGAGCGCGATGAGCGTGTCGATCGCGGGCATCGTCGCGCCGTTCGCGCTCGCGTTCGCGCTGACGCCGTGGCTGCAAACGATCCCCGGTCTCTTCGCGGAAAAGGTGCGGCTCTACGAGGCGTCGCTCTTTCTCGGCGCAGCAATCGCGATCACCGCCTTTCCGATGCTCGCGCGCATCATCCACGAACGCGGGCTGACGGGCACGTCGCTCGGCACGCTCGCGCTCACCGCAGGCGCATTCGACGATGCCGCCGCGTGGTGCATCCTCGCGATCGTGCTCGCGAGCTTCGGCGGCTCATGGATGGGCGCATATGCGGCGATCGGCGGCGGCGCGGCTTTCGCGCTCTTCATGATCTTCGCCGGCGGCAAGTTGCTGCGCCGGCTCGCTGCCGGATTGAATCCACACGCGCCGTTGCCCACGAGCGTGCTCGCCGCCGTGCTGGCGCTGTTTTCGCTCTGCGCATTCGCGATGGACGCCATCGGCATTCATGCAGTCTTTGGCGGCTTTCTGCTCGGCGTCGCGCTGCCGCGCGGCCCGCTGACGGAAAAGCTGCGCGACATGCTGCAGCCCTTCGTCGTCGTGTTCCTGCTGCCGATGTTCTTCACCTACTCGGGCCTCAACACGCGGCTCGACATGCTGATGGACCCGGCCATCATGCTCGCGGCCGTGGTGATCCTGCTCGCGTCGTTCGGCGGCAAGGGCATCGCATGCTGGGCGGCCGCGCGCGCGAACGGCGAGCCTTCCGGCGACGCGATGGCCATCGGCGCGCTGATGAACGCGCGCGGGCTGATGGAGCTCATCATCATCAACATCGGACTTGCGGCGGGCGTCATCCTGCCCGGACTGTTTTCGATTCTCGTGCTGATGGCCGTGCTCAGCACGCTGATGGCCACGCCGCTCTTCAACTGGATCGTGCGCCGCGATGCGGCGCTGCGCTCGGCCATCGCGCGTTAGCGGATCAGAGCGCGGGCTTAGAATAGCGGGACCCACACGTATCTCGTCTAGCCCATCATGCGCTCCTGGCGACTCGACCGCGTCTCCTCGAACGGGCAGCTGGATCTCAGCCGCGCGACGGAGCTCGTATCGTCGATCGGCAGCGAGGATTCCAACGCGCTCGCCGCCGAAGTGCTGAAGCTGCTCGGCGACGTCGCCGCGATCTCGCAATGCACGATCTTCGCGTATGAATTCGGCAACCGGCCGCGCACGGTGTCGGTGGCGGATCATCGCGGCGGGCGTTTCCTGCGCGATGTCGCCGACACTTACGCGCGCCATTTCTACGCGCTCGACGGCAATCAGAAGATCGTTTCCTCGGCACGCAACGAGAAGCCCGGCTCCATGCTCGTGCTGCATCGGCAGACGAGCGAGGATATCGCCAACGAGGCGTATCGCGCGGCGTGTTATCACCAGCCGAACGTGTCGGATCGCGTGTCGCTGCTCGTGCAGCCGGGCGCGGACCTGTGGCTCTCCGTGAACCTGTATCGCGACACGCGCTTCGGCAATTACCATCCACGCGAGATCGCGCTGATCGAAGCGATGGCGCCGCTCATCGCGCACGCGGCGAAGCATCATTACGCGATCTGCGGGCAGCGCGACATGCCGATCTCGCATCTGATGCTCGCGCGCGTGCGCGGCCTGTGCCCCGAACTTTCCAAGCGCGAACTCGACGTGCTCACCGGCGTGCTCGAAGGCCGCACCGCGCAGGAAATCGGCGATGCGATGGGCATCAAGGCGACGAGCGTCGTCACGTATCAGAAGCGCGCATACCGCAGGCTCGGCATTTCGAGCCAGCGGCAACTGTTCGCGCTGTGCATCGGGCCGGGCAAGGTCTGACAATTCTTCGAACGTATCCGTGTTTTCCCCGATCCGCTGACGGCCTCGCGCTGTACCCAAATTGAGGACAGGCGGCCCGATCCCGCGCTTCATACTCCGACGCATCAGATGTCCGACACAGCGACACGACCGGAGACGACAGCATGGAATCCACCCGCGCAAGCGGCGCATTGAACGCGACGCCCCTACCCCGCACGCACGAACAACCGGTGATCGCGAAAGTCTCGCGGCATCTGCTGTGGTTCCTCTTCGTGCTGTTCTTCTTCTCGTTTCTGGACCGCATCAACATCGGCTTCGCGGGCCTGACGATGATGAAGGACCTCGGCCTCACGAGCACGCAATTCGGCCTCGCGACGACGCTCTTCTATGTCGCCTACATCGCGTTCGGCATTCCTAGCAACATCGTGCTCGCGCGCATCGGCGCACGCCGATGGATCGGCACGATCATGATCGCGTGGGGCCTCGCATCGACGGCCACGATGTTCGCGACGAGCCCCACGTCGCTCTATGTATTGCGCGTGCTGGTCGGCGTGACGGAAGCGGGCTTTCTGCCCGGCATCCTGCTCTACCTCACGTACTGGTTTCCCGGCGCATACCGTGCGCGCGCCAATGCGCTTTTCATGATCGCGATGCCCGTGACCGCGGCGGTCGGCTCGGCGCTTTCCGGCTTCATTCTCGGGCTCGACGGCACGCTCGGCCTGAAGGGCTGGCAATGGCTCTTCCTGCTCGAAGGCTTGCCGTCGGCGCTGCTCGGCCTCGTCGTGTATCGCTATCTCGACGACAGTCCCGCCACCGCGCGCTGGCTCGATGCCGACGAAAAGCGCGCGCTCGCCGCCACGCTCGCCTCCGAACATTCCGGCGCCGCGACCACGCCGACGCAGCACGTGCCGGGCACGGGCATCGTCGCGGAACTGCTTTCGCCGACCGTGGTGAAGTTCGCGATCGCATACTTCTGCCTCGTGAACACGCTCGCGATGGTCGCGGTATGGACGCCGCTCATCGTCAAGAGCTTCAGCCCCGATGCGAGCAACCGCACGATCGGCCTGCTCGCGGCGATTCCGCAAATCTGCACGATCGTCGCGATGATCGTGTGGGGCCGCCGCTCGGATCGCAAGCAGGAGCGCAAATGGCATCTGATGCTGCCGATGCTCTTCTCCGCCGCGGGCTGGCTCTGCACCGCATGTTCGACGAACCCCGCGTTGCGTATGCTCGGCGTGTGCCTCGCGTCGGCGGGTTCGTACACGGCGATGTCGATCTTCTGGACCACGCCCGATCACGCGTTGAGCTTTAAAGCGCGCGCCATCGGCATCGCGGTCATCAATGCGACCGGCAACATCAGCTCGGCGCTCAATCCGCTGATCGTCGGCTGGCTGAAGGACGCGACGCACAGCTTCACGTCGGGGCTGATCTATTCGGCGGTATTGCTCGCGCTCGGCGCGCTCGTCGTGATGATGTTGCCGATCACGCAAAACAAAGCGCAAGCCGTCTAAGGAATCACGCAAGGAGCACTGGATGAACAAGCCATTCAAGCCGTATCCGTTCACGGCGAAACAGTATGCGGCGCGCGTTCCGGCGCTGGAAAAAGGCGTCGATGCGAAGCGTCATGACGTGACGATCGTCGGCGGCGGCCCCGTCGGGCTCGCGATTGCGCTCGGGCTCGCGAATCACGGCGTGCGCTCGGTGCTGATCGAAGCGGACGATTCGGTGTGTCACGGCAGCCGCGCGATCTGCATCTCGCGGCGCAGCCTGGAGATCATCGAACGTCTCGGCGCGCTCGACGGTTTTCTGAAAACAGGCCTGCCGTGGACGGGTGGCCGAAGCTTCTATCGCGACACGGAAGTGCTGCATTTCACGATGCCGCAAGACGAAAACCAGAAGCTGCCGCCGATGGTCAATCTCGCGCAGTATCACATCGAACAGTTTCTGCTCGATGCCGCCGAGAAGCGCGCCGAGCTCATCGATATTCGCTGGCAGACACGCGTGAAATCGATCGACGCGCGCGACGATGGCGCGACGCTGCAACTCACGACACCCGATGGCGATTACGCGCTGGAAACCGGCTGGGTCGTCGCGAGCGACGGCGGCCGCAGCACGATACGCGAAGCGCTCGGCCTTCAACTCAAGGGCACGAGTTATGAAGGCCGTTATGTGATCGTCGATATCGAACTCGAAAGCGAGCGGCCGACGGAGCGGCTCGCGTACTTCGATCCATCGTCGAATCCGGGCTCGACCGTGCTCGTGCACAAACAGCCCGACAACGTATGGCGCATCGACTATCAACTGCGCGACGGCGAAGATGCCGACGAAGCCGTGAGGCCCGATAACGTCATCCCGCGCGTACAAAGCCTGCTCGACATGATGGGCGAAACGGGCGCATGGTCGCCGATCTGGATCACGATCTACAAGGCCAATGCGCTGACGCTGGAACGCTATCGCCATCAGCGCGTGATGTTCGCGGGCGATGCCGCGCATCTCGTGCCGATCTTCGGCGTGCGCGGCGCGAACTCCGGTATCGACGATGCCGACAACATCGCGTGGAAGCTCGCGCTCGTCGTAAAGGGACTCGCGTCCGATACGTTGCTCGACAGCTATTCGGATGAGCGCGTCGCCGCCACGCACGAGAATCTGAGCTACGGCACGAAGAGCACGGAGTTCATGGCGCCGCCTTCGTTCGCATTCGATCTGATGCGCACGGCAGTGCTGAGTCTCGCGGCCAGGCATCCCGAAGTGCGCTCGCTGATCAATCCGCGGCAGACCTCGGCGATTACTTATGTGGCCTCGCCATTGAACATCGCCGATCGCGATGTGTTCGCATCGGGGCCCGTCCCCGGCGCGGTGCTGGTGGAGTATCCGGTAACGATCGTGGAGGCCGGGCATGGACGCGAAGCGCATCTGACCGATCTCGCCGGCCCGAACTTCACCGCGTTGTGCTTTACCGATGACGGCGTTTTGGCCGCCGCATTCGCGACGCTCGCGCACGCGTTGCGCGCGAGCGGATTGCCGTTCAGGGCGGTGCCGTTGAGCGCGCATCTGCATCCGCGAACGCAGGGCGTGCACGCATGGGATCACACCGGCCGCATCTTCGAACGTTACGACGCGCGGCCCGGCACCGTGTATTTGCTGCGGCCCGATGGCCACGTGCTCGGTCGCTGGCGCGATGCGCAACCGCACGATATCGAAGCGGCGATTGCACACGCACTGTCCGCATCAACCGATTGAACGAGGGAGAAGATCATGAACGATGCAGAACTCGACGCCGTCTACACGCGCCTGTGCAAGACGATGACGCAACTCGGCGAAACGAAGGCATCGCTTTTTCTCGCGCGCTTTGCCTTGCTTGCAATCGGCGAGATGAACGATCCGGACGCGTCGCTCAAGTTGATCGACGAAGCGAGCGATGGGATCGCAGATTGATTCGGGAAGAAAAAGCGTCGTGCCGACCAGCCTCGACACGACGCTCGTACGAGAGGGCCGTCAACGTCGCATGAGGCCCATCACCAGCGTCACGAGGAAGATGACGAGGAATATGAAGAATAGGATCTTCGCGATGCTCGCCGCACCTGCCGCGATGCCGCCGAACCCAAGGGCGGCGGCGATGATCGCGATAATGAAAAAGACCAACGCGTAATACAACATGATGTTATGTCCCTCCGGTTCAGATCCGCCGCGCGCCCCATGGTCGCGGACAGTGGACTAGCTTAAGCAAGCAGTATTCCTTACCGGATGGAGCATAGTTTTTTCCCGTGATATCCTTGCTCCGTCCTGCATACGCCATCAAACCTGCATCACGCCGCGAGCGCGGAGCATCCACTTTTTACACGGTCGTCAAGAAGACTCGTCACCTGCCGTTAATTAAAAAAAGGGACGTGAAAGCTGAGACGACGTGTTTGACGCTCGTTCGCGCGCTGTTCCGCGTTATCGAATGGTCATGCATTTTGGGCACCATTCCAGCGGAGCACTTCCCGATAAAAGGGCCATGCTCACATGGTTGACGATCTGCGGTTCAAGGTCGATCGCTTCGCCATCTTGAGGATCAAGACATCGCGCGGGCATCCCACCACCGGAGCACGAACAGAGACACGTTCGGATGCCATTTCTTCCGACGATAGATTGACGGGCGCCGCCCTCGCGGTCCCATTGGGAAAGAATTGATGAAACCGGCAAGGAATTCGCTGCGGTCACGTGTTGGCCGATATATCGCGTATGGTGTGATCGCAGCCACGCTCGTGGCGGGCGCGGGCTTCCTGCATTGGCGCCATGAGTTGCGTGCCGCGCAATCGCAGTCTGCCGCGCTCACAGGCGTCGCCAGTCAGATGCGCCATGAAGCATCGGCGTGGACGCATCGGGAGAAGGACGCATCGGAAATGCTGACCGATATCCGCGACAAAAACGTCGCGACGATCGGCGTGAGTCCCGATGCGATTCTCGTCTCCACGTTGAAGGGCGAGAAGTACTACGTGGCCGACCATAACGGCGCGTTCTCCAATGCGCTGCTGCTCGGCGATATGAAGCCTGGCGCGAGTTCGCCTTATCAACTCGTCTGGCTGCCCGACGCCGACGTGCGAACGGGCGTGGCGCGCTGGAGCGAAATGTTCGATCGTTCGCGCGACATCCTGAGCCTTCTGCTGCCGCTCTTGATGCTCGGCGGCATTCTCTGGTTCATGCGTCGCGAGATGCGGGGCGGCGCGCAGTTGCTCGGCGAGTCGCCGACGCTGCGTTTCGACGACGTCATCGGCGCGGGCGAAGCGAAAGCGGCGCTCACGGATGTGCGCGCCTGGCTGACCGAGCCCGCACAATTTACCGGAATGGGCGTGCGGGCACCGTGCGGCATTCTGATGACGGGCGGCCCCGGCGTCGGCAAGACGCGCCTCGCGCAGGCGCTCGCGGGCGAATGCGGCGCGAACTTCATCGCGATCACGGGCAGCTATTTCAGCGCGAAGTATTACGGCGTCGGCATCCAGAAGGTGAAGCATCTGTTCGAGCTCGCGCGCAAGAATGCGCCGACCGTGATCTTCATCGATGAAGCCGATGGCCTCGGCAAGCGCACCGATACCGGCGGCGGTCCCGTCGAAGCGGAGAGCAACCGCATCATCAATCAACTGCTCGCGGAAATGGACGGCTTCGCATCGAACGAAGGCGTGATCATCGTTGCTGCTACGAATCATCCGGACAATCTCGACGAAGCAATGCGACGCCCCGGCCGTTTCGACCGCACGGTGCAGGTGCGTCTGCCGAGCCTCGACGATCGCGCCGAGATCCTGCGTTTCTATGCGGCCAATCTGAAGAAGAAAAACGAAGACATCGACTTCGATCAGCTCGCGCGTCTCACTACGGGTCTTTCGCCGGCCACGCTGTCGATGATCGTCAATCAGGCGGGCCTTGTCGCGCGCAAGGCGGGCGAACGTGAAGTGTCCGCGAAGCATTTCCTCGAAGCGATCAAGATCGCGCGTATCGGCGATGTCAACGGCGCGGAGCGCGCCTTGTCCGACGACGAACGCACGCGCATCGCGGTGCATGAAGCGGGTCACGGACTCGTCGCGGCGCTGCTCGACACGGGCGTGCTCGAAGAAGTGACGATCCTGCCGCGCGGCGGCGCTTTGGGCGTAGCCCTCATCACGAAGATGCAGGACAAGCATCTGTATCGCGAGACCGAGTTGCGCAACGAGATTCAGGTGCTGCTCGGCGGGCGCAATGCGGAACTGCTGATGTTCGACGAAGCATCCAGCGGCGCGGCGTCGGACCTTCAGGAAGCGTCGCGTATCAGCCTCGACATGGTGTCGAAATTCGGCTTCAACGAGGACGGCAATCTGTTCAGTCTCGCCGCCCTGCCGCAGCAGTATGCGGGCTTGCAACTGAAGAATTCGATCGGGCACGCGAACGCGTTGCTGCACGATCTGAGCGATGAATGCTTCGCGCTACTGCAGGCGAATGAGCCGGTGTTGCGTGCGATCGCCGATCAGTTGCTCGAATCTGAGACCGTGCCTGGCGAGACCGTATATCGGCTGATTCGCGAGCACGCGGCGGCAGTGGAGAATGCGCAAGCGGCGGTCAACGAAGTGCTTGCCGCCTGAGCGCTTCTGCTATCGCGGGAAACGTATAGGGACGCGAAGGCCGCGTTCCGCTGGCTCGAAACCGCGTTCGGTTTCGAGCCGATGTTCATCTTCTTCGATGCCGACGGCAATCACAACGCATCGCCGTTTTTCCGCTTCGACCGGTATTCCGTCGGCGACATCAGAAACTGCTTTCTGAATACCTTCGAAAATCTTTCCCCATTGGTCAATCCCGTTCTGCGCGCGATCTTGTCGATCGGCAAGTCGCTTTTGACGAGCAGTTCACAACTCAGATCGAGCCGCGCACGCAGAAGATATTGCGACGGCGTGAGCCCCATCTCACGTTTGAACAAGCGCAGGAAGTTGCGCTCACTCATCGCCACCGTGCGGGCCGCATCGCCGACCGAGATGGGACGTCCGCAATTGCGTTCGAGCCAGCGTGCGGATTCCTGCGCCTTTTCGGCCAACGTGGTCGTACCGATCGTGCTCAGCATGATCGGCAGATGCTGATCGTTCGACGAAGAGAGGCGATCAGCCACCGCGGTCGCGATGTCGTAGCCGAGATCGCGCTTCACGAGCGCGAGCGAGTTGATCAGCGCGTCGTTGCGTTCTGTCGAGGCCGCACTCTTCGATGTCCCGGTATTCCATACGCCACGGCCTACCGACGCCCAATCGCGCCGTGAAATGCCCGCGGCCGCAAGCATCACGTCGCCATTGCCGAGCGAGCTGACCACGCCGCTTTGAGAACACGCGATCCTCAATGAATCGATGAGGCTTTCATCCGCGGCCGCACGCGTCACGCCGGTGCCGCCCGCGACATACAGCGCATCGAAGCCCTGGAATCGCTGGCCGCCCAATCGCTCTGTCCATACGCATACCGACGACGAACAGGCTACCGCGCCGCCACGCGCGGAGACCAGACGAACGCTGTAAGTCACGCCATTGTTCAGGCCGGAAGATTGCGTTTCGTTGGCGATATGAAGCGCCTCGGCGAGCGTTCCTGCTCCGAGAAGCGAGAATCCGTCGTAAAGCAAAATTCCTATGAGCTTTGTCACTCTCTCTTCAGATGAGTGATAAAGACTGCTGATCTCTGCATCGCCGAAGGCCGTAACGTGAGACATGGCGTTAGCTCCCTATGTTTCGGTTGCAGATATATGGGGTAGTTTGCGTATGATTCCGGCAGGTTAGTCTTCTATTCGGTACATCCTTTCCGCCGTGGCGGGCAAGAGCATGATCTTGGCCGAGAATGCCGCATCGAGTCGCTGAGCGCTCACGGCGGTCGACTTCGCCCGCGTTTCCTCGCGCAATCAGCGATAGCATTCGGACTACCAATCTATTTGGAAGCTTTCGAAACGCGTGTTCCCCGAATGGCGCAACGACGGCAAGCGCAAACGTTTTCTTTTTTCATTTATCGGGATCGAAAGATTCAGTCCGAATGAAAGTTATCTCATTCGAATTGCAGTTCGATGTATTGATTTGTCCATGCCGAAAACTGCACTTTCAAAGCTATCGGCGATCCGGCCAACACCTTGCCGAATTCCGTCACGCGTGCAGTCGTGAACCGCGCGGTGGCTACCCTCTGTCGTGAATGAGTACATCTCGAGGACTGGTTTTCGTTTCGGAGTCGCCTCTCATGAGTTTCAGTCAGCGCTACTCGCAATACTATGATCTTTTCTATCATGAGAAAAACTACAAGGCAGAAGCCGAGTTCGTCGCCAATCTTCTAGGACGATATGGAATAGTCGGCGGCAATCTGATGGACCTCGGTTGCCGAACCGGCCGCCACGCGGCGGAACTCGCAACGACAGGATTCAGCGTGGCCGGCATCGACATCAGTGCGGACATGCTCGCCCGCGCGGATGCGAGGCGCATCACTCTGCCGGGTTCGGTCGCCAGGCGGCTGAAGTTCCAGCAAGGCGATGCACGCACCGTCCGAACGGACGAACTCTATGACGCCGTCGTCTCGCTGTTCCATGTCGCGAGCTATCAGACGACCAACGCCGACTTCATGGCCATGTGCCACACGGCGGCTACGCATCTGCCGCGCTCCGGGCTATTCCTGTTCGATTGCTGGTACGGTCCGGCGGTGCTTGCCGATCCGCCAAAGGTGCGCATCAAGCGCGCATGCAGCGAAGATACCGGGCTGATACGAATCGCCGAGCCGATGATGCGTCCGCACGATAATACGGTAGCCGTCAAATACACGATTCTCATGACCGACTGGAAAACGCAAAGCGTCGAGACAGTTCTCGAGACACACGTGATGCGCTATATGTTCAGGCCCGAAGTCGAGCTCATGCTGGATCTCAGTGGCTTCGAGGTACTCGATAGCGTGAGATGGATGGGCGGCGAACTCGGCGCCGCGGATCTGTCGGCGACGTTCGTCGCGAGAAAGAGATGATGCGCGCGTGTCGCACGCCTGCCCGCGCGATGCGACCGGATCAATAAGCGTTGATACTGCGCAGCCCCTTGAACACCGTCGCGGCGATGATGCGCATATCCAGTGCGAAGGACCAGTTCCCCAGATAGTACAAATCATGCGCCACGCGCGCTTCCATTTTTTCTATCCGGTCCGTCTCCCCACGAAAGCCGTTGACCTGCGCCCAGCCCGTGATTCCCGGCTTGATCCGATATCGATGGATATAACCTTGCACGACTTTCTGATACAGATCGTCATGTTCGAGCGCATGAGGACGCGGTCCCACGACGGACATATCCCCACGCAATACATTGAAGAATTGCGGCAGTTCGTCGAGGCTCGTGCGACGCAGGAACGCGCCGACGCGCGTCACTCGCGGATCGTTGCGCGTGGCTTGCCGGAGAACGCCGGCCTTCTCGGCATGCAGGCGCATCGAGCGGAACTTGTAGATGGTGAACTCCCGTCCGTCCGCGCCCTTGCGGCGCTGCCTGAAAAACACGGGGCCCGGCGAACTCAGCTTGACCGCAATGGCGACGACGATCAGGATCGGTGCGATTGCGATCAGCGCCGCGAGCGCGAATAGCCGATCGAAAACGTCTTTCTGCAGCAATGCTCTCTGCGAAATCGGAGAAGCCATAAGATTGATGGCGGCCACACCCAGCAACTCCGTCACGCCGCTTTCGAAGAGTGCGAGACTGCGCACGTCGGGAATGAACCGCACATTCACGAGATCGTCGCGGAATTCATTTACGAAGCGCAGGATAGTTCGATCTTGCGATAGCGGCAGCGCAAGCCACACTTCGTCCACCCGATCCTCGCGGACATGCCTGACGAATGCATCGAAATCGTCGAATACGGGTGCGCTCGAAGTTATCGGCAATTCGGCGGATGCGTTGAATACGGCGATCGTGCGAAAACCCGAATGGCTCGCGCGCTCGATTCTTCTCATGATCGATTCGCAATGCCGCCCACAGCCAACGACAGCCACCCGATGAAAGTTCATTCCGGCATGACGCATGCGCGCAAGCACGGCGTGCGTGGCAAGACGTCCCATGATCATCAGCGCACCCGACATGGCGGTCCAGTATGCAAACCAGAGCCGGGAGACATCGTCGATTCGATGCAGCGAGAACATCAGGACGAGTACGCATGCCTGCACGACGAGCCACGCGAGCGAAACATGACTCGCCAGCACGAGCTTGCTGCGCCCGCGCCACGACTCGTACACGCCAAAACCCGGGAACAGCACGAGTGAAAACGCCGCCGCAAAGGCGACGAAAGGCATGTAGTAGCCCGGCTCGGCAATACTGTCGAACCGGATCCGCGATGCTACGGTAGCGCCGCCCACCACCATGACGACATCGAAAAGCCGCGCCAGCAATCCCTGAAAATCGCGCATGTCATACCTCGGTTTCGAGAGCGCTGTCGATAAGATCAGATGCGGCCGTAGCAATCGTCCAGACGCACGATGTCGTCTTCGCCAAGATAAGAGCCCGATTGAACTTCGATGATTTCGAGCTGCACCTTGCCCGGATTTTCCAGACGATGCCGCACGCCAAGCGGAATATACGTCGATTCGTTTTCCGAGAGCAGAAACTGGTCATCGCCTCGCGTGACGAGCGCCGTGCCGCGCACGACGACCCAATGCTCCGCGCGATGATGATGCATCTGCAGCGACAGCCGCGCGCCCGGCGCCACCACGATATGCTTGACCTGAAAACGCTCGCCGCGTTCAATCGAATCGTAAAAGCCCCAGGGGCGACGCACCTTGCGGTGCATCTCCGCCTCGGGCGCATGCTGCTCGCGGATGCGCGCGACGAGCCGCTTGATATCCTGTGCATGCGAACGGTCGGCGACGAGCACGGCATCATCGGTATCGATTACGACGACGTTGGCGGTCCCGACGCACGCGACCAGTCGGCCACCCTCGGATCGCGCATAGCTCGAAGTCGCGCCTTCGAAGACCACGCGTCCGCTCGATACGTTACCGAGTCCGTCCTTTTCCATTGCTTCCCACACCGCGTCCCACGAGCCGAGATCCGACCAGCCCGCCGTCAGCGGCACGACTACGCCCTTGCAAGGCGAGATGGCGTCGCCGATATGTTCCATCACCGCGTAATCGATCGAGTCGGAAGGCACTCGCCCGAACTGATCCGGACACGGACGAATGAAGCGGCCCTCGACCTTGCCGTCCTTGAGCGCGGCGATGCATGTCGCATGCATCTCGCCGTTGAGGTGATGAAGCGCATCGAGCCACACGCTCGCCCGAACGACGAAGATACCACTGTTCCACCAATAGCTTTGCGCGGCCACGTATTGCGCGGCGAGTTCGGCCGCGGGCTTTTCGACGAAGCGGTCGATAAGATGCGCGCCGTTATCGAGCGGTTCACCCAGGCGTATATATCCGAAGCCAGTATCGGGCCGTGTCGGCGGAATGCCCAAGGTCACGATCATGCCGCGTTCCGCATAGTTCGCGGCGATGGCGATCGCGCCATGCAACGCCGGGATGTCCGAAATGGAATGATCCGACGGCATCGCCACGAGAATCGCGTCCTCGTCGCGATCGATGGCTGCGAGCGCCGCGAGCGTAAGCGCGGGCGCCGTATCGCGGCGTGCAGGCTCGACGATGATCTTCGCATCGACACCGCATAGCCGCACCTGCTCTTCCGTGGTGAAGCGATGTTCTTCGCCGCATACGATGATCGGTTGCGCATCGACGTCGAAGTCAGCCGCGAATCCGTCCATTCGTATGACGGTAGCCTGCAGCAACGAGTCCCGTCCGACCACGCCGATCAGTTGCTTCGGAAACTGCTCGCGCGACATCGGCCATAGACGTGTGCCCGATCCGCCCGCGAGTATGACCGGGACGATGCGACGGCAGGACCGGATGTCCGGCGTCTGCTCGCGTGCCATTGTCACCACGCCTTCAGAACTCGTTGCGCTTTCCATGGCTGCACTCCGTGAGTGGTCACGATGAACCTTTGAGGGGAACGCTGCGTCCGACTGTCTCGCCTAAAGAAATGTGGCCAGCATGTTTCGAACCGCGGCCACCGACTGATCCTGCTGCGTCTCGGTAAGCGCAAGTCCGCTCGGCAGATAGAATCCGCGCCGGCTCATGCGTTCGGCGACCGGATAACGCTCTCCCTCGAAAAGGCCTTGCTTCATGAAGACCGGTTGCTCGTGCATGGGCCAGAAAAAAGGCCGCGCGCTCACGCCTGCTTCGGCCAGCATGGCGCGCGCTTCGTCTGCGTCGATGGGCGCGCTTTCATCCAGCACCAGACCGAATACCCAATAGATGTTATCGGCATAGGCGCACGCTACTGGTGCGAGTTCGATTCCCCGGACACCGCGCAAAAGCGATTCATAGCGGCGCCCCAGTTCCCGCTTTCTCGCAACGTGCGCATCGAGCTTTTCGAACTGCGCGAGCCCTACCGCTGCCTGAAGGTTGCTCATTCGATAATTCCAGCCGAGTTCTTCATGCACGAAACGCCGTTCGGGTTTGAAGCACAGATTACGCAGGCTGCGTGCCCGGGCGGCCAGCGCGTCGTCGTCGCAGAGGATCATGCCGCCCTCGCCCGTCGCGATATGCTTGTTCGCATAGAAGCTGAAGCAGGAGATCTCACCGAAGCTACCGCACTGACGCCCTTCGTAAGTCTGACCAATGGCCTGTGCCGCATCTTCGATGACCGTGAGACCGTGCTTCCTCGCGAGATCCAGCACAGGCGCCATGTCCACGGGCAGGCCGAAAGTGTGCACGGCCATGATCGCACGCGTGCGGCTCGTGATGGCCTCTTCGATCTTCGCGACATCCATGTTCCATGTATCCGCGCGCGAATCGACCAGTCGCAGCTTCGCGCCTGTACGAACGATCGCGGATGCGCACGAAATGATCGTATGTGTCGGGATGATTACTTCGTCGTCGGGACCGAGCTCAAGCGCCGCAGCGGTAACGTCCAGCGCCGCGCTTCCGTTTGCCACTGCGATCGCATGCTTGCGGCCGACATATTGCGCCATTGCCTGTTCGAAGCGCTCGACGAATGCGCCATCCGATGAGATCCAGCCCGTCTCGATGCACTGGTTCAGGTAGATCTTTTCATTTCCATCGAGCAGGGGTTCGTTGACGGGAATCATCGGGGTCCTCTTTCGGTTTCGAGTTCCTTGAAGCGCACTTTCTCCTGCTCACCAATATACGGTCCTTGCTTCACTTCGATGAAAGATGCGTCATCGAGTACTTCGAAGCCGTGCCCGCCCGCCGCCAGCAGGATGACGTCGCCGGCCAGCAGCACGCGGCTTGTCACGGGTTCCCGATCGGCCGTATAGAGCCTCACCAGCATCCGGCCACGCTTCATAAAAAGGACTTCCTGCGTCCACTCGATCCGACGCGGGACACATGTGTGCACATGCGCGTCGATCAACTTCCCCGCCGGATGTTCCATGTAGGCAAGCTGCTGAGGAAACTCTCTTGGCGTCAGAAAGTTGACCCCTTCTTTCGAGTACGAATCGCGGACGATGATAGCCAGCGTGATGTCCGCAACCGAGATGACTTCGAGATTCGGATTCTGAACGACCTCAGTGTTACCTTCTGCCGATAAAGATTCCATGTTTATCCCCGACGAGAGCCTGCCGCATCCTTCCGGCACTGCAAACGTTCCGGTAGCCCGATCGACGCAAATCACGAGCCCGTGAACGGCCTCCGCACGCCCACGAAGCTTAGGACCGGCGCACGGATCAGCGGACCCGAATGGCCGAATTAACCATGACGTTGGCCGAAGCGGATCTCGCGATACGCGATCGTTCGCGCACGCTCTTATCGACGATGTTATCGACCAGGAGAAAGCGCAGCTAGCGACAATATCTTGGCACCGTCCGCCACAACCCGAAACTTGTTTATATGCATGGCTAACCTGACAATCGCACGTCAAGCTCGCACGTCAAGCCTCTCGGAATCCAGTGTCTGCGGGAAATCACGTTCCGATCAACGCACCTCAATGGACGATTGAGCATCAACATGAACAAAGGTTCTCGGATCTATGTCGCCGGCCATCAAGGCATGGTCGGCTCAGCCCTTCTCCGGTGTCTCGCCAGTCGCGGGTATCGCGATGTAATCACGCGATCAAGACAGCAACTGGACCTGTTGGATCAGCGTGCCGTGACGGAATTCTTCGCCAGGGAGAGTATCGACGTCGTGCTTCTCGCCGCGGCGAAAGTGGGCGGCATACATGCGAACTCGTCGCAGCCCGCGTCGTTTCTCTACGAGAACCTTGTTATCGAAACCAATGTTATCCATGCAGCGTTCGCGCATGGCACGCCCGAGCTGGTCTTCTTCGGTTCGTCCTGCATCTATCCGAAGTATTGTCCACAGCCCATCCGGGAAGACTATCTGCTCACGAGCGGCTTCGAACAGACCAATGAAGCCTACGCCATCGCCAAAATCGCCGGGCTCAAGCTCTGTGAAGCCTATAACCGGCAGCACGGAATGCGCTACATATCGGTGATGCCCACGAATCTCTATGGCCCGAACGATAACTATGATCTTCAGAACGGGCATGTTCTGGCAGCGCTCATACGCAAGACGCATGAGGCAAAGCTCAACGAGATGGACTCGCTTTCCGTGTGGGGCTCCGGATCGCCCAGACGGGAATTCCTGCACGTCGACGATCTCGCCTCCGCCGTGCTCGCCTTGCTCGACAGCGCGCACGCCGAGGGCGTGTTCAATATCGGATATGGCAGGGACATTGCGATTGCGGACCTCGCGCGTCTGATCTGCGATGTCGTCGGCTTTTCCGGATCGCTGAAGTTCGACTTGTCGAAACCGGATGGAACGCCGAGAAAACTGCTCGACGTGTCGAAGCTGGTCGCGCTGGGCTGGTCGCCCACGATAACGCTGAGAGACGGCATCGCGGCGACATATGCCGACTTCACCGCGAACGTGCAGAGAAACGGATACGCCAACGCCTAGCCCGCACGCGCCACTCACAACGATTCGGAGAATCCCATGGCAAGCTTGCCGCTGAACGCAGATTCGACCTTCGACGACGGGCAAATTCAGGACGCCGCGCACAATGCGCCGGCTCATGCCGACCTGACCGCCCATGAGACGGAACAAGCGCTCTTTACGCCCGAGTTCCTCTCCGTCGATGTCGGGCACGTAGTCGACGAGCTGAATCAGAAAGGATACTTCGCGTTTCCTTCGGCGCTATCGCCCGAGGCCATAGAGACCATAGAACGCGATGCGACCGAAACGAAGCATAGACTGAACGTCAACAAAGTCAGCGGCGTGTTCTCGGAGCGTCAATACTATCTGACGAACCTGCTCGCGATTTCGAGGACGTTCTATGAGTTCTCGACCTCACCGTTCGTCTTCGGGGTATGCGAAGGATATCTGGGCGATCAGTTCCGCCTCAAGGCGTTGCGATACTACGAAACCTATGGCGGCCACCATATGCAGTGGCATACCGACAACAAGACCGACCGGGAGTTCGCGCATATCCCCGGCATCATCTTTATCTTCTATGTTTCCGATGTCGAAGACGGCGAGTTTCAGTATGTCGAAGGCTCGCATTTGTGGTCGGGAGAAAAGGCATACAGCGACTATACGGATGAGTTCATTGCAGATAACTTCTCGTCCTCTGTCAAATCCTTCAAGATGCCTCGTGGATCGCTCGTCATTTACAACACATATGGCATTCACCGCGCGAGACCGGTAGCGGACAGGAACTTCGTCAGAAAGAGCGTCTTCTTTCAGGTGGACAGTGAAATCAATAAATCCGAGCCCATCATCGTCAACACCGAATTCATATCGAGGTTCGACGATCGAATCTCGACGTTCCTCGGTTTCGGCCGTCCCTCGAACTATGAGGTCTTTCCAAATACGTCACTCCATTCGCTTCCGCTGGACGGGCCGATGATATCCGTCATGGGAAAGTACCTTTTATACCGGATGGCGCGCTCGGCGTTCGCGAGCGTTCCCCAGGCTCTCAGGCCCACGTTAAGGAAGATGATCGGGCGATGATTTACGGCAATCGAAGATGCGCAGATAAAGCCTACTGCGTTACGCGCTCCGCCAATATCGAAGACAGCGTGCGCCTGAAGGCGCCCTGCGTCAGCAGGCCTGACGTCGCGGCTATTGCCTGCTCGATCTTCGTTCGCTTGCGCAGATAGATCTCCTCGGCGCTTCCGAGCGCATCGACAATCGACGCCGCTTCCGGCTTCGCAAAGCATATGGCCTCGTGAATCTCCTTTACGCTGATAGCCGGAAGGTCGGTGGATATGACCAGTCTTCCGGACGCGACGTATTCGATAACCTTGAACGGAAAAACGCCATTGCTCATCTTTTCGATCGAAGCGTGCAGATTGACCAGCACGTCACAGTCAGAAATCAGTGAGAGCAAAGTCCCTTCGTCGACACGGCCGTGAAAGTGCACCGAATGATTCTCGGTGGAAAGCCCCGCGAACTCCGATGCGAGCGGACCCGTTCCGCACACATGGAAGGTGAAGCGTCCGTTCGACAATCGGATCAGATCGAGAACGACATCGGCGCCTTTCTCGGCGCTCAGCCCGCCAAAATATCCGATCACGGTCCGCTCACCCTTCGCGCCCGAGAACGGAAGCCGCCGCCCGCATGTTTCGAGCAGGCCGTCGGACACTACGCCCGGACACAACACGACGGGGCAGCCGCTACGCCGATGCTCGCGTATCGATAGATATTCATTCACCGCGAGGCATAGCGTCGGTGCCGGCAAAAGGAAATGCCATGCAATGAAGTCGAGCATGGGCTTGGGATGCCAGCGTCGTCGCGAGAAAAGCCAGTCTTCGAACTCGAGAACGAGACGCGCTCCCGACCGTCTCGTCAGAGCGCGGGCCAGCATCGATTCGAATGCGTATGGGTTATAGATCCATACGACGTCCGGATTTCCAAACTTCAAGATTTCGCGGCTCACAGCCGCCACTTCGAAGAGATTCAACATCTTCCCGACCGGTCTTGCGGGATATCGGCGCAGCGTAATCTCACGGATATGCGCGTCGCCGACGCGCGCATCGCGAACTTCTCTGGGCAAATACGCTTCTTCCTCATGCGCCGTATTCACCAAGACGACATCACGCGTCAGTTGCGTGGCCAGGGTAAGGAAGAACTCCAGCTTGCGAGCGGCGCCGAGGTCTCTGTTCGACTCGCGATTGGCTGCGCTGTAGGGCGCGATAAACACCAGCATGTCCTCTCCGCAGCACGTGTTCGAAAGGGTGAGTCCGGGCTACGTCGCCCGATGGCGGGCGCTCGCAAAGTTCACGCGAGCCGCCCGGCCCGAGTTAAGCCTTCCTCACTCGTGATGCTCCAGCGCCCGGTATCCGGCGAGCGTGATCAGCGCGTCGCGTTTCGCTATCTGATAGTCGGAGAGCACCATCTCCTTCACGAGCGCATCGAACGTCACTGTAGGCGACCATCCCAGCTTTGCATGGGCTTTCGACGGATCTCCCAGCAATGTTTCAACTTCCGTTGGCCTGAAATAGCGAGGATCGACCCGAACGATCACCGTGCCAGGCGGAACGCGACATTCCTTGCTGGTGACTGCTTCGACGATGCCGACTTCATCGACACCGCTTCCCTCGAAGCGAAGCTTCACACCGAGTTCCGATGCCGCCTTCTGAACGAATTCCCTCACGCTGTACTGCACGCCCGATGCGATGACGAAGTCTTCCGGCTCAGGTTGCTGAAGCATGAGCCACTGCATCTGAACGTAATCGCGTGCATGTCCCCAGTCGCGCAACGCCCCGAGATTGCCGAGATACAGACAGTCCTGCGATCCGATCGCGATGCGGGCAATGGCTCGCGTGATCTTGCGCGTTACGAATGTCTCTCCACGAACGGGCGATTCGTGATTGAACAGAATCCCGTTGCACGCGTAAATGCCATAAGCCTCGCGATAGTTCACCGTGATCCAGTACGCATATAACTTTGCCACGGCATAAGGGCTTCGCGGATAGAACGGCGTGGACTCCCGCTGAGGCACTTCCCTGACCAGGCCGTATAACTCCGATGTCGATGCCTGATAGAAACGCGTGCGCCTCTCCAGACCCAATATGCGAATTGCTTCCAGTATCCGAAGAGCGCCCAGTCCATCCGCGTTGGCTGTGTATTCGGGCTCCTCGAAGGACACGGCGACATGGCTCTGCGCGGCCAGATTGTAGATCTCGTCCGGCTGAACACGTTGAATGATGCGCAGAATGCTGGTCGAGTCGGTCAGATCGCCGTGGTGCAAATGGAAGCGGCGCTCCGCCACATGATCGTCCTCATACAGATGATCGATCCGGTCGGTGTTGAAGAGCGATGAACGGCGTTTTACGCCATGCACCTCATAGCCCTTGTCCAGCAGGAATTGTGCGAGATAGGAGCCGTCCTGACCGGTGATCCCGGTAACCAGCGCGACCTTGTTCGGCATCGTTTCTTCTCCTCATGTGCGTACGCCACGTTCAAATTGCATTCAGGCGGTCTTGATGCTGGTCTCGCCTCGTCCGCTGCCATATCCGTACGAGGCATCGTATCCCGAGCCGTATGTCGATCTGTCGGCGGGAACATCGGTGAAAAGCACGCCGCTCACACTGACGCCGCCCTTTTGCAAGCGGCTCAACGCCTCGTGAACTTCGGCGACGGAATGCCTCCCGTGCCGCACCACGAAGAGGGTCGTCCCTGCCTGACGTCCGATCAGCGTCGCGTCGGTGACAGCGAGCACGGGTGGCGTATCGATGACGACGCAGTCGTAACGCATGGATACCGCGTGGATCAATTCACTCAGGCGTCCGCTCATGAGAATGTCTGCGGGATTGAGCGAGTCGCCGCCGCGCGAGATCAGATCGACGCCGTCCATGACGTCGCGTCGCACCACATCGTCGAATGCGTCTCCGTTCAGCAGCTCGCGCAAACCAGGACCGGCAGACGGCGCGAAAGACGCGTGCATGTTGCCCATGCGCATGTCGGCGTCGATCAGAAGCACCCGCTTTCCGCCGGCCGCCTGAACAGCCGCGAGATTGGCCGATAGAAACGACTTGCCCGCGCCGGGCGTCGAGCTCGTAATCATGATCACGTTGTTGCGCGGCGTCGCGCTGATCGACTGCAAGGCCGTACGGAGACTTCGCACGCCTTCCACCGCCACGTCGCACGGTGAGCGCGCCGCCAGCACGTGAACGCCGGGATGTCTGCGGCGTATGTCGTCCTGCAATCTCACCTGCCGCTCGCTATGCGGCACGACAGCGCAAACGGGAATGCCAAGAGCCCGCTCGATCTCGACGCTTCGCTCCACGCCGCCGATCATCGCTCTGCGCAGGAATGCCGCAGCAATTCCGAGTACGATGCCCAGCACCGCGGACAACGAAAGAAGCACGCGCCAATTTGGCTTCACCGCCCTTTCTGGCGTCATGGCGCGATCGACGATACGCACATTGCCGACGTTACCCGCCTTGATGACGCGAAGCTGTTGCGCGCTATTCAGGAGACTCGTATATAGCTCGGTGTCGACACGCACGTCGCGCATGAGACGAAGCGCCGTCTGCTCGGTATCCGGCAATGACGCGACGCGCCGGCTCAGCGCTTCGCGGTCCTGTTGCAAGCGGGCTATCTTGGCATTGATCCCCGTGAGCGTTGGATAACCCGGCTGATAGTGCTGCGCGACGTCGTCGCGCTGCTGCGTGAGTGAGCGCATGGCCGTATCGAGATCGACCACTTGTTGCAGCAACAGCCGGCTTTCGGTGGAGAGATCGATCGTCCCTTTGCTGTTTCGAAAAGCGTTATATTGCTCTTCCGCGTGCTGCAGTTCCTCGCGGAGTTTCGGTAACTGACTCTCCAGGAAAAGAAGCGAATGCTCGGCTTCTGAAGATCTTCTCGCGAGGTCCTGCGCAAGGTATTCCTGAGCGACCGTGTTGACGATATCGGCCACGCGCAATGGATCGGCGCCCTCGAGCGCAATGCCGATCATGCCCGACTGAGCCTTGCGTTCCGATATCGATAAGGCATTCTGGAGTGCAAGAATAGCCGCCTGTGCCGAGTTCGCCGTCAGGCTGAATTCACAGCCTGCCGGCGCGTCGAGTTCGGCGACGAGCACGCGGACTTCGCCATTGCCATAAGGCGTCGTCAATTGCTTTCCTACCGTTCCCTGTCCGAGAACGATTCCATCCGGGGCGATCAGTTCGAACGACTTGTCCTTTCCGGCCTTGACGAGAAACTGCCGGCCGATTGCCGAGCGCGGTACGTCGAACGCAGACACTTCGATTGCCTCGTCACCCCATGCGAAGCGCCGCAAGCCGAAAGGCAGCTCCGAGCCGCTCCATCCTCCGCCGCCTAGCCTTGCGATCCAGCGACCGACAAGCGGAAAATAGCGCGCATGCGCAGCGACTTCGAGGTGCAATTGGCGCACCGTCTCGCCTACCACGAGCCGCGAACGAATCAGCTCCATCTCGGTATCGGCGCCCGCTTTCACCTTCGAATCGAATATTGCGGAAAGCCGGCCCAGCGCTTCGGTGTCTGAAGAACTCGACGTCTGCGTGCCGATCTGCACGAGCGCATCCGCTCGGTACATAGGCTGATTCAACGCTCCGTAGAACGCTCCGAGCGCGAAAGTGCCGAGCGCGACCGCGCACACGAGACGCCGGCTATCGAAGACGACCCGGAAGTACTCCGATATCGACACGTTTTCCCCGTGCATCGAATCTCCCCGCGTGCTCTGCTTCATCGAGACCATATATATGCCGATCGGGTTCGTTGCGTCCCGAAAGCAAGGCACGCCCGGGAGACGCGATTGTGTGAAGAACGACGCGTCGAGTGTGCGTTCGTCCGGACAGTTACCCTGGTTCTCGTCAACGAAGAAACGAAGCAGCACGGAATCATGGGACGATAGGTCCGCGAGGTTCCCTGTGTCCGCCACGATGAGAACTCTACATATAACTCGACGGCACGTTTCGCTTGGCGACTGAAATCGCCAAGATGTTGTCGGCAACGGCAATAGTGCCGGTAATAAGCGGACCGTCGCATGGATGGGTGGCGTGCTTCGGCAAGGCTTTGTCGGCTGGCGCGAACAAGCAACTTGTACCATCCGACGGATAACCTATATCGGCTTCACCTATTCGCCGCGCGAAAGCCATTGACGAATGTTCATTCAATTCCAAATTCTAATTAGGTACCCGAATGAAAATCCTGATGATTTCGCTGAACTATGCCCCCGAGGTCTCCGGCATCGGGAAGTATTCGTCAGAGCTTGCAGAATGGTTCGCAAAGCGTGGCCACACAGTGCGCGTGATCACGGCGTCACCATACTATCCAGGCTGGCGGGTACAGGAAGGGTATAGCGCTCGCAGGTACTCCACCGAAGCGCTCAACGACGTGTCGGTGATGCGCGTGCCGTTCTGGTGTCCCCGGCGGCCCTCCGGAATAAAACGTCTGATTCACCTGATGAGTTTCGCCATTGCCGCCATACCCCGGGCGCTTGCTCAGATACGCTGGCGTCCCGATCTCGTGTGGTTCGTCGAGCCGCCCTTGTTCGCGAGCCCGCTCGCATTGCTGACCGCACGCGCAAGCGGCGCGCTTTGCTGGCTTCATATCCAGGACTATGAGATCGATGCGGCATTCAACCTCGGCATGCTCAAAGGTGACGGCTTGCAACGGCTCTGCCTGAAGGTCGAGCGCGCGCTTCTTACGCGCGTTGACGGCGTTTCAACCCCTTCGGCGGCGATGACGCAACGCGCCGCCTCGAAAGGCGTCGCCGAAGACAAGCTGTGTCTCGTGCCAAACTGGGTCGATACCGCGAATATTCGGCCATTGGGTCGAACGAGTGCTTACCGTGGCCGGCTCGGTATCGACGAAAACGCGATTGTGGTGCTGTATGCCGGGAATCTGGGCGCCAAGCAAGGTTTGGAACTGCTTCCTGAAGCCGCGCAATTGCTGTTGCATCGACATGACATCGTGTTCGTCATATGCGGCAACGGTCCGGCGCGAGAGCATCTGAAGGCGCAAGCGGCAGGGCTTCCGAATATCAAGCTTATCGGCTTGCAATCGAACAAGCGTTTCAATGAATTGATGGGCCTTGCGGATATCCACGTTCTCCCTCAACGTGCCGACGCGGCGGATCTCGTGATGCCCTCCAAGCTCGGCGCGATGCTCTCGAGCGAACGGCCAGTTGTCGCGACTGCCGCGGAACATACGGAGTTATGGAATATCGTTCACGCGGTGGGCATCGTAACCGAGCCTGGCTCCGCGACCGCAATGTCGCAGGCGATTGCCCGCCTCGCTGACGATCCTGCGTTGCGAGAACGTCTCGGCGCGCTCGGACGAGGTTATGCGACGACCCATCTTTCGCGAGAAAAGATCCTCACTGCGTTCGAGAGTCGAGTGGTGATCGACCTCCGGAAGAAGCGCGGAATCCCGGATCGCGTGATTACTTGAGTCAGTGCCGCGTGTACGCGGCAATCTGGGATTTCAACTCACACAACGTGCGCAAGAATGCGCCTTCTGAATAGTCCGATGTAGACGGCATAATCCGCCACTACGCTGGCAATGATGGTTGCCCAGATCGCCCAATCGACCGTGCCGAATTTCTTGAGCAGGTATATCTTGAGCGGAATGGAAATCAGGCAAAAGACCAATACTGCGAGCAATTGGGGTCGCAGTTCGTTCACGCCATTGAGAAAGATCGCGAAGGAATTGCCCGTTGCCTCGACCACGGCGAACACGGCCACGGCGCACCGGAGTTCAAACGGCACATCGAGTTGATCGCCGGTCCAAACCTTCATAAGCCAGGACGACAACGTGAGGATCGTCATACTCATCAGCAAGGCAGTTCCCGTGGTTACGCACATGGACAGCTTCAGCGTGTTTCTGATGAACACCTTTTCGCCTCGCGATCGCGCGTCCGCATAGAGACCCCACAGCGGGACCGACAGCATCCCGATCGTCACGGCGATCGCCTGGAATAGCCGCTGTGCGACCGCGAGTCTCGCCACTTCCTTGACACCGAGAACGTTCGAGACGATCAACGGGTCGCAGGCGCTACCGCATATCATTCCGATCTGCAAAATGAAGAATATGCTCCCCGTCTTCATCAGCACCGTGCTGTCGCGCCAACCAGGACCGCTCCAGATGCGGCGGCCGAGTGAAAATATCCGCTCGCGGTGAAGGCGCACCAGAAGGATCAACGCGCTTGCGACTTGCACGCCGTACGTGCACAGGACGAGATAGGGCATGGGCGCATGCGAGCGCGCACAGAGATAGAGCAGCGGCAGCGAGCAAAAATATCCGATCGCTGCAACGGTATGAGGCTCCCACGCCCGCTGCAAACCGAAGAACACCTTTCTCACGCCGCCCAGCGGAATGTTCACGCAAAACAGCGCGATGAAGGTAAGCGTCGACAAGACAGCTTCCCGCGCGACCTCCGCCGACCCGATCTTGAGCACCCGCTGAAAGTCGATCAACATCACGGCGCCCGTCAATACACCTCCAGCCGCCAAACCGATTACGGTGAGCAGTAATACCCCGCGCGTTACGATCGTCTGCACGGCGTCGTCATCGTCGGCGGCTTTGGCATCGGCAACGAGATTGACGAGTCCGTTAGCGACGCCCAGATCCAGCACCTGCAGCATGACCGCGAGACTCGATATCGTCATCCAGATGCCGAAGCGCTCTTGTCCGAGATAGGGAAGCGTAAAGGAGACCGACAGCACCACCACCGCGAAACCCAGCGCCGCACTCACGGCGTTGCAGCCGACCGAGCGCGCGGCGCGAGCGTAGCGCTCCCTGTCGCGCCCTTCAGAGGTCCCGACACCAAAAGGCAAACGACGAAAACATAACCGTAGGATGGAAGCCGGTGCGCGCGCGAAAGAACGATCTGAAAGCGCCATTAGGTCGTCTCATCTATGACGCTTCTCTTCCGCTCGACGATAACCCAGGGAAAGAACAGCGACGGTTAAACGGAACATCGGCATCGACAACTTCGGACGGGCGCGCAAGCACGCCAAAGTTCACGCAATCCGGCCGCTCATCAAAGCGATATAGTTTTGCGCTACGCGGGAAACGTGGAAGCGATCTTCGAAGCATTGCTTCGCCGCGACTCTCATCGCAGTCTTGGTGTCTTCAGGCAAACGCGTCCATTGCTGAAGGAGGCGGGTGATGCCCTGCTGCGTGTCTTCGTCCGCGAGTCCGGCGCCATCGCCGACGACCTCCTGCCAGATTCCGACCTTATCGGTCAAAAGCACCGGCACTCCGCACGCGAGCGCTTCGACCACTACCACGCCGAAGTTTTCCTGATGCGATGGCAGGATCATCACGTCCGCTGCTTGCAAGAGGGACCATTTGTCGGTTCCCTTCACCATGTCGAGCCAGGTTATGCGCCCGGAAAGTCCGAGTTGCTCCGCTTCGCGACGCAGTTTCACTGCGAGTCCGTCGTTGTCCGGGCCCGCGATGACAAGCTGATAATCTGCGGCAGCGTCCTTTATTTCGTGAAACGAGCGGATCAGCAAGTCGCAACCCTTCTTTTCATGGATCCGTCCGAGAAAAAGAATGAGCTTCTTCTTTCCCGATTCGCCGGGAGAACGCCATCTTTCGATCTCCGTCGTCCCGATCGAAGGTGGTGGCGCGGTCCCGATCGTCATCGTCGTTTCCTTCGCTCTATACAGCGGAAAGGCCTTGCGTGCCAGTTCGCGTTCGCTCTCCGTTGTGAATAGAACGCCTTTTGCGCCGTTGACCACATGCCTTTCCACGAACAGCCAATAGATCAGCTTCTTTGCGTACTTGAGCGGCTTACCGACGTTGAACCACGGATCGAGCATGCCATGCGGCATGACGAAATAGGGGATGTTCCCGGGCCGCAGTGAAAACACCGCCGCCGCACTGTGAAATTGCCAGATCCCGTCTACGACAATCCCGTCGTATTGCCTGCCGTGTTGTTTCAGCCATCGAACCAGGCGCAGACTCAACGAGTATTTGCCAGCATAGTGCCCAAGGCGAACCACGCGGTCGAATGCGCCATCGTCCGTCTTGTCGGCATGCACCGAAGAGTCGAGACAAACGATGTCGACCGTGTGTCCGCTAAGGCGCAGTTCTGTCGCGAGCCGTTTGAGTGCCTCGGCCGGTCCGCCATAGCGCGCCTCCAGAGACGGAATGATGTGAAGCGTTTTCAAAGACGTCCTCCGATGATTCGTGATCCGCGCGAGCCACCATAAGATGAATGCGCTGTCATGCCGTCGCATCCGCTTGCCGAGGCCACCATCAACCGCCTTCGCTCCGGATAGCCATCGTAGTGGCTGGCCCGCCTGAAAAGCGCCATTGGCGGAAATCATCAAGCTTTTGGCCGCTGTCCTCGCGCCCGGATCATGGTCGGAGCGCGCACGACTGCCTCAATCGGTCAGCCAACGTCTTGTTGAGATCAGTCAGAACGTGGCCCGCCCATGCACCACCCGCTACCGTTGAGGGTGCATGAATCAGCGATCCGATCAACGAGCGCCCTACTGCGCCGCACGCATCCTATTCCGAGGGATTGAAGATATGCTGTCCAAGAGCGCTGCATCGAACGCGATATACGATGGTGATCTGGCAGTTCCCCGCACTACCCGTCCACGCGCCGATTATCTTGAACCATCAGACGCCGCAAATCTGCAGCCCAAGAGATTTCATGTCCGCCCCATCCGATTGGTTGTTATCTTCGAGCAAGACAATTCGATGGGTGGAGGATTTCAACAGTCGATCAACGCCGCGCTTCTGGCCAAACGTCTGTCAGCCGAACTCTGCACGGTGACGATCGTCACGACACGTCAGTCGGCGATCGAAGAATTACATGGTATCGGTATCGACGCTATTTACCTTCCCAGCGGGCGTTTGCAGCGGTTGCTCGCGCGCTTTCATGTGATGTGGCGACAGCTGAATCCATCCCCGTTGCTTAAGCAGAAGAATCACTTCAACTGGCTGGATAGGGCTCTGCGAGACATCGGCACGGACCTGGTTTATTTCACATGCCCTTCTTTCCTTGCACTGGTTACCGCGCAGTTCAGTTATCTCTTCACCGTCTGGGACCTGTCGCACAGAGACGAAGTCGACTTTCCCGAGGTCCGGTCAGGTGGCGAGTTCGAACGTCGCGAGCAGATTTATCAACAGGCGTTGAAGAAGGCGACCGGCATCATCGTGGACTCGGACGCGGGCCACGACAACGTGGTCCGACGATACGGCGTCGATACAGATCGAGTGCATGTGATTCCCTTCTCTCCCGCCGTTGCAACTCAGCTACCCGAGCACGAACTCGATCATCCGGATCGCTTCGTCGATATCAAGGAAAAATATGGCCTGAACTGCGACTACATCTACTATCCCGCGCAATTCTGGCCGCATAAGAATCATGTCTATTTGCTGCGGGGATTGCGCAGTCTGGAAGATCGTTTCGGCATCAAGATGGGTGCGGTGTTCTCGGGGCGAGACTTCGGAAATCTTGCTTACGTACGATCCGTCGCGGCCGAGCTCAGGCTGACCGACCGAGTTCGCTTCGCCGGATACGTGCCCGATCACGAGGTGCCCTGCCTCTACCGACAGGCGACCGCGCTGGTGATGCCCACGTATTTCGGACCCACGAACCTGCCGCCCTACGAAGCATTTCAACTGGGCGTCCCGGTGCTGTATTCGGATCTCAAGGATCTGCGCGATCAGGTCGGTGACGCGGGCCTTCTTATCGATCTCTGCAATCCGGACAGTATGGCCGACTCGCTTCGAAAGCTCATGATCGATCCCGGCCTGAGGCAGACTCTCGTTGAACGGGGAAGGCAGCGGATCGCGTCGCTCACGGATGACCGGCGCCTTTCGGTCCTTCAGCGCGCGCTGGAGGCGTTCCAGGCGCGACGTATGTGTTGGGAGGCTTGCCCGTCGACTCCTCACAATGAAGATGGGTACTCGATCCAGACGAACAAAACGCGCAAAGTCTGAGAGCCCGTGTCTTGTTCAATGACCGCAGCAAGGGGTATCCAAATGGCATCAGAACTCGGCTACGAACAAACGTCAGCCCCGGAGGTTCCTTTGGAGGAGACGAACGATAGATATCCAGTGGGCGGCGTGATCGACCTCAGCCGTGCCGGAAAGGGTAACTTCGTGAAGATGCGCTCGCCACTTATCGAGGCGCTCTGGTTTATCGTCGAAGCGAGCATCATCAATAACAAGCTAGTGCCTTTCTCCGGTCTGCGCGTTGCGCTATTACGGCTATTTGGCGCCCAGATCGGCGTGGGCTGCCGCTTCCTGCATCCTGTTCGCGTGAAAGCGCCCTGGAATCTCGTGGTCGGCGATCATTGCTGGTTCGGCTTCGATACGTGGATCTACAATCAGGCGCCCATTCGTATCGGCTCGCACGTTTGCATCTCGCAGAGCACGTTCCTCACGACCGGCTCGCACGCCATGGGCACGACGATGAACCTGCGCGTCGCGCCGATCGTCATTGAAGACGGTGTTTGGATTACGGCGAACTGCGTTGTGCAAATGGGGGTCACGATCGGCCGTTCAGCCGTGGTCACGCCGATGTCGGTCGTGCATCGTTCACTCGCGCCCGAAGGGGTGTATGGCGGCAACCCGTGCCGCTTCATTCGTAAGCGTTTCGATTGATTGCCGATGACCGCCGCATACCTGGACGAGGCATAGCATCAGTTATCTGACGACAACATCAAAGCCGTTTCCGGGACCGCCCGCGGAATTCTGTCGGTGACATCGAGAATTCTTTGCGGAACAGCTTCGAAAGCCTCTCGCCGTTGCTGAGTCCTGTTCGACGGGCGATCTTGTCGACCGGAAGATCGCTACTCTCGAGCAATTTGCAGGTGAGTTCGAGCCGCGCGCGCAGCAGATACTTCGAAGGCGTGAGCCCTATCTCGCGCTTGAACAAGCGCAGGAAGTTGCGCTCGCTCATCGAGAACATCTGCGCAGCATCGACGACGGATATCGGTTTCGAGCAGTTCTGGGCAAGCCAACGCGCCGATGCACGCGCTTTCTCGGCGAGCGTCTGGTCACACATCTCCTCGAATGTACCCGCTAAAGATATTTCCCCGCCAGAGCCGAGGCGGTCCGCCACGCGCACAGCCAGCTCGGCACCCAGATCCCTTCTGAGTAGCGCGAGCGAGGTCATCAGCGCCTGATCGCGCTCATGTTCCGGAACGCTCGGCGGTGATTCGGGACGTATGCCCTGCTTTATCGATGGCCACTCGCGCTTCCCCAAACCAGCGGCCGACAAGAGCATCTGCGCATTGCCGATCGCGGTGATGGTGACACTCTTTGCACTGACCCGTCGCAACAGATCGATAAGGCCGTCATCGGCAGACGCGCGCGCGACACCGCTTCCGCCGGTGACGAAAAGGTTATCGAGGCTATCGAATTCCCTGCCTGCCAACTGTTCTGTCCAGACCGACATCGAAGAGGAGCACGAAACCGTTCCGCCACGAACCGACAAGAGGTTGACGCGATAAGTCAATGAACGGCTCTGACCTTCGAATTGCAACTCATTCGCCACGTGAAGCGCCTCGGCAAGCGTACCGGCGGCAAGCAACGAAAATCCGTCGTATATAACAATGCCGACATGCTTGACAGCTACGGAGTCCTTCACGGGACGAGTGCGATTGTTATTGCAAGCTATCGCATCGAACACGTTGGATGAGGTTGACATCGCGGAGCCCCTAGGTCGTTGCGTTAGTGTTCTTCGTACTAAATGAGCAGATCGACTACCGGGCTTCATCGAAACGTGCGATTCGACGAGCTCACGAGCGCAGGTTACAGGCAAGAAAAAATTACGTCGAGACTTCGACAAAAATAGCTTTCCATATGAAAAAAATTCAACATCGATCATACGGATGAATGGATACGGACGTTCGTATAGACGCGATGCATGAATCACGTCACATCAAAGTTATCGAGCTTCTTTAATTCATACTTTATGAAGAGACTTTCATCGTCTTTTAAAGGCCATTGCAGATTTCGATAGAAGGATTGGGTGGGTCCCGACAAGGTGTTGGCGATTTCCGTCTGACCTTCATCCGATCTTTCGCAACGGCGTACATTTCCACAACGCGACGTCTGACAGTCCACTTCGCGATTTAGCCGCGCTCACTGAGTGACATTGCCGACCTATGCGTACTTCGAGCACACATTTCGATGATGTGACGTCAATGCCGATCGCCCGACCGGCGGACGCGAGCTGGATCGTGGTCGCGGCGGGAATGGCGTGCGTGATTTCGATCCAGTTCGGCTACACCGTTCACCTGTCGATAGGAAGCGCTTGCTTCGCTCTCGCCTGCATCTACACGATCAAACGGCTGACGCCTCTTTGGCTCGGTGTGGGACTTCTCGGTGTCGTGCTCGTCGTCATTCCACATCTTTTTTCACCGGACGACTTCTCCGTCGACGCGTTGTATCGGTCTCTTCGCGAAGCGGCCTGCTTCTTTGTTCTCGTCGTGCTCAAAACAGTCAGGTTGAACTTCAGCGTCGAGAGCCAAGCGAGAATCGGGAGAGCAATCTGGATACTCATGATCGCGCTGCTGGTCATGAGTGCGCTGCAGGCCGTCGATCTCAAGTACAGTCGAAGCGAACTATTCTTTGTCCCATACGCGCTTTTTGCTCCGCCAAACATTCCGGGCGGGTGCTGGACGGTGGCGGCCTGCTGGCTTCAATTCGAACAAGCGCACGGCATCCTTACCGTGATACGGCCATCCGCTACGTATTCGGAGCCGTCGTACCTCGGCTTTATCGTGCTATGCCTCGTTTTCGTGAGCCAGAATGTTCTCAAGGGACGCCACGGCGGTGGGAAGATGGCGTTCATCGCCGCCGCGATGGCGACTGTCTTGCTGGCTCAGACGACGAGCGGAATCATCTCCATCGTCATCATGCTTCTCTTCACGACCAGGCCGTCCCCTGCGAAGACAGCGGGGATCATACTCGCCGCTCTTCTCTTCGCGACTGGCGCCGGCCTCGTGATGAGCGACCGAGTCTCCGACATCATGCGGGGAACGGACATGTCGTTTCTCGCCCGGTTCATCTATCCCTTTCAGGCGGTGAGTCAGGTTCTTGAAAAAGGTTACGTGCTCGGCGTCCCGTCCGAATCCCTCGCGAAGCTAGTATCGAGTGAGGTTTTAGCCGCAACGGATTTGAGCGCTGGTGCAAGTGACAATGGGCTCATCAACATGTTTCTCCTATACGGGATATGCGGCGGCATTGCCATGTTGGCGATCCTGTTTCTACGCTGCAGCTTTCCCGAGGTTGTCTTTCTCGTTCTTTCGATGCAATTCAATGGAAGTATCTTTACTTACGATAAGGCGACCCTGATTTCCTTATCCCTGATACTCTTCAAGGCGGGTTTCGACGCAAATAACGGAAGGCGCGGTTTGTCGTCAGCGGATGAGCCTGTGGATCGCCTTCTTTATCTCAGAGCCTCACCTTCCCGGCTCGCGAAGCCGGTCACAGATGTCGCTGCTACACCATGAAAGCGAAATTCCGGTCATGCATGAGATGGCTGATGCTTTCACTTTTCCTGTTGAGTGGAAGACACGGCTACGGTACGACGCTGTATGTCGCGGAGCACGGGAACAATAAGTCTTCTGGCTTAAGCACCGCACTTGGCACATCGAGCGGCCCGCTCGCGGATATCGGAGAAGCGATAAAAAGAGCAAGTCAGTATTACGACTCCAAAGCGCCAGCGACTGTGTCCATTGCGGTCATGGACGGCGTATATCGGATTTCGGCGCCCATCCGGATCGCGCAGAATGCCTCGGGATCACCGCTCCCTCCTTTGCGAATCTATGCCATCAATGCTGGCGCGGTACGAATCAGCGGCGGTAAAGAGCTTACTCAATCACGCGCTCTGAAGTCGGGCGAGGTAGCTGACGTTCCGCCTGCTTCGAGGTCGGCTATTCGCGTCTTCGATTTCTCCGCAAGCCCTTCCGGACTTCATGATTTGGAGGCTCATGGCTGGAACAATCCTGCCACCGTGGCGAACACGGACCTCTACTTCAAAGGCACGCGAATGCGCCTGGCGCGCTGGCCGCGGACTGACTATGCGACCATCACTTCCGCGAATGCGGGCGAGCCCGACACGGTCTATGTCACGCCCACGCCTCCCGGTCGATTCACAAGTGAGATAACCCTGTTTGCGGCGGGCTACTTTTCCTATGACTGGGCCATGGAGGCACTGCCGGTGGTTGCAGCAAACAGCAGCGGGAGCCGTATCGTGCTCGGCGCGGCGCCGTCTATTCCAACCCAGATCGGCGGACGATTTTTCCTTGAGAATGTTCCCTCTCAACTGACGGCCCCGGGTGATTGGGTCCTGGATGTCAAGGGCCGGCGTATTCTCTTCTGGCCGCCGTCCAACGATATGTCGGGCACTGAGATATCGTATGCCGAATCGTTGATGACAGTGGACGGCGCAAGCGACGTTGAACTGAACGGCCTGAATTTCGAATTGTCGCGTGGCCCGGCAATCCTCGTCACGAATTCGGATAACATCCGCGTGGTCAACTCGACGATTCACAACATCGGTGGACGCGCCATCGACGCAACGGGGAACCGAATCCAGGTTACGAATTGCAGCATCCACGATGTCGGCGACGGCGGGGTGTACATCACAGCGGGAGATCGAACGAGCCTGGCACCTGGCGAGTCAACTGTCTCCGGTAGCGATATCTACAACTACAGCCTTTGGAACTATACGTATCGGCCGGGAATTCAATTGTCGGGCGTTGGAAACATCGCAAGCGGAAACCGCATTCACGATGCGCCGCATATGGCCGTCAAACTGGAGGGCAACGACCATACGCTCGCGTCCAATGAAATCTACAACGTGGTTCAGGACTCGAGCGACGCCGGCGCTGTCTACATGGGTCAGGACTGGACTCAACGCGGCAATGTAATACGCGATAACCATCTCCATGACATTGGAGCACCTTCCCGGGATGTGCGAGGCGTTTATCTCGACGATCAAATCAGCGGAACGTATGTTTTGGCGAACGAGTTCGTGCGCGTTACCCACGCAGTCTTTGTGGGCGGTGGCAGAGACAACGTAATTTCCGACAATGTATTCATCGATAGCAATCCGGCGATCGAGATAGATGACCGGGGTCTCACATGGCAGGCGGCTGCGGTCCGTGATCCCGACGGGCCTTTTATGCGCGGGTTGGAGGCCGTCCCGTATACCGGAAGTGTCTATAGCAAGTATCTGCATCTCAAAGACATACTGATCGACAACGTGGGAGCGCCGAAATACAACGTTTTCCAAAATAACACGATGGTGCGCAGCGGCTGCCCTGAATTCGCCAGCGGCAACACATGCACCAATTGAAGTAACACCGACAAACCAGGGAAAGACGATGAACCGTGCGCAGTCACTCATGGCAGCGATCTCCGCCGGTCTTTTGCTGAACGCTTGCGGCGGCGGGTCTTCTTCATCAGACGTTGCACAGGCCGTCAAGGCGCCCACGACGTCTTCATCGAGTCTGGTTGCTATCGGCGATAGCCTGACGGAAGGCGTCGGATCGAGTAATGGTGGATATCCTGCTGTGCTTTCTGGCATGTTGAATGACAGGCCATATGCGAATCTCGGCATTGGAGGTCAGACATCGACGCAGATAGCATCGCGGATCGGCGCGCTACCGTCGGCACTGACGCTCGACGGAAACGCTGTCCCGGCGAGCACCACTGCGGTCAGTGTCGCCAGCTTGTCTATCGATCTGCTATCGACACCCGCCGACGACACCGCCCGCAGCAAATCCGGAAGCCTCTGTTCGATTCACGGGGTGCTGCAACGTACGGCCGTCGGTGGTCCGCCTTCCACGAGCGAGATCTACACATTCACGCGTGACGCATCCGGCCAGGCCGTCCCGTGTTCTCCCGCTTCTGCGTTTCTCGCCGATTCGGAAGGCTATGATGCATGGACTGCCATCATATGGGTCGGTCGAAACAACTACGACGACGTGGCAGCCGTCGTCGCCGATGTCAAAGCTATCGTGCAGTGGCTCAAGCCTTCCAGCGCGCGTTTTGCCGTACTGTCGGTCATAAAGGGCGAGTATAGCTACGAGTATGCCGGCATCCTTGGCGCGCAACATATCGACCAGATCAATGCCGAGTTGAAAGCGGCATATCCCGACAATTTCGTCGATATCGAGACTGTGCTGGTCAATTCGTACGATCCGAACCTCCCTCAGGATGTCATGGACCATATGAACAATATCCCGCCGACTTCACTACGCTCTGACACGGTCCATCTCAACGATGCCGGATACGGCATCGTCGCCACACAGTTGAAGTCCTTTATTTCGTCCAGGAACTGGTAGTAGCCGGACTATCGCCTACGCTTCTCGCCGCCGTCACTCATCCGCCAGCGGCGCATTCGAAGTCTCGCGGCTTGCGAGCATCGCAACGAGCGCGACACCCGCTGCCGCCACGAGATACCACGCCGGAGCCAGCCGGTTGCCCGTGACGCCGATGAGCCATGTCGCGACGAGCGGCGCCGTGCCTCCGAAGAGCGCATTCGCCGCATTGAAGCAGAATGCGAAGCCGCTATAACGCACACGAGTCGGGAAGATCTCCGACAAAAAGCATGGCAACGTGCCGTCGTTCATCGTGAGCAGCGCGCCGAACGCAATCTGGATCGCGACGATCATCGCGAAGCTCGCGCCCGCCAGGCCCTTGAAAAGCGGCACCGTCAATACGGAGAACAGAATCGATGCGCCGATAAGCATCGACTTGCGTCCCACGCGATCGGATATTGCGCCCATTACGAAGATCAGGCCGATATACGTCGCAAGAGAAATGGTCGCCGCCATGAACGAGGCCGTCTCGCTCATCCCCATCTCGGTAGAGAGATACGTCGGCATATAGCTCAGCACCAGATAAAACGCCACTGCGTTGAGGCAGGTCACGCCGAAAGCAATCAGCATCCGCCCACGATGCTTCGACAGCAATTCGGCTATCGGCGTCTGCGCGCCATGATGATTCCGCTCCATAGCCTTGAAGCGCGGCGTATCTTCCAGCTTGACGCGGATATACCGCCCGATCAGACCAAACGGCGCGGCCAGCAGAAACGGCAGACGCCAGCCGAAGGAGTGCAATTGTTCGCTCGTGAGCGCGACATGCATGAGCGCGACAAGAATCGAACCGAACAAAAGACCCGCAGCCGTGCTGGCCGGAACAATGCTCGTATAGAAGCCGCGCCGCTTGTCCGGCGCATATTCGGCGAGAAATGCGGCCGCACCCGCATATTCACCCGAAGCAGAGAAGCCCTGCACTACGCGCACCAGAAGCAGCAGAACCGGCGCGAGCATGCCGACCTGCGCATAGGTCGGCAACAGCGCGATCACGAAAGTCGAGCACGACATGATGAGAATCGACAAAGACAGTGAAGTGCGTCTGCCTATCCTGTCGCCGACGTGGCCCCACACGATGCCGCCGATCGGCCGCACGATGAACGAGATCGCGAACACGCCGTAGGCGGCGAGCAAACCGGTCGCGCCGTCGGTCTTCGGGAAGAACACGACGGCGATGATCGTCGCCAGATAGCCATAAGATGCATAGTCGAACCACTCGACGAAATTGCCGATGAAGCTCGCGCAGGCGGCACGCTTCAATAGCTTCGGATCGACTTGCGTGCTTCCCTTATCCAACGCCTCGGGCAACGCAACCTGCGCGGTTACCGCTCTTTCCGTGTTCATCGAATGTCTCCGGACGTGATGATGCGATTGCTTCGTGCGGTCCGGCGACGACACCGTCGCCGGTTCGTGCATTGCCCGCTCAGGCAGCGATGATGTTGTGCTCGGGTCCGTAATGGAAGCCCGTGATGTTGGTCGCGCCCTTCTCGCCGACGACGAGGATGTCGTGTTCGCGATAGCCGCCCGCACCGGGCAGGCCTTGCGGCAGCATGATCATCGGCTCCATCGAGACGACCATGTTCGGTTCGAGCACCGTGTCGATGTCTTCGCGCAGTTCGAGCCCCGCTTCGCGTCCGTAGTGATGCGAAAGCACGCCGAACGAATGACCGTATCCGAAGGTGCGGTATTGCAGTACGCCGTATTCGGCGTAAATCTTGTTGAGCTCGTTTGCGATATCGCAGCATCGCGCGCCCGGCTTGATGAGTTCGAGCCCCGCCTCATGGACCTCGACGTTGATCTTCCACAGGCGCAGATGAGCGTCGGAGCAGTGATCGAAGAACATCGTGCGTTCGAGCGCCGTGTAATATCCGGCGATCATCGAAAAGCAATTGAGGCTGAGGATGTCGCCTTTTTCGACCTTGCGCGTGGTGACGGGATTGTGCGCGCCGTCCGTGTTGATGCCGGATTGAAACCAGGTCCAGGTATCCATCAGTTCCGAATCGGGAAAGCGGCGGGCGATTTCGCGCACCATCGCCTGCGTCGATGCAAGCGCCACTTCGTGCTCGGGCACGCCTTCGTGAACGGCCTGTGCGAGCGCCGCGCCGCCGGCATCGCACACATTCGCGCCGTGCTTGATGACATCGATTTCTTCCGCCGACTTGATCATGCGCATGCGCATCGTCTGCACGCCGATATCGACGAATTCGACCGATGGCAGCGCGGCCTTCAGCTTCGATAACATCTCGACCGGAAGCTGATCGAACTCGACACCCACGCGTCCCTTGTTTTCGATTTCTCCTTGCACGGCGCGGAAAAAGTTATCGCGTTGCCAGTCCGTATAAACGACGTTGTAGTCGCCCACGGTGCGGCGCCACGGTTGGCCGCCGTCGATGTTCGCTGAAATCGACACGGCTTTCTTCGGCGTCACGACAAGACCGTATTTGCGCCCGAACGAGCAATACAGGAAGTCAGCGTAGTAGTTGATGTTGTGATACGACGTGAACAGGACAGCGTCGATGTGTTCGCGGGCCATCAGTTCGCGCAGCCTGCCGTAGCGATTCGTGTATTCGGCGTCGGAGAACGTGTGCTTCGCTTTATCGCCGTTCTCGATGCGGATGAGGTTCTCCATTTTCATGCACTCAGCTCCTGGGTGAAAAGTCCGTCGGTGTGAGTGAATGGTAGGAGCGTGGTGGTTTCGAATATTTCCTGATTCGACGTCAAAATTCTCATTTTCGACATCGAGGGTTAACCACGAACGGCGCGTGTCTACGCCGCCTTCAAAGGGACTTTTGATACCGCCGGCGATCGGCTATCGGCGAGATGCCGAACTGAGCCTTGTAGCGCGTAGAGAAATGAGTGAGCGATGTGAAGCCGGTTCGCGCGCAAACTTCTTCGAGCGTGCGCGCGGTTCTATAGAGCAACTGACGCGCGCGCAGAAGGCGTATTTCGAGGTAAGCCTGCGCCGGTGTCTTGTCGAAGCGCTCCTGAAACCATCGCTCGAGTTGACGTTGGGAAACCTTCACGAATGTCGCAATTTCCGCGATGCTGAGCGTCTCTTCGATATTGCTTTCCATGACCTGCAATGCTTCGTCGAGTTTCGCGTGCGCATCGCCGATGTATTGCCTGAGCGACGTCACCTGCCGCTCTTCATGACCGCGCCTCTCCGCGACGAGCAATTCGAGCACGCGCGCCGCGAGTGCGGGAGTGCCCGGTGGAAGCGCAAGCAAATGCACCATCAGATCGAGCGGCGCGACACCGCCGCTACATGTGTATCGATCACGATCCACCTCGTAGAGCCGATTCGACACGGTAAGCTTCGGAAACTGCTCCAGCAGCGTGTCCTGGTCCTCCCAGTGAATCGTGCAGCGATATCCGTTGAGCAGGCCCGCGCGCGCGAGAAAATAGCTGCCGGTATCGAGACCACCGAGCGCACTGCCGCGACGCGCCTGCAAGCGGAGCCAGTCCATGATCGCGCCAATGCCCTTGCGTGGAATCGGATTCGGTCCGACGACGAACACCGCGTCGAAGTCGCCCGCCTCCGGCATCGAGACATCGGGGATTACGCGAATGCCGTCGCTCGACCGCACGACGTCGCCATTCGCGCCGATCAGCGTGTACTCGTAGACCACGCGCTCGACGAGCATATTGGCAATGCGCAACGGATCGACAGCCGTGCCGAGCGCGATCAGCGAGAAGTTTTCCAGAAGCAGAAAGCCGATTCGCATGACACGCATGTCGTGCATGCGAGGATGCGCTTGCCTTGTCGTTCTAGCGAAATTGGTCGTGGATGGCATTAGAGGCATTACTTATCGCGTGACTCAATATCGCTCCATTTTATAGAAGGCTATTCGCATGGGATAAGATCAGAGGCTCAAACGCTGCCACTCATAGCGAGAAACGAACCGCTATTCGAAAATGATCTGGCTTGCCAACGCGATTCTCGTGCTGCACGCGCTGATCGTGCTTTTCATCGTCGGCGGATTGATCGCTATCTGGGTGGGCGCCGCAACGAAACGCAAGTGGGCTCGAAACCGCGCGTTTCGGAGGGCGCACATCGCGGCTATCGGTATCGTCGCGACGCTCGCCGTCGTCGGACTTCCCTGCCCGCTCACCGTTCTGGAAGATCAGTTGCGCGCCGGGGAGACGGGCGCGCAAGGGTTCGTGCAGCGCTGGGTCGGCGCCTGTCTTTATTTCGATTTACCGGTTTCGGTATTCACGCTCGCCTACGTCGTTTTCTTCCTCGCTGTGGTGATGACGTGGCGCCGCATTCCGCCAGGCTCGTGACGGATCCGATTCAGACCGTCGTGCGTGGAAGATAGCCGTCCGGTTTGCCCTGGAGCTTGCGGCTCACCTTGAGGGCGAGCAATACCGGCTTCGTGATATGCGGACGCAGGATCGCATGCTTGCGCACATACCGGGGAACGTGCCACTCGGAGCGCGTACCCGCGTAGAACAACGCTGCGTGTCCCGCGCGCAATGTCCGCGGTTCCTGGCCTTCGGCGGTGATGATGACTTCGCCTTCGATTACATAGATCGTTTCGTCTTCTTCGAAGTACCAGTTGAAGCGGCCGGCGGTGCAATCCCAGACCCAGGAAGTTGTCGTGGTGTCGAGACTTTGAGACCACCTGCCGCTGCGCGCGACTGGACTTCCTTCGAGGACCCATGCCGGGTCGATCGGATCTGGTTCGAGCAATACGTCATCCAGACGCACGGACTCGAAAACGGGCGTTGTCATGAAGGCTCCTTTACGGTTGCTGATGATCGGTCATGAACAAAGCGAGAGGCTGCTGTGCCTTGCGTATCCACCAGTGCTTTGCATCGCCTGATGTGTCGTCTATGTGCAGACAAATTCGCAAGAAATTCGTTCAGCGATCACATTACATTCTGTAATGTTTATTGATCATACCGCGTCTTGAGCAATCGCAAACGGAAAACGTGTGCCTTGTATGACAAAACCGCGCGGGCGTTCTCAGTGATGATCGAAGAGCGCGATCTGATTTGCCTTGATCATCGAACGGACCTTCGACACGAACTTCGTCTTGGGATCCAGCTTGCACGCTTCCGCGACCGTCGTGCCCACCGGCTGCGCCGTATCGATCACCGTGGTCTCCGTTTCCTTCACGCCGAGCTTGTCGACGCCGGCTACCCAGTAGACGAGCGCAGGTTGATACGCCTCATCGACCTGCACGAAATCCGCACACGTCATTTTCGCGGGGGCGACTTTTATTTCCTTCGCGCTGGCGGCGCCGGCGGCGCAAACACAGATCAGGGCAAGCAGAATTTTGGCAGGCTTCATAAGACATTCCTTTGTTGGATGATTGGGGTTTCTTCAAACTGCAAGCACATCTTAGTAATGCAGAGTTAGCCGAGAATTATTCAGGCGGGCTGCGCTGCGCGTACATGGCCGGAGCCCAGCAGCGTCCAGCCGATACCGCGCACATTGCGAATCAGTGCGCGCCCGAAGCGTTTGCGCATCGAGTGGATCAGCACGTCGAGCGCATTGCTTTCGACTTCGTTGCCCCAGCCATAGATGCGTTCTTCGAGTTGTGCGCGGGAAAGAATTGCCTCGGGCCGTTCGAGAAGCGCGTGCATCAACGCGAATTCCCGCGCGGACAAGGGCGACGCGACTCCCTCGCGCCAGAGCGTGCGGCGGTCGAGATCAAGGCTCAGTTCTTCATTGCCGATGCACGATGTCGCATAGCCAGCCTGACGACGCAGAACCGCGCGAATGCGCGCCAGCACTTCGCGAACATCGAAAGGTTTGAGCACGCAATCGTCCGCGCCCACGTCCAAACTGCGCACGCGCGTCTCCGGGTCGTTGCATGCGGTGAATGTCAGCATCGGCACCTTGTTGCCCGATTCCCTCGATGCCCTCAGCAATTCGAGACCGCCGCCGCACAACAAACCGAGGTCGAGCAATACCACCGCGTAATAGGCTGCGTCGATGGCGAGACGGCCCGCCCGCGCCTCGCGGACCCAGTCGACCCGGTAGCCGTCGTTCTTCAAGGCCCGGAACAGGGCCTGCCCCATTTGCAGATCGTCTTCAACCAGTAACACGCGCATGATGTCCCTTCTTGTGGAAATTGTTCGTCGCAGTTCGTTGAAAAATGCAGGCACACCGTCTCTGGCGTTTATTACGGACTCCGAATCGATATGGATGGTGTTCCGGCAGTTCTTTCCGACCGATTCGGTTCAACGATGATCAGTCGAGCTAGTGCAGTTTAGAGTCGGAGCGATCGCATGTCTGTCCTCACGAAACAGGACAACAATCATTCGCCCGCTAGCCGAGCAAAGCAGTCAGTGCAACGAGTTCGCGCTGCGTGCCGATGCCGAGCTTCGCCAGCGCCCGCTGTTTGTAGGTAATGACGCTCGCCGGAGAAAGCGCGAGCATCGCGCCCACGGTTTTCGCGGTCTCGCCCTGCCCCAGAAGTTTCGCGACGGATCGCTCGCGCTCCGACAGCGCCGTGTGCCATTTGATCGAGACTTCGCGCGGCACGTTCGGCGTCGCGCTCAGTCTCGCGTGTGTGGAGGCGAGCGCGGCGAGAAAATCCGCGAAGGCGGCGACGCAGGCTTTATCGCGGTCGGTGAAGCACCCCATCGCCGTAGACCGATAGACGCTGAGAAACGCCGTGTAGCCGGGTCCGGGCGCGATCACCGAAAGCTTGTCCGCAATGCCTGGCTCGATGAAGAACCGCTCGTAGTATTCGGCGTTCGACTCGCGATTCAGCATCATCGAACGAACGGTGGGCATGACGGGACGTGTCGCTGCCATTGCTTCGGCGCAAGCGAACTCGCGCACCAGCGGATCCTCACGATAGCGGCCGCCTACATAAGCTTCGGTGAGGCGCGTGGCGACACCACGAGAGCGCCGACTGGCAAGCGCCGATATCTCCGCGTGACGCGGCTTGACATTGACGATCACGCAATGCTCGATCTCGACGATGCCGGCCAGCGCGTTGATCAGGCTATCGCCGAAATCGCCGGTTCCTGCCGCGCGTACACAGTTGGAGAAAGGAAGGACATCTGCAAAGTCTCGCGGATTCATACGGATGCTCATGCCTTGAAAACGATGCTCGGATCGCGCTCAAGAAGCCAGGAGCAAGGTTGCCTTCTGAGCGCTGGAAGGCACCGGGCGCGAACATTATTTGGGCGATGATTCACCGCTGATTTAAGTCGTGTCGTTCGCGCAATCGAATGAATATCCAATTGCAAGCTTGTAAGCCCACTTGAATACCAGTGATTCGAGTGGCGCTATGTTAGGAAGCTCGACGTAGGTCGTCTTGTCGTTTTAGCCTGTGATTCGCGACGATTTCGGCACAATTTCTTGATCTGCAACCAAACGATCATGCGTGCCGTGACGCACTGCGGAAAAGTCGAACGAACGTTCAGTATGGCTTGTCGCTTTTGATCTAATGCGCGTCGTGCAACATAAAGCAGCGCGCCCTGCGATGCATTGCACGTTGCGTCGCGCAGCGTCAGCCGAAGACTGCTCCTCAACGATGACCATGCCCCTTCACGAAATTCATCAAGGCAGCGAAAGCGGGAGGAATGGATGGGTCCGCTGCCTGGAGCCGTAGTGCGTCGCCGCCATCGATGTTGATTCGATACGTGCGGCCGTCCGGCACCGCCTTCGCGGCACGCGGACCCGGCGCGCTCGCCTCGTCACGCGCTGCGGCGACGAGGCGAGCGAATTCGGCGCCGTCTTCCGGCGACAGATCGTGTTCGTCCAGAACGACCGGCCGTGCAAGTCCTGGAATCGCAGCGAATCCGCCATCGGTCGTCAGTTCCGCATGCATCGAAGGCTCCCGTGACGATTGATGCGAGGCGCAGCCCATGCAGAGCAGTATCGCGCCGATATAGAGTCCTGCAAGCAGACGGACCCATGCACTCGTCACAATACACCGACTTCGGTCCATCCTTTCTTCACCGCCGCCGACTCCGCGCTGCTCGCGCCATAAAGCCTGCTCGCGGTCGAAAGCGTGAGCTTCGCGAACGTCTTGAAGGTCGCCGTCGGCTTGAGATGCGAGTCGGTCAGGGTCTCATACCAGATTCGTCCCGCTTTCTCCCACGCATGTCCGCCGATTTCGAGCGCCGCCACGCAGAAAGCCTTGTTTGGAATGCCCGAATTGATATGCACGCCGCCGTTGTCCTGCGTCGTGCGAACGTAGTGGCTCATGTTGTCCGGTTGCGGATCCTTGCCGAGGCGCGGATCGTCGTAGGCAGTGCCGGGATCTTTCATCGAGCGCAACGCGACGCCCTTAACGCCCTTGGCGAGCAATCCTGCTCCGATGAGCCAGTCTGCCTTGTCGGCCGTTTGTTTGAGCGCATATTGCTTGATAAGCGAACCGAATACATCCGACACCGACTCGTTCAACGCACCCGCCTGCGTCATGTAGTTAAGGCTGGCCGTGTGCTCCGTCACGCCATGCGTCAACTCATGACCGATAACATCCAGCGCTATCGTAAAGCGGTTAAAGAGTTCACCGTCGCCATCGCCGAAGACCATCTGCTGTGAATTCCAGAACGCGTTGTCGTAGTCGGTTCCGAAATGAACCGTGCCGGTGAGCGGTAAGCCGGCATCGTCGATCGAATTGCGATGGAACACTTCGAGATAGAACTCGAAGGTCGCGCCGAGCCCGTCGTAGGCCTCGTCGACGGCCTCGTCTTTCACGGGCTTGCCGCCTTCAGCGCGAACGACCGTACCCGGCAGCGTCTCCGTATGGTTCGCCGTATAGATGGTCCTGTTTGCCGACGGTGTCGCGGCCGTGGGCATCGGCGCGGCGTGGCGCGGTGCGAGCGCTGCCTGTACCGCGCGGAAATGCCGCATCGTGTGGTCCTTCGACAAGGTGTCGATGGCAATCTCGCGCTGCTTCGCATCACCATGTTTTGCGATGTTCTCCAGCATATGCGGCGGCAGAATGCAGTAGATCGAATGAGGACGTCCCGGCTTCAGTTGATTGCACATGATCCTGTCCTTTTTCAAAACGAGTTGGATTGGTGACGCGGCTACGACGAAGAATCTAGACGATGGCATCGATTAGTCAATGCGGGCGCTTTTACCGAACGCGTTCTCGTGAACCGCTTCATGCGGGTTATTCGAATCGAATATAGGCGTACTAAGGTTTCGATCGAAAGCGATTGAAGTGTCCAAGCTCCCGTGCGGGCCATCGAGAACGGAATCTGGCTGCCGAACGTGTTACTGCGCACTAAAGGTTTACCCAAATCATCAATTTGTTGGCCACCGCACCGAACTGAGGAATCGAAAGGATGTTAAATCCTTGCAAAACGTGCAATGAGAAACTCAAGAAAATGCGCGACCTTACTAAAGAATTAAGCGGCTTAGGGATGCGTGACGTTGCCAGCGTCGCGTTTTACCGAAAGATGCGTGCATGCGTCGGTAATTTCGAAAGCGGAGGCGACGCATGACGCCGATCGTTTTCGGAGGCCGTTTCGGGTGGCTTCATGTCGGTCAGGGAAGCCACGGCGTCGTGCTGTGCAATCCCTTCGGACACGAAGAGGCGTGGGGACACAAGGCCATGCGCTATCTCGCCGAGGAGCTTTCACGGCGTGATATTCCGGTCCTGCGTTTCGACTATCTCGCAACGGGCGATTCAGTCGGCATCGATCACGAAAGCGATCGGCTCGACGACTTTGTCGCGGATATCGGCGCGGCGATCGAACGTTTGCGGCATGACGCAGGCGTCACCAAGGTCACGTTATGCGGCTTGCGGCTTGGCGGGACATTGGCGGCGCTGGCATCGCAACATCCGCTGGTGGATTCGCTCGCGCTGCTCGCACCCGTGATCAACGGGCGTCACTATCTGCGCGAATTGACGGCTCTGCGAAAGACGTGGGTCGAGAATCTTCCCATGGACGTGCGCGCCGGACAGATCGATTCGCCCTTTCATGTGCTCGGGCAAGTCTATAGCGAAGCGTTCCGCAGCCGCCTTGGCACGCTCGATCTCGGCAAGTCCATAAGCCGGCATCGCGCGATGCCCAAGCGCGTGTTCGTGGCCGATCTACGGCCCGGCGCGAGCCAGTCGCTATGCACTGCGTTGCGCGATCGAGGCGTCGAAGTGCAAGCGGAAAGCTTCGACGACTATTTCGAATTCATGCAGGAGACTGCATCGTCTACCTTGCCGGAAAAGACGCTCAAGCGGACCGCGCAATGGATAGCGCAAAGCATGGCCGAAGACGAACTCGGCGATGCCCTGCCGGACCGCATGAGAAAGGCGTCGCGGCCGAGCATGAGCGACGATGCGATCATCGAGACGCCTGAAGCCATCGAACGCCCGGTGATCTTCGGCGCGGCCGGACTCTTCGGCATCTTATGCGAGCCGCGCGACAGGCTCGCGGGCGGACCCGTGATCGTCATCACCAATACGGCGGGGAGCGTGCATCAGGGCGACAGCCGTTTGTCCGTGCGCATCGCGCGGGAAATGGCGCAACGCGGCATTGCATCGTTGCGCTTCGACGCGCGCGGCATCGGCGATAGCCCCGCGCGCTCGCCGGATGGAACGCTGGACACGACCGCATCGATCCATGCGGAAAGCACGATCGAAGATGTGGCGACGGCGGGCGCATGGCTCAAGCGCAAGGGCTACGATAACGTCGTCGCGTTCGGAATCTGCTCGGGGGCGTATAGCGCGTTGCGCGCTTCGCTCGTCGAGCCTGCTATCGCGGCCGTGATCGCCGTGAATCTGCAGCGCTTCTACATCCCCGAGCGGCTGACGCTGCAAGAACTCAGGAACCAGCGGCGCAACACGATGGCGCGTCTCGGGCCGGCCATCCTGAAGCCGAAGAAATGGTGGCTCGTGCTGAGCGGTCAACGCAGGCTCAAGCCGATCGTCAAGGCGTTTGCATCGAATGCCGCGGCGCGGCTGCAATCGCAGATGCTCGGTGTGACCCGCAAGAAAGAGGTGCATACCGGCGGCAATCACGCGCTGACCGATCCGCACAGCGTCGTTCACGCGCTCGAACGCAAGGGCGTGCGCACGCTGCTCGTGTACGGCGCGGGTGACGAAGGGCTCGACCAGCTCAACGCCCATTTCGGCAGGCACGGGAAGAAGCTCTCACGAACGACGAGAGTGAAGGCCGCTGTTTGCAGGGATGTCGATCACGCGCTCTACGACACGCGCGCGCTGGCCAGCGTGATTGCGTTGTCCGAGACCTTCATTCGCGATCTGCAACCGGCGAGCGCGCCGGTGATGGAAGCCATTGCGCCGCTCGGCGTATCTCAGCAACTTTGAGTTGATCCCTACGTCGTCTTCGATACGGAACGCCGCCCGCTTATGGCGGGCGCGGGTCCGTATCGAAGACAAGACGCCTCGGTTCGCGACGATGTTCGTCCGACACCAACACACATCCCCGATCTGTTTTTAGACAGCCGACACGTCGACACCTAATCTCCGGTGTCGAATCGATGCGAAGTCGCGTTGGCGCTGAAATTTCTCTAGCCTTATCAGCCTGTTAGATTAACCGAACAGATCTTCTAGTCCCTCCTGGCACAGCCCTCGCATATGTAGCTGCGAGCGCAACGATTAATGCTCAACCAACCCACCCAGTCCAGGAGAACCATCATGTTGAAGATCGACAACCTCGCAGTGAGCAAAGAACTCGGCCGCGCTGAAATGGGCGCCATCGTCGGCGGCGCAAGCATCTTCCAGAACAACGGCATCAACGCCAACTCCATCAGCGGCTTTGCTTTCGCCAGCCCGCAGACCAACGTCGCGCCGGTGACGCAGGTCGATGCCTCGCAACACACCGACGTCGACGTGAAGAACATCACCAAGTCGCTCTCGTCGATCGGCAGCCTGATCGGCGGCGTCGCGGTCTGATAGCCCATCTCATCTCAAACCACACACTCATCCGGAGAACCATCATGTTGAAGATCGACAACCTCGCAGTGAGCAAAGAACTTGGCCGTGCCGAAATGGGCGCCATCGTCGGCGGCGCAAGCATCTTCCAGAACAACGGCATCAACGCCAACTCGATCAGCGGCTTCGCCTTCGCCAGCCCGCAAACCAACGTCGCTCCTGTGACGCAAGTCGATGCATCGACGCACACGAACGTCGATCTGACCAACGTCACGAAGTCGCTCGACGCGGTCGGCAGCCTGCTCGGCGGCGTGAAGGTCTAACGCCTCACTCAATCATTCATTCAAGTTATCAGGAGAGACATCATGTTGAAGATCGACAACCTCGCAGTGAGCAAAGAACTCGGCCGCGCTGAAATGGGCGCTATCGTCGGCGGCGCGAGCATCTTCCAGAACAACGGCGTCAACTACAACTCGGTGAGCGGCTTCGCCTTCGCCAGCCCGCAAACCAACGTCGCCCCGGTGACGCAAGTGGATGCTTCGACGCACACGAACGTCGATCTGACCAACGTCACGAAGTCGCTCGACGCGGTCGGCAGCCTGCTCGGCGGCGTGAAGGTGTAAGCATCGACCCTCGAAGGGAGAAGGAACCACGACGTTTCCTTCTCCCTCTCTTCGCATTTCCGCTTCGTTATCGATTTACAGGCCCTCGCGCGCAACGCGTGGATTCACGCGGCCGTCCTCATTCCAAATTCTCGTCCTAAGGGCAATCGCCTGGGAGCTCGTGCGCGCGCACACGGTGCTGCGTTTCTGCGTCTACATGCGCCGGAACATAACTGAGTCGATTCTGTAGTGGTCGATCGAGTTGTCAGTCCCACGCCGACACGCTCCGGCGATGTGTCTTCCACCATCCGACGATTCGATCATGCCGATACTTCGCCAATCGCTCGCGCATTGCTTATCGAGCATTTATTTGCCTTCATCTTCAACGAGTTGGATTAACCGAACAGATCTTCCAAGTATCCCTGGCACGGCCCTCGCATATAGAGATGCGAGCGCAACGATTGGTGCTCATCCAACCACACAGTCCCAGGAGACACATCATGCTGAAGATCGACAACCTCGCAGTTAGCAAAGAACTCGGCCGCGCTGAAATGGGCGCCATCGTCGGCGGCGCGAGCATCTTCCAGAACAACGGCATCAACGCCAACTCGATCAGCGGCTTCGCCTTCGCCAGCCCGCAGACCAACGTCGCTCCCGTGACGCAAGTGGATGCCTCGCAACACACCGACGTCGACGTGAAGAACATCACCAAGTCGCTCTCGTCGATCGGCAGCCTGCTCGGCGGCGTCGCGGTCTGATAGCCCATCTCATCCCAAACCACACACTCATCCGGAGAACCATCATGTTGAAGATCGACAACCTCGCAGTGAGCAAAGAACTCGGCCGCGCAGAAATGGGCGCTATCGTCGGCGGCGCGAGCATCTTCCAGAACAACGGCATCAACGCCAACTCGATCAGCGGCTTCGCTTTCGCCAGCCCGCAAACCAACGTCGCTCCGGTGACGCAGGTCGATGCCTCGCAACACACCGACGTCGATCTGACCAACGTCACGAAGTCGCTGTCGTCGGTCGGCAGCCTGCTCGAAGGCGTGAAGGTGTAAGACAGACCGCTTCATTCAAGGGAGAAGGAACAGTTTCCTTCTCCCTTTTTCTCGTTTCTTCCCCACTGCGACGCTCTACACGAGTGTCCGCATCGAATTGAAAATAATTCGGTTTCCGAATTATCATCCCACGCCGTCGATCCGTAAGAACGCAAGCTCACGCTCGCATTAGGTCGCTCTACGCGCCGCGGTTCGGCGTTCTTCCGTCCTCTCTATAGCGCCTGTTCGCCTAACACCGACAGATCACGCTCATCTGTTTTTCCACGGCCGACAGCTAGTCCGGAGACGTCGGCTCAAAATCGCCTAATCAACTGCATCGACAAATTATTTTTCTATTCAAAATCAATTCGTTAGAGCGACTCAACCGATCTCCGAGCCTCGCCTGGCACAGCCCTCGCATATGTAGCTGCGAGCGCAACGATTAATGCTCAACCAACCCACCCAGTCCAGGAGAATCATCATGTTGAAGATCGAAAACCTCGCAGTCAGCAAAGAACTCGGCCGTGCTGAAATGGGCGCCATCGTCGGCGGCGCAAGCATCTTCCAGAACAACGGCATCAACGCCAACTCCATCAGCGGCTTCGCTTTCGCCAGCCCGCAAACCAACGTCGCTCCCGTGACGCAAGTCGATGCCTCGCAACACACCGACGTCGACGTGAAGAACATCACCAAGTCGCTCTCGTCGATCGGCAGCCTGCTCGGCGGCGTCGCGGTCTGATAGCTCATCGCATCCCAAACCACACGCTCATCCGGAGAACCATCATGTTGAAGATCGACAACCTCGCAGTCAGCAAAGAACTCGGCCGCGCTGAAATGGGCGCTATCGTCGGCGGCGCAAGCATCTTCCAGAACAACGGCATCAACGCCAACTCGATCAGCGGCTTCGCCTTCGCCAGCCCGCAGACCAACGTCGCTCCCGTGACGCAAGTGGATGCCTCGCAACACACCGACGTCGACGTGAAGAACATCACCAAGTCGCTCTCGTCGATCGGCAGCCTGCTCGGCGGCGTCGCGGTCTGATAGCCCATCTCATCCCAAACCACACACTCATCCGGAGAACCATCATGTTGAAGATCGACAACCTCGCAGTGAGCAAAGAACTCGGCCGCGCTGAAATGGGCGCAATCGTCGGCGGCGCGAGCATCTTCCAGAACAACGGCATCAACGCCAACTCCATCAGCGGCTTCGCTTTCGCCAGCCCGCAGATCAACGTGGCGCCGGTGACGCAGGTCGACGCATCGCAATACACCAACGTCGATCTGAAGAACATCACGAAGTCGCTGGACTCGATCGGCAGCCTTCTGCACGGCGTGAAGGTCTGAAGCAGCACCGTCGACAGGAGAAGGAACAAACGTGCTTCCTTCTCCTCTCTTCACGCTTCGGTGCCGGCGCGAAGAGATCATCGGCAAGCAAAGAGCCTGAAAGACACCTGTTCCCGCGCAAATCACCTCGGCGCAGACACCACTTCCAGCGCCACCAGATTCGACACGTAGCGGCATGGCGCACGGCGCGCCTTTTCACGCAACCTCCCCGGTCGCGCGCCGATTTCAACCCACGGTTATCATCGGCTTCGTCATCCTTCCGAGCGTGAAGCCATGAGCACTCTTCCTTACCGCAGCGCCCTCATCATCGGTGCCGGTAGCGGCATCAGCGGTTCTCTCGCCCGGCGTCTGCGCGCCGAAAACATTCCGGTCGTCATCGCGGCGCGCAACGTCGACAAGCTGTCGGCGCTCGTCGATGAAACCGGCGCAATCGCGCTGCCCGTCGATGCAGCCGACGCCGACCAGACCGCAGCGCTTTTCGCCGAAACCGATGCGCGCATCGGCGCGCCGGAAATCGTCATCTACAACGCGAGCGGGCGCGTTCGCGGGCCCATCGCGGAACTCGACGCGGCGGCGGTCGAACAGGCTGTCGCCGTCTCGGCGTTCGGCGCGTTCCACGCGGTGCAGCAGGCGGCGCGCCGCATGATCCCGGCGGCCAAAGGCGCGATCCTGCTGACAGGCGCGACCGCGGGCGTCAAGGGATTCGCGCTGTCCGCGCCGTTCGCGATGGGCAAGTTCGCGCTGCGCGGCCTCGCGCAGAGCGCCGCGCGGGAACTCGCGCCGAAGGGGATTCATGTCGCGCATTTCGTCATCGACGGCGGCGTGCGCTCCGATCAACGCGCCGATCCGCCCGACGCGCCGGACAGCACGCTCGACCCCGACGCCATCGCGCAGACCTATATCGATGTGCTGCGCCAGCAACGCAGCGCGTGGGCGTGGGAAATCGAGCTGCGGCCGTGGGTGGAAAAGTTCTGAGCGCCTCAGGTCTCGTCAGCGCCACCCGCCCGTATCTGCTTCACCCCGCGCCCGAGTCGCCGCCGCAACAGCGTGCGCAACGTCGCGCCGTCGACATAGCCGACCTCGGCGGCGATAGCCTCGATATCGAGACGGCTCGAACGCAGAAGATGCACCGCCCGCTCCACGCGAAGATCCTGGAAATACGACAGCGGCGACTTGCCGAGCACCGCCTCGATGCGCCGCTGCAAGGTGCGCGTGCTCGTCGCGAGCGCGTGGGCGGCGGCGTCGAGCGAAAAACCCTGCGCGAGCCGCCCGCGTGCCCAGCGCTCGAAGCGCTCGACCAGCGGGTCCGCGCGCGCCAGATGATCCGGAATCATGTAAGGCGCCTGCGACGGACGCGCGTCCACGATCAGGTAACGCGCCACCGTCGCGGCCAGCGCGGGACTCGCCTGATTCATCAGCCAGAGCGCGAGATCGAGATGGCCCATCGCGGCGCCCGCCGTCGCGAATTCGCCCGACGGCACCACCATGCGCCCGCTGTCGAGGCGCACGTCGGGATAGCGCTGTCGGAACAACGGCGCGAGCCACCAGCTCGTGGTGGCCTCGTGACCGTCGAGCAAGCCGGATTCCGCCAGCACGAACGTGCCGATACACGCCGCCGCGATCTTCACGCCGTCCGCGTGATTCTCCGCGAGCAACTGCATGGCGTCTTTCACGTCGCGGCGGGCGAGCGCGGGCAGCAATTGGGCGGGCATCTTGGTGGCGGGCGCAGGCACGATCAGCCAGTCGGGGCGCGCCATCGCGCTCGCGGATTTGACCGGCACGCGCATGCCGAGCGCGGTGCGCACGTCGCGCCGCACGCCGATCAGTTCGATCTCGAAGCGCGGGCCGACGCCCGGCTCCAGCATGTCCGCCAGCTCGTTCGCGGTGGTGAAGGCGTCGAGCACGGCGGACAGCGCCGTATCGAATACGCCGTCGAGGGCGAGAACTGTCGTGCGCATGGCGTAAATAATTCTAAAAGTGTCATTTCCGACAATAGCCGCGACGCGTCGATCTGTCTAGAGTGACGGTTATTCGATTCATACACGGAGCAGACATGAGCCTTCCGACGCAAACAGCACTCGATCGCCCGATCTGGACCGCGCTGACGACGAAACAGGCGCATCTCGGCCTGGGCGACACGCTCGCGCGGCGTTTTCATCCGGACGTCGCGCCTTTCGCGGCGGTCGCGTCGGAAACGCCGGACGCGTGGCGCGCGCTGCACGCGCTGCTCCAACCCGGCGAGCAGGTCGCCATTCTGTCGGCGGATACCGTCGCGGGCATCGATACCTTGCAGGCGAAGCGCGTCGGCACGATTCATCAGATGGTCGCGATGCAGCGCTTCACGCAAAGCATCGACGACAGCGACGTGATCGACCTCGGCCCCGCCGATATCGACGCCATGCTCGCGCTCGTGCAACGCACCAAACCGGGCCCGTTCGGCAAGCGCACGCGCGAGATGGGTCACTACATCGGGATACGCGAGCAGGGAGAACTCATCGCGATGGCGGGCGAACGCATGGCCATCGAAGGTCATGTCGAGATCAGCGCGGTATGTGTCGACGAACGCTGTCGCGGACGCGGTCTCGCCGGCCGGCTGATGAACATCCTGCGCAGGGAAATCGGGCTACGCGGCGAAACGCCGTTTCTGCACGTGTTCAGTCACAACGAGAGCGCCATCGCCCTGTATGAACGGCTCGGCTTCGAATTGCGTCACGCGTTCGCGCTCACGCAGATCAGTCAGGCCGAATCCGGAAACAGGTGTTGATGCAGGAAGTCGACGAACACGCGCACCTTCGGCGGCGTCATGCGCCCTGACGGCCAGAGCGCGCGAAACGGGATGCGGTCCGCCGTGAAATCTCGCAGGACGGCGACGAGCGAGCCATCCGCGAGTTGCGCGCGCACGGCGTAATCGGGCACGCTCGTGAGACCGAGCCCCCGCTCCGCCAGCGCGATGAGCGGCTCGACCGCGCTCGCGATGGCCGTCGACGGAAGCTCCACGTCGAAGGGCGCGCCATCGCGCACGAAGGTCCAGCGCCTGAGACGCCCCGTGCGCGAGAAGCGATGCTGCAGGCACGCGTGCGCACCGAGCATTTCGGGCGTCGCGGGCACGCCGCGCGCTTCGAGATAATCCGGCGAGCCGACGATCAGATGCGTGTAGTGCCCGAGCGTGCGCATCGTGAGTTGCGAATCGATTGCGTCGCCGGTGCGCAGAACGACATCGAAACCATCGTCGATGACATCGACGAGACGGTCGCTGAAATCGATATCGAGCTGCACCTCGGGATACGCGTGCATGAACGCCGACAGCACCGGCATCAGCAGCGCGCCGACGAGCGGAATGCTCACGCGCAGGCGGCCCATCGGCTTCGCGCGCGATATCGCCAGTTCGGACTCGGCCTCTTCGATTTCGTCGAGAATGCGCTGGCAACGCGCGAGAAACAGTTCGCCCTCGGGCGTGAGACGCACGCTGCGCGTGCTGCGATGAAAAAGCCGCACGCCGATGCGCGTTTCCAGCCGCGCGACAGCCTTGCCGATCGCCGATGCCGAAAGCCCGAGTTGCCGTCCCGCTTCCGCGAAGCTCAGCGTTTCCGCCGCGCGCGTGAAGACGACCATGCCGCTCATGTGGTCCAGCGCGCCGGGCGCGCGCGCGGCGGCTGCGCTGGTCGCGCTTGCGGTCGGCGTCTCGTTCATCGCAAGGCTCTCCGTCATTCTGACGATCCGATCCCCATGAATCGATCAGCGCGTGCATGCGCACGGCATCGGCGATGATAACGCTCCGGCACATCGAGCGGCGCCTTGTCGCCATGCTCGCCGAACGCGGACATCGGGCGGATAAATGCCGCGCGAGCGCGAACGACATGACTATTCCTCCCGCCCGAACAATCGGCCTTTCACCGCCACGACTGGGCGAGGCGCGATTGCGGACACGCGTGTCCGGGGTGCCTGAACTCGTAGGAGGTTTTTCTCGGGGCGCGCCGCGTCTACAGTCCGGGTCAAGCGTCGCCGGTCGTCGGCGTCACGCAACAGCTACCCGGAATTGTGGAGAAACGAAATGTCCAAACTCTTTTCGCACGTCAAAGTCGGTTCGTATGAATTCGGCCATCGCGTCGTTCTCGCGCCGCTCACCCGCATGCGTGCCGATTCGGGCGCGCGCCCCGGCCCGCTGATGGCCGAGTATTACGCACAGCGCACTTCGCCCGGCGCGCTCCTGATCGGCGAAGCGACCATCGCCGCGCCGGAAGGCAACGGCTATCTCGGCGCGCCCGGCCTCTACGACGACAGCCAGATCGCCGGATGGCAAGCCGTCACCGATGCCGTTCACGCCAAAGGCGGCCGCATCTTTCTTCAGCTTTATCACGCAGGGCGTCAGTCGAACGCGCAGTTGCAGCCCGATGGCGGCCGCCCGGTCGGGCCGTCGGAAGTGCCGCACGGCGGCGTCGCGTACACCGAGGCGGGCTGGGTGCCGAACACGCCGAATCGCGCGCTCGAAACATCGGAGATCGCGGGCATCGTCGAAAGTTTTCGCGCGGCGGCCGCACGCGGCGTCGCGGCGGGATTCGATGGCGTCGAACTGCATGCGGCCAACGGCTATCTCTTCGACCAGTTCCTTCAGGACGGCAGCAACCGTCGCACCGACGAATACGGCGGCACGATCGAAAATCGGGCGCGCCTGCTGCTCGATACGGCGCGCGCCGTGATCGGCGTCTGGGGCGCGGACAAGGTCGCCGTGCGACTCGGGCCGAGCGGCTCGTGGGGCGATATGTCCGACAGCGATCCCCAGGCGCTCTTCGCCTACGTCGCAAAGGAACTCGACACGCTCGGCATCGCGTATCTGCATCTGATCGAGCCGCGCATCGCGGGCAATGTCGAGGATGAGACGCGCGATCAGACGCCGCTCGCGGCGAAGTCGCTGCGCGCGCATTTCCGTGGTCCGATCATCGTGGCGGGCGGCTTCGATGGCGTCAGCGCCGAAGCGATCCTCCAGTCAGGCGACGCCGATCTGGTCGCGTTCGGCCGGCACTTCATCGCCAATCCCGATCTGCCGGAGCGTCTGCGCAAGCACCTGCCGCTCAATCGCTACGATCGCGCGACCTTCTTCGGCGGCACGGATGTGGGCTACACCGACTATCCGTTCCTCGACGAAGAGGCCGTCGCCGCCTGAAGTCCCTGCGATGCGCACAGTCAGCGCTCGAGCCACGCGCGCCAGCCGCCGTATCGCGTGATGTCGACGGCGCCTTCGAGCGCATGCGCCTCGCACACGAAGCCGGTTTCCCAGCGGCCATCCGCGAGTTCGACCTTGCCGAGCGCGAGCGGCGCGGGAATGCCCGCGAGGAAGGAGCCGACCTCCGCGCTCGGCAACGTCCACACTTCGACCGCGATCGCCGCGCCGTTCGCTTCGTCGCGCGTCATGCCGGGCCGCTGAACCGCACCGCCCGCGAGCGCATACAGGCGATAGCGCGGCGCGCTCGATGTCGCTTCGACGAGGCGCGCGCCGCGTGCGGTCAGTTGTCCGTTCAGCGGCAAGCCCGCGAGATGCGCGCCGCACACGACGAGCTTCATCGTGTCGTCACGCGCGGCGTGTGCGGGCGCATCCGTGCCCTGCCGCGCGCCGCCGATGAGCGGCACGTCGAGCTTGCGATGCAACGCATCGGCGACGCTCAGCAGATATTGATCCGTGAAGGCGCGGCCAAAAAGCGTCACGCCCCACGGAAGGCCGTTACGCATGAAACCCGCGGGCGTCGCGATGGCGGCGTAATCGAGCAGATTCATGAAGTTCGTGTAATGCCCGAGCAGCGAGTTCGCACCGATCGGATCGCGCTCCAGCTCGGCGAGCGTGACGGCGCGCGGAATCGATGGCGTCAGCACGCAATCGAGATTCGCGAGCACGGCGTCGCAACGCTGCTTCAATGCTTGAAGCTTGTATTGCGCGCGAAACGCATCGACGGCGGTCGCGCCCGGCGCTTTCGCGAGCACGTCGCGAATCACGGGCAGCACGGCATCCGGCTGCGACTCCATCAACGCGCCGGCGACGCTGTAGCGCTCCGCGACCCACGGCCCTTCGTAGAGCAGACGCGCGGCTTCGAGGAAAGGCGCGAAGTCGATGTCGACCGCCTCGCCGCCGAGCGCTTCGAGGGCCGCGCACGCGTCGGCGAAGAGCGCGGGACTTTCATCGCAACCCGCGAATTCGAGCTGACGCGGCACGCCGAAGCGAAAGCGCGCGACCTTGCCGAACGCCGTCGCATCGTTCCATTGCGGATTCGAGCGGCTGTAAGCATCGGCGGGATCGTGGGCTGCCGTAAGTGCTAGCAGCGTGCTCGCCTCGCTCGCGGTCGCGGTGAAATACGTCACGCAATCGAGCGTGCGGCACGCGGGCACGACGCCCGCCGTCGAGAGCAGGCCCTTCGTCGCCTTCGTGCCGACGAGGTTGTTCAGCGCGGCGGGCACGCGGCCCGAACCGGCGGTATCGGTGCCGAGCGCGAAGCTCGCGACGCCCAGCGCGACAGCCAGCGACGACCCCGCGCTCGATCCGCCCGACGGATAGTCCGCCAGCACGCTGTTGCGGCACTTGCCGTAGGGCGAGCGCGTGCCGTTCAGGCCGGTCGCGAACTGGTCGAGATTGGTCTTGCCGATGGGCACCGCGCCGAGCGCGATCAATTGCGCGACGAGCGTCGCCGACTGCTCCGGCGTGTACGCGAACGCGGGGCACGCGGCGGTCGTCGGCACAAGCGCCAAATCGATGTTGTCCTTGATCGCGAACGGCACGCCGTAGAGCGGCAGCGAATCGATATCGCGTGTGTCGAGCGCCGCGAGATACGGCTCGATTTCGTCATCGTTCAGCAGATGAATGAAGAGCCGATAGTCGGCGTTCAACGCAGCCGCACGCGTGCGCAACGCGCCGATCAGCGCGCGCGGGTTCGCGCGGCCTTCGCGATATGCGGCGCGCAGTGCGGGAAGACGCAGGTCGAATGAATCCATGTCCGATGATTCCTTGTTGATATGAAGTGCGTCAAGCTCGCTGTTCGATCACGGCGACGCGCTGCCCCGCGCGAACGGACGAACCCGGCGCGACATGAATCTCGCCGATGATGCCCGCGCACGGCGCGATCACCGATATCTCCATCTTCATCGATTCGATGACGACGAGCACGTCGCCCGCTTCGACGCTCGCGCCGGCCTCGACGCGCACCTGCCACAGATTGCCCGCGATCTCGCTATCGACGGCGATCTGTCCATCGGCGAGCGGCGCGATGTCCGCATCGACGGCGACGGGTGCATCGAGCGCCGTTTCGTCGCTGCCCGCTTCGTGCCAGCGTTGCCGCTCGTCCTGAAACGCCGCTTGCTGATGCGCGCGAAACTGCGCGATGCCGTCTGCTTCGCGATCGAGAAACGACTGATAGTCGGCGAGAGACAGCTCTGTCTCCTCGATCTTCAACGGATAGCGTCCGAGCGGAAATGTCTCGCGTATGCGCAGCAGTTCGTCGCTGGAGACTTCGTAGAAGCGGATCTGATCGAAGAAGCGCAACAGATACGGACGTCCCGCGAAATCCGCGACTTCGCGATAGCGGTTCCACATCTGCAACGTGCGTCCGACGAACTGATACCCGCCCGGCCCTTCCATGCCGTACACGCACAGATACGCGCCGCCGATGCCGACCGAGTTCTCCGCCGTCCACGTGCGCGCCGGGTTGTACTTCGTCGTCACGAGCCGGTGACGCGGATCGAGCGGCGTCGCCACCGGCGCGCCGAGATAGACATCGCCGAGGCCCATCACGAGATAGCGCGCATCGAACACGACGCGCTTCACGTCATCGATCGAATCGAGCCCGTTGATGCGGCGGATGAACTCCAGATTGCTCGGGCACCACGGCGCGTCCTTGCGCACGGTGGTCATGTACTTGTCGATGGCGAGCTGGCACGCGGGATCGTCCCACGACAGCGGCAGATGCACGACGCGCGACGGCACGCGCAGGTCCTTTTGAAGCAGCACGCTGCGCCATGCCGACGCGACGTGTTCCAGCAGCGTGTCGAGCGGCAATCGTTCCGGCCGATAGTGAACTTGCAGCGAGCGGATGCCCGGCGTCAGATCAACGACGCCCGGCAATTCCGATGCTTCGAGCGATTGCATCAATGCATGGCCGCGAAAGCGCAGCACGAGATCGAGTTCGGGCGGACCGAGTTCGAGCAGCAGATGCGTGTCGCCCGAGAGACGCGCGACGAGACGTTCATCGTCTTCACCGATGTCCAGCACGATCGGCGATTGCAATGTCGTTTGCGGCACAGGGTCTGCGCGTGCGGTCGCGATATCCACGGGAACGAAGCGCACCTTGTCGCCCGCCTTCAACTGGCCGATCTGCCACAGGTCCGCCTCGATCACCGTGACCGGACACACGAAACCGCCGAGGCTCGGGCCATCGGGACCGAGAATCACGGGCATGTCGCCGGTGAAATCGATCGCGCCGACGGCATATGGATTGTCGTGAATGTTCGACGGATGCAGCCCCGCTTCGCCGCCATCGGCACGCGCCCATTCGGGCTTCGGACCAATGAGACGCACACCCGTGCGGCTCGAATTGAAATGGACTTCCCAGTCGGTGTCGAGGAAGCGGTCGATATAGGACGCCGTGAAGTACTCCGGCGCGCCGTGCGGACCGTAGATCACGCGCAGCACGCGCACATCGTCGAGACGATGCACGAGCGAATCGGGCAACGTCGCGCCGGCTTCGCGATTCGTCAGCGCATGGACATGCAGCACGTCGCCCGCACGCAATGCACGCCCGCCATGCCCGCCGAACTGGCCGAGCGTGAACGTGCTGCGGCTGCCGAGATAGCGCGCGACATCGAGCCCGCCGCGCACGCACAGATACGCGCGCGCGCCCGCGCCGCGGATCGTGCCGAGCGCGAGCGTCGAGCCGGCCGCGACGAAGAACGTCGTGTTCATCGGCTGCGCGATGTCGTCGAGCACGACGGGCAACGATGCGCCCGTCACCGCCACGATCGCATCCGTGTTGAAGCGCAGCGTCGGACCGCTCATCGTGATTTCGAGCGCGGCGGCATCGTCGTCGTTGTCCAGCAGGCGATTGCCGACGCGCAGCGCGCGGTCGTCCATCGGACCCGAAGGCGGCACGCCCACCGCCCAATAGCCCGACCTTCCCGGATAGTCCTGCACGGTCGTTTGCGTGCCCCCGCTCAGCACTTCGAACGTCGATGCGCGATAGCGCAAGCCTTCGAGACAGCGCGTCCACGGATGACCGCTCGCGAACGGCGTATCCGCGAGAATCTGCCGCAGATAGCCGCGATTCGTTTCCACGCCGTAGATGCGCGTCGCGTCGAGCGCGGCATCGAGCGCGTGACGCGCTGCGTCGCGCGTCGGTTGCCATGCGATCAGCTTCGCGAGCATCGGATCGAACCACGGCGGCACCTCGCAACCCGCTTCGATCCATGTGTCGATGCGAAGCGCACGGCCATCGGACGATGGAAACGACACATCGGTGAGCAGCCCCGGACAGGGCTTGAAATCACGGCCCGGATCTTCGGCATAGAGACGCGCCTGGATCGCATGGCCGCGCGGTTCGAGATCGCGAGCGAGCGTGTCGAGCGAGGGCAACGTGCCCGCTGCAAGCTCGATCATCCAGCGCACCAGATCGACGCCCCACACCTGCTCCGTCACGCCATGCTCCACTTGCAGGCGCGTGTTCACTTCGAGGAAATAGAAGCGCGCCGCCTCGCTGTCGTAGACGAATTCGACCGTGCCCGCCGAGCGATAGGACACTGCACGCGCGAGCCGGATCGCGGCATCGCAGAGCGCGGCTGCCATGCCTTCGGGGAGATTCGGCGCGGGCGTTTCCTCGAGCACTTTCTGGTTGCGCCGCTGCACCGAGCAGTCGCGCACGCCGAGCGCGATGGCGTCACCCTTGCCATCGCCGAACACCTGCACTTCGAGATGCCGCGCGCGTTCGATGTACTTCTCCAGGAACACGCCCGCATCGCTGAAATTGTTCTGACCCAGTCGCTTGACGATATCGAACTGCGCGGCGAGCTCGTCGGCGGAACGGCACACGCGCATGCCGATGCCGCCGCCGCCCGCCGTGCTCTTCAGCATCACCGGATAACCGATGCGTTGCGCCGCTTCGAGCGCGGCGCCGATATCGTCGAGGAGGCCGGTGCCTTCGAGCATCGGGACGCCTTCTTCAGCGGCGATCGCGCGGGCGGTGTGCTTGAGGCCGAAGGCGCGCAATTGCGCGGGCGTCGGTCCGATGAACGCGACGCCGGCCGCTTCGCACGCTTGTGCAAACGACGCGTTCTCCGACAGAAAGCCGTAGCCCGGATGGATCGCCTGCACGCCTTCTTCGCGCGCGATAGCGAGAATCTTCGCGATGTCGAGATAGGTGATGCTCGCGGCGCCGTCGCCGAGACTGCACGCGGTATCGGCGAGACTGACATGGCGGCTCGCGCGATCCGCTTCGCTATAGACGGCGACACCAGTGACGTTCAGCTCGCGCAGCGTGCGCAGAATGCGGCACGCGATCGCGCCGCGATTCGCGATGAGGACTTTGTCGAACATGAGTGGATGTTCAATGCGTGGGCGGGCCGTCCCGCCACGTGAGCATGCATGCCGGGGTCGTCCCCGGCAGGTCGGCGTTCAATGTTTCGTGCGGCGATCAATCGGCAGCAGACGCTGCGCGCGCGCTTTCATCACCGTGTAGAGCCAGCGGCGCAAGGTGCTCAGTTCCATATCGTCAGCTCCGCCGGCGTCGGGTTATACGCGTTGCACGGATTGTTCAGTTGCGGGCAATTCGAGATCAGCACGATCACGTCCATCTCGGCGCGCAGCTCGACGTACTTGCCCGCGCCCGAAATGCCATCCTCGAACGTGAGGCCGCCTTCGGCCGTCACCGGCACGTTCATGAAGAAGTTGATGTTCGCGGCGATGTCGCGCTTCGAGAGCCTGCCATCGTGCGCGCAGGCTCGCAGATAGTTATCCCTACAACTGTGCATGTAGCGCTTCTCCAGCGCGTAGCGCACCGTGTTGCTTTCCTGCGCGCATGCGCCGCCGAGCGTGTCGTGCCGCCCGCATGTGTCCGCGATGATCGTCAGCATCGGATTGCCGAGGTTCGAATAGAGCACGGTGCCCGTCGTCAGATAGAGGCTTTGCTGACGGCGCAGCGTGCGTTGCGCGTCGTAACGCTCGCGCGGATCGGCGGCGCTGTAGAAGAGCGTATCGATGGCCTGATTGCCTTCGACGTCGCGGATGCGCAGCGTCTGCCCCGCCTTCAGTTCCTTGAGCCAAGGTTCGCCCGCGGGCAAGGTCTCGCGAAAGATCGCATTGACTGGATCGAGCGTGCTGGCCGTGAGATTGGATGTCGTCATGCGCGTCTCTCGCTCAGAGAAAGAATCGTTCGGTATTGATGAAGCCGCGCGCGTTTTCATCGCACGATGTGCGGCAGATTTCCGCGACTTGAGCATCCGCATTGCTCAGCGCGAGCTTCACGGGCTTCGGCGCGTATTCGGGATTCGGATCGAGCGGATGCTGGATCGCCGTCAGCACGACGAGCGTATTCATCGGCGCATACAGTTCGATGGCGTCGCCCGCCTGCGAATTGCCCTGCACGAAATGCAACGCGCCTGCATCGGTCACGTCGACTCGGCTGAAGAGATTCAGCGTCATCAGCAGATCCGCGATGCCGAGGCCCCATTTGCCCAGTTCGACGAGCAGGTTGTCCGTGCCGTTGCGATAGAACGCGTTGCGCAGTTCCTGATAGCGGCCTTCGCCGTACTTCTCGAACACTTCCGCCGCATTCGATACACCGGCGAGGCTGTCGTGCCATCCGCACGTATCCGCGACGATGGCAGCCAGCACGCGTCCCATGTCGGAATAGAGGCAATGGCCTTTGGTCAGCTTCGCGGTGTGCTGGCATTTGAGCGTGTCGGGAAGGTTCAGACGTTCGCTCTTTTCTGCGGCATTGAAAAGCAGCATCGCGACGTTCGCGCCGCCGTGCACGTCGGTGATGCGCAGCAACTGGCCGCGCTTCACGATCAGCGACGCATGGCCGCCGCCGGGAATCGTTTCTTCGAGCAGGATTTCGTTCATGTGTAATGTCCTTTCGATCATGCGGGCACGGCGAGCAGCGGGGGAACTTCAATCGCCGGCTGCGCTTCGCGCACGCCGTTGCGTTCGAGCGGAATGTCGTAAGTGATGCGCGCGCCGTATGCCTGCGGCGCTTGCGGGTCGATACGCACCTTGTCGAATACCAGCACGCGACTGCCGAGCGTGAAGCCTTCCTTCAGGTCGTGCGTGACCATGAAGACGGTCAGCTTCGCTTCGCGCCAGAGGCCCGTCAGCAGTTCGTGCATGTCGCGGCGGATGCCCGGATCGAGCGCGCCGAAGGGTTCGTCGAGCAGCAGCACGCGCGGCTTCATCACGAGCGCCTGCGCGAGCGCGAGGCGTTGCTGCATGCCGCCCGAGAGTTGATGCGGATACTTGTCGAGCGAATCGGCAAGACCGACGCGCGCCAGCATCGCGACGGCTTCATCGCGTGCGAGACGGCGGCGCGCGCCGAACAGACGTCCCGTGAAACGCGCGTGCGGCAGTTCCAGCCCGAGCATCACGTTGCGCAACACGGTCAGATGCGGGAACACCGAATAGCGCTGATACACGACGCCGCGATGCGGGTCCGGCTCGCTCGGCAAGGGCTCGCCATCGAGCAAAATCTCGCCGCGCGTCGGGCGTTCCTGGCCGAGCAGCATGCGCAGAAACGTCGACTTCCCGCAGCCCGACGCGCCGACCATCGAGCAGAACTCGCCTTCCGCGATGCGCAGATTGAGCCGCTCCAGCACGACCTGATCGTCGTATTGCTTCCACAGGTTGCGGATCTCGATCATGCGCGGCCTCCGCGACCTTCCTGATACCAGGGGAACGCCCATTGCGTGAGACGGCGCAGCGCTTCGTCGATGAGCCAGGCGAGCAGCGTGATCCACGCGACATACGGCAGGATCACGTCCATCGCGAGATAGCGGCGCACGAGGAAGATGCGATAGCCGAGACCATCCGTCGATGCAATCGCTTCCGCCGCGATCAGAAAGAGCCACGCGGAACACAACGCGAGCCGCAGCGCGATCAACAGGCGCGGCAGCAGTTGCGGCACGATCACGCGCAGGATCAACGTCCAGCTCGATGCGCCGAGCGTCTGCGCCTTGATCCACAATTCCTCGGGGATATCGCGCGTGCGCTGTTGCAGATCGCGGATCATCATCGGCGTGATGCCGATCACGATCAGCACGACCTTCGACAGCTCATCGAGGCCGAACACGATGAACAGAATCGGCAGGACGGCGAGCGGCGGGATCATCGATATCACCGTGATGAACGGCGAAAGCGTCGCGCCAACAAGCGGAATGCTGCCCGTCACGATGCCGAACACGAGCGCGATGGCCGCGCTCGCGACGAGCCCGATACCGAGCCGCTTCATGCTCGATACCGTGTCGCTCAGCATCAGATGCTCGCCCGTGCGCTTGTCCTCAGTGAACGCATACTCGTTGAGCGCGGCCTTCATCTGCGTCGCGGACGGCAACAGCTTGTCGTCGGGGTTCGCCTGCAGGCGAATCGACGAGCCGGTGAAATACACCGCGACGAGCACGATGAACGGCAGCAGCAACAGCATCAGACTGCCGGTGCGGCCGGGGTGTCGGTTGATGAGCCGCATGGGCCTCTCCTCTTCAGAACGCCGCGCCGCTCACAGCTTGCCTTGCGCGGCCATGCGCACATAGGTCGGATCGAAACGCAGCTTGAGATTGCTCTTGCTGCCGACGACCACGTTGTTCTCGAACGCCATGCCGACCGCGCCCGCGTTCGGCGCGCCCTTGCCGAGCAGACCGTGATCGAACGAGAACTGCGCGACGCGCGTCATGATCTTCGGCATGTTCGGGCTCGTCGCGAAGTCGAGCGCCTGTTGCGGCGTGTAGAACAGCGCGGTGGTCGAGAGCTGCGATTTGTAGCCGGCGAGATCGGTGCCCGACGCCTTGGCCATCGACGTGAGCGCGGCCTCGCTATCCGGCGACGTTCCGTGCATCGTCTGCATGATCTCGAACCACGCGCCGGTAAGTGCTTTACCGAGCGCGGGGTTGTCGTGCAGCGTCTTCGTGTTGACGACCATCATGTCCATGATCTCGCCGGGAATACGGCTCGAATCGAACACTTCGGTGACGTTGGGCTTCGCCTTGAGATCGGCGAGCATCGGGTTCCATGTGACCGCGTTGTGCACGTCGGCGGTTGCGAATGCGCCGGAGATATCGGCATCGGACGTGTTGACGGTCTTGATGTCGCGCTCGCTCATCCCTGCCGATTCGAGCGCGCGCGCGAGCAGATAGTGCGACACCGAAAGCTCGACGAGATTGACCGGCTGGCCCTTGAGATCGGCGACCTTCTTGCCCGCGCCCTTGATGAGCACGCCATCGTTGCCGTTGGAGTAATCGCTGACGATCAGCGCGGTGCTGTCCACGCCGCCTGTCGCCGGGATGGTCAGCGCGTCCATGTTGGTCATCGCGCAGCCGTCGAACTTGCCGGCGGTGTATTGATTGATCGATTCGATGTAGTCGTTGAGCTGCACGACATCGACATTGATGCCGTACTTCTTCGCCCATTTGGACATGATGCCTTGAGTCTTGGCGTAGCCCCACGGCATCCAGCCGGCGTAGATGGTCCAGCAGACCTTGAAGTCCTTGCGGGCCTGAGCGAATGAAGGCGTGGAGAAACAGACGGAGAGAGCGACGGCGGCAGCGGCGAAAAAACGGACGCGCATGAGGTTGACCTCGCATTGAACGGTTATCGACGGCAGGAGCGGCGCGACGCATCGCGTTCTCTCCCGGGCTTTTGTCCCGCCGTGTAACCTCGTTCGAGGTCGACAACTCTCGGACCAGCATCGCGCATCGACATCGATGCGGACCGGAACCCTAGTCATCCATTGCCAGATTGTGACTGCCACTCCTGAAGCTCGTTATGCGATAAGCGTGCCAGGGCTGAAACTACGTGGCTTCGGCGTCAATCGCGCGGATTCGTGCACAGATACGAAGCGCATCCGCGATGTGCCCGACGCACGGGCGCACCAAACGGGTGCCCGCATTCCAGCGTAATGTCGGAATTCTTCTATCCGGATGCGCCGGCTTTCGATGGAATACGGGACAGTCGGAGTTCCCGCAGCAACCCGTTCTCTTCTCACATGGGTAACCATCATGTTCAGTCGCGCAGCCAGCACCGTTGAAAACGTCGATCCGGAACTCTGGGCCGCCATCAACGATGAAAATCGTCGTCAGGAAGATCACATCGAACTGATCGCGTCGGAAAACTATACGAGCCCGGCCGTGATGGCCGCGCAGGGCTCGCAACTCACGAACAAGTACGCCGAAGGTTATCCGGGCAAGCGTTACTACGGCGGCTGCGAGTATGTCGACGTGGTCGAGCAGCTCGCGATCGATCGTGTGAAGCAGCTCTTCGGCGCCGAAGCTGCGAACGTGCAGCCGAACTCCGGCTCGCAGGCCAATCAGGGCGTGTTCTTCGCGATGCTCAAGCCGGGCGACACGATCATGGGCCTGAGTCTCGCGCATGGCGGCCATCTCACGCACGGCTCGCCGGTCAATATGTCGGGCAAGTGGTTCAACGTGGTGAGCTACGGACTGAACGAAGCCGAGGACATCGATTACGAAGCGGCCGAGCAGCTCGCGAACGAGCACAAGCCGAAGCTGATCGTCGCGGGGGCGTCGGCGTTTGCGCTGAAGATCGACTTCGAGCGACTGTCGAAGATCGCGAAGAGTGTCGGCGCGTATCTGATGGTCGATATGGCGCACTATGCCGGACTCATCGCTGCGGGTGTGTATCCGAATCCAGTGCCGCACGCCGACTTCGTCACCACGACCACGCACAAGAGCCTGCGCGGACCGCGCGGTGGTGTGATCCTGATGAAGGCCGAGTATGAGAAGCAGATCAATTCCGCGATTTTCCCGGGCATTCAGGGCGGGCCGCTGATGCACGTGATTGCTGCGAAGGCCGTCGCGTTCAAGGAAGCCTTGTCGCCGGAGTTCAAGGAGTATCAGCAACGCGTCGTCGATAATGCGCGGGTGCTGGCCGAGACGCTCGTGAAGCGCGGTCTGCGCATCGTGTCGGGCCGCACGGAAAGTCATGTGATGCTCGTTGATTTGCGCGCCAAGAAGATCACCGGCAAGGCTGCTGAAGCTGCGCTCGGCGCTGCGCACATCACGGTCAACAAGAACGCTATTCCGAACGATCCGGAAAAGCCGTTCGTCACTAGCGGCGTACGACTCGGCTCGCCGGCGATGACCACGCGTGGATTCGGCGTGAAGGAAGCGGAGATCGTTGGGAATCTCATCGCCGATGTGCTCGAAAGCCCGGAAGATGCGGGTAACCTTGAGCGCGTGCGCGCGCAGGTCGCTGAGTTGACGAAGCGGTTTCCTGTGTACGGTTGAGGGTCGAGGATCTTGGCGGGAGCTTGCAGCACGCTGCAGGCTTTTGCCGGATCCCGGTTTCGCGTCGGTCTATTAGCACTGCCCCTGTGCGGGGCGGCAGTCACTTTCTTTGCTGCTGCAAAGAAAGTAACCAAAGAAACAGCTATCCCCAGCCTAAGCACTTCACACCGGCCGCGGCACAGACGATTGGCCTAATGGCCCGGCAGTAGCGAGTGCCCCCACAAGCAGACAAAGACTTGGACCGCGCACGGTCTGACACCTCGCACCACATAACAAATTGGTTCAGCACCAAAAAGCTCCGGCCCGCTTCGCGGCCGAGGGGTCAATCGGGTGCGCGTGCGCTTCTTCTTCGATGGTTTCCCTCGCATACCCAACGGCAGCGCGTAGCGCTGTGCCGAAGCTATTTGGTGCTGAACCAGCGCTCTAAAACATTTGGTGCGGCAGACCGTGCGCGAGCCAAGCCCGGTTGGGCCTTTGGGGGCGACACTTAGGCGAGTGCCATTGGCGGCTGGCAAGCATGGCCAAACTGCGTGTGACCGCGGGCGGTGAGAAGCTGTTTCTTTGGTTACTTTCTTTGCAGCAGCAAAGAAAGTGACTGCCGCCCCGCACAGGGGCAGAGCTAATAGACCAAAAAGAAACCGGGATCCGGCGACGAACCCCTTGACATCAACATCTAGTTTACTGGAAACTACATCCACTATGCTAGATACAACGCCCGAAGAACCCCCCGCCAGCGGCGACATAAACCAACGCATTGCCGATCGCATCCGTGAGCTGCGCGCCGCCCGCGCCTACACCCTCGACACGCTAGCGGCCCGCTGCAACGTAAGCCGCTCGATGATTTCGATGATCGAACGCGGCGCCGCCAGCCCGACGGCGGTCGTACTCGACAAGCTCGCCGCCGGCCTAGGCGTATCCCTCGCCAGCCTCTTCGGCGGCGAACAGGAAGGCACACCAGCGGACCCACTCGCCCGCCGCAACAAGCAACTCAAATGGCGCGATCCCGAATCCGGCTACACGCGCCGAAACCTGTCGCCTCCGGGCTGGCCGTCCCCATTCCAACTCGTCGAAGTGGATTTCCCACCCGGCGCGCGCGTCGCCTACGAACGGAGCGGACGCGAATCGACAATGCATCAGCAAGTCTGGGTGATGAGCGGACGCATCGACATCGTGATCGGCGACGAACTTCACGCGCTCCAGCAAGGCGACTGCCTCGCAATGCGATTGGACCGCCCGCTGATCTTCAGCAACCCTGCTTCGAAAGCAGCGCGCTATATCCTCGCCATCGGCGACGCGCCCGCGACCTGATTCATCCTCAGCCTGAACGGATACCGAATGAACACCACCGCCCCGCACGACGACGTGCGCCTGATCGACTGCAACGAGGCCGATCACGCGCTCGCCATCCTCGAGATCCTGAACGAAGCCATCGTCAATTCGACCGCGCTGTACGACTACAAGCCGCGCCCCGTCGAAGCCATGGCGACATGGTTCGCGGCGAAACGCGCGGGCGGCTTCCCCGTCGTGGGCGCATTCGATGCATCGGGCAAGCTGATGGGCTTCGCGAGCTGGGGCACGTTCCGCGCATTTCCCGCGTTCAAGTACACGGTGGAGCACAGCGTCTACGTGCATCGCGATTGCCGCGGACTCGGGCTCGGCGAGCGTCTGTTGCGCGAGCTGATTCATCGCGCGAGGCAAGCACAGGTTCATGTGCTCGTCGGTTGCGTGGACGCGTCCAATGAAGGGAGCATCCGCCTGCATACGCGCCTGGGCTTCACGCACTCCGGAACCGTCAGGGAAGCCGGTTTCAAGTTCGGCCGCTGGCTGGACGCGGCGTTCTATCAGCTCAATCTGGAGACGCCCGCGCAACCCGTGGACGGCTGAACGGACCAGCCAGCGTCACGAAACTACGCATAATTTGAAGTTATGGAAAACGGAAAATAAAGCGCGTTGACGGTGTTTTTGCGCGCTCCAATACTGCGCTCATTGCAAACGCACTTTGAGCGCCATGAACTCCGTAGACAGAAACTTCGCCCCCGCTCTCGATCTCGACGACCGCCTCGCCGATGCCATCACCTGGGAACACGGCGGCCGGCTCTGGCCGAGCGGCGAGCAGCAGACGCTGACATGTTGCCGCGTCATCGATGAAACGCACGATGTCAGGAGCTTCGAATTTCGCACGGAAGACGGATTGCCCGTGCGGTTCGAGCCGGGTCAGTTCATGACGATATCGGCGAACGTGCGGGGGCAATCGGTCGAGCGCTGCTATACGATTTCATCCGCGCCGACGCGTCCGTTTCTGCTGTCCATCACGGTCAAGCGCGTTCCGGGCGGCACCGTGTCGAACTGGCTGCACGACAACATGAAGCCCGGCAGTACCTTACGCGCGTATGGTCCTTCCGGCGCCTTCACGCCGACCGCCGCGCCCGCGACGAAATCGCTGTACCTGTCCGCGGGTTCCGGCGTCACGCCGCTGATGTCGATGACGCGCGCCAGCATCGATCTCGGTCTGGACCGCGACATCGTCTTCATTCATAGCGCGCGCACGCCCGCCGATATCGTGTTCCGCGATGAACTCGCGCGGCACGTGAAGCTTTCGCCCCGGCTGCGCGTGTATTTCGTGTGCGAGGGCATCGGCGACGAAGCGCACTGGAATGCTCCTACAGGTCGCCTCAGTCTTCAGTTGCTGTCGCAGTGGGCGCCGGATTATCTGGAACGCGAAGTCTTCACGTGCGGCCCGGCCGGATACATGAGCGCGGTGCGCACGCTGCTTCGGGAAGGCGGTCACAACCCGGCGCGCTATCACCAGGAAAGCTTCGATATCGGCGCGGGCGTCGCGGCGGAGCCTGAAGCCGCGCCCGCTGCGTCGAACACGTTCACGGTCAGGCTCTCGCGCTCGTCGAAGTCGTTCACGATGAACGCGTCGCAGACGGTGCTGTCGGCGGCGAAGAAGGCGGGCGTCGCCGTCGCGTCGTCGTGCAGTCAGGGCGTGTGCGGCACATGCAAGACCCGCGTGCTGGAAGGCACCGTCGACATGAAACACAACGGCGGCATCCGCGACAGGGAAGTCCAGAAGGGCTTTCGTCTGTTGTGCTGCAGCCGTCCGACTTCGGACCTCGTGCTGGAGCTGTGAGGAGACAGGCAGCGTGATCGACTCCGAAGACAAGGCGCAAACCCTGCGCGACGTGAGGACGTACCGTCTCGCGCGCGTGCTGGAGCAGTTGAAGCAGGATCGATGCCCCGCGATCCTGCTGTACGACCCCGTCAACATCCGCTACGCGACGGACACGTCGAACATGCAGATATGGACGGCGCGCAATCCGTCGCGCTACATCATGGTATTCGCCGATGGCCGTATCGTCGCGTGGGAGTTCCATAGTTGCGAACACGTGTGGGACGCGCTGGACCTGAGCGTCGAACTGCGCAGTGCAGTGAGCTGGATCTACTTCAATGCGGGCCACGAAGCCGAAAGTCGCGCCGAGCGCTGGGCGGACGAAATCATCGACGTGATCCGCGCCCACGCGCGCGGTGAATGCCGGCTCGCGGTCGATCGCCTCGATCCCATCGGCACGGCGCTTCTCGTGAAAGGCGGCCTCACGCTGCTCGACGGTCAGGCGATGATGGAAGACGCCCGCGCGATCAAGTCGGCGGGCGAGCTCGTGCTGATCGGCGAATCGCTGCGCGCATGCGAGAAGGGCATCGAGCGCATGAGACGCGAGCTGCGAGCCGGCATGACCGAGCAGGAACTATGGGCGCATCTTCACTTCGAGAACATCCGTCACGGCGGCGAGTGGATCGAGACGCGGCTGCTCGCCTCCGGCGAGCGCACCAATCCGTGGATGCACGAATGCTCTTCGCGCGTACTGCAAAACGGCGAGCTGCTCGCGTTCGATACCGACATGGTCGGTCCGCACGGCTACTGCTCGGATATTTCGCGCACGTGGATCGTGGGCGACGCGCGGCCATCGGACGAGCAGCGCAGGTTGTACGAACTCGCCTGGTCGCAAGTCCACTTCAACATGGATCTGTTGCGTCCCGGCATGACGTTTCGCGAATTCAGCGAGAAAGCGTGGAAAATTCCAGAGTTGTATCTGAAGAACCGGTATAGCTGCGTGGCGCATGGCATCGGCATGGTCGATGAATATCCGTCGATCGCGCATCGGGTGGACTGGGACAGCGCAGGTTATGACGGCCGTTTCGAAACCGGCATGACGCTGTGCGTGGAAAGTTATATCGGCGCGGAAGGCGGCAGTCAGGGCGTCAAGCTGGAACAGCAAGTCGTGCTCACGCAGCACGGCTGCGTGCCGCTCACGACATGCGGCTTTGAAACGGACTGGTTGTGACGGAGAATCGAAGCGCCTGGTTACAAGGGAGTCTCTTATGAATCGTCGTCCGGATAACGTGACGGCTTTCATCGCCATTGCGGAGAAGCTGTTCCAGTCGGAGAAACTGCCGGAAGGCGGACGCCGCGTCGCCGCGCGCGTCTTTGAGCGGCTGCAGACGCCATCCGACGACGGCGTGCGGCACCACACGCGCTATCCCGCGTGCGAGTGGCTCGACGCCACGCTTGCACCGTTCATCGACGACGACACCGCTTTCGGCGCCGCCGCACGCGCGATCAAATCGCTCGAACCCGATCTCGGATGGTCTCGCCGCTCATCGGGCGTGAATGGCAGCGACGGTTACATCGACGCGCACGTGCACGGCATGATCTGCGGGCCCGGTGGCGCGGAAAGCCGCTATGACGTGCAACTGGGCTTCTCGCTGATGCTGCCGCACACGCGCTATCCCGACCACAGCCATCCGCCCGAGGAAGCCTATGTGCTCTTCACGCCCGGTGAATTCCGGCAGGACGGCGGCGAACGGATCGATCCGGGTATCGGCGGGGGCATTCATAACGTTCGCAACAATCCGCATGCGATGCGATCGGGTTCCGTGCCGTTTCTCGCCGTTTGGTCGCTGCTGACGAAAGACGGCGACTAGCCAGGCTGCCGTATCGACCTCTCGATACGAATCCCATGCCGCTTCATCTTCGCGTACAGCGCGGGCTTCGACACCTGCAACAGCTTCGCGCAGTTCGTCACATTGAAGCCGCACGCTTCGAGCGCGGCCTGTATCGCGATGCGTTCCGCTTCCTTCAGCGAAACCGGCGCGCCACGATGCGCCGCAGACGCGCCGCCCGTCTGCGCGACAGACGCACCGCCAAGCAACGACGACACATCCGCGATCCGCTCGCCCTCGTTGAAATTGACGATCTTCTCGACGAGATTCTCGATCTCGCGCACATTGCCCGGCCAGTCGTGCGCTTCGAGCTGCCGCAACGCCTCTTCCGCGATCTCGGGCGTCGCCTTGTGCATGCGCGTGCAGTATCGATCGAGAAAGAATGCCGCCATCGCGCGGATATCCTCGCGACGCTCGCGAAGCGGCGGGATCGTGATTTCGATCACATTGCAGCGGTAGTACAAGTCTTCGCGGAAGGTCTTCGCGAGCACCATCGACGCGAGATCGCGATTGCTCGCGCAGATGATGCGCACATCGACGGGAATGCCGCGCGTATCGCCGATGCGCGTGACTTCGCGCTCCTGCAACACGCGCAGCAGCTTCGCCTGCACGTCGATGGGCAGCTCCGATATCTCGTCGAGAAACACCGTGCCGCCATCGGCGGATTCGAACTTGCCAGGGCGGCCATCGCGCGCCGCGCCGGTGAAGCTGCCGGGCGCATGGCCGAACAACTCGCTTTCGATCAGCGCATGGGGTAACGCCGCGCAGTTGATCGCGATGAACGGCTGCGCGGCGCGCGCGCTCGCATTGTGGATCGCCTGCGCGAAGACTTCCTTGCCGACGCCGCTCTCGCCCGACAACAACACGTTCGATGCGCCGCGCGCCGCCTTCTTCGCGGCATCGACGGCGCGCTTCAGACCCGCGCTCGATCCGATCACGCTGCCGAACGTGAAGCGCGCGTGATTGCCCGCGTAGCGCCCGGCCATCTTGCGCACGCGCCGCATCTCGCGAAACGTGTTGACGACCGACACTACTTCGCCGCAGCGGTTCTTGATCGGAATGGCGGTGTCGAGCAGATGCAGATGCCGCGCCGGCGAATCGATGATCAGCTCGCGATCGACATAGCCCACGCCCGTCCGATAAATCGGTCCGACGATCGGCTCGAAGTCGATCACCTCGTTGAGCGTCTTGCCGATGCTCGTCTTCGGATCGATGCCGAGGATGCGCCCCGCGACCGAATTGACGTGCCTCAGCACCTGGCCTCGCCCGAAGACCATCAGACCATCGCCGATATGATCGATGATGGCGCGCTGTTCCTCGACGAGCGTGTCGTAAGCGGCGAGATCGAAGGCGCTGTGCAGCAGGACGTCGAGCGTCGCGCCGAGCAGTGCGATCCACGGCGCGGGCGTCGGATCGTCGGATGAAGGCGGACGCAACGCGACGAGAAAGACACGCCGCCCATGCGCATCGACGCGCAGTGCGAACGCCTGCGCCACCGATGCGGCCGCGCCTTGCATCGACAGCATCACGCAGCGTCCGTCCGATGTCGCCGTCGCCGCTTCCGCGAGCGCGGCGAGGCGCTCGGACGGACACTGCGCGAAGAACGCATCGAGCGTGGCATCGGCGATATGCGCGGCGCCTTCGAGGACATGGCCGCCGCGATCCAGCGTGAAGATGCACGCCTTCGCTTCGCGCGCCGCGAGACGGCGCGCGAAGCTCCAGCGGGGAGACGCGAGCGCGCTCTCCAGCGTGGCGATGTCGGGATCGAGCGCGACGGTGGCCATGTCTCCCTGCGAACGGTCGGGCAACGGCTTCGAATATATCAGGACAAAATCCCGCCGCCCGGCGTCGCGTGGCGCTTCAGTCCTTCTGGGCGATCGCGGTCAGCGCGCCGCCGTTCAGCCGGTACACCGTGACCGGCGCATCGATCCAGTCGCCGTTCGCATCGAACTTCACGGGGCCGAGGATGCTCGCGAACGACTGGTCGCGCAAGGTCTTCACGAACACCTCGGGTTTCGCCGATCCCGCCTTCTGCATCGCGTCGGCGACCACGAGCGTCGCCGCATAGAACGCGGGCGCGTATGTATCGACATCGGCGCTGAACGCGCTCTTGAACTTCGCGCGGAAGGTCTTGCCGTCGGGCAGCGTGTCGAGCGGCGCGCCGCCTTGCGCGCAGAACATGCGCTTGTCCGCGACGCCCGCCGAGAGCTTGTCGAACTCTGGCGAACAGATGCCGTCGCCGCCGACGAGCGTCGCGTTCACGCCGAGCTCGCCCATCTGCCGCGCGAGCGTCGCTGCCTGCGCGTAGTAGCCGCCGTAGAACACGACCTGCGGATTGCGCGACTTGATCTGCGTGAGGATCGCCTTGAAGTCGGTCGACTTGTCGGTGCTGTATTCGCGCGCGACGATCTGCAAGCCCTCCTTCTGCGCGGTCTTGATGAACACGTCGGCGACGCCCGTGCCGTATGCGGTCCGGTCGTCGATCACGGCGGCGCGCTGCGCGCCGAGCACTTTCGATGCATAGACCGCCATGCGCCCGCCCATCACGTTGTCGTTGGTGGCGAGGCGAAACACGTAGGGATAGCCGAGATGCGTGAGATCCGGATTCGACGATGCGCCCGTCATCATCACGACATGCGCATCGTTGTAGATGCGCGCCGCCGGAATGCTCACGCCCGAGTTGTAATGGCCGATCACCGCCGACACGCCATCGTCGACGAGCTTCTGCGCGACGTTCACGCCGACTTTCGGATCGCCCTGATCGTCCATCGAGATCAGCTCGAATTTGACGGGCTTGCCGGCGATCGTGAAGCCTTTCGCGTTCAGCTCGTCGATGGCGAGGCGCACGCCGCGCTCGTCGTCCTTGCCGCTTTGCGCCGCGCTGCCCGTGAGCGGCCCCGCCACGCCGATCTTGACCACCTGCTGCGCCTGTGCAACGTTGCATAGCAACGCAGCGGATGCGACGCACGCCATCGCCATCTTCATCGGTTTCATATCGTTTCCCCAGTCGCTGTGAATGACAGACTATCCAGAACGTCCCGTACCGGCGACAACGTGTCGAACTCGAAATCCGGGCGCGGCTGCCACGTGCCGAGCGTATCGCCGCCGCGATTGATCCATGCGACCGCCATGCCGAGCGGCTTCGCGCCATCGATATCGGCCCAGCTCGCGAGCGAGCAATGCAGCACGTCCTGCGCGGGCAGCGCGAGGCGGTCGAGCGCGAGCGAAAAGATCGCCTGCGACGGCTTGTACGACTGCGCCATCTCCGCCGTCGTCACGTGCTCGAAGTAGCGCGTGAGCTGCGTGCGTCGCCACAGGTCGCTGTCCATGTTGGTGATCGGCATGAGCGGATAGCGCGACGCGGCCCAGTCGAGAAACGGCGCCGCGTCCTCGTGCGCGGGCGATGCCTCGACGAGATGCGTGAGGAACACGTCGGTCAGCGCATCCATCGTGTGGCCGCGGCGCGCGCCGGGCCAGCGCGCATCGAGCACGGCCGCGAGCGCCTGCTGCGCGACATCGCGATAACGCGCGTACGCCTGGCCGCGATAGAGCCGCACATTGCGGATGTCCCAGTCGAGATAGATGTCGAACGGCGCGTCACCGGTTTCGACGGACAGCCGCCGCAGCACTTCCGCCATGCCGAGCGTGCCGCCGCGATCGACATCGACGAGCGTGCCGAAGTAATCGAACGTCAGGGCTTTCGGGTTCATCGTGCGTTCTCCTTGCGCGTCGCGAAGGCCTTCACGCGCTCGGCGGCGTCGGGGTCCGCGAAGGCGTCGATGGTCGCCGCGAATTCGAGTTCGAGACTGCGCGAAAGCGTGTCCGATAGTTCCGCGGTGACGAGCCGCTTGAGGCGCGCGATCGACGTGGGCGACTTATCCGCGATGCGCGCCGCGAGCGTCATCGCCGTGTCGAGCATCGCGCCGCGCGGCACGACGCGATTGACGAGTCCCATCGACAACAAAGACTGCGCGCTTTGCCGTTCGCCGAGCAGCCACAGTTCCATCGCGCGTTGATGACCGATCGCCTGCGGCAACAGATGCGTGACGCCGCCTGTCACGAACTGCCCCCACTCCATCTCCGGAAAGAACGCGACGAGATCGTCGGACGCGACGACCATGTCGCAATTGAGCATCCACTCGAAACCGCCGCCGACGGCGAAGCCATGCACCGCGCCGACGACCGGTTTCGCGTTGAACATCAGATCGCGCGTGATGCGCTGAATCCGTTCGATATGGCTGCGGATGCTTGCATCGCTCGCGCTCTGCTCGCCGAATTCCTTCAGGTCGTCGCCCGCGCAGAACGCGCGGCCTTCGCCCGTCAGCACGATCACGCGGCAGGCGGCGTCATCGTTCGCGCGTTGCAGTGCGTCGTGCAGGTCGTCGAGCAGCGGCCCGCCGATCGCGTTCATGCGCTCGGGACGATCGAGCGTCACGATGCAAACGGGTCCATCCATGCGTGTCTTCACGTAGCTCATGCGGGCTCCTTGTCGATCCAGCGTGTCTTGCCTTCGGTGCGCGGAAAATGCTCGAACGGGACCATCGTGACGCTTGCACTCGCGCCGATGCGCTCGCGCACGGCCGCTTCGATGCGCGTCGCGGCATCGTCCCAGCGTGGCACGGGCAAGCCGTGCGCGGCCTCGACCGTCATCGCGATGCGGTCATACGGGCCCGGGCCTTTCAGCACGATGCGGAACATGCCCGACGCCCATTGCGGCAGCGACTCGACCGCGAGCCGCACCGCGCCCGGAAACACGTTGACACCGCGCACGTTGAACATGTCGTCGGTGCGGCCCGTCACGCGGAAACGCCACGCGCTGCGGCCGTCCGGGCCGGGATCGGTGGCGGTCACCGTGACGACATCGCGGGTGCGATAGCGCACGAGCGGCTGACATTGCTTGCGCAAGTGCGTGCAGACGAGTTCGCCCGTCGTGCCCGCTTCGATCGGCAAGCGCGCGAGCGTCTGCGGATCGATGATCTCGGCGAACACGACATCGCCCGCGTGATAGAGCAGATCGTTGGTCCAGCCGGTCTGCCCGCCGAGAATGCTCAGCACTTCCGAGAGACCGAAGTTCGCGTTGCGCACCTTGAAGCCCCACTTCTCTTCCATCGCCGCGCGCAGCTCGGGATTGTCGAGGCCCGCTTCGCCGCCGAACAAGCCGAGCTTCAGCCCGAGATCGCGCGGCGCGGGGCCGCCGGTTTCGCGCAACACCTGTTCGATCAGCGCGGGATAAGACGGCGTGCAGGAAATCGCGTTGATGCCGAGATTCAGAATCGAGTCGATCAAAAGCCGCGTATTGCCGACGCCGAACGGCACGACCGTCGCGCCGGTGGCTTCGAGAATCGTGTGATCGGTGAAGCCGCCGGTCCACATGCAGTAGTTGAGGCAATGCACGACGCGATCGTCCGGGCGCAGGCCCGCGGCCCACATCGAGCGCGCGCCGACGCGGGCGATATCCGCGGCGTCGCGCGCGCTGTTCGCGAGAATCAGCGGCCGGCCGGTCGTGCCCGACGTGCGATGCAGCCGCGCGATGCCGCCTTCCGCGCACGCGACGTAATCGCCGTAGGGCGACGCGCTTTCCTGGCTCACGCGCAGTTCGTCCTTCTCGGTGAAGGGCATCTCCTGAAGCGTGTCGAGCGTGACGTCGTCGCGGCCGATCCAGTGTGCGAGCCGCGTCCGGTAGAACGCGGACATCGCGCGCAGATACGGCCAGTGCGACGCCCAGAGCGCGTCCTGATGACGGCGCACGTCGGCGGGCGGGAGCGTTTCGAACGCTTCGTCGAAGTAGACGCCGCGCGTCGGGGAATGATCAGCCATGTGCTTTTCTCTCGTCGTGTGGATGCGTCATTCGGTGCGGCGGCGTTTCGCGGCGCGCGCTTCGATCGCGGATCGCTCGACGATGGCGCGCGCGTGACTCGCGGTGCCGACCGGGCCGCCCGCGTCGGAAGCGACGATGTCGAACCAGTACAGCGCGCCTTCGAGATCGCGGAAAGTCGCGGTCGCGGAGACGTCGGCGCCGAGCGGCGTCGGCGCGAGATGATTGAGATGCGTCGTCACGCCGACGGACAGTTGCCCATCGCCGACGGCTTCGCGCAGCGTTTCGGCGCACGCGCGCTCGATCAGCGACAGCAGCGCGGGCGTGGACAGCACGTCGGGATAGCGTTCGCCCGCGCCTTGCGCGTGAGCGGATGCGAGATCGGCGGATGTGACGGTGTGGGTGAGCGTGGCGGCTCGGCCTCGTTCGATCATGTGCGGCTCCGGGTTGTCTGGAGCGCAATCAACGCAAGGCGCGGGCCATATGCGTCAAAGCCCCGGCTGGCGGGGCTTTGCGGGTTTTGCGGATGCGGCGAATCGAAGGAGTGGAAAGATTCTTAACGTTGCGATTCGAAACGGTCGTCGGATTGTCTTACGGTGATGCGCTTCACTTCCCCGGCGTCAGCACCACCCTGAACCGCGCCTTGCCGCTCATCATCCGCGCGTACGCTTCGGCCGCGCGCGACAGCGGAAATTCCTCGATCATCGGCTTCACGCCCGACAGCGCGCTGAACGCGAGGGTTTCCTGCGAATCCGCCGCCGTGCCGGACGGCCAGCCCTGCACCGAGTTGCGGCCCATGATGAACTGCGTGATCGGCACCTCGACGGGCTCTTCCGATATCCCGACCATGATCAGCTTGCCGTTCAGCCCGAGACCGCCGATGGCCGCGTTCATCGCCTTGCCGCTCGTGGCCGTCGCCAGAATGACGCGCGCGCCGCCGAGCGCCTTGAGCGCCTCGGCCACGTTCTGCGATTCGCTGTCGATGTAGTGATGCGCGCCGAGCTGCTTCGCGAGCGGCTCCTTGTCCTTGCCTCGCGCGATCGCCGCCGTCACGAAGCCCATCTTGCGCGCGAACTGCACGCCCAGATGGCCGAGCCCGCCGATGCCGAGAATCGCGACGACATCGCCCGCGCGCGCGCCGCTGTTGCGCAGCGCATTGAAGGTGGTGATGCCCGCGCAAAGGAGCGGCGCGGCATCGACATCGGAGAGATCGTCGGGCATACGCGCGAGCGCTTCCTGCGGCGCGACCATGTAGTCCGCATAGCCGCCGTCATAGCTGATGCCCGGCACCAGCGCGCGCTGGCAAAGCACGAAGTCGCCGTGACGGCAATGCTCGCAATGTCCGCAATGCCCGCCGTGCCAGCCCACGCCGATGCGCTGCCCCTTCTCCCATCCTTCGACGCCCGCGCCGAGCTTCTCGATCACGCCCGCGATTTCATGGCCCGGCACGCGCGGAAACTGAAGGCCGGGCCACAGACCCTCGACGGTCAGGGAATCGCTGTGGCAGATCCCGCAAGCCTGCACCTTGATCAACACGTGTCCGTCGGGCGGCTCCGGCACGTCGCGCTCGACGACTTCCAGCGGACCGTTCGCTTTCGCTACCTGCACTGCCTGCATCGTTGGCATCGCTTGCTCCTTGTCATGGGAGAAACACGCGCGGCGCGGCTGGCACGCCGCAATCGGATGACACGGCCCGGCAAAATCGCAATCCCGACCGCATCGTCGAGGAACGTCGGAGATTGCGATTGTGACAGGTCTCGCGCCGATGCATGCGCCGCGCGGCCAGGCCAACGGAAGCACTCGATGCCGCGAAGTCATCGCGCATTGCCCTACGCCGAACGCAGCGAGCGGAAGCTCGCACGAACCTCGTCCGAGAACGCTTGCGGCTGTTCCCACGCCGCGAAGTGCCCGCCTTTCGGCAGACGGTTGTAGTGAATCAGCTTCGGATAGGCCTTCTCCGTCCAGCTTTTCGGCGCGGCATAGATCTCGTCCGGGAACACGCTCACCGCGACCGGAATCGCAATGTGCTTCGGCGCGAAGAAATTGAGCTTGTTCTCCCAGTACAGCCGCGCCGAGGAAATCCCCGTGTTCGTGAACCAGTAGAGCGAGATGTTATCGATGATGTCGTCGCGCGAGAGACCTTCCGTTTGACCGTCGAACACGCGTGCGATGAGCGCCTGGCTCGCCGCGTCGTGATCGATCATCCATGCGGCGAGGCCGATCGGCGAATCCTCGATGCCATACAGCGTCTGCGGCCGATTCGCCATTTCCTGCGCGTAGCCGAGACCGTGCTTGTAAAAGAAGTCGAGTTGCTCGAACGCGTGGGCCTCGTCCGCCGAAAGACCCGCGGGCGCGGGATCGCCGAACTTGAGGGCGTGCGCGATATCGTCGGGCACCGTGGCCGGCATGTTGGTATGAATGCCGATGAGTTCCGGCGGCGCGATGAGCGCCATCTGCTCGGTCACCGCGTTGCCCCAGTCGCCGCCTTGCGCGACATAGCGCGTATAGCCGAGACGCTTCATCAACGCGATCCACGCGCGTGCGATGCGTTGCGGGTCCCAGCCGGTCGCCGCCGGTTTGCCGGAGAAACCGTAGCCGGGCAGCGACGGAATCACCACATCGAACGCGTCGGATGCCTGGCCGCCGTGTGCCGTCGGATTGGTCAGCGGATCGATGATCTTCAGTTGCTCGATGATCGATCCGGGCCAGCCGTGCGTGACGATGACCGGCAACGCGTTCGCATGTTTCGAGCGAACGTGGATGAAGTGGATGTCGAGACCGTCGATCTCGGTGACGAAGTTCGGCACCGCGTTGAGCCGCGCTTCGACCTTGCGCCAGTCGTAGTCCGTCGCCCAGTGGCGCGCGAGCTTTTGCATCGTCGCGAGTTGCACGCCTTGCGATGCATCGGTGACGGTTTCGCGTTCGGGCCAGCGCGTGGATTTGACGCGCCGCTTCAGATCGGCGAGTTGCGCATCCGGAACGTGCACACGAAGCGGGCGAATGGCGGTCTTGTCGCCGCCCTTCACCTGCACGATTTCCGCGTTGCCCGGAGCCGGTTCGGCGAAGGCGAGACGGCTCAATGCGCCCGCGGCGAGCGTCGCCGCCGCGATGCCGATGAAGTGACGGCGCGACGGCGTTTCGAGAGAAATATCGTTCGACATACAAACCTCCTGAATACTTGAGCGAGGAGGAGCGATGCATGCCGACAAACCCTGGATCGTCACCGCCTCGATGCGCCGCGAAGGGTTTTTCGCAGCAGGTGACGCGATTATGTGCATATGCACATGATGCGTAAACGCAGGCGGACGTACAACACTTTTGTCGGGCGGGAAAAAGTCCCGCCCGACATCGCTTCATTTGTTACCGCGACGCACCGGATGCCACCTGCGCGCCGTTCTGCCGACGCCGATAGACCGTATCGCGCGACGCGAGCCAGTAATAAACCGGCGACGTCAGCAGCAATCCGACGACCCATGACAGATCGGCGCCATCGAGGTACTTCGGCACGGGGCCCGCGTACATCGGCGTATTCATGAACGGAATCTGCACGGCGATGCCGATCGCGTAAGCAATCAGCGCCTGCGGATTGAAGCGCCCGTAGATGCCGCCGTCCACCTGAAAGATCGACTGGATGTCGTACTTGCCTTTGTGGATCACATAGAAGTCGATGAGATTGATCGCGGTCCACGGCACCAGCACGACGAGCAGCGCGAGCACGAGATCGACGAGATTCGCAACGAAGTTCGTCGATGCACCGATCGCGAAGTAGCAGCACGCGAGCAGAATCACGACCGACAACACCGCGCGCGCCTTCGCCGTCGGAATCCAGCGATACGCGAAGGTTTGCAGCGACGTGATCGACGCGAGCACCGCGCCGTAGAGATTCAGCGCGTTGTGGCTGATCACGCTCAACAGGAACAACACGAGCATCGGCAGGCCGAGCGGTCCGGTGGCGAGCTTCACGGCGTCCATCGCGTCGGCGCCGGGCGGCACCGCCAGCACCGCGACCGCGCCGAACACGAACGCGAGCGTCGAGCCGATCGTGCAGCCGAGATACGTCGCCCAGAACGTCGATGCGACGCGCACGTTCGCCGGAAGGTAGCGCGAATAATCGGAGACGTAGGGCGCGAACGCGATCTGCCACAGCGCCGAGAGCGAGACCGTCGCGAGCCAGCCGGCGAAGTCGAAGCCGCCGCGCGTGAGGAAATCGTTCGTCGAGATATGCGTGAGGATGTAGCCGAAACCGACGCAGATACCGATACCGAGCACCCATGTCCCGATGCGGTTCAGGATATGAATGAACTTGTATCCGATGATGCCGATCAGTCCCGATCCCACCGCGCCGATCACGATGCCGACAGGCACCGACACCGACGACTCGATCCCATGCAGCGATTTTCCCGCCAGCACGATATTCGACGCGAAGAAACCCACGTACATCACGCCTGCTATGACGGTCACGAGCAGCGCGCCCCACGAACCGAACTGCGCACGGCTCTGGATCATCTGCGGGATGCCCATTTGCGGACCCTGCGCCGAATGCAGCGCCATCAGCACGCCGCCGACCGCCTGACCGACGATGATCGCGACGATGCCCCAGAACAGGTTCAGATGGAAGATCTGCACGCCGAGCGCGCCGGTCACGATCGGCAAGGGCGCGATGTTTCCGCCGAACCATAGCGTGAAGAGATCGCGCACCTTGCCGTGACGATCCTCGGGCGGCACGTAGCCGATGGTGTGCTTCTCGATCAGCGGAGCAGCATTGCGTTGCGCGTTAGTCAAAGTCGTCTCCTTAATGCGCGCGGCAAAGCGATGCCCTGACGCTCGGGGCGTCGGGGTCGCTTCAGGCGCTTGAGTAATCAGGCAATGGTCGAGAGATGGTCCGCGAGCCGTATCAGCATCGCGTCGCAATCGCGGAGTTGTTCGACGGTCACGAACTCGTCGGGCTTGTGTCCCTGATCCATGCTGCCGGGACCGCATACGACCGTCGGAATGCCGGCGTGATCGAAGAGTCCGCCTTCCGTGCCGAACGCCACCGTGCCGAATTCCGACGAACCGCTGAGCAGCGCGAGCAGGCGCGCGGCTTCGCTGTCGGGCGGCGTCGCGAGTGCGGGATAGGCGGACAGCGCTTCCAGGGTGATGTCGGTGTCGGACTTCACGGCGCGCATCTTCGGCAGCAATTCGGCTTGCGCGTATGTCTGCAAATCGTCGGCGACCGTGCCGGCGTCGAAGCCCGGCAGCGCGCGCACTTCGAAGTCGAATTCGCATTCCGCCGGCACGATATTGAGCGCGCGGCCGCCCTTGATCGTGCCCGTCTGCACAGTGGAATACGGCGGATCGAAACGCGCGTCGTGATGCTCGGGTTGCGCGAGCTTCTCGCCGATCTCTTCCAGACGATTGATGAGACGCGCCGCGTATTGAATTGCATTGACGCCATACGGAGCGTATGCGGAATGACACGGCGCGCCCTTCACCTGACAGCGCATCGCGAGTTTGCCCTTGTGTCCGAGCACCGGCTTCAACGACGTCGGCTCGCCGATCAGACACAGCACGGGCTTGTGCGCGCGTTGCGCCAGTTGCGCGAGCATCGGCCGCACGCCGAGGCATCCGACTTCCTCGTCGTAGGAGAAGGCGAGATGCACGGGCAACCTCAGTTCGCGCTTCAGCAGCATCGGCACCGCGGCCAGCACCGATGCGAGAAAGCCCTTCATGTCGGCGGCGCCGCGGCCATACAGGCGGCCATCCTTCTCGGTGAGGCGGAATGCATCGACGGTCCATGGCTGGCCATCGACCGGCACCACATCCGTATGTCCCGACAGCACGATGCCGCCGCGATCGCGCGGTCCGATCGTCGCAAACAGGTTCGCCTTCGTGCGCTCTGCGTTGTAGAACAGCTCGCTTTCGACGTCATGTTGCGCGAGGTAATCACGAATGAATTCGATCAGCTCGAGATTCGAATCGCGGCTGACCGTCGCGAAACCGATCAGCCGCTCGAGCAGATCGCGGCTCGTCATGTCATTCATCGCCCGGCACTCCGTAGCTCGGCGCGGCGGTCGGATTCAATGCACGGGTCACGTAGTCCTGCATCTGCGGCTTGTACGCCTGCCAGAGACCATCGAGCTTGCCGATGGGATCGTCATCCGCCCAGTCCACGCGCAAATCGACCAACGGCCAGCTTTGCTCGCCCGCGATCTTCAGCGCCGCCGAATGCACGGGGCCCGCTTCTCCGCCCGCTGCGATCGCGGCATGCATCGCCGCGAGAAGCCGGTCCGCGAGATGGCCGGAGGCGTTCTCGAACGCGGGAATCATCGCTTCGATCACGTGAACGCCCGCGAGCATGTTGCCCGCCGCGACGCATTGCCTGCCCGCGACCGCGTGATACGTGCCTAGCGCCTGCTTGCCGCTGAAGAACGCTGTGCGGCCCTGCGCATCGACCACGGTCACCTGGCGATACTCGCTCCATTCGTTTGCGGCCAGCGCGCGATCCAGCGCCGCCGAGGGATCGAGCTTCGCGCTTTCCATGTGGTCGAGAATCTGCGAACCGAGCGCGGGCAGCGTGATGTTCTGCGTCGCGACCGCACCGACGCCCGCGCGCACCCACGGACAACGCGCGCCCACCGCGATGCTCGATGAACTGATCGCGATGCCGAGTTGCCCTGTCTCTTCGCATCGTCCGACGATAGAAAAAGTCATGTGCCCTCCTTTTACGTCGCTCAGGCCTGAGGCGTCCATCCATCGGGAATGACGGCGATCACGTCGATCTCCATCAGCCATTCGGGCTGACCGAGCGCCACCACGGTGAGGCCCGTCGAAATCGGAAACACGCCTTTCAGCCACTTGCCGACTTCGCGATACACCGGCTCGCGATAGCGCACATCGGTGAGATAGGTCGTCGTCTTGACGATGTGCGATAGATCGCTGCCCGCCTCTTCGAGCAATTGCTTCACGTTTTTCATCGCCTGCTCGGCCTGCGCGCGCGGGTCGCCCAGACCGATCAGATTGCCGTCGAAATCCGTGCCGATCTGACCGCGCACATAAACGGTATTGCCCGCGCGCACGGCCTGGCAAAGATCGTTATCGAGCGTCTGATTCGGATACGTATCCTTGGTGTTGAACATGCGGATACGGGTATGCGTGGGTTGGCTCATCGAATGCACCTTGATACGGGATTGTTTGAAATCAGTTGACGCCCATCTCGCTGACCTTGTGCACGCGCGATTCGTCCGGTGCGGCCTCGACGCTTTCGACGCGCGTTTCGTCGTCGTGATGTTGCGGCGCGTCGTAATACGCGAGGTATTTGCGCTGCGTGACGATGTGATCGGCGATATGTTTCGCGTCGTGCCACACGCCCCAGATGAACGCGGAGCCACGGCGCGACAGCCACGGCAAGCCGAGAAAATAGATGCCCGGCTCTTTCGCGACGCCGCGCTGATGTTTCGGCTTGCCTTTGTCGTCGAATGCATCGACTTGCAACCAGGTGAAATCGACGGCATAACCCGTCGCCCAGATGATGGACGTCACGCCCTCTTTCGCAAGATCGAGTTCGAAGAGCGGATGCGTCATGCATTCCGGATCGGCGGGAATGTTGCGGGCTTCGGGCTCTTCGGGAAGATCGAGGCCATTGCGGCGCGCATAGGCGTCGGCGGCATCGAGCAGCGACAGGTAGTTCTCGTCGCCACGGCGGATGTTGTCCGCGAGATCGGCTTCGAATGTGACGCGGGTATCGTCGAACGATTTCGTCAGGCCGACGAGCGTGATGCCCTGATGCGCGAGACGCCTGAAGTCCACCGTATGGCCGCCGCGCGCGCCGCTCACGGCAATCGTCACGTGCTCGCGGCCGGGCTTCATCACTTCCGCGTCCCATTCGCCGAGCACGCCGAGCCACCAGCAGAAGTCGCGTCCCCGATAGCCGCGCGGCGGACGATCGTGCGCGCCTACCGACAGATACACGCGGCGGCCCGCGCGCTGCAGTTCATCGGCGATCTGCACGCCCGACGATCCCGCGCCCACGACCAGCACGCCGCCTTCGGGCAATTGCTGCGGATTGCGATAGTCGGCGGAATGGATCTGCGTGAGCGCTGCGCTCGTCGGCGCGATCGGCGGAATCACGGGGCGCTGGAACGGCCCTGTCGCCACGACGACCCGATTCGCTTCGATCGTTCCTTCAGATGTATCGACGGTAAAGCCCGGCCGCCCTGCATTGCGCACGACCTTCTTTACTTCGACGCCCGTGCGGATGGGCGCATCGAACTTCTTCGCATAGTCGACGAAGTATTCCGCGACCTGCTCTTTCGATGCGAACGCGTTGGGATCGAAATTCGCGAATTCCAGATTAGGGAAACGATCGTGCCATGCGGGACCATTGGCGACGAGCGAATCCCATCGGCCCGTGCGCCAGCGCTCCGCGATGCGATCGCGTTCCAGCACGAGATGCGGCACGCCGAGCTTGCTCAGATGTTCGCTCATCGCGACGCCCGCTTGTCCTGCGCCGACCACGAGCGTGTCGATTGATTTCCTTTCCACTGTCATGGCTATGTCCTTCCGAAAGGCCGTTGTATCCGTGATGTCTTGGTGAAAATCTACGCGTCCCGTCCAAATCTGAAAAATATATTTAAAAAATGCATAGCATCGGATTTGGCTATGCAGTGAATTTTGAGCGCTTCACAATGCGGCCCATCGAAGCATGATCTCAGGAGCATCGTCGATGGAAATTCATCCCTTGCGCTACTCGCTGCGGCAGCTGCGCTACTTTGTCGTCACGGCGGAAGCGTTGTCGTTCACCGCGGCGGCGAAAAGACTGCATATTTCGCAGCCGTCGATATCGACCGCCCTCGCCGATCTCGAAGAATCTTTCGGCGTGCAGCTATTCATCCGACGTCACGCGAGCGGTCTGTCGCTCACGCAGGCGGGCCGCGATCTGCTCGGCCAAGCGCGCAATCTGCTGAAGATCGCGGAAGAACTGCAAATGGCCGCGAAGGAAATGGATGGCGGCATGACCGGCTCCATCGCGCTCGGCTGCCTCGTTTCGCTCGCGCCGCCGTTGATGCCGGGTCTCATCAGCCACTTCACGGCCGGCCACGCGGGCATTTCGTTTCGCACGGTCGAGGCACATCAGGATGGTTTGCTGCGCGGCCTGCATGACGGCTCGCTCGATATCGCGCTCACCTATAGCCTGGATCTGACCGAGGACATCGCCTTCACGCCGCTGATTTCCTTGCCGCCATACGCGATCCTGCCGAAGACGCATCGCCTTGCCCGAGCGCGCAAGGTATCGCTCGCCGACTTGCTGCCGGAGCCTTACGTAATGCTGGATCTGCCGCATAGCCGCGAGTATTTCGCCGCGCTCTTCGATGCGGTCGGCAGCCGCCCCGTGCCCGCGTTTCGTTCATCGCAGCCGGAGGTCGTGCGCGGCATGGTGGCGAACGGTCTCGGCTACAGCATCCTCAATTTTCCGCTCAAATCGAATCGCACGGTGGACGGCGAAGACTTCGTGATTAAGCGCTTCAAGGACAACGTCAACGCGACGACGCTGGGCATCGCGCAATCGCGCACAATGCGCCCGAGGCAGGTCGTGCATCGCTTCTCTTCCTTTTGCGAGACTTATATCCGGCGGCTGCATATCGATACATGATGCGCGCATCGAATGGAGAAGTTATCCGCGCTGCATAGGCAAAAGCTTTGCTTTGTATCCGAAAACAATATTTTGGCTGGCAATTTGGCTTGATAGATTGATGTCCATGCCGAGCGCAACGCCTTGAAACCTCGCGTCGACGCGCTTCCACGGGAAGGAACATGGAGAGCCTCATGACAAGGACGATCGCGGTGCAAACGCTCATCGACCAGATGCGGTCGAATTGCGAACGACCATTCAGCGATGCGCGCGCCATGCCGCCCGGCGTCTATACATCGCCCGAGTTTCTGGCTCTCGAAGAGAGCGAAATCTTCGCGCACGAATGGCAGTGTGTCGGCCGCGCAAGCGCGTTGAAAGAGCCCGGCGACTATCTGACGGCGCAAATCGGCGAACAACCGATCGCCGTGTTGCGCGACGAGCAGATGCAGCTCAAGGCGATATCGAACGTGTGCCTGCATCGCATGTCGGTGCTGCTCGAAGGGCGCGGCAACAAGCGCCGCATCGTGTGTCCGTATCACGCGTGGAGCTATGGGCTCGACGGCGAATTGAAGGGCGCGCCGCTCATGGAGCGGCAAGAGGGCTTCTGCAAGGAAAGCTATAAATTGCCCGCCATTCGCTGCGAAGAATGGCAAGGCTGGATCTATGTGACGCTCGATGAAAACGCGCCGCCTGTTCAAAAGCAACTGGCCGAATTGAGCGAACTCATCGGCGCTTACGGCATGACGGACTACATCGAAACTTTCTATGAAGAGCACGTGTGGGACACGAACTGGAAAATCCTCGCTGAAAATTTCATGGAAAGCTATCACTTGCCGATGCTGCATCGCGCAACCGTGGGGCCGCATTCCAGGCTCGAAGAAATGGAATGTCCGCCAGGCTATCCCGCGTTCAACTATCACTGGATCACGAAGGAAGCGAGCCTGCCGATCGGCAATGCGCATCCGGACAACACGCGCTTGTCGGGTCACTGGCGCAAGACGACCGCGCTGCTCGCGATCTACCCGACGCATCTCGTGACGCTCACGCCCGGCTACTTCTGGTATCTCGTGCTGCAACCGCGCGGCGTCGGGCAGGTGCATATCCGCTTCGGCGGCGGGCTCGCGCCTGAATTCATCGCCGATCCGGAAGCGAACGCGCACATGACGACACTGAAGAAGCTGCTCGACGAAGTGAACGCGGAAGACAGGCGCGGCGTGCAGGCAGTGTTTCGCGGCGTACATGCGCCGCTCGCAAAGCCCGGCAACCTGAGTCATCTCGAACGGCCCAATTACGACTTCGCGCGCTATATCGCGTCGAAGCTCGCACAGCACTGAAAGACAGGACGCGATCACGATGTCAGACCCTTCCTTCATCTCCTTCTCGGGCGTGAGCAAATCGTACGACGGCGCGCACTATGTCGTGGAGGACCTGAACCTCGACGTGCGCAAGGGAGAGTTTCTTTCGCTGCTCGGACCGTCGGGATCGGGCAAGACGACCACGCTTATGATGCTCGCGGGCTTCGAAACGCCGACGCAAGGCGAGATTCGCCTCGATGGCCGGCGTCTCGACGACAAGCCGCCGCATCAGCGCGACATCGGCATGGTGTTTCAGAACTACGCGCTCTTTCCGCATCTGACGATTGCGGAGAACGTCGCGTTTCCGCTTTCCGTGCGGCACGTGAGCCGCGCGGAGCAGAAGACGCGCGTCAAACGCGCGCTGGAGATGATCGAACTGCCGCATCTCGCGAACCGGCGCCCCTCGCAGCTTTCCGGCGGGCAGCAGCAGCGCGTCGCGCTCGCACGCGCACTCGTGTTCGAGCCGAGCGTCGTGCTGATGGACGAGCCGCTCGGCGCACTGGATAAACGCCTGCGCGAAACGATGCAATACGAGATCATGCGGCTGCATCGCGAACTCTCGCTGACGATCGTCTATGTAACGCACGATCAGGCCGAAGCGCTCACGATGTCCGACCGCGTCGCCGTCTTTTCCGATGGCCGCATCCAGCAGGCCGCCACGCCGAGCGAGCTTTACGAGAATGCGCAGAACGCATTCGTCGCGAACTTCGTCGGCGAGAACAACGGACTCACGGGACGCGTCACCAGCGTGAACGACGAATGGGCGACGCTCGCGCTCTCGGACGGCAGCGTCATTCGCGGACGCTGCGAACACGGCCTGCGCGCCGGCGACGAAGCGATGCTCGCGCTGCGCCCCGAACGCGCGCACATTCCGGGCGCGGACGGCGCACAAGCCGACGAGCACAGCAACGTCGTGCGCGCCTGCGTCGAGGAACTCGTGTATTGCGGCGATCATCATCGCGTGCATCTGAAGCTGGGCTCGCGCGATTCTCTCGTCGTGAAAGTGCCCAACACGCAGCGTCATGCGTTGCCCGCAGCCGGAAGCACGATCGAAATTGCATGGCGTCACGACGACTGCAAGATTCTCGCGATGATGGCGCCAAAGAGCGCCCCCGCGATTGCCCCAACCACACCGCCGTCACCTTCCCTCATCTCGACCGCACCCGCAGGAGCCAACTGACATGCGCACCCACATCAAAGCACAATGCGCCGCACTCGCAGTATTTGCGTTTGCAACCATCCCGACACACGCGGCGGAGACGCTCTCTGTCGTGACTTTCGGCGGCGCGTATGAAGCCGCGGCAAAGAAGGCCTGGTTCGAACCGTTCACACAGGCTACGGGCGTGAACTTCTCGACCGAATCGTACGACGGCGGCCTCGCCAAGCTATCGGCGATGGAGCAGGCGAAGAACACGACGTGGGATCTGATCGATCTCGAAACCAACGACGCGATCACCGCATGCGATGAAGGCCTGCTGCAGAAGTTCGACAAGAAGTCGATCGGCAAGACGAGCGATTTCATCCCCGGTTCGATCAGCGATTGCGCGGTCGCGAGCATGGTCTGGTCGACCGTCTATGCCTACGACGTGAGCAAGCTGAAGACCGCGCCGAGCACGGTCAACGACTTCTTCGACTTGCAGAAATACCCCGGCAAGCGCGGCCTGCGCAAGTCGCCGAAGGTATCGATGGAATGGGCGTTGATCGCCGATGGCGTCGATCCGAAAGACGTGTACAAGGTGCTCGGCACGCCCGCCGGCGTCGATCGCGCCTTCAAGAAACTCGACACGATCAAGAAGAACATCGTGTGGTGGGAGTCGGGCGCGCAGGCGCCGCAACTGCTCGCCGATGGCGCGGTCGTAATGGTGCAAGCCTATAACGGCCGCATCGACGATGCCGCGAAGAAGGACAACAAGCCGTTCAAGGCAGTCTGGGATGCGCAGGTCTACGACTTCGAATGGTGGGCGATTCCGACGGGCGCGAAGCACGCCGACACCGCCGCGAAGTTCATCGTGTCGCAGGCGCAGCCGAAGGCATCGGCGGATTTGTCGAAGTACATCGCTTATGCGCCGCCGCGCAAGGACGCGGTTGCGCTCGTCGACAAGCAGCGTCTCGCCGACATGCCGACCGCGCCGGATAACTTCAAGCGCGCCGTGCAGATCAACGCGAATTTCTGGGCCGATAACGCCGACCAGATCAACAAGCGCTTCCAGGTGTGGCTGACGCAGTAACGCCGTTCAAGGACCAGAGGGACCTCATGCCTGCATCGATCCACGCGCCTGCCTCCGGTTCTCCGACGAGAGCCGATGGCCGCGCCTCGTTTCAAAGAGCGCGCCGCCGCGCATCGGTGCAGGCGTTGTTGCTTGCATTGCCGCTGATCGTGTTTCTGCTGTCGACGTTCATCGCACCGATCGCGCTCCTGCTCGCGCGCAGTGTCGAGAACAGGGAAGTGCCGGGCAGCATGCCCGCGCTCACTCGCGCGCTCGATGCGTGGGACGGGCGCGGCGTGCCCGACGAACATGTGTTCGCGCTGCTCGCGGCCGGCCTCAAGGATGCGCAGCAGAGCGGACAGCTCGGCACCGTTGCGCGCAGGCTCAACTTCGCGCAGCCCGAATTTCGCAGCCTGTTGATGCGCACCGCGCGCAGCGTCCGCGACGACGCGCCGCCCGCGTGGAAGCCTGCGTTGATCGAGATGGACGAACGCTGGAATTCCCCTGAAATATGGCGTCTTTTGAAGCGCGCGGCCACATCGCCGACGCCCGACTATCTGCTCGCCGCCGTCGATGCGCAAGTGAAGCCGCAAGGCAACCTCGCCTTCGTGCCGGATAACTCGTCGGTGTATCGGCAGGCGTTTCTTCGCACGATATCGATCAGCGCGTCCGTCACGCTCTTGTGCCTCGTGCTCGGCTATCCGGTCGCGTGGCTGCTCGCCAATCTTCCGGCGCAGAGCAGCAACCGCCTGATGCTCTTCGTGATCGTGCCGTTCTGGACCTCGCTGCTCGTGCGCACGACGGCGTGGTATGTGCTGCTGCAACCGGGCGGCGTCATCAACGGTCTGTTGGCGGGTCTCGGCCTCGCGACGCATCCGGTGCCGCTCATCTTCAATCGTACGGGCGTGTTGATCGGCATGACGCATGTGCTTCTGCCGTACATGATTCTCGCGATCTATTCGGTGATGAAAGGCGTATCGCCCGTGTACGTGCGCGCGGCGCAATCGCTCGGCGCGCATCCGTTCACCGCGTTCGTGCGCGTCTATATTCCGCAGACGCTGCCGGGCGTCGGCGCGGGCTGCTTCCTCGTCTTCGTGCTCGCGCTCGGTTACTACATCACGCCCGCGCTGCTCGGCGGCGCTGGCGATGAAATGATCAGTCAGCTCATCGCGCTGCAAACGAACACGCAGCTCAACTGGGGACTCGCGGGCGCGCTATCGGCATATCTCGTGATCTTCACGGCGATCTTCTATTTCCTGTTCAACCGCATCGTCGGCATCGACCGGTTGCGCTTCGGTTGAGGAGTCTTTCTTCCATGACAGAGCAACGCAACAAGGTGCTGACCGAACGCATCGCATCGCGCTGGGTGCGCGTGCATACCGCGATCGTGCTGTTCTTTCTCGTCGCGCCGATTCTCGCGATCATCCCGCTTTCGTTCAACTCGGGATCGTATTTTTCGTATCCGTTGCAGGGCTTTTCGCTGCGCTGGTACGAGCAGGCTTTGACTAGTTCGGACTGGCAGCGCTCGCTGTTGAACAGCATCGGCATCGGCGCGGCATCGACGTTGATCGCCACGTGTCTGGGCACGCTCGCGGCGCTCGGTCTTTCGCGTTCGCAGTTTCCCCTGCGTTCGGTGATCATGCCGATCATCATCTCGCCGATGATCGTGCCGATCGTCGTCGTCGCGGCGGGCTTCTATCTCATCTTCGCGCCGCTCGGGCTCGTGAATTCGTATCCCGGCGTGATTTTCGCGCACGCGGCGCTGGGGACGCCGTTTGTCGTGATTACCGTGACGGCTTCGTTGTTGTCGTTCGATCAGAGTCTGTTGCGCGCGGCTTCCGGTCTCGGTGCGAGGCCTTGGACTGCGTTTCGGCGCGTGACTTTGCCGCTCATTACGCCAGCGGTCGCCACGGGCAGTGTGTTCGCTTTCGCGACTTCGTTCGATGAAGTGATCGTGATTCTGTTTATCGGCGGGCCGGATCAGCGGACCGTGCCGCGGCAGATGTGGAGCGGTATCCGCGATTCGATCGATCCGTCGATTCTCGCAGTCGCGACGATGTTGATCGTGTTTGCTGTGGTGCTTTTTGCTAGCATCAATTGGTTGCGAGGGAGGGCGGCTGCGGCTAGTCGTGGGGGCGTTTGATGGGGTTTTTTTCGTCGCCGGATCCCGGTTTCTTATTGGTCTATTAGCTCTGCCCCTGTGCGGGGCGGCAGTCACTTTCTTTGCTGCTGCAAAGAAAGTAACCAAAGAAACAGCTTTCCCCAGCCTAAGCACTTCACGCCGGCCGCGGCACAGGCGATTGGCTGAATGGCCCGGCAATAGAGAGTGCCCTCACAAGCAGATAAGGGCTTGGACCGCGCACGGTCTGACTCATCGCACCACTCAATAAACTGGTTCAGCACCAAATAGCTCCGGCCCGCTAAGCGGCCGATGGGTCAATCGGGTGTGCGCGTGCTTCTTCGATGGCTTCCCTTGCATACCCGACGGCAGCGCGTAGCGCTGTGCCGAAGCTCTTTCGTGCTGAACCAGCGCCCTAAAACAACTAGCGCGTCAGACCGTGCGCGAGCCAAGCCCGATTGGGCCTTTGGGGGCGACACTTAGGCGAGTGCCACGGGCGGCTGGCAAGCATAGCCAACGTGCGTGTGACCGCGGGCTTAAACGAGCTGCTTTCTTTGGTTACTTTCTTTGCAGCAGCAAAGAAAGTGACTGCCGCCCCGCACAGGGGCAGCGCTAATAGACCGACACGATAACGGGACCCGCAGCGAAAGAGACATCCTTAAACCACCGCTTCAGCCCGCCGCGGCAACATCCGATCAAACTCCCGCTTGACGATGCCATAACACTCGCAAGCCCGCTCTTCGAGCCCCGCACGATCGAGAATCTTGATGCAACCACGGCTGTGATGAATAAGCCCTGCATCATGCAGCTTGCCAGCGGCTTCAGTCACACCTTCACGTCTCACGCCCAACATATCGGCGATCATCTGCTGCGTAACGCGCAATTGATCCGACGGCGTGCGATCCGTCTGGATCAGCAACCAGCGGCACAGTTGCTTCGACAGCGAGTGATGACGATTGCACGCCGCCGTCTGCGCGACTTGCGTCAGCAGGGCTTGCATGTACAGCAACATCACGCGACGCAGGAAGTCCGAACGACCGAAGTGCTCACGCAATGCCCCGGCGCTCATGCGATACGCGAAGCCCGCGCACTGCACTTGTACGCGCGTCGGCATGGTGTCGCCGCCCGTCAGCACCGGAACGCCCGACATCCCTTCGCGTCCGACCGCCGCGACTTCGACAGAGCCGCCGTCTTCCATCGTATGCAGGAGCGAGATGATCGCCGTGGTCGGGAAATACACGTGGTGGATGCGTTGACCGGAATCGCACAGCAACTGCTCCGTGCGCAATTGAACCAGTTCGAGATGAGGCGCGAGGGCTTGCCATTCCTGTGCCGGAAGCGCGCCCAAAAGATGATTGCCGTGCAGGTCTGATTGAAGAGTCAACATTTTATTAGTCTCGTGCGTGTGCGCTTCGCGCTTTTGATTTCTTCTGGCTCGCAACAGGATTCGTGTATGCATCTGTCGGCGTACATCGAACCCTGTTGCGACCAGCCCCGTAGCACGAATTCACCGCTCTTATCTGTTGTTGAAGGATCGCGGTGACCTTCGTGCGTGGTCATACATTAGCGAGAGGTGTGCCAGCGCACGCCAATCCTTATACCAACTGGGGTTTGCGCGAGTCCGCACGTAGCGCGCGGCAACGTGCGCTCAAGTACGAACAAAATTGATTCAATCGTGAAAGGCGTCCTTCATACGGATCGCACAGGAAGATCAACTGACGCCAAACGTTTTCGTCTGGCTAATACCTTGTCGCACCGGGCTTCCGACAGAGCGGCCGTCGTCAAAACGCTGCCGATTGCACGCCTCAAAGCCTTGTCGCGGTGGAAACGCGCTCCGCTCCCAAAATGTTGCAAACGTGGTTAACGGCTTTGCGCGCCGCTTTTGAAGGCCCTGCGTTAAGACGGCGCCGAGCCTTATGCAGCGGGCCTCTGCGGGATTCACCCAAGTATCGGTCCCGGGGCGCGCGTGATTGGGGGCGGATTTGCGGCGGCGCGAAAAACGTTGCATTGCTTATACCTAAGGGTATTGGCAATTCCGCAGAGGCTTCAAAAAAGGCCATGCATGAATGTGGTTCATGCTTGCTTGAACAACCTTCGTTTGTACGCAAGCATCGCTCGCGGCACCATGCACGGCATACCCACTTGATCCGCATGGAGCGAAAAAGATGAGCGACGTCATGGAGACTCCCGCAAAGAACGATTCGGCAATCGACCTCAAAGGCCGCGTGTCGATTTATCAGCCGGAACAGGAAGGCCTGATCTTCCCCGAGGTGCCGACGTTTTCGAGCCACACCGAACATCGTCAGTATCTGAAGGAGCGTCTCGTCGCCGCGTGCCGCGCGTTCGCGTTGCAAGGCTTCGATTACGGTTTCGCGGGCCACCTCACCGTGCGCGATCCGGAAAATCCGTCGCTCTACTGGACCAACCCGATGGCCGCTCATTTCGCGCAGGTCAAACTCTCGAACCTGATCTGCGCCGATCATCGGGGCAACGTGGTCGAGGGCAATTACGCGCTCAATCGCGCGGGCTTCGTGCTGCACGCCGCCGTGCATGAGCAGCATCAGGACATCGTCGCGATGTGCCACGCGCATACCGTCTACGGCACCGCCTTCGCGGCGCTCGGCAAGCCGCTCATCCCGATGTCGCAGGACGCCTGCGCGTTCTTCGAGGACCACGTCGTGATCGGCGACGAAGCGGGCAAGGTCGCCGTCGAAGTGAAGGGCGGCAACAAGGTCGCGAATGCATTCAAGGGCGTGAAGGCCGCGATTCACCAGAACCACGGGCTGCTGACCGCGAGCCGTCATAGCATCGATTCGGCGGCGTTCTGGTTCATCGCGCTGGAGCGCTGCTGCCAGCAGCAACTGATGATCGAAGCGACCGGCATCACGCCGAAGCTCGTGCCCGAAGACCGCGCTCGCTACAGTCGCGAGCACGTGGGGAGCGACTACATCGGCTGGCTGCACTTTCAGACCATCTGGAATGATCTGGTTGCGACGCAGCCTGACATGTTCGACTGATCGATCGTTTTTGCCGCAATACCTCGCCTTCGGAGAAAGGCGAGGCGATCCCCTTACAAGATTCGGAGACATCCCCATGACTACGTCGAGACAAGCGTTCCCGGCGTCGCCCGAGTTCGAGCGCGTGGACACCTCGGTGTCCGCGCTCTACGCAAAAGTGACGTGGCGCCTCATTCCGCTGCTGTTCCTCTGTTACGTCGCGGCCTATCTGGACCGCGTGAACGTCGGCTTCGCCAAGCTGCAGATGCTGAAGGATCTCGGCTTCAGCGAAACCGTCTACGGTCTGGGCGCGGGCATCTTCTTCATCGGCTATTTCATTTTCGAAGTGCCGAGCAACATCATCCTTCACAAGGTCGGCGCGCGGCTCTGGATCGCACGCGTGATGATCACCTGGGCGATCATCTCCGCCGCGATGATGTTCGTGCAAACGCCCACGACGTTCTATGTACTGCGCTTCCTGCTCGGTCTCGCCGAAGCGGGCCTGTTTCCGGGCGTCATCTTGTATCTGACGTACTGGTATCCGTCGGCGCGACGCGGCAGGATCATCGCGCTCTTCATGACGGGCATTCCGATTTCGGGCGTCATCGGCGGTCCGCTGTCGGGCTGGATTCTCCACGCGATGAGCGGCACGCACGGACTCGCCGGCTGGCAATGGCTCTTCCTGCTCGAAGCGATTCCGTCGCTGGTGCTGGGCTTCGCCATCATCTTCATGCTCGACAAAGGCATCGAGCAGGCGAAGTGGCTCACCGACGACGAGAAGAAGATTCTCGCCGCCAACGTCGCAGCCGATGCGCAGGGCGTCGAATCGCATTCGTTCAAGGACGGCTTCACGAATCCGATGGTCTGGGCGCTGTCCGTGATCTATCTGTTCTTCATCATGGGCCTGTACGGCGTGGGCTTCTGGCTGCCGACGCTCATCAAGGGATCGGGCGTGAAAGACCCGCTGACGATCGGCTTCCTGACGACGCTGCCGTATGCCGCCGCCGCGATTTCGATGATCGTCGTCGGGCGCAGCTCGGATGCGCGGCGCGAGCGGCGCTGGCACGTCGCGGTGCCGGGTCTCATCGGCACGCTGGGCTGGATCGTCGCGGTCATGGCAGGCAGCGGCAACGTCACGCTCGCGATGATCGGCCTCACCGTCGCGACGATGGGCGTCATGACCACGCTGTGCCAGTTCTGGTGCCTGCCGACCGCGATTCTCGCCGGCGCGGCCGCGGCGACCGGCGTGGCGGTCGTGAACTCGTTCGGCAATCTCGCGGGCTTCATCAGTCCGTATGTGATCGGCTGGATCATCGACAAGACGCATTCGACGGATCTCGGCGTGTACACGCTCGCGGCCTGTCTCGCGATCGGTGGCTTGCTGGTGTTGTTGATGCCCAGGCGTCTCGTGAACCGCTGATCCGGCGACGCTTCGTTCGGAACGGGCGATGCGGTGGCAACCGCATCGCCCTTTTTTGTATGATGGCGGACCAACCATTCCCGACGACTAAAGGACCACCGCCATGACCGCCGCAACGCAATTCGATCAGGTTTCCGTCATCAAACGCGCCAACGTCTACTTCGACGGCAAGTGCGTGTCGCACACCGTGCTCTTCGCCGACGGCACCAGAAAGACGCTCGGCGTGATCCTCCCCGGCACGCTCAACTTCGGCACCGATGCGCCCGAACTCATGGAAGTGCAGGCCGGCCAATGCCGCATCCGCCTCGACGGCAGCGACGAGTGGAAGACGTATGGCGCGGGCGAATCGTTCTCGGTGCCGGGCAAGAGCCGCTTCGATATCGACGTGGTCGAAACGCTCGACTACGTTTGCAGTTATCTCTGAGCGATTCGAATCGATCGTCCAATTTTTTGCGATGTCCACGTTTCGTGTACACTCCGTAAAACTGGACAACGAACCGCACTCATGCCGCCGAACGCCGAGCAACTCGTCGAAGCCGCCGCCGCCGCCTTCAGCGACGCGACCGGCCTCGCCGCGCGCCGCGTCAAACCGCCCGCGCGCGGCGAATACGACGCCGCCATCGAATTCCGCATCGGCGGCGCGCGCGTCAAGCGTCCCGTCGTCGTGCGGGAAAACATCGACCGCTTCAGCGCGCTGTCGGCGTTCGGCGCATCGGCCACGCGCGACGGCGGCGCGAATCCCACGCTCGTCACCCTGCATCTGTCGCCGGACATGATCCGCGCCTGCCGCGAACTGGGCATCGACGCACTCGATCTGGCCGGCAACGCGAGCCTCATCGAAGGCAATAGCGTCGTGATCGTTTCGGGCCGTCCACGCGCGGCGAAAGGCAAGGCGCATCGTTCCAGAACCTGGACCAAATCGACACTGCGCGTCACGCTGGCGCTACTCATCACACCTTCGCTGCTGGAGCGCGGTTATCGCGACATCGCGCAGAACGCGGGCGTCAGTCATGGCACGGTGCAGAACGCCGTGCGCGCGCTCATCGATCATCGCGATGTGTTCGAACGGCCCGATGGGCGCGGCCTGCAATTCGCCGACAAGGAACGGCTCATCGACGAATGGGTCACGCTGTATCCGCGGCAATTGCGCGAATCGCTCGTCATCGGGCGATATCGCGCGGACTCGAACGACTGGTGGCGCGACGCGCCCGATCTGCCGGGTCGATGCCAGTTCGGCGGCGAGCCCGCCGCGGCGATACTCACGGAGTATCTGAAACCAGCGACGGTCACCGCCTATTGCGCCGAAGCCACCGTGCCGCGCGAGTGGATCATGCAGGCGCGCTTGCGGCCCGATCCCGCCGGCAATGTCGAATTCCTGCGCGCGCCCGTCGCGCTCGCGCCCATCGACGGATTGCCGCCGAACGTCGTCGCGCCGCTGATCGTGTACGCCGATCTCGTCGCGAGCGGCGACCCGCGCAATCTCGAAACCGCCAGGATGCTGCGTGAACGCTACCTCGCCGCTTGAATTGCTGCCGCATCGCCCGCTCGTCGGCGTCATGTCGACGATGCTGCGCGAAGTCGTCGCCGCATCGGAGGCGACCGGCATCGCGTGGTTCGTCGGCGGCGCGAGCGCGCGCGACATCCTGCTCACGCACGTCCACGATATCGAGGCGACGCGCGCAACCGCCGACATCGACATCGGCATTTCGATTCAAGGCTGGACCGGTCACGACGCGTTGCGGCGCGCGCTGCTCGCGTCGGGCAATTTCACCGCGCCGAAGGGCTCGGCGCATCGCCTGAATTACAGCGCGCCGCAAACCGGCGAGCGCACGTGGCTCGATATCGTGCCGTTCGGCGGCGTGCAGGACGAGCACGGCGAAATCGCGTGGCCGCCGGACGGGTCGGTGCGGATGAACGTCGCGGGTTTCAGGCAGGCGCTCGATACGGCGATCGCCGTGCGCATCGACCGCGATCTCGTTGTGCCGGTCGCATCGCTGCCCGCGCAGGCGATGCTCAAGATCGTCGCGTGGCAGGACCGGCACGCGGCGGATCGCAAGGACGCGATCGATCTGCTCTTTCTGATGGCGCATTACGCGCAGGCCGGCAATCTCGACCGGCTCTATTCCGACGCCTTCGATCTCGTCGAGCGCCACGGCCACGATCCGGATATCGCGGGCGCGGCGCTGCTCGGCCGCGACACCGCGGCCATCGCGAATGACAGCGACATCCGCGCGCAGATTCTCGCGATCCTGCGCGTGGACGATCCCGCGCCGCCGATCCTCACGCACATGCTCGGCTCACGCATGGCGGTCTTCGAAGCCGATACGTCGGAACGCGTCGCCACGTTGTTTTACGCATTCCGCGAGGCGTTTTAGCACTCAGCCGTTGCGGAACAGATAACTGTACGCGTTGAGCGCGGGCACGCCGCCGAGATGCGCGTACAGCACCTTCGAGCCTTCGGGGAATTCGCCGTTGCGCACCATCTGGATCATGCCGTCCATCGATTTGCCTTCGTAGACGGGATCGGTCAGCACGCCTTCGAGCCGCGCGCACAGACGAATCGCCTCGAGCGTGCCTTCGTTCGGCAGGCCGTATTCGGGGCCGCCGAAGCGCGTGTCGAGAATCACGTCTTCGCGCGTGATGTCCTGGCCGAGATCGACGAGCTCCGCCGTGTGCTTCGCGATGCGCAGAATCTGATCGTGCGTCTGCTGCGGTTTCGCCGATGCATCGATGCCGATCACGCGCCGCGCGCGCCCGTCCGCCGCAAAGCCGACGACCATGCCCGCCTGCGTGCTGCCCGTCACCGAGCACACGACGATGTAATCGAAGCTGAAGCCCAGTTCCGCTTCCTGCGCGCGCACTTCCTCCGCGAAACCGACGAAGCCGAGACCGCCCAGCGGATGCTCCGAGCAACCGGCCGGCACCGGAAACGGCTTGCCGCCTGCCGCGCGCACGCTGTCCATCGCGTCCTGCCAGCTTTTGCGGATGCCGATATCGAAGCCATCCGCGACGAGCCGCACGTCCGCGCCCATCATCCGCGACATCTGGATATTGCCGACGCGGTCATAGACGGCATCGGAGTAATTGACCCAGTTCTCCTGCACGAGCACGCATTTCATGCCGAGGTGCGCCGCGACCGCCGCGACCTGGCGCGTCTGGTTCGACTGCACGCCGCCGATCGACACGAGCGTGTCGCAGCCTTCGGCGATCGCTTCGGGAATCAGATATTCGAGCTTGCGCGTCTTGTTGCCGCCGAACGCGAGGCCGCTGTTGCAGTCCTCGCGCTTCGCATACAACTCGACCTTGCCGCCGAGATGCGCGGACAGGCGCTTGAGCGGCTGGATCGGCGTCGGTCCGAAAGTGAGCGGATAACGGGGAAAACGTTGCAGGTTCATGATCGGCGTCCTCGTGAGGGTGGAACACCATCGTAGAGATTGTCGCGATCAGCCGGGTTGCGAAAAAAATGCTCCTGGCCTAACGTTTCTGGTGATACTGATGCCGATGCAAATTTTTATTTCGTCCTACAACGAACACACGCAATGAAAAAAACCTCATCCGCGCCGAACCCGCATCCGGCGGGCGTTCAGACCGATCGTGTCGATCGCGCGATTCTGCGTCAGTTGCAGCGCGACGCGTCGATCTCGAACGTCGCGCTCGCGGAGAAGGTCAATCTCAGCCCGCCCGCGTGTCTGCGGCGCGTCGAGCGGCTGCGCGAAACGGGACTGATCCGCGCGACCGTCGCGCTGCTGAATCCGAAAGCGCTCGACGCCGGCATGCTCGTGCTGATCGGCGTGATCCTCGATCGCTCGACGCCGGATTCCTTCGCCGATTTCGAAAAGGCCGCGCAGAAGGTGCCCGGCTGCATGGAGTGCCATGTCGTGACGGGCGAGTTCGATTTCTTCATGCTGATCCGCACGCGCGACAGCGAGAGCTTCAACCGGCTTCATGCCGAGAAGCTGCTTTATCTTCCCGGCGTGCGCCAGATCCGCACGTTCGTCGTGCTGCGCGAGATTCTTTCGACGACCGCGTTTCCGATCGGCGACTCGGCCGGCGCGCGCACGCAGGACATCACTCGATCATAGGGCGACCGCCCGATGAAAAAGGACTCTGTAAAATGCAGTCACATGATCAATTCTGTCTGAGGGCACGCTGCGAAAGCCGAGGTTCATAAGTGACACTACACCGCATTACCGACGTCGCGCGCCTGACGGGAACGAACGTATCCACGCTCCGGTTGTGGGAACAGCACGGACTGGTATCGCCGAAACGCTCGGCAGTCGGGCAGCGTGTTTTCGATCAGGCCGATATCGAGAAGATTCGCGCCATACAGCACATGCGGAAAGTCGAAGGACTCAATATGTCCGCGATCCGCAAGGCGCTTGCGGAAAAAGACCTCGACACTACGCCGGAGTCTCTTGAGCGCGAGCCGGAAACGGCGGGGCTCAACGAAAGCGGACAAAACGGACTGGGCAGCCGCTTCCGGCTCGCCAGAAGAAAAGCCGGGTTGTCCTTGCGCGAAGCGGCAGAATCGACCGGGCTCGCCGTTTCCTTTATCTCGACTTTCGAACGCACTTCGCAAGGCGCCACCGTCGCGAGCATGCAGGCGCTGGCACTCTGCTACGGGACGACGGTAACGGATCTGTCTCAACCGTCACGCAGCAAGCCTCACCGCGAGGTCGTTCGACGCGGGCAAGAGCGCAGTATCGCGGGCTTCGGCAAGAACATCCGCATCCTTCAACTGGCCGAGTCGCTCAGTCTGCTCGACTGCCAGAAGTGGGTGCTTCAGCCTGGCGCGGAAAGCAGCGGGTTCTACTCACACGAAGGCGAAGAGTTTATCCACGTGCTATCCGGGGCATTTCATATCGCCGTGGACGATGTGCAACACGTTCTCGGGCCTGGCGATAGCATCGCTTTTCCGAGCCAGCATCCGCATAGCTGGAAGGCGACGGGTGACGAGCCAACGGTGCTTATCTGGGTCAACACGCCGAAGAGTTTCTAGGCGGGGAAAGCGTGCTTACATCGACAGTCGCGCGAGCTTTATGGCCGAAGCGCGACTGCCTGACAAAACGTCGGGTCAGGGCGTCGAGCTGACTTCAACGCGATCCATCGATACCGTGCGCGCATGATTGCCCTGCGCCCCGCTCTTACCGATCCCGTACCGCTGCGCGATCAGGCCCATCATCACGATGACGGCAGCGAGACCCGCCGTCGACAGCACTTCCGTGCGGTAGGTTCCTTCCACCGCCATGGTGACCAGCGCGCCGATCACGAAGGCGATAACGGCCCAGGTCAGCCACGGAAACAACCACATCTTCAGCTTCAGTTCGACGCCTTGCGCCTCCAGTTGCCGACGCATACGCAACTGGCAGCAAGCTATCGTCAGATAGACGAGCAACGCGACACAACCCGTGGTCTGCATCAGGACGTCGTAGAGATCCATCTTGGAGCTTGCCATCATATAAACCGCCGTGAAGGCGAAGACGCTCGACATCACGACGGCCACATAAGGCGTACCGGTCCTGTTCGCGGTCCTGGCCATGATCCGGTGTGCATCGCCACGTCCGGCGAGCGAAAAGAGCATGCGCGACGCCGTATAGAGCGACGAATTAAAGCAACTGCAAACCGACGTCAGCACCACGCAGTTGACGATCAAGCGGGCATGGGGAATACCGAGGGCGCCGAGCGCGACGGTGTAGCTTCCGCGCGTAGGATCCACCAGCGCGGGATCGTTGTAAGGCACGAGGCACACAACCAGAAAGATCGATCCGACATAGAACAGGATGATGCGCCACACGACCGAACGAATCGCCTTGAAAATCTCCCTTCCCGGATTGACGGACTCGCTCGCCGCCACCGTCACGACCTCGGCCCCGATCATGGCGAACATCACGCCGAGCAATGCGGTGACGACCGATTTGGGTCCGTTCGGCATGAAACCCGAATCGCTCAGATGGGAGAAACCGCGGGCATGTCCGAAAGGCCAGAGATGCACGACAGCGAGACTGCCGATCACCAGAAACAAGATAATCGCCGTCACCTTGATCATGCCGAACCAGAACTCGAACTCGCCGTAGTTCTTCACGTTCATGAGATTCGTGCCGATGAACGCAAGGGTCAGCATCAGCGCGAAAGCCCAGTCGGGTATCGAAGCGAACCAGGCATGCAGAATCTGGCCGGCGACATAGGCTTCCCAGCCCATCAACATCGCCCAGAAATACCAGTACAGCCAACCGATCGTGAAGCCCGCCCAACGGCCGATGGCGCGGTCCGCATAGGTCGAGAACGATCCGGTATCCGGCTGGGCGATCGCCATCTCACCCAACATCCGCATGACGAGAAAAACGAGAATGCCGCCCGCCAGGTAAGCGAGAATGACCGACGGCCCTGCGAGCGCGATTTGTTTGCCCGATCCTATGAACAGAGCGGCGCCAATGACTCCCGCAATGGAAATCATGGTCATATGACGTGACTGAAGGCCGCCCTTGAGCGTTCCGTCATGGGAGTTCGACATGGTATCTCCTGTTGCACTGCTAAATATCTGCGTTTTGATCCGATGCGTTGCCGATCGCGCTGGTTGAGATCAGTCGATGATCAGATAGGACTTCCGGATGTCCTCATGGATATCCCATATCCCGTGGCAGTTCGCGGGAAAATAGACGCTGTCTCCCGCGCGCAACTCGATCGTCGCCTGGCCGTCCGGCGTGAAGAAGCAATGGCCGGCAAGAATATGGCTGAACTCGCGCTTAGTGACTTGCCGACGCCACACGCCACGGCTGCACTCCCAAATGCCGAATGCAACTCCCTCTTCCTCTGAACGACCATCGAGCGCCGTTCTCGTTCGGGAAACCGGCTCGCCAACGGGTGCGGCAACGTCCACCCAGGGTGAAAAACGCGTGCTGTCTTCATATCGGTAAACAATGGGCTTCATATATTTCGACATCCTTATGATTTATCTTCCAATCCGGACGGGGCAAGTTTTGCCAGCGCGACGTCGAACGTCCTCGGCACCGCACCCGCCGCTTCCCGGCATTCCTTTCTGCGTACCGCGCCGCGCACCAGCGACCCGCCGATGTATTTGATCGGCTCCGGCGGGAACGTCCGCGCCCGGCGCTCGACGAGCGCACAACCGCTCCATTCGTCTTTTCGCTCAAGCGCAAGACTGGCGAGAATCTTTCCGCCGATCCGGCTGGGTCCGACGCCATTACCGCTCCAGCCGACGCCATAGTGAATATGCTGCGTGCCGGAGAGCGTGCCGAAGACCGGCAAGCTGTCGTAGGTTCGATCGATCGGGCCTGACCACGCATGCGTGAGGCGCACGCTGGACAGTGTCGGATAGGTACGCCGGAAGTCTTGCTCCGTCATCGCACAACTCTCGGCGTGATGGCTGAACGTTTCGTCGATGATCCCGCCTCTGGAGAGCGCCCCGGTTCCCTTGCCGAAGGCAATGCGCCCGTCACGGGTCGTCCGGTAGTAGTTCACCATCAGTTGCGAATCGGTGATCGCTTCGCCTCCCGTCCAGCCGATCGAACGCAATTGTTCCGGGATCGGCTCGGTCACGACGATGGAACTGTTGACCGGCACGATCAAGCGTGCGATTTCGGGAATGGCCGTCGCCCATGCATTCGTTGCCAGTACAACGGCGTTCGCGCGCACCTGAGCTTTGTCGGTGCGCACGATGGACGGACAATCGCGGCTGATTTCCAGAACCGGCGTGTTCTCATAAATGCGGATGCCGCGCTTCAATGCGAGCCTGCGCATACCTCGAACCAGCGCCGCCGGCTGAACCGTGGCATTGCTGCGCTCGAACACGCCCGCCCGATGAATGGCGGAGCCCGTTCTGCGGGCGACTTCGTCCGAAGCGACCTGTTCGAAGGGACGCACGCCCAGTTTGGCGCAGGCTTCGACCGTCGCGGTCCATGAGTCGCCCTGCGCTTCCGAGGTCGACGTCCACAGCCAGCCGGCGCGCCGGAAATGCGCATCGATAGCGTGCTGCTCGCAAAAGTCTCCGAGTTCCTCGATCGCACGCTCTGACGCACGCGCTAAAAACAGCGCCTGCTCGACATCCATGAACGCCAGCAGCGACGCGATTTTCGGCCACCACGACATCACGAAACCGCCGTTACGCCCGGACGCGCCGCCGCCGCAAACGTCACGTTCGAGCACGACGACTTTTGCCGCCGGACTGAGTTCGCGAATGGTCAGCGCCGTCCAGAGCCCGACGAACCCGCCGCCCACAACGACGACATCGGCGTCCTCGGATGCGGACAGAGGCGCGGCCACGTCCAGTTGCGGCTCGGCATCGAGCATCCAGAAACTTCGCTGGAGGAGCGGGATCTCCCGCCGCGCAGAGGTCGAAACTTTCATAACACCCTTAACAATTTGTGCTTTTCCCCGAGAGAACCGCAGACCGGCTCGATTCTTCGAGAACAAAAAGGCTACATGTTTTCTGTAGAACAGGACGATAGGGAAATGTTCGCGATGAGAGAATCAGGGTTTTCCCGCGAGCGATCACGCCAGCGTAGCCGTGACGCATCGCGAGGCGCACGCCCGCCGTCGCCCCGATGACAAATTGCGAAAGACCTGCTGAAAAATTACGCTACGATTCAGGGTTTTCCATGTCCGGGCATCCCGTTTCGTTGTGACCGCGTCTGATTTCAAAGCCCTGGCCAAGGCGATTCTGGCTCGCCTCGCGTCGCGGCTGCGTCCGCATCTGCGGCCGCGCACGCTGCTTCTGCTGCCTGCCCTCTTCCTGCTCTACGTGCTGGTGCTGATCCCGTTCACGCCCGGCATCCGCGATATCCGCAAGGCAAAGGTCGACCAGCCCGCGCAGATCTATTCCGCCGATGGCAAGCTGCTCGCGGAGTTCAAGCCGACGCATCGCGAATGGGTGAGCCTCAAGGAAATTTCGCCGCAGGTGATCGACGCGCTCATCGCGACGGAAGACCGGCGTTTCTATCAGCATCACGGAATCGATTTCAGGCGCACCGCGGGCGCGGCGCTGCATACGTTCTCGGGCGACCGCCAGGGCGGCTCGACGCTCACGCAGCAGCTCGCGCGCAATCTGTATCCCGAGGAAATCGGCCGCTCGCAGACGCTCACGCGCAAGCTGAAGGAAGCGATCACCGCGTTCAAGATCGAAGCGCTCTATTCGAAGGACGAGATTCTCGAAACCTATCTGAACACGGTGCCGTTCCTCTACAACGCGTACGGCATCGAAATGGCCGCGCGCACGTACTTCGACAAATCCGCGGGCCAGCTCGACGTGCTCGAAAGCGCGACGCTCATCGGCATGTTGAAGGGCAACAGCTATTACAACCCGGTGATCAATCCCGAGCGCGCGCTCGACCGGCGCAACATTGTGCTCGGGCAGATGGTGAAGTTCGGCCATCTGCAAGCGGCGAAGCTCGACGCGCTCAAGAAGCGTCCGCTGCGCATCGACTTCGAACGGCAGACGGAAGAGCCCGGCCGCGCGCCGCACTTCGCGCAGCAGTTGCGCAAATGGCTGATCGGCTGGGCCGACGACAACGACTACAACATCTATTCGGATGGTCTCGTCGTGCGCACGACCATCGACTCGCGTCTCCAGACGATGGCGACGAACGCGCTCGCGCTGCAGGGCAATCAGTTGCAATCGATCGCGAATGCGGCGTGGGGCGGACGAGGTGGTTGCGCGAACACGAACGCGGATCTCGCGCACGCGTTCATCCGCGAGACGGATCAGTATCGCGCGCTGCGCACGAGCGGCGCGAACGATGCCGATGCCATCAAAAATCTCGGCGCGGACCGCGCGTTCATGCAGGCGCTCTGCGAGAACAAGACGCGCGTGCAGGCCGCGTTCCTCGCGCTCGATCCGCGCAACGGCCAGATCAAGGCGTGGGTCGGCAGCCGCGATTTCACGCAGGATCCGTTCGATCACGTCGCGCAGGCGCGCCGTCAGCCGGGCTCGACGTTCAAGCCCTTCGTCTACGGCGCGGCGTTCGAGCGCGGCGCGAAGCCGACCGACACGTTCATCGATCAGGCCGTGGAGATTCCGGTGCGCGGCGCCGAAACCTGGCGTCCGACCGACGATTCGCCGCCCTCCGGCCGCCCGGTGAGTCTGCGCGACGGCATCGCCTATTCGAAGAACCGCATCACCGCGCAACTGATGGAACAGGTCGGGCCCGGACGCGTCGCGCGGCTCGCACGCGACATGGGCGTGCGCGACAGTCATCTCGATGTGGTGCCATCGCTCGCGCTCGGCACGAGTCCGGTCACGCTGAAGGAGATGGTGTCGGCGTACGGCACCATCGCCAATGACGGTAGTTATATAGAGCCGCTGCTCGTCACGCGCATCGAGAACAAGGACGGCGACGTGCTCGCGCAGTTCGAGAGCGCGCCCGAACGCGCGCTGTCCGTCGATGCGACGCGCAAGCTCGTCGATGTGATGCGCGACGTGATCAATCGCGGCACGGGCACGGCGATCCGCACGCGCTTCGGCATCCGCGCGGACGTCGCGGGCAAGACCGGCACGACGCAGGACAACGCGGACGGCTGGTTCATCCTGATGCATCCGCAACTCGTGGCGGGCGCGTGGGTCGGCTTCAACGACAGCCGCGTCACGCTGCGCAGCGACTACTGGGGACAAGGCGCGCATAGCGCACTGCCGATCGTCGGCGATTTCGTGCAGCGCTCGCTGCGTTCGCATCTGATCGACGCACGCGCGCGCTTCGACACGCAGGAAACGCCGGGCCTATGGCAGACGATGGCCACCCGCGTGCGGACCTGGTTCGACGAAACATTCTCGAAAGCGCCGAAGCCGGGCAAGCCGAAAACCGCGCAGACCGCGGCGCAGCCGCCGGCGCGCACGAAGCGCGCGCCTTCAGAGCCAGTGGCCGAAGTGACCGAAGAAACGCCGCAACCGCCGGTGTTCACGACGATGCCGCCGATCCTGCCATCGGTATCGAACGGCGAAAGCGCGAGCGGCGCGGCGGCGGCATCGGCGCCCGACGCCGCGTCGGCCGCGCAGCAATAACGCCCGGCGGGCATCCATCGAAGCCGGTTAGTTGCGGCGCAATCGTTTCAAAATCGCCCTTCCGCCCTTATGCGCGGTCGCGCACAGAGCATGCGCGGAAATGGTGCTTCGATGCATCAAGGCGAAACAAGTCCACCGAAGATTTCGCCGCCACAATGGCGCGCTGTGGCCACACGCGCCAGCCAAACAGGAACGGAAACCTGGTCTTCCAGGGTTTCCCGCTCCACGGACGTCCCCATGTCACGCGATACGTCCTTTCTATGTCCGGCTGGTTTCGGAGAACGAGTTGAACAAGCAATTTCCCCGCGTCAAGCGAGCCCTCGTGGCCACCGCGCTCGCCCTGCCGCTTTCGTCGTCCAGTTTTGCCCAGAGCATCAGCGCGACGCTGCCGTGGACCGGCACATGGAGCACCGCGCCGATGGCCACTCGCGACGGCGGCTTCAATAATCAGACGATCCGGCAGATCGTGCACACGAGCATCGGCGGGACGGCCGTCGGCGTGCAGTTCTCGAATCTGTATGGCAGCGATCCGCTCGTCATCGGCGATGTGCGCGTCGCGCTAAGGGCGAGCGGCCAGCGCACCGTGCCCGGCAGCGACAAGGCCGTGACCTTCGACGGTCAGCCCTTCGTCACGATCCCGCCGGGCCGCGTGATGATGAGCGATCCGGTCGCGTTTCAGGTGCCGGCGCTCACGGATATCGTCGTCAGCGCCTATCTGCCGCAGCAGACGCCGAGCGGAACGACCGGTCACGTGGACGCGCTTCAGGATGTGTATATCGCACCCGGCGACGTCAGCGCCGACCCGAACTTCACGGGCGGCGTCGTCAACGCACTCGGCGAGCAGTCTTATTACTATCTCACCGACGTCGTCGTGCAAAACGCCAGTGCGACGGGCGCCGTGGTCGCGTTCGGCGCATCGATCACCGAAGGCGTCGCGTCGCAGCCGAACACCAACGGCCGCTGGTCGAACCTGCTCGCCGCGCGCCTGCAGCAAGCCGGCATGACGGTCGGCGTGCTCAATCAGGGCATTTCCGGCAACGACTTCTTCACGAACGGTTCGGGCGAAGCCGGTCTCACGCGCTTCCAGCGCGACGTGCTCGACCAGTACAACGTGAAGTGGGTCATCATTTCCGATGACGCGGTCAACAATCTGATCGGTGGCGCGCCACCGACGGCGGCCCGTCTGAACAGCGCGTTCAGCGAGCTCGCGCAGAGCGCGCACGCGGCGGGCGTCGGCGTGATCTGCTCGACGCTCACGCCGTTCGAGGGCGTGTCGTCGTGGACGCCGGACATCGAAGCGACGCGCGCAGCGGTGAACGCGTTCGTTGCCAGCGCCGACAGCGGCTGCGACGCCGTGCTCGATCAGGCCGCCGCGCTCGGCGATCCTTCCAATCCGCCCGTCATGCTCGGCGCGTACGACAGCGGCGACAACCTGCATCCGAATCAGGCGGGGATGCAGGCCATCGCCAATTCCGTGAATCTGGGCTGGTTCAAGTAGGCGGCGCGAAAACGCAAAAACGCCATGCGAAAGATGCTCCTTTCGCATGGCGTTGTTCCTTCGTCGCCGATTACGACTTGACGATCGTCGGGTTCTGCACGTTGATGCGCGGACCCGCGTTGTCCCACTGCTCGACGATCAGCGGGTACTTCCACTTCGGATTCGTGCTGCTGATCTGGCCGTTCACGATGTAGCCGTCGAGCGACAGACCCTGAACCGCGAACGAACCGCCCGGGCTCGTCGTGTCGACGTGGTTGTTGATCGCGATCGTGACCGTCTTGCTGATCGGACCCGGCAGCGAGCCGAACCACACGTTGATGCCGCCGCCCTTGCAGTTCGCCGTCGTCGGGCTGTTGATCGTGATGCTCTTGAACACGGCCGAGTTGTCGTTCGGTTCGAAATCGAGACCGCACGCCGGCGCCGTGCCGTTGATGTTCTGCCACACCGGGCTGTTGAACGTGATCGTGTCGCCCGAGATGATCGACACGCCCTGACGGCGGCAGCCGTCGGCCTTGTGGTTGTCGACCGTCAGGTTGTACGTCGGCGTGTTCTTCTTGGTCTGGCTATCGTTGATGTAGATGCCGTCGCCCCACGTGTTGATCGTGGTCGGCGCGACCAGATGCACGTTCGTCGCGCCCATGATCGTGAAGCCCATGCCGTGCTCGCCGCCCGACGCCGAGTTCAGTTCCTTGCTGCCGTCGAGGTACGCGTTTTCGACGATGACGTTGTTCACGTCGACGATACGCATCATCTGATAGATGTCCGCGTTGTGCGCCAGCAGCTTGATCGATGCGCCCGACGCAAAGCGGATGTGGCTGTTCGTGCGCAGCGTGAGACCGGTCGTGTCGATGCGGACCTGGCCGGAGATCAGCAGGATCTGGCCGACCGAACCGTCGATGGCGGCTTGCAGCGCGGCGCGGTCGTTGGTCTTGCCATCGGCCTTCACGCCGAACGACGAAGCGGCGATGGTGCCGGAGGTGTCGGCCGCGGCGGACGTCGAGCTTGCCGGTGCGGCAGGGCTGGCGGGGGTCGCAGCGCTGGCGGGCGTTGCGGCGGAGGCCGAGCTCGCGGGCGTCGCCGTCGAGGCGCCACCGTTGTTCCTTCTTCTCCAGCGATCCGCGACGGAATCCGCTGCGCCGCCGTCGCTGCCGCCGCCGCATGCGGCGAGCACGAACGCGCCGCTGCCCGCGATGAGCGAGGTCAGCAGCTTGCGACGAGTCGCGATACGGGAGGTGTCTGCCTGGTTGTCTGCCTGAGTGATGTTCGGAAGCATTGTCTTTCCAATAGGTCGTACGTTATCGACGGGCGAGCCGGTTCCTGCGACATCGGTCGCACGCAACGTTTCTTTATGGGCAATGAGATGACCGACGCAAATAGAGCAGACGCAAACGATTGCGCCGCCCAGCGCTCGACAGCCGCACACGGCGACTCCGAAAGGCATCTCGGCGAAAAACAGTTCGACTTCGGGATTGAGGAACCAGATATTCCGGAAAACCTGACCATCCCATGCTCGAACGATCCGGGTACGGCCCGTCGAAGCACTGAAGTCTGACGGCAGTAATTACCGTCTTTTATTAATACTACAGATTGCTACAGAGTATTCCTACCCGTTACTTGTAACAGAATGTACGCTTGTAACTATTCCTTTTATTTTTTCATCGCTTTATCGCGGCGTATTTTCTCTTTCATTCTCCTGGGAGTGAAATAAACTACGCCGTTTTGAATGTTAATACCGTAGATGAATAACACCACTTTAATCCGCATTCGATACGATGATTAATATTCATATGAACAATCGATTTTAAGTACACGAACGTTCACGCGACGACCCCGTCCGATGTCCTCGCGGGAGGCCATACAAGGCCTGACGGAGCGCCTTTCGTATGCCGAAACGATCATCAATAGGCTGATTATTTCGCTTCATTTACCGATCATTCCGCGGACAATTCTCATTTACCGGCTTCGATTTACCGTGTTGATGAGATCACATATGCAAAAATTACAAAATGAAAGTGACTTTTTCTCGCTTTCAACTGATCAATCGGATTTTGTAAGTACGGACTGGAAACTTTTTTTCGATTAAAAAGCGAAAGACCCTACGGTGAATACCCCTATCGGGTTTATACCAAGTCACCCTGCTTCTTCCCGTTTTCCCGCATTGGCTGGGCTTCCGGCAGATCTCTAATAATCTGATTAAACAAAATCACCTTATTCAGCAGACAAAATAGGCAGGATCGGAAGTTCTTTCCGTTGCAAAACGGTCCAGTGTTTCATTGCGCACTGAACTCGATGGCCGCAATCCCTAGTCTTGAGGTCGGGTCGAAATCGCCCCGAGCGTCCACGCAACCAAAAAGACACGCTGCAATGAAGACCTTCGATCTGATCAAAAGCGATCTCTACCGCTACAGCGGCGAGTACAGCTTCATGCTCCTCCTCGAGCAACTGGTGTTGAACGAAGGGTTCAACTACATGTTCTGGCTGCGGCTGGCGAGCGCCGCCTCGTCCCGGCCGGTGCGGCTCGTGCTCAACCATGTCATCCGCCTGAAGCAGCGCAGGTTCGGCTTCGTGATCAGCCCGCGCACGAAGATCGGGCCGGGCTTCTATATCAGCCACGTCGGCTCGCTCGTGGTAAATCCGACCGCGGTCATCGGCGCGAACTGCAACATCTCGCAGGGCGTGACGATCGGATCGAATCACGGCAAGGCGGCGACGATCGGCAATAACGTGTATATCGGGCCGAACGTGTGCATCGTCGAGGACGTGACCATCGGCGATAACGTCACGATCGGCGCGGGCAGCGTCGTGACCCGCGACATTCCACCGAACGTGACGGTGGCCGGCTGCCCGGCGCGAATCCTGACGGACGATGCATCGCTGCACCGCGCGGCGCGCTACATCCTGCGTCCCTGGGGAACTCAATCGTCATAGGAAATACCGCTTCCACGCGTTTTCCCTGAAGACAGCACGCGCCGCCATCGGCGTTGCCGGGTGCCTTGGCGAACAGTCGAGGCGCCCGTTTTCGTGCATGCTCGTCACTCTCACGCGAACGCCGCCGGCCTTCGCGCATCCGATCGCATGGCGATTTCGACCCGACATCCGCCACGCGACGAAAAGCTCCAACGCAGGAGGAGTACACGTGCTGAGCACAGCTGTGCAATCGGTAAGACGACGTCTCGGCGGCGTGCATCAGGATCACAAGCGAATCGCGAGAAGCGCGGTCGTCCTGCTGATATTCGTCATCGCCGGGAAATGCATCGGCGCATCGAAGGAAATGGCGATCGCGTATCGCTACGGGATCAGCGGCACCGTCGACGCCTATCAGTTCGCGCTCACGCTCGTCACCTGGCTGCCTTCGATGCTCACGAACGTGCTAGCGGTGCTGCTCGTTCCCGCGCTCGTGTCGCTCAAGGAAGACAAGTCGCAGCGCGACGGCTTTCTCGGCGAGCTCGAAGGCATCGGGCTCGTCATCGGCCTCTCGTCCTCTCTCCTGCTCTGGCTGTTCTGGCCTTATCTCGCGGATGTCATCGCGGGCAGTCTCGCGGAATCGACGCGCGACATGTGCCGGGCGATGATCATCAGCATGACGCCGGTCGGCCTCTTGACCTTCACGATCTGCATTTCTTCCTCGCGCCTTCAGGCTTCGGGCAAGCACATCAATACGTTGCTGGAATGCGTGCCGGCCATCGGCCTCCTGGTCTTCGTGCTCGCCGCGCGCAACAACACGTCGATCACGCCGCTCGTGCTGGGCACGTCGCTCGGCTTCGTGGTGCAGGCCGCGTGGCTGCGGGTGCTCGCCAAACGCGCCGACGCGATGCCGGTGCTGCCACGCGTCTCGGCACGCGCGAAGCAATGGCCGTCGACGATCCGCTCGATGGGCATGCTCACGATCGGCTCGGTCGTGGCGAGTCTCTGGCTTCCTATCGATCAATATTTCATGGCGCAGCAAGGCGACGGCGCCATCGCGACGCTCGGCTACGCGAACCGGCTGCTCTCGCTCGTGCTCAGCATGGGCGCGCTCGCGATCACGCGCGCGACCTTGCCGATCCTCGCGGAGATTCTTCATCGCGGCGATCATGCGCGGGCGCGCAGCACCGCGCTGAAGTGGTCGGGCATCATGACGATGCTCGGTCTCGTCGGCGGCCTCTTCGCTTACGCGCTCGCGCCGTACGTCGTCAAGCTGCTGTTCCAGAAAGGCGCCTTCACGCCCGAGGACACGATCGCGGTCACCACGCTCTTTCGCTACGGGCTTCTGCAGGTGCCGTTCTACTTCGGCATGTGCGTGCTCGTGCAGTTGTTCGCGAGCGAAACGCGCTATCGGGCCATCTCCGTCATTTCGCTGATCGGCTTCGGGACCAAGATCATCGGCAACGTCATTCTCGTGCGTCTGTACGGCGCACAGGGCGTGCTGCTCGCAACCGGCATCGGCGCGATCGCCGTGCTCGCGTGCTACATCTTCTGGACGCGCTTCGCGCCGCCTTTCACCGGTAACGGTCCGACACCCGATACCGCTACGCCCCAATGAAACACGGCCTCCCGAGGGAGGCCGCGCGCTTGCATCATCCTGCTGTCTCTCAGCCCTGCTCGAAGACCCGCCGGAACATCGGCACGAGGAAGCGATTGCCGTATTCGCTCATGTGGTGATAGTCGGAATAGAGCGGCCGGCCGTCGTGCGAGCCCATGCATTTGCCGTCCGGGCACAGGAACGGGCGCGGGTCGAGCAGATGGATGCCGCATTGATCGTGCGCCTGACGCATCGCCTGCAGCAAGCCGCCGTTGCGCTGGGCGTAATCGGACAGCGTGATCGACAGATCCGGCGCGTGCGGGTCCTTCATCTTCTCGCGCGCGAGCATCAGCGGAACGTTGAAGTCGAACTCCGGAATCGGCTCCACCAGATAGACCGGCCGGATCTTCGAGATGCGGCAGACCGTCGACAGCAAGTGCTCGCGATACAACTCGGTCGAGAACGGCGCGGGCGTCTGCGCGGGCTGCTCGGGATTGACGAACGCGAACTCGTCCATGGTCGGGCCCGACCAGTACTGCGACCAGTGATTGGCGATGATCACGGGCGTCTTCGCGGTCTCGTCGCGGCTCAGGATGTCGATGTACTTGCGGTCCTGATCGAAGCAGTCGCCGTTACCGCGACGGATGCCGTAGATCGTCGGACAGCCTTCGATCGTGATGAGCAGGACATCCTCCGGCTTGCCGTTGGGCACCGCATCGACGACCGCTTCGGCGATGGCTTCCGCGTGACTGTCGCCGAGGACCACCACGCGGCTATCCTTCTGCTTGTTCGCGACGTCGCATGGATCGATCATCATGTGACACTTCGTGCGGTGCGGATTCGTGTCGTAGGTCTCGCTATCGGCGATGAACACCGAACGGTCGAAGCGATTCGGCACGCCCTGGCTCGCATAAATGCTGCCGCCGCCGACCGCGAGCAGCAGCGTGAACGCGAGGATCGGACGCAGCGTGATGAACCTCGGGAACGCGCGCGCCTCGCCTTGCGACGCCTTTCTCGTCTTCGACTCGACGAGCGCATACGACAGATATCCCATCGCGAAGCCGCCCGCGATGGCGCCCACGCGCCAGGGCAGCGAGCCGTCCTTGTCGAAGTACGTGAGCGCGACGACGAACGGCCAGTGCCAGAGATAGACCGAATACGAAATCTTGCCGATGAACTGCGCAAGCGGATTGCACGTGAAAATCGAATGCTTGCGCGCCGCGAGCAGCACGAGCGCCGTACCGAGCACCGGCACGAGCGCGAGATAGCCTGGCCACGCGTTGTTTTCGTTGAAGGTCAGCGCGCCGTACACGATCATCGCGAGACCGGCGAATTCGATCGTCCGGCGAACGGACCTGCGCGGCGCAATCGGGAACAGGTACACGAGACCGCCCGCGAGCATCTCCCAGGCGCGCGTCGGCAGCAGGAAGAACGCGGCCGTCGGCCACTTCGTCGGATCGGAGAGATAGACGCACACCGCAAGCGACGCGAGCGCGACGCCGATCAGCGCGATCACCGTCCCGCGTTGCCCGAAGAGCTTGCGCACGAGCAGAATGCCGAGCGGATACAGCAGATAGAACTGCCATTCGACGGAAAGCGACCACGTGTGCAGCAGCCATTTCAGGTGCGAGCGGACATCGAAGTAACCCGCCTCACGCCAATAGACGATATTGGAAAAGAATCCGAGGCTCGATCCCGCCGCCTTGCCGTACGCGCGAAACTCGGAAGGCAGGAACACGAGCCAGCCGAGCACGCCGAGTGCGAAGCAGAGAAACGCGAGCGCCGGAATGATGCGCCGCGCGCGATCGGCGTAGAACTCGAGCACCGAGAATCTGCCCTTCTCCATGCGCCTGAAGATGATGCTCGTCATCAGGTAGCCTGAAATAACGAAGAACACGTCGACGCCGAGAAAGCCGCCCTTGAAGCCGGGAACATCGAAGTGAAAAAGGACGACCGCGAGAATCGCGAACGCGCGCAAGCCGTTTATATCGTTACGGAAATTCATCGCACTTCCCTCTTTGTTCTTATCCCGCGCACGCGCCGGCGCGCTGCAATGGCCATCGCCAATGCAGCGCACCCGCGGTATGCGGTCGTTTTCTAGTGTCTTGTTACCGTCTTCGTACTTCGTTCAAACGAACAGCCCGAACTCCATCTCCGCAAGCCTGCTCTCTTCCGATTGTGTCGCCCGCGCGACTTCCGCCATGGTCGCGGGCTGCACGCCGTAGGTGTCTCTCAGATGCGCATGATGCTTGAGCACCGCTTCGAGCACCGCGAGGTTTTCGGCGAGATTCGCGCCGAAGTTATGCGGATGCCACCACAAGTGAAACGAACGTCCGGTGCGCGCCGCCGAAGTCATCGACTGCTTGATCCGATGGATGCGCAGCCATTCGAGCGCTCGCTTGTTGCGCGCATACGGACGCAGGAAGCGGCTGGAGCGCACATCGACGAGCCCGCGCGAAGGGCGCGGATCGAAGGCGTGATCGCCCGAGAGATTGACATAGGCATCGGCGAGACGCGCGGCGCGGCGCAGCGCGGCTTCGTCGGCGCGCGATGTTTCGCGATACATCCAGTTGCGCTCGGTGCCCCGGTACGCGATCAGCCCCTCCTGAGCGCACACCGATAGATACGCGTTGTTCACCTGATTGCGCGGAAACACGATGCTCGCGGGCGGATCGGCGAGACGCCGGATCGCCGCGACGGACGCGTGCATGTCGGCGGCGAATTGCGCCTTGTCCTGCCCCGCTTCGAGGCAGTAGTAATGACAGAACGTGTGACTCGCGAGCTCGCTGCCTTCCGTATCGACGATCTGCCGCGCGAGCGACAGGCCGTAATGGTACGGATCGCTTTTTTCGTCCGCGCCGATCGAATCGAGATAACCGTTCGTGTAAGGGCTCAGCTTCGCATCGGTATAGGTCGGCCGGACATCGGGCAGATTCGCGAGCAGGTCCTTCTTGTTATCGAAGAGCAGCATGCCGACGGTCGCCCACGTCGCCTTCACGCGATACTTCGTGAACATCGCGAGCATGGCCGGAATCGCCTCGCGCACGCCGAGGATGTTCTTGCCGTATGTAGCGATCGAGCGATGGTCGCGCACGCCCCACATCAATTCGAAATCGAGTGAAATCAGGAAGTAGGACATCGTCGTCAGGGCATCAGGAAGTAGTGATAGACGCCTTCGAAATAACTCTTCGTTGCGTCGGCGGCGACCGCCACGAACACGCCGAAGGTGATGACGAGAACGGCCGCGTTCTTGAACTTGATCTCCGGCGCGAGGAACGGCAGGAGCAAGGGCACGCAATACCAGACGCGGCCTTTCGCGAACGGAAACACGAAGAACGCGACGACGAGATACACGAACAGGCCGAAATGCATGATCGACAGACGCGTGTAGTTGATCTCGCGCTTCGTTTCAGGCGAGCGCCACGACGAGTACAGCACCATGATCGACGCCATCGTGTAGAAGAACAGCAGCGCCAGCAGCTTGATCGTGAAGTTTTCCTGATAACCGGTGTATTCGTCGATGCGGCGTCCGCCGTAGGTCGCGAACAGGAACTTCGCCGCCGACGCCAGCACGATCGCCGTCACGCTGACCACGATGAGCGAGCGCTTCTTCTCGCCGCCGAACCCCGCGGCGAGGAGCAGCGCGGTCGGCACCGCGAAGGTCGTATGCACGAAGCTCGCGAGACCCATGCCGAGCGTCGGGCGGTTGAAGCGGCAGGCGAACAGCATCGCGATCGCGAGTCCGAAGCCCTGGCGAATCTGGAACAGTCCGACGGTCGCGAGCGCGTAGGGAATGACGAGCCACAAGAGCAGGCCGATCAGCGGCCGCCGCGTCTGCAGCAGCGAATACATCACGATCAGGTTGAGCAGCACCACCGTCGTGCGAATGCCGCCTTCGGGCGTCACGCCGAACGCGTTGAGCAGAATCACCCACGAGCGCCAGCCGAGCTCTTCGGTGATGAGGCTGATGAGAAAGCCCATGTCCGACTCGCGGTTCTGATAGAACTGCACGAGCCAGTGCCAGTCCGTCGAGCGGAAGTACTGGATGTACGCTTCCTGGTCGAAGATCAGCCCGACGCTGCGCTCGCGGAACGCGACGATCGAAATCGCGGCGGTCGCCAGCACCAGGAACGCCCATCCGGAGGGCGTCATGAAGTACGCGAATCCGCGTATCCGCTTCGCGGGTGCGGCTTGCTGCGCGGTGTTGTCCATTGTCGTTGATTGCATCGTATTGGCCTTGTTCCGCTTTAGTTATTGTCCTTGGGCGCGGGCTGTCATGGCACGAGCCTCAGGTTGGTGACGACGATCTTCGGTCCCGCCTTGTCGTAATCGATGCTCTCGACGGTGGAAAGCCGCGGGCTGACCCACGTCGGCGAATGGCTGGCGATCTGCCCGGATACCTTGCGCCCGTTCAGCTTGAGCGCCGACACGGCAAACGCCGCATCGCTCGCGCCTTCGTCGCGATGATTCGTGATGCCGATATCGATATGCTTGGGCATCGGCCCGACGATCTCCTCCAGCCAGACGATGATGCCGTACCGGCACTTGCGCGTCGTCGGATTGACGATGCGGATGTTCTCCAGAATGTCCGCGTTGCTGTTCGGCTCCGCGTCCAGCCCCGCTTCCGGCTGCGTGCCGCCGATGTTCTCCCACAGCGGATTTTCGAACACGATATTGCGTCCGCTGATGATCGACACGCCCTGTCTGCGGCAGCGGTCCGCATGATGATTCACCACGCGAATGCCGCTGCTGTACTTGTATCCGACGTTGTAGCTGTTCGCGATATAGATGCCGTCGCCCCAGCATCCGACCGTCTTCGGCGAGATGAGCGTCACCTCGGTGCTGCCCGCGATCGAAAAGCCCATGCCGTGGCCGTTCTCGCGCAGCTCCGGCTTGGCGGCGTTCAGCTCCTTGCTGCCGTCGAGCACCGCGTTCTCGACGAGCACGTTGTTCACATCCCAGATGCGGAAGATCGAATAGAACGACGTGTCGTGCGGCAACAGCTTGATCGACGCGCCCGGCGCGAAGCGCACGTGACTGTTGCGACGCAGATCGAGCCCCTTCTCGTCGATGCGGCACCGGCCCGTGATCAACAGCGTCTGATCGACGGAACGGTCGATGGCCGTTTGCAGCGCGACGCGGTCGTTGGTCTTGCCATCGCCCTTCACGCCGAACGACTTGTCGGTGACGACGTCGCGCCGCTCGGCCGCGCGCGCGTTCAGGCCGAGCGCGCCCGACCCACCGGCCACGGCGCCCATCAGCAGCGAGTGGATCACGCGTCGCCGGTCGACCATTACGCTTTCTCTCCCGTGATCGTGCGCCGATACGCCGTGCTCTTGCTTTCGTCGCCACGCGAGCGCGCGCCGAGTTGCGCGAAGATGGCGTCCCACTGGCGCAGAATCGCCGGCGACGAGTAGCGTTGCCGCACCGAAGCCGCCGCCTTGCGTCCGAGTTCGATGCGCAGCGCTTCGTCCGACATCACGCGCCGCAGCGCGTCGATCAGCGCGGCCTTGTCGCCGGGCGGCACGAGCACGCCGTCCTGACCATCGCGCGTCAGTTCGCGCGGGCCGCTCTTGCAGTCGAACGCGACGGTCGCAAGTCCGAGCGCCATGCCTTCGAGCATCGCCATCGGCAGACCTTCATAACGCGACGACAGCACGAACGTATCCGAGCGCGCCATTTCTTCCCAAGGACTCGTGGTCTTGCCCGGCATCAGCACGCGCTCGCCCATCTGCAATTGCGCGACCTGCGCTTCGAGCACCGCGCGTTCCGGGCCTTCGCCCCAGATCCACAGGTCCCAGTCGGGAAACTCGGGCGCGAGCGTCGCGAACACGTCGATCAGCAAGTCGAACTGCTTCTGTGTGTTGAGACGCCCCACCGCGACGAGCCGCTTGCGCGCGCTCTTTTCGACGGTCTCGGGCTGCAACAGCAACAGCTCGTCCGGCAGCGGATTGGGCACCACTTCGATGCGCTTCACCCGCGGCACCATCTTTCTGAACGATGCTTCCATGTTGTCCGTGAGCAGCGTCAGCAGATCCGCGCTCGGATAGACGAAGCGGCACATCTGACTCATGAGCTGCGAGCGGCCATCGGCGGAAGGGTCGATGTGCTCGCACGCGATCACCGGAACGCCCATCCCGCGCGTGGCGAGAATCGTCGTGATGTTCACGTTCGAGAGGAACGACACGACGACATCCGGCGCGCTCTCGCGGATCAGCCCGCGCAATGCCCGAAAGCGCGCGGGATATTGCAGCATGCGCGCGCCGGCCTTCACGCGATCGGCGAGAAAGATGCAGCGCACGTTTTCGGCGAGCGGATAGAAGCACGCGCCGCGGCCGCTGTACGTGATCACGAGCGTCACGGTGTCGCCGCGCTGCGCCCATGCATTGACGAGCGAAGCCGCGACGCGCTCGGCGCCGCCGCTTCCCATCGAACTGACGACGAGCATGATTTTCATCGTCGGCTCCTTATCGCTCGGCAACCGGCACGCGCAGGTCCGCGCGCAGCGGAACCTTCACGCCCGACTCTTCGAACACTTCCTGCCACAGCGCGATGGTCTTAGGCAGCGCGAAAGTGTCGTTGACCGAGGTCGCGCACAACGCCATGCGATGACGTTCGGCGTCGTCCCGCATCAGCGTTTCGAGCGACTTCGCGAGCGCGCTTGCATCGCCGACGGGATTCACGAGCAGGCCGTTCATGCCGTGCGTGACGATCACGCGCGGCCCGGAATCGCAGTCGTAGCTCACGGCCGCGCAGCCGCTCGCCATCGCTTCGACGAGCGTCATCGAAAAGCCTTCGAAGTGCGAGCTCAGCACGTAGAGATCCGCGCGTTCGTACCAGTCCGCGACGTTGCCCGCGCGACCCGGCAGAAACACGCGGCCGTGCAGCTTCGCCTCCTCGACGCGCCGTTCGAGGCTCGCACGCGCAAGACCTTCGCCGACGATCACGAGGTCCCATTGCGGCAGCGAGCCGGCGATTTTCCTGAACGCGTCGATGAGACTGTCGAAGCCCTTTTCCGGCGACAGCCGGCCGACCGCGAGCAACACACGCCGCTCGTCACCGACGACGCTGCGCGGTTCGATCATCGGATTCGTTCTCGCGATCGGCAGCGTGAACGGCGGCGGAATCACTTTCACGTCGGTGCAGCGGCAATGCGTTTCGATCCATTCGCGGGTTTCGTCGGTGAGCGCGACGACCTTGTCCGCGAAGCGATACGTGAGAAGCCGCAGACGTTCCCAGAACGGCGTGAGCGGCGCTCTCGGCGGATGCGTGTGCTCGCTCGCGATGATCTTGTACGGCAGGCCGATGCCCGCGAGCACTGCGAGCACGTTGGCAGTCGCCATGACGCCGAGCGCGACCGTCGGCTTCGTCTCGCGCAGCACCTTGCGGAAGGCGAGCACGCGCTTCAGGTTCGACAGCGCCGTGCGCAGCACGCCGCCGCCTTCGACGCCGCCCGCAAGCCCCAGCTCGATGCGCTTCACGCCCGGATGGAACGGATAGACGTCGCCTTCACCGGCTGTCAGCGTGACGACGGTCACTTCCCAGCCGAGCGCCGCCCACTCGTTCGCGAGATTGGCGGTGACACGCTCCGCGCCGCCGCCGTGCATCGAGTAGATGAAAACGACGATCTTCATGCGGTCCTCGTCGCCATTTCGGCTTCGACCGGCTCCAGCCGCCGTCCGGAAAGGAAGCGGATGTACCAGGGCATCGCGATCGCGAGACCGTCGGCGAGCGCAATGGCGTTCGCGTAGCCGAGCAGTTGCGCGGCCTTGTCGACGTTGGCCTGCGAATGACGCACGTCGCCGGCGCGAAACGGCGCGTACACCGGGCTGCCGTCGTTCAGCACGCCGTTCTCGGCGAGCACGCGCTTCAGGCCGTCATAGAGCTGATTGAGCGTCGTGCGATCGCCGACCGCGACGTTGTAGACCTGGTTGCGCGCCTCGTCATCGGACAGCGCCGCGAGGATGTTCATCTGCACGACGTTGTCGATGAAGCAGAAATCGCGGCTCGTTTCGCCGTCGCCGTTGATGGTCACCTGCTCGTCGTCGATGAGCGCGGCGGTCCACTTCGGAATCACGGCCGCATATGCGCCGTCCGGGTCCTGGCGCTTGCCGAACACGTTGAAGTAACGCAGGCCGATCGCGTTCAGGCCATACGTGCGCGCGAATACCGATGCGTACAGTTCGTTCGCATACTTCGTCACCGCGTAGGGCGAAAGCGGCTGGCCGATGCGATCCTCGACTTTCGGCAGACCCGGATGATCGCCGTAGGTCGAGCTCGACGCCGCGTAGGTGAAGCTTTCCACCTTCGCGTCGCGCGCGGCGACCAGCATGTTCAGAAAGCCGCTGATGTTCACTTCGTGCGTCGTGATCGGGTCGTTCACCGAACGCGGCACCGAGCCGAGCGCCGCTTCGTGCAGCACGTGGGCGGCGCCCTTCACCGCGGCGCGGCAATCGTCGAGATTGCGGATGTCGCCTTCGATGAAGCTGAAACGGTCCCATTGCGCGGGCGTCACGAGCGAGCGCACTTCGTCCAGATTGCGCTGATGACCCGTCGCGAAGTTGTCGAGCCCGACCACTTCCTGGTCGAGCTTCAGGAGCGCTTCGAGCAAATTCGAGCCGATGAACCCGGCGACGCCGGTGATCAGCCACTTGCGCGGCGTGCGCGTCAGTTGCTGGCGGATCGATTCGTAACGATCAGACATGAAAGTCTCCAAGATTACCGACGGGCGCGGCGTGTTCGCGGCGCTCGCCTTCTATCGCGATCGAGGGCACCAGCTCGCGATACACGGCCAGCGTCTTCTCGATGACGATGCGTTCGTCGAAATTCTTCAGTGCCTTTTCCCGCGCGGCGAGGCCCAGCTTTCTCGCGAGCGCGCGGTCATCGTCGAGCTGGCGGATCGCGTCGGCGAGCGCGCCGGCATTACGCACCGGCACCTGCAAGCCATCCACGCCCGACTCGCTGACCACTTCGCGGCAGCCCGGCGCATCCGTCGTGATCAGCGGCAGCGCGCAGCCGGCCGCCTCGATCAACGCTTTCGGCAAGCCTTCGCGATAGCTCGGCAGCACCATCACATCCACTTCGGCGAAAAGCTTCGGCATGTCGCTCACATGACCGAGCCATTCGACGAGCCCTTCCTTCACCCAGCCCTGCACCATCGCCGTGCTCACCGACGCCGGATTGCCGTCATCGGGCGAACCCGCGAGGAGGAAGCGCACGGTGCGATTCTCGCGCCGCAGCATGCGCGCCGCCTCCACATATTCCTCGATGCCCTTGTCCCACACGAGCCGCGCCGCCAGCAGGATGCGCAGCGGCTTGACCGCGTCCTCGGGCGACTCCTCGCGCACCTTGAAGCGCGTCAGATCGACGCCCGATCCCTTGATGAGGCGGATCCCCTTCGATTCGACGATGCGCGCGGCTTCGAACAGCTTGATGTCGTCCGGATTCTGCAGGACGAGAATGCTGTCGCGGCCGTTCAGCGCCGTGCGCATCACCTGGCGTACGACCGGCTTCAGGATACGCGCCTTGAGGTCGCGGCTCGTGAAGACGTAGCCCATGCCCGCGACCGCGTTCACCCGCGCGGGGACGCCGGCGAGCTTGCTCGCGAACGAGCCGTACACCGCGCTCTTGATCGTGAAGCCATGCACGAGCTGCGGCTTTTCGCGCCGGAAGAAGCGCGCGAGCCACAGCACGAGCGCCAGTTCGCGAAGCGGATTCAGGCTGCGACGGTTCATCGGCACCGCGTGCCAGCGAAAACCGAGATCGCGCAGCTTCGGGCCGTATTCGCCGTCCGGTGATAACAGAATGACTTCGAAACCCGCATCGCGCAGTTTGCGAGCGAACGAAAGGCGAAAGTTAAATAGATACCAATCGGTGTTGGCGTACAGAACTACCTTGGGCATCTTCATTGCGAACTCCGAAGGTCCGGTTGACATCGCCGCGGGCAACCCCCGAATTTTCGGGAGCCGAACCGCGGCGATGTTGTGCGACGGCCTGCATCGGCTGAACCCGATGCCACCGAGCCTTAGAGACGCATGTCGCTCGCCTCGGGCGGCAGGATGTACTTGAGGTCGCACAGCACGTGCTTCGCCTTGCCGTAAGCGTGGATACCGTCCGCGCCTTCATCGGCGAACTGGCGGTGCGCCACGGCGAGCACGATCGCGTCGTAGACGCCCTTCGCCGGCTGGTCGATCGGATCGATGCCGTACTCGTGATGCGCCTCTTCCTTCGACACCCACGGGTCGTACACGTCAACCTGGACGCCGTATTCCTTGAGGTCGGCGATGATGTCGACCACGCGCGTGTTGCGCAGGTCCGGGCAGTTCTCCTTGAAGGTGAGGCCCATGATCAGCACGCGCGCGCCCGAGATGGCGATTTCGCGCTTGGTCATCGTCTTCACGAGTTGCGAGACGACGTAGTTGCCCATGCTGTCGTTCAGACGGCGCCCGGCGAGAATGATCTCCGGGTGATAGCCGATCGCCTGCGCCTTGTGCGTCAGGTAATACGGGTCCACACCGATGCAGTGGCCGCCGACGAGGCCCGGGCGGAACGGGATGAAGTTCCACTTCGTGCCGGCCGCGAGCAGCACCGATTCGGTATCGATATTCATCTTGTTGAAGATGATCGAGAGTTCGTTGATGAGCGCGATGTTGACGTCGCGCTGCGTGTTCTCGATCACCTTGGCCGCCTCGGCGACACGGATGCTGCTCGCCTTGTGCGTGCCCGCGGTGATTATCCCGCGATACAGCTCATCGACGAAATCGGCCACTTCGGGCGTCGAGCCGGACGTGACCTTCTTGATGTCCGGCAGACGGTGCGACTTGTCGCCCGGATTGATCCGCTCGGGGCTGTAGCCCACGAAGAAGTCTTCGTTGAACTTCAGGCCCGACATCTTTTCGAGCACGGGCACGCATTCTTCCTCGGTCGCGCCGGGATAAACCGTCGATTCATAGATGACGACATCGCCCTTCTTCAGCACGCTGCCGATGGTCGTGGACGCACCGATCAGCGGCGAGAGGTCCGGACGCTTGTAGTGATCGATCGGCGTCGGCACGGTGGCGATGAAGACCGTGCAGCTACGCAGATCTTCGACTTCGGCGCTGTACTGCATCAACGTCGCGGAGGCCAGCTCGGCATCGTCGACTTCGAGCGTCACATCGCGGCCTTCCTTCAACGCGTTGATGCGTGCGCGGTTGATATCGAAGCCCACGACAGGATGACGCTTGCCAAATTCGACGGCTAGCGGCAGGCCGACATAGCCCAGGCCCACGATGCCGAGTTTCAACTCTTGCGGCGAGAACATATTCACTTCTCCTCGTTATACGACTCAGGACGTTTATTTAGTACTACTTTTTGATTCGGGGTCCAGCACGAGTGTATGCCGGATGAGTCAGGCTCTAGTCTTCGTTGTCGGCCTTGTAGGCAGCGTAGGCGTAGCCGCCGTACTGACGCGCCTGGGCGTAGTTGCCGTAATGCACCTTGAAGCCGTTGAGCAGCACGCCGGTCACGCTTGCGCCCGACTGTTCGAGCCGCTTCACGGACTCCGAGATTTCCCCGGAGCGCGTATCCCCATAACGCGCAACCAGGAAGATCGAACCCGCGACGGGCGCCATGATCGCCGTGTCCGACACCGCCAGGATGGCCGGTGCGTCGAGCAGCACGATGTCGTAGTCCTCCGAAGCGCGGCTCACCGATTCCGTGAACGCGTTCGACAGAAGCAGCTCGGCCGGGTCCGGCGGATAGAAGCCGCACTGCACGAAGTCGAGGTTGTTCAGCACCGAGCGATGCACGGTTTCTTCGAGCGTGCTGGAGCCGTTGACGATATCCACGAGCCCCTTGCCGCGCGGCAGGCCGAAGTACTGGTTCAGGTGGCCGCGGCGCAGGTCGCAATCGACGAGCAGCACGCGCTTGCCGCCAGCGGCCAGGAGCGTCGCCAGATTCGCCGACACGAACGACTTGCCGATACCCGGCAGCGGACCCGCCAGCATCACCACGTTGTTCGGCGCATCCATCAGCGCATAGTGCAGGGACGAGCGCATCATGCGCAGGCCTTCCACAGCCGGGTCCGTCGGATAACGCGAGGCGAGCGCGAGCTGTTCCGGCCGCTTGTCCGCGATACGCTTCGCGAGTTCCTTCTGACGTTCGCTGTCCGGAATGGTCGCGAACACCGAAAGGCCCGTCTTCGATTCCAGTTCCTTCGGATCGAGCACGCCCTTGAACAGGAAGTCGCGAGCGAAAGCCAGCACGATGCCGATGAACAGTCCGATACCTGCCGCGATCACGAGCACCAGCGCCTTGACCGGCTTGACGGGACGCTCGGGCACTTCGGCGCGGTCGAGCAGTTCCACGGTCGGCACGCGGCCAGCCCGGATGAGGCGCATCGTTTCGATGTTGTTGCGCAACGCCGAATAGACATCGGTGCTCACACGCACGTCGCGTTGCAGGCGAAGCGCGCCCTGCTCGGCCGCCGGCATCGCCTTGACGCGCGCCGCGAGGTCGTTGATGTACTTCTCGGTCGCCGCGATCTGCTGATCGATCACCACCACGCTCGGATGCGACGGCGAGAAGTGAACGGCCAGGTCCGAACGGCGGCGCTTCAGGTCGAGCAACTGAGCGTCCGCCTGCGAAGCCTGCTGCATGACGATGCGGCCTTCTTCGTCCGGATTGAACATCGTCCGGCTGTTGCGATACGCGTTGTAGTTGTCCTCGGCCGATTCCATCTGACGTTTGGCGTCGGGAAGCTGCTGCTCGAGATATTCGAGCGACTTCTCGGCGTTGATCCCGCGACGATCGGCGTTCTGCCGGATGTACATCTGCGAGAGTTCGTTGATGGTCGCCGCGACGAGCACCGGGTCCTTGCCTTCCAGCGACGTGCTGATCACGCCCGACTTGTTGCCCTGCTCGGCGATCGTCAGCGAGTTCTGCAGGCGATTGATGGCCGACACGCGCGAATTACGGGTGAGATCGAACTCGACGCCCTTTTCGCCATGAATGAAACCGACGAGCAGCGAGATCGGGCCTGCTTCCGTGTCGAAGCGCTGCACGGTGCCGGTCTGACCGCCGACGCCCGTTTCGATGCCCGGGCCGCGAACCTGATACTGACCGTTGCCGAGATAGCGCAGCGTGTATTCCTTGCCTTCGAACTTCTTCGGCACGTCGAACGCGGACACGTCGATCGATTCGGCGCCCCACGCGTAACCGCCGCGACCGAACAGACCCGGCGTGGACGTTTCGTCGGTGGTGCGCGCGATCATCCCGCCGATGAGCGGAAAGCGATGCGGCGCGGCCTGGATATACAGCTTGAGTGCATCGACGACGGGACCGAGCACGAACTTCGAACCGATGACCTGGATCTCGCCTTCGGCCGTCGCCCGCTGGTCGAACATCGAGGCCGCGGTCCTCACCATGTCGCGTGAGTCGGTCGGCGGCGCGCTGCTCGAGTCGTCGACTCGAACGAGCATGCCTGCCTGATAAATCGGTGCGGAGAAATACGCGTACACCACCCCGATGCTGAAGACGACCGCCACGGTCGTCGCGATCATCTTCCAGTGACGGCCCAGCGTTTCGAGAATCGACGTGAGCTCGATCTCTTTGTCGGTCTCGGCCGTTACGGCTGACGCCTGATTTTTAACTTTCATGGAACGTCTCGTTACAGGCTCTTATGGGACCGGCGCGCGGTATGCGCACCGGATGCGGATCGAAACACTTGCAGCGCACCCAAAAGGGCGCAAACACCATTTCCTTATTCTTGAATTCAGGCCGGCATTCAGGGCCGTTAATATCCCGCCCCGGCATTGCAGTCGTATTGAAACACACGACTCAAAAAAAGAGAAATTCCCACAGACGATTTTTGTTGTTTATCGAACCTTTCAACGCGACCGAGTGTTCTATATCCCACTTTTAAGAATTTATTTAGTATGCGGGCCATTTGAGCAAATCGGAAATTATCACAACGGGTCTTGTTGTATGCGCGGCACCGCACATATAATTGCTTTTAATCGAACTGCTAATTTTATGAAGAAAGCCGGTTTAGCCGGAGTTCGATTTCCGGACATTTTTTCGCCTACCGGCGGGCCCTCTTCCGGCCTATGCTAGGCATAGAGACGGCCCCAGGCGCCCCCTCCGTGGCAAAACGTACCGACCCCTCAAAAATCTGCGTGCGAAGGTGGGCTTGCGCACCGACTACGCGCGATTCTTTTAAAACGGATTTTAAGTCCTTTATATGAAAATCGTGTTTTTATGGGATATTAAAATCGCGTTTGTATGAATAATCGGGGGAAGTCCCAATATAATCCCGGTAGGCTCGGTTTCACACATTAAAGCGCCATAAATGCGTGGACAATGACAGGGGTTGTACCTACCATACGCTTTCGGGTTTTGATATTCGAAAAGAGATGCGCCCTCTTCGTGAGTGAAAAAAATGTTAAACCTTGCGCTTGGCTTCATCAGTTCTTTCTGCATGACGCTACTTATAGTTCGATTCGCGGGGCGCTACGGGGCGCTCTCCCTGGATCATGATTTGAACGGGGTTCAGAAGAACCATTCTCATCCGGTCCCCAGGATCGGCGGCATCGCTCTGATGGTCGCCGCTTGCGTGACCTTTCCCATCGCCGCGATTTTCGGGGGAAATCCTCGCGACGAATCCCTGCTGCTGCTGCTCTGTGCGGCGCCGGCATTTGGAAGTGGTGTGATCGAAGATTTGACGAAGCGCGTCAGCGTCCGTGCGCGTCTTCTGAGTGCGATGCTGGCGGCGCTTCTCGGCGCGTTTCTGCTCAACGGCGTGGTCGGCCGTGTGGATCTGCCGCTCGTCGATCCGATCCTGTCCGTCGCGCCTATCGCGATTGGCCTGACGGTGCTCGCGGTCGCTGGGCTTACCAACGCTGTCAATATCATCGATGGTTTCAACGGACTCGCTGCGGTCGTGTCGATTTTGATCTTCGGCTCGATCGGTTATGTCGCGCATGAAGTCGGCGACCTGCTCGTGATGAGCACCGCGCTCACGATGATCGGCGCGATCGGCGGCTTTGCGATCTGGAATTATCCGGCTGCGTCGATTTTCCTCGGTGACGGCGGTGCGTATTTCATCGGCTTCACGATCGCTGAGCTGCTCGTGCTGCTGGTCGCCCGGCACCCGACCGTCTGCGCGTGGTATGCGATGGTCGTCGCGATCTATCCGCTCTTCGAAACGCTGTTCTCGATCTACCGTCGCAGGATCGTGCGCGGCCGGCCGGTCGGCGCGCCTGACGGCATCCACCTGCATACGCTGATCTTCAAGCGTATCGTGCGCAAAGGAAGCGATCCGCGACAGCGCCAGCGCAGAAACGCGCGCACGTCGCCGTATCTGTGGGTGCTGAGCATGATCGGCATCGTGCCGGCCTCGCTCTTCTGGCACAACCCGGTGGTGCTCGCGGTGACCGCGGCCGTGTTCGTCGTCGCGTATGTCTGGCTGTACACCGCGATCGTGCGGTTCAAGACGCCGCGCTGGCTCGTGGGCAGCAGACAGGCCGTCGTTCCCGGCGCCGTGCCCGAGCAGACGACGCATCATAAGTAAATCGAAGTCACGTTAATCCGGCGCGATGCGCGCCGGAGATGGCAGGCAGAAAGGCGAAAGGCCCCGGTCGATATGACTGGGGCCTTTTTGCTTTGGGCTGGGCTTTGGGCTTTCCGTCACGCGCCTTTATCGCTCTGCGCCGGCCGTCCATGAGTCGCGCATCGGCATACGCTCTCCGCACATATCCGACCGCCATGAAACGCGGCACGACTACGGCGCCTCGATCATCGCACCAGTCTGCGCGCAAAGAAAAAGGCCCTGGTCCGTTAGACCAGGGCCTTTTGCCATAAACATCGTCATGAGCGGCGCGTGAACGCCGCCCGGCGATATCAGCTTGCCATAATACCGGCGAGATCCGCCGTGGGGGACGTGAAGAGCGGGATCGACGAAGCGTTCTGATGCTCGAGCCACTGCTGGAACATCAGCACGTTCCACAACTGCCGATGCCAGTTCTGCTCGCCCGACAGATGCTGCTGCCATTTCGCCCGCACCATTTCCGGATCGAAGAAGCCCTCGCGACGCAGCCGCGATTCGTCGAGCAGCGCTTCAGCCCAGTCGCGCAGCTCGCCGCGCAGCCAGTGCGTGATCGGCACGCCGAAGCCCTGCTTGGGCCGCTCGATCATCGCACGCGGCACATGACGATAGAGCACCTGGCGCAGCGCCCACTTGGTTTGCCCGTCGCGCACCTTCATCGATTGCGGCAGGCGCCATGCGAACTCCACGACGCGATGATCGAGGAAAGGCACGCGCGTTTCGAGCGAGACGCCCATCGCGGCGCGATCGACCTTCGTGAGAATGTCGTCGGGCAGATAGGTGATCATGTCGAGCGCCATCATGCGCTGCACGTCGTCGAGGCCGGTGAAGGCCGGCGCGTTGCCGGTCATCAGCGTAGGCGGCTGATGACCGCCGATCACGAGCGCCGCCGGGTCGTTCCATTGCGACATCAGATGCAGATACACCTCGTCGCGCGACTGGCACGACAGCAATTGCGCGCCCTTGTGGAGCTTGTCGCCGACTTTCACGCCACGCAGGGACGACGGCAGTATCGGTTCCATCAGCCCCGCCATGCTGTTCCAGCGCTTGGGCGAGATCCCGACGATGCCGGATGCCGCCAGCTTGCGCAACGACGCCGGCAGCACCGTCATCTTGTCCCACATGTCCGGCGCGGTGCGGTAGCGCTGATAGCCGCAGAAGAGCTCGTCGCCGGCGTCGCCGGACAGCGACACCGTCACGTGCTGCCGGGCGAGTTGCGATACGAGGAACGTCGGGATCTGCGATGAATCCGCGAACGGTTCGTCGTAGAGTTCGGGCAGACGCGGAATGACGTCGAGCGCTTCACGCGCCGTCACGTACAGCTCGGTATGCTCGGTGCCGAGATGCGCCGAAACGGCCTTCGCGAGCTTCGCTTCGTCGAAGTCGCTTTCGTTGAAGCCGATCGTGAACGTCTTCACCGGACGCGACGACTGCTTCTGCATCAACGCGACGATCGTCGACGAATCCACGCCGCCCGAGAGAAACGCGCCGAGCGGCACGTCGGAGAGCATCTGCTGACGGATCGCATCGCTGAGCAAGTGCTCCAGCTCTTCGACGGCATCCTCGGCAGTACCTGCAAAACCACGCGCAGTACCGTTGACTGCCGCCTCGACGCCGGACCAGTAGGCCCAGATACGCGGCTCACGCCGTTCGAGCGACACGGTGAGCATCTTGCCCGGTTCGAGCTTGTAGATGCCTTCGAAAATCGAATACGGCGCGGGCACGCAGCCGTGGCGGATCTGCAGCGTCAGCGCGCCGCGATCGACGTTGTTCTCGAACGCGGGATGCTCGCGAAGCCCTTTGAGTTCGGAGCCGAACACGAACGCAGCTTCTTCGCCCTGCCCCTGCCATCCGTAATAAAGGGGCTTTTCTCCGATCCGGTCGCGTGCGAGCGTGAGCTGGCATTCCTGCCGATCCCACACGGCGAACGCGAACATGCCGACAGCGCGTTCGATAGTCGCCTGAATGCCCCACGCATCGAAGCCGGCCATTAATGTTTCGGTATCCGAACTTCCGCGCCAGAAGGGCGCGCGCTGCGTGTCTTCCAGTTCCTCGCGCAGATCGAAATGGTTATAGATTTCGCCGTTGAAGACGATGACATAACGGCCGCTGCCCGACGACATCGGTTGATGCCCCGCCGCGGAGAGATCCTGAATCGCCAGCCGGCGATGACCGAGCGCGATGCCGCGCAGATCATCGGTCCAGTCGCCCGCGTCGTCGGGTCCGCGATAGGCGATGGCAAGCGCCATCTTCCGGACCGTTGTCTTCGAGTCGCCCGGGCCGATGCCGCGACCACCCAGAAAGCCGACGATACCGCACATGTTCGTTCTCCTTCAGATGCGGCCAGAGGCCACGCTTATGCGATGCTCACTTTTCTTGGACGAGCCGCAGGTAGATATCTTCGAAACGCTCGCGCGCGCGCATCATCGTGAATTCGGCGTGGATGCGCGCCTTCGCCATCTGGCCGAGACGGATACGCTCGTCGGGCGTCATGTCGACGACGCGGGACAGTCCGGCCGCGAGCGCGTCGGTGTTTTCCTTCGCGACGACCACGCCCGTGTTGGCGACGAGCATGGCCGCATCGCCGACGTCGGTGACGACGCATGGCAGCGCCATCGCCATCGCCTCGCCGACCACGTTCGGGAAGCCTTCGGTGCGCGACGAAAGACAGAACACGTCCATCGCCGACAGACACGCGGGCACGTCGCGCCGCTCGCCGAGCAACACGAAGCGCGACGCGAATCCCGTCTTTGCGATCCAGTCCGCGAGTTCGCGATTGTTCGCGTCGAGATCGCGGCCGACCATCATGAAGCGCACGCCGGGATGGCGCGCGGCGAGCATGCCCGCCGCGCGCACGAAATTCTCATGATCCTTCACGGGGTGGAAGCGCCCGAGAATGCCGACCACGACCGAGCCGTCCTCGAATCCGCATTGCTGGCGGATCGTGGCGCGTTGCTCGGGCGTCGCGGAAAGGCGCGCGACATCGAATCCGTTCGGCACGACCATCATGCGGCTCGCGTCATAGCCGACCGACACGTGCGCCCGGCGCGACGCCTCGGCCGCGCACACGATCGCCTGCGGCACGGAGTACGACAGCCACGCGCAGATCTTGCGCAACAGCACGGTCACGCGCGAGCCGCCCGATTTCACGTCGGTGGTGCGCACGCCCCAGACGATGCGCTTGTGCGCAGCGAGCCGTCCCGCGAGTCCGCCGAGAAAGTCGGCGTGGTACATCCACGTCTGAATGATGTCGGGGCGCACCTTGCGAATCAGTTTCACGAGGTGCCACAACGCGCGCGGAAAGCCGAGCGGCGAACGCATGCCGAGGCTATGCACGTCGATGCCGCGAGCGGCCAGTTCTTCACCGACCTTGCCGGTCGTCGTGAGCGAGCAGACGACGTGACGAAACCGCGGATCTTCGATGTGCGACTCGATGAGGCGCTGAAGCATGCGTTCAGCGCCGTCCGCATTGAGCGCAACGATGACATGGAAAAGCTTCATGGTCCCGGCTGCCGTTTTTCTGCGATGGGCCCGTCCCCAGGCAACCGGCGCGCGCGCTGCTGGCGGAGATGCTGGTGCTGACGGGTGTGTTTTATGGCGATGGGCTGCCTCGCCGGACGATCTGTGCGACACGGGCGCAAAACATTGCCCGATGCGGCTTCCAGTCTCCGATGAGTCATCAATGTAAGCCGGCGCCCGTGGCACGCACTGTGCGACGCGCCACACGCCGGTTGTCTTGCCCGCGCGCGACTGGCCGCGGGCGCCGATTGCGTCATGCGCGCCTCATCGGGCCGCGCCACGGATTCCATTTGCGAAGCTGCGTCTTCAGATCGATGACCGTGATTCCGCCGACCGCATTCCACGTGTGGAGTCCCTGATGGCCGCGCGGCGGCGTGCGAATCGACACGGTCCGTTCGGCGTAGGTCGTCGTCGTGAGTTCGGTGATTTCGCGGAACGTCAGCGCGGCGCCGTATTCGCGCTCGCAATTCTGCGCGGGACGGATCAGGCGGTTCTGTGCGTCCTTGAACAGGTTGCCGGCCATGCGCGCGAGACGGCAGTCGGAGACGACCGGATTCATCGGATGCGCGGTCCATTCGCCGAACGGGCTGTCGGAGTGGAAGATCGACAGTTCGTCCCAGTTCGATCCGCCGTCTTCGGTCATGCTCGTGAACATCCACCACGTCTTGCCGTCGTGATAGAGCGTCGTGTCGGCCGCGACGACGTCGCGCATGATGACCTTGTGCAGCACCCAGTCGGTCGGAAACGAAGCGGCGCGGTACATTTCGATCGTACGATTGCCGCACGTCTCCGGGATCATGAAAACCTCGCCTTCATGCTCGAAGAGAAACGGGTACGACAGGTGATAGCTCTTGTCGAGCACGACGCGCGGCGTCTCCTGCCACCTCTGCGTCACCGGATCGAACGCGATATGGCTGATCGTGCCGCGGTTCGTGTCGTAGGGAAGGCTCTCGAAGAACAGGTGATAGTCGCCGTTCTTGCCGCGCCAGAGGAACGGATCGGCGTGAAACTGCGACGTCATGCCGGGAAGCGTGACCCAGTTGCGGCTTTCGTCTCCTTCGACGCTGTTCTCCGCGCCCGTGCGACGGTACGCCAAAACCCAGTGCCCGCGCTGAATCAGCAGCTTGAGCGGCTGGTTCAGCACCTTGCGGCCGAGATGCCGCAATGCGAAACACGCCGACGTGAAAGCCGACAGACGCGCTGTCCGCACCTTCGCCTTGACGAGCGGCAGGTCACGAGGCGACGAGGCCGCCTCCAGGCGCTTCTGCGCCCGCTCGACGAGAACGGCGACGCGCCGCAGACTCGTCTGCAGCGACTTCAAGAAGAAGAGCTTTTCCGGTATCGCGACATACGATTCCGCCAGCAGACGCATTTCGTCCGATTCGGGCGACTTCCATACGACCTGGATATGCGGAGTTCGGCATTGGAGCAGCGCTTTCCACAGCGCCTCGATGTTCTCGCAGCCGTCGTACAGGACCATGATCGGTGCACGGGCATGAGAGGGGATCCGCGGTGTCTCGTCGGAGTCACCGTAGATCCGCTTTTCGACGCGCGTCCACCACTCGAGCACGGAAGGATATGCGGGTTGCGCCATTTCTTTTCCCTCAGACAGCAGCGATTTGCCAGTCGATCGCACTTCCATCTTTAGCTAAACGCTTAACTGTCTTTTATATGTGTTGTGTTCCGGCGGTTTGAAATGATGAACAGTCCATTTCATGCTGATGCCGGCGAAGAAAGACTAGAGTCTGGGAAATGTGCGTGCGGTGCGCTATCGCACACTGCTGCGACAGCTAATTAATGCGAGGGATTTGAACGGCTGTGCCGGAAATGCGGCGTTGCGTGATGATCGGCGGCTTGGCGGGAGGTTGCTTCGCCGATGGCGGCGGAGATCCTAACTTGTTGGCGGAGCAGGAAAATTTTTCGTGAATCAACGCTCATCACGGCGCACGGCGACTTCGCGCCTGCGAAACCAGGTCTGCCGCTTGTGACCCGGCTCGCTCGTTTCATCTGCCTTATGCCTGGAAAAAGGCGAAAAGATAATTTCGAACACGGCCAGCAATGCGAGACCGATTATTGCGAAAAAAACAATTGCGCCTATAACACCGACTACTGACATGCTTCCTCCGCGCTCATCCGCGATGAATCAAGCATTAGATAAAACCCGTGGCTGAAAGTTTGACCGAATGACTTTGATTTATTTTTGATTATATCACATGGCTAATCGGCCAATTTTCCGCCACGCGACATCCAGCATGATTTTCCGATGCATCCGGTGCGCGCAAATCGCTGAACAAATGGGTGAAAGCACGTCTGTTCCGGCGACCGGCGGCGCAAGGAGCCATGCCCGGCGCGCTTCGCAGCACGCACGCGTCGTGCACGCCACCCCGCGCCGTCCGGCGGACGCGACCGCAATTAATCGAATTCCGATACGCGGTGCATTAATTATTGCGGCCATTTTTCGAAAGACAGCATTCCGCCATTCGAATGTCTTCAACTGATATACGACGTTTCTTCGACAGTTGGCCGCCTATTTGACCGACAATTAACCGGTCATTCAGCGATAAGAAGGCCCGAACTCACGCGAGACGTTCTTTCTCGGTGGGTTTGTCGGATGTTGTCAAGAGAATGTCCGCGACCGCCAACAATGAGAGGCCCACGACGGCCACGAATCCGACGGTCCCGGCGAACATGCTGACGAGCTTCATGGTTTCCTCCGCCAATCAAAGGGCGAATGCCTCCGTTGCTCAAGGCTGCAACGGGCGCTCGGCGATGTACGCACGAGCGCCCGCAAGCGTTCAAACGGTAGCATAGGCGTAACTTCGCCGAAAAAGTATTCATTTCGCAGCGAAGTACGCGCCCGCGCGGTTTGCGCAGACAAGAAGAATCGTCAGTCGGAGGAAAACGGGTCCGCGTCAGCGGCCACGTCGGCTAAAGCCAGCCGCTACCTCCGACTCCGCGCCACCGTGACTCCACGCATGCCTCGGGGAATCGCGGCCGCCGCCCATCGCGCGGGTCAGGATGGCCCGGGTGCCGGGCGTCGCGCTGACGTTCGCGAGCTGATGCGCGTCGACCCACAATAATTCGTGGAATCTGGCGTCGGCTTTCGGCCGCAAGTGCACGTCGTCCGGTATCGCAATGCGAAAGACATGATGCAGATGATGCGCCGATACCTGCTGAAACAAAAAAGCGGCGGCGCTCGCCTGCACCCCGGTGTCTTCGTGCAGCGCTCGGATCGCCGCAATAATCGTCAATTCGTCGAATGCTACCGCTCCGCCTGGCAGCAACCACGGTCCGCCACGCTCCCGGACCAGCAGCACTGACTGGTGACGAACCAGCAGCACTGTTGCTCGTTCTCTCATCCCCGTCTCCGTGTTGCACCCCAATTCGTTGTTGGATTTGATGGTGCGATACGAGGCCCGGCGTGCCATTTTGATTTCACCGTCGCCCCGATCTTAAGCATGAACTGGCGTGCACGCTCGATCTTCACAGGCTTCGTTGCGCTTCGCAATGCGTGATGTCCCACGTATGTGCGCTGCATGACGAGGCAGGATCGGAAAAAACGTCCGAGATGGCAGGAATGTCAGGGAGTCCGGTCGGGAGAAGATTCGCGGCCGTGCGCGGGTTTCGAATGCGCACGGCCGGCGATACCTACTACGATGAGCGAGCCATTCTTGCCGTCGATGTCATTCGCCGAGCGCCGGATCGCTCATGCTGTCGCGTCCGGTCTCGACGTGACCCGCGAGGCGCCGCAAGAACGCGCGATCGGTGTCGACCTTGATTTCGATGTCGTACCAGCCGTGGGCGTCGCGCAGATCGAGGTAGAGCTGCGCGGTGTCGCCGCCGCGCACGCGCCGCGCGATCGTCTTCGACGGATCGTACGCATTGATCACGCTGAAGGTGCACGCGGCCGTTCCGCGATTCACGAGCCGCAGTTGCAGATTGCCGTTGGCGACGTCGTAGCCCTCCGCGACTTCCGGCGCGGCCTGTTCGCGCGACCACCAGCCGGACGACGGCGCGTCCGCTGTGCCCGCGATCCGCCGCAGAAATCCGTTTGGACCGTGCACGACGAAATCGAAGCTGCCGTCCGGATTCGCCGCGACGCGGTCCGCGAGACGCTTGCGCGCCTCGACCGTGTAGGTGCGCGGCGCATCGGCGCTCGCGTTGCGATAGAGCAGAAACACCGCGCCCACGCCGCCGGTGTTGACGAAATCGAACGACACGGCGCCCTTCGACGAATGTGTGCGCACGAACAGCTCGTACGGCAACGCGCGCGCGGCGCGAACGCCGGGCTCCTGCTTCGGGACCGCCTGCGTCGTCGGCGGAACGGGCACGTAGTCCTGATGGCGCAGCTTGTCGGGCGGCACGTAGCCGCTCGTGCCGGGCAGCGTGGGCATCGCGGTGTTCGGATTGCGGAAATCGAACGCGGATGTCAGGTCGCCGCAGATCGACCGGCGCCACGGCGAGATGTTCGGCTCGGCGAGGCCGTGCACGCGGCCGAAGCGCTTCTGGATGAAGCGGATCACCGACGTATGGTCGAAGGTTTCGGAGCACACCCAGCCGCCTTTGGACCACGGCGACACGACGAGCATCGGCACGCGCGCGCCGAGGCCATACGGGCCGCTCGCGTATTTCGCGCTGCCCGGAAAAATCTCGGCAGTCGTATCGACGGTCGAAAGGCCGTTTGCGCTCGAAGTCGGCGGGAACGGCGGAACGAGGTGGTCGAAGAAACCGTCGTTTTCGTCGTAGTTGATGAGGAGCGCTGTCTTGCTCCATACATCCGGGTTCGACGTCAGCACCTGCAAGACCTGATCGATATACCAGGCGCCGTAGTTCGCGGGCCAGTTCGGGTGCTCGGAGAACGCTTCCGGCGCGACGATCCACGAGACCTGCGGCAGCGTGTTCGCTTGCACGTCGCGCTTCAGGATCGCGAAGTAGTCGTCGCCGGCGGCCGCGTTCGTGCCGCGACGCGCCTTTTCGTATAGCGGACTGCCGGGCTGCGCGTTCTGATATTGCGTGAAGTAGAGCAGCGAGTTGTCGCCGTAGTTGCCGATGTACGCATCGTCGGTCCAGCCCCACGAGTTCTTCGCGTCGAGTCCGGCGCCGATGTCCTGATAGATCTTCCACGAGATGCCCGCGCGCTCGAGCACTTCGGGAAACGTGGACCAGCCGTAGCCGGCTTCCGCGTTGTCGACGACGGGACCGCCGCCTGCGCCGTCGTTGCCGACGTAGCCGGTCCACATGTAGTAGCGGTTCGGATCGGTCGATGTGTTCGTCGAGCAGTGATAGGCGTCGCAGATCGTGAACGCGTCCGCGAGCTGATAGTGGAACGGGATGTCGTCGCGTTGCAGATACGCCATCGTCGTCGTGCCCTTGAACGGCACCCACTGATCGTACAGACCGCCGTGGAATGCGCCCTGCCCGCTCACCCAGTCGTGCGGCAAATCCTGCAGGAACTGCAGGCCGAGGTTCGACGCGCCGGGATGAAACGGCAGCACTTCGCCCGCGCCCGCCGCGATCGGCTGGTTGAAAACGGGCTTGCCGCCCGGCAGCGTCACCGCGCTCTTGTCACCGAAGCCGCGCACACCACGCAAGGTGCCGAAGTAATGATCGAACGAACGATTCTCCTGCATCAGCACGACGATATGCTCGATGTCCTCGATCGATCCATGACGGTTGTTCGCGGGAATCGCGAGCGCCTGGCGAATGCCGAGCGGCATCACGTTCAGCGCGGCGGTCGCGCCTGCGGCCTCGACGGCCGCGCGCAGAAAATCACGACGGTTCTTGTTTTTCATTCGTTTCGCGGGGAAGTGAATAGGAAAGGTCAGTCCACCGTGTGAATCACCGGTGTCGCGAGCGGCTCCGACGCGGACCGTGCGACGACGGCTCGCTCGGCCGGATCGGATGCGCCTGCCGTGGCTTGCTTCGCCCAGTCCTGAAGCTCGCTGGTTGCGTTCGTCGCGTTCGTCGCGTTCGTGATGCTCGTGGCGGGTGTTGCGGACGGCTCGCTGGCCGTTTCCTGCTTGCCGCATCCGCAAACGATTGCGCTGACGCAAACGGCAAAACACGCCACCACGGCGTGGCGGCTCGGGACGATCGACATCGGGATTCTCCGGCGGGGTCGCGCATATCGATACAGCGCTGCGAAGCTTAGCCACGGCTTGTGTAAGCAATGTGACCGGTCCGCGATACCATAGACATGACAAGACGAATCGCCATCCAAAGGACGACAAGCGCGTGATACAGCACGACGATGCGAGCGGAGACCTTCGCGAGAACAAGCCAGCCCATTCCAGCGGGATCGTCCACGAAGCCGATCGCAGGCACGCGCTCTTGCTCGCGGTGGCGTTATCGCTCGGCAGCGCCATCGCACTCGGGCTCGCACGCTTTTCCTACGCGCTTCTTCTTCCGCCGATGCGGCTCGACCTCGCGTGGAACTTCGCCCAGGCCGGCGCGATGAATACCGCGAACGCGTTCGGCTATCTGCTCGGCGCGCTCGCGTTCTCCCGGTTGTCGAGGCGCGTCGCCTCCCGGACGCTGTTCATCGCCGGTTGCGCGCTCACGGCTTTACTGATGGCGGCGAGCGGCGCAACGACCGATACCAACGCCCTGCTCGCGCTGCGCGTGGCGACGGGCATCGGCAGCGCGCTCATCTTCGTGAGCGGCGGCGTGCTCGCTGCACGGCTTGCATCGATGTCGCCGCGCGACGCGGGACTCGTGATCGGCCTCTACTACGGCGGCACGGGCTGGGGCATCGTGATTTCGTCGGTAGTCGTTCCGCTCACGGTTTTGCCGGTTGCGCACGGCTGGCGCTTCGCGTGGTTCGCGCTCGCCGCGGCCTGCGCCGCCTTTTCCGGCGTTGCGATTTGGGCCGCGCGGCGGATCGAATCCGCACAACCGCTTTCGTCGTCGGTGCGTCACGGTGCGGAGTCCACAGCCGGCGCGCCGGTGCAACGTCGGCGCTTCGCGCTCGCGCTCGCCGGATATGGATGCTTCGGCATCGGCTATATCGGCTACATGACGTTCATCGTCGCCCTGCTTCGCAATGCAGGCATGAGGGCGGAGGTGGTGAGCGGCTTCTATGTTCTTCTGGGTGTGGCGACGGTGGTATCGGCGCGGATGTGGTCCGGGCTGCTCGATCGCATGCGCGGCGGTCAGGCACTGGCGATCCTGAACGGCCTGCTCGCTGCGGCAACGCTCATTCCTGCGATGCTCGTGCATCCGCTGGCGGCATTCGTTTCGGGGACGCTGTTCGGTGCGACGTTTCTGTCGGCGGTGGCATCGACGACGGCATTCGTGCGGCACAACCTGCCGGCGAATCAATGGCCGACGGGCATCAACGCATTCACGATCGTGTTCGCGCTCGGGCAGATCGTCGGGCCGGTGGTGATCGGACGGGTGTCGGATAGCGCGGGGCTCACTCGCGGCCTCGTGTATTCCGCGCTCGTGCTGGCGGCGGGCGCGGTGCTCGCGGCTTGTCAGAAGCCGCTGAGCCGGCCTGTCAGATCAGGCTGAAGGATATTACGGATTCCAGATGAATCCGCGTCGCTCGCGAGAATCAGATCCGGCTGCCCGCGCGCGCTTTTTTCATCTTCGCGTAGACATGGGCACAGAACGCGTCGGCGACCACGCGATTGACCGTGAGAATATTTTCGGCGCTCACGCTCTCGCGTGAAAGTCCCTGCTTTTCGATGAGCCGCTGCGGAATCAACTGGCTCACGAACGAGTGGCAAAGCTCCTTGCGCGCTGAAGCGTCGACCGACTCGAAGTACTCGCGGCCAGCCTGGATCTCTTCGCTCATCTTGGCTTTGGCCGTGTCGTTCTGAACCTGGATGCTTGCCTTGAGATGCGCCTGCGCCGTATCGCGCGAGCGACGGTCTTTTTTGTCGTCCTCGAGTTGCTTCGCCTTGATCGACGCCATTCTCCGGTCCGCTTCGCCGATGCGGTAATTCCCCTCCAGCGCCTTGAAGAGATAGCCGCGCGGGCTGACCGTCACCTTGCCCTCGTTGAGCTTGAACCGCGTGTATTCGATCGCCTGCTCGAGCCGCTCGTCGGTCCAGACGTCGCGTCGCTTGGCGAGGCGCTCGAAGTCGGGCGTATCGAAGGCGAATTCGTTGTGCAACAGGAGATACATCGAATCCTGAATGCCGGCGCGCGCGGCGTCCGCGCCCTGCTTTTTCGTGAAGCGGAAACGGATTTTCAGCTTTTCGGCCGGAACACGTTCGGCGTTGGGCTCCCAGCTGACATCGAAATCCGAGACGTCGTTGAGCTGGTCGATGGCGGGCTCGAGGAAGCGCTTCTTGAATTCCTTCACTTCCTTGCGCGACTCGCCCACCTTGCCCGGCCATTCCAGCACGTCTTCGAACGCGAACCACTCTGTCACGCCGTGCCCTTCGCACGGGATGAGGCGGTCGTAGATCGCGCGGGCGAGCGAAAGCGAGAAAGCCGTCGATGCGCGCAGGCTCAGCCAGTGCGCCTTGTACGGGCTGATCAGATACTTGATGACGCGTCCGGCAAGCAGGATGCAGACGACGTTACGCTCGATATAGCAATCGCCCAGCAGGCTGATGGTTCCCCACGAGTCCTTTTCGGTCAGCTCCTCGATCGACGGCGCCGTCATGATTTCGACACGCGCCCGGGCCGCGGAGCGCATCTGCGCGATGAGGTGACTGTGGTTTCGGCTGTCGTAGCGCATCAGCCACTTGAAGTAGTTGATGTCGGCCGTGAACGTATAGACCTTGTCGTCGATGAGCTCTTCAGGCGCCTTGGTCGCAACGATGAAGTACGCGGCATCGAGCACGCGACGCGCGGCGATGCCCAGGCCGCCGACCCGGGTGAAGATGTTGTTGCGCAGGAAACCAATGTCCCTTGTCGATTCGCAGATCGCCGAACCCTGCGCGGACATGTCTTCGTAGATGTCCAGCGCCAGTTGTTTCGGCGTGACGGTGAGGTCTTGGTTTTCCATGCTTCCGATTCGGCTTCGATCCCCGGCACTCTATCAGGCGAGCGAGGGGTGTCAACACAAAAACCGCCCCGGAAATCCTCAGGCTTATCCGCACAAAAACCGTCCCGATTGCCGGGAGCGATCACAATTTCCGCCCCGGTCGCCACAAATTCCGGCCCAATTTGCCCAATTTGCGGATCGGGCATCACAAAAACCGTCCCACGCTTCACAAAAAGCGTCCCTATCCACAGGGTTGGTGCTTGATTTCAAAGGGAAATGAGACGCTTTGTTTGTTGGTGGGTGGGTTTAGGTTTACAAAAAAGCATGACAAACGGGACCATAAGGTTTACTCGAAAGTTACGACAGAATCGTTAAGTGCTTGAATATGCAGAGGTAATTCTCACAACGAGACCTGCACAAAAACCGCCCCCGGGGTGGTTTTTGTGCGACGGCCAGAGTGGAGGTTAAGGAATTGCAGAAGCGGGATGCAGAATCGGGGGGGTAGGAGCGGTGGATTGAGTGCGCGGGCAAGGGTAAAAAAGGCTGAAAAATCAAACGAATGCGGACTTGGCACTGGCCGATTAATCAATTCTCCGCGCAACACAACCTTGTTTACGCGTATTCGTGTATTCTGCGCTTCGGCGTCAATACTTGGAGAAAGCGCAGAATGGCAAACGTAGGCACCCTACCTATGGAAGACCGGAAGGTTACCCTTCGCGAAGTGGCGGAATTCGCCGATAACCTCGAACCCTTCTCGGACAACCTTCGGGAGCAAATCCTCGCTCCTCGGCCGCGCAAGCTTGCGCCTTTTTATACGATCAGCGAGCTGGCTGAGATGTGCAATCTCACCCGACAGCAGATTCAATATCTGGTGACAAAGGGCGAAGGGGGTTTGCCCCCGGGCACGCTCAATGGAAGCGGCCGAAGCCGGACGTTTACTCTCCCCGAAGTGCGCGTATGGGTGAAGATGGCTTCCGACATTTATCAGACGCGCCTCGGCGACGGCGATAGTGGGTTCCGAGGCAAAGTGCTGACGACCGCTCAATTGAAGGGCGGTTCGGCAAAGACCACGACCACGGTTTGCCTGGCACAAGCGTTGACTCTTCTGGGCCGCAAGGTGTTGCTCGTTGACCTCGATCCGCAGGCTTCCGCTTCTGAGTTGTGTGGTCTCTATGCCGAGAAGGAAATATCCGGCGATGACACCGTGCTGCCCTATATCTACGATCAAAACGTCGAAGGTGGCCTCGGGGCGAGCGTGCAGTCGACGTACTGGGATGGCCTCGACATCATCCCGGGTCATACCTTCTTATATGGAGCAGAGTTTCTTCTGCCCGCTCGCCAAAAAACGATTCAGGGTTACCGATTCTGGGCGGTGTTACGCGAGGGCCTCGAACCGCTGCGTTCGCAGTACGACTACATCTTGATCGACACGTCGCCGTCGCTGTCGTATATGAACCTTAACGCGCTGCTTGCAGCGGACGCGCTCGTCATGCCGATGATTCCGGAGAATCTGGACTTCATCAGTTCGCTCGCGTTCTGGCGATTGTTCTCCGACGTCGCGGAAGATTTTCTTCCATATGAAGAAGACAAAGTCTATGACTTCATTTCCATCTTGTTGTCAAAGGTGGATTATGGCAAGACGTCTTCGGCGCCGGTCGTGCGTCAGTGGGCTCAAAGCGCGTATGGTCGTTGGCTCGATCCGTTCGAGATTCCGGCGAGCTCGGTGATGAGTGGCGGCGCCCTTTCGTTCTCGACCGCGCTTGACGTCGTCAGCACGCACTCCACGGCGAAGTCACTTCAGCGGGTGCGCCAGCCCATGATTCAATACGCCAAATGGCTGGATGATATGTTCGTCAAATCGTGGAAGGAGCCGGCATGAGTAATAACATCCGAGAACAGCTCATGGCCAAAACGGCCAATCTTCCGAAGCCAGCGGATTTTAAAGGCGAGAACAAGAAGGATAAGACGAACCGCGGTCCGCAGACGATGCCGGGCATCACGAGCGCTTTGGCCGCTGCCCAGCTTCGGATTCAGGAGCTTGAGGCGCGAGGTGTCGAGACCGAGATTTCCGTCGACATCATCGTGCCGAATCCGTGGCAGCCGCGTCGTCAGTTCAGCGAGGCCAAGCTCGCGGAGCTGGCGCGATCGATCGGTGAAGTCGGATTGCTACAGGCGGTCACGGTTCGGCGGGTCGGGGAGGGGTTTCAACTTGTCGCGGGAGAGCGACGTTGGCGCGCGCACAAGCTGATCAACAAGGAGACGGTTCGTGCGGTCGTGATCGATTGCACGGATCAGGATATGGCAGCTCTCGCGCTGATGGAAAACGTCACGCGCGATGATCTCTCCGATTACGAAATCGCCATCGCGATTCGTCGAGCGGAAGCGGAGTTTCCCAATCGAACGCGGCTTGCGGAAGCGATGGGGATTACGCGAAGCGATCTTTATCGATTTCTTGCGTACGACTCGTTGCCGGACTTCGTGAAGCGAGATCTGGATTTGAATCCTTCAGTGCTTGGAGCTTCGTCGGCGCAGGATATCGTCAACGCGCTAAAGAAGACCGGTGAGCAGGGACTCAAGGCGTTGCGGGAGTTGTGGCAGCAGGTTCTTTCGGGCGATCTGGTGCAGACCAAGGTCGCGGCGAGTTTGAGTGCGCAGGCGGGTCGTGGAGAACCGGCTACAGATGCCGGCGGCCGAAGCATTCTCAAGATATTCGCTGGAAAGGTTCAAGCTGGAAGCATCACCAAGGATGTGAAGGGGCTGACGTTCAAGTTCAAAGCAGGTGTCATGACGGAGGAGCAGGAAAATCAGCTGAGGGAGCACATAGGAAAGATGTTCTCCATACAGTCGGAGTGATCGATCCACAACCCGCTTCGGCGGGTTTTTTATCGCCGGCATTTTTTTTTGATTGGGACGGGCCCGCGGGTTGAACTCGCTTCGCTCCGATGGAGTGTCCGAATTCGGACACTGGGACGAGTTTGCACGAAGCCCTCGGCGCTCAATGGGAGCCTCTCGGCTTTGATTTGACGCTAGTGTCCGAATTCGGACACTTTGATCGCTGAGTTAAGGAGACTGAGCTCTCATGACGGAATCAGATCAGAAGGCACGGAAGAACAAATCGCTTTTAAGTCTGAGTAAAGGCTCACCTGAATACTGCTCACCGAGGCCAGGGCAAGTGGCATACAACTTCTTACGGCACGTGGGGAGGTTACGTGCTGCGAAAGCGACGTTTCAACATTACCGCTGCTCAACCGCTTTGACTTCGCGCTTGTCGACTGCGCGTGCAGATCAATTCGCTCGATGAATCGGAGCGGGATTCCGCGTGAGCGTCGGAGTCTAGCCAGCTTGGGTGGAAAGACGCGTGCTCGCGACTGCTGCTCTGGATCAAAGGCTCGCAGATCCTCGAGTTGTCTACGAACGACCTCGACTGCGCTCGCGGTGATATCAGCGGACAGCAGTGCGGAAAATTAAAAAAATTAGATCGACAGCAGAAGGCGTCCCGCAGAGGCAGATGTGAATGCATAGGCAATATGGAGCGTGGTTGGAGACCCCAGACCACTGCTGAAATGTCCCCATTGCTTATGACGCGCACGTACGAAAATTTGGAGTAATTGCAGGCAGTTCATGGGCACAACTCGCTGCCAGATGCGCAACAGTCTGAGACACATCCCTTCATCGGCGGACCGACCGCTTTCAATCGTGTTGTGACGGCGGAAAGAGTCCGCCGCACACCCTTGCCCTCGCACAAAGACACGCGGCGGCCGCGCAGCGCGACGATGAATCGATTGCCAGTGGACGTCTCGCTGAATGCATCGCACCGCCGCCTCGCGCAGATCCGATTCGAATTCCGCCAGTCATCTTCCTTCCGTGAAACAAGCGGCATAAAATTTTTCACCAATTTATAAATTTAAAATCAATGAGTTACATCCGTTTTCGTAACTTGTTTCACGGATAACGCCCGACGTGTGGTGCTACGTGTCCTTCTCGGTTCGACGGGGAAGGAGTCGCCGCTCGAATAGCTGCAGAAACGATCATTCGTAACGAATGATACAGATTTTGTATTGACTGGGTTGGAGCGCGTAATCGTCGCATGCGCTAACTCTCACCCAGTAGTGGGCAGAAATCTATGATACGTTATATCATCACAAATCCCCTGGACGGCGCTGGGCGACCGTGTCTATTTAATGAGTATCAGAAACGTTATAACGTTACATGAAAGCAAACAAAAGCGAACCTAACCCGACCACGCCCGGCTCAAAACTCCTAACCCTGACCGCGCTCCTTCTCACATCACCCGTCCGAGCCCAAACGAACGCGATCGAAGACACCCCGATCCCGCCGATCTTCGTCACCGCCAATCCACTCGGCGCGAACACTTTGGTATCTCCAACGAGCGCGCCAGAAGGAAATGCACTCGCCTTGCGAGACGCCAATTCCCTAGGCGAAACGCTCAACGGTCTACCCGGCGTCTCCACGACAACCTACGGCCCAATGGTCGGCCGACCGATCATCCGCGGCATGGACGGCGACCGTATCCGCCTGCTCCAAAACGGCGTCGCGGCTTTCGACGCATCGTCGCTTTCATACGACCACGCCGTGCCGCAAGAGACCTTGTCCGTGGAACGCGTGGAAATCGTGCGCGGACCGGCCGCCTTACTCTACGGCGGCAACGCGATCGGCGGGGTAGTGAACACAATCGACAACCGCATTCCGCGGGAATCGATCGAAGGCGTAACGGGCCAGGTCGATGCCAGCTACGGCGGCGCCAACGATGCCCGCGCCGGTGCCGCGCAAGTCGAGGGCGGCAACGGACGCTTCGCGTTCCACGTCGATGCCTTCGATCGCGAAACGAGCAACGAACGCATCCCCGGATTCGCACATTCCGATCGCCAGCGCGCGATCGACGGACCCGATGTCCCGCAACCCTACGGCAGCATTCCGAACAGCGACGGCCGATGGCACGGCGGCGCCGTCGGCTCGTCGTACACGTGGGCGGACGGCTACGCGGGCATCAGCTACAACGGTTACGACGCGAACTATGGTTCGGTCGCCGAGGACGACGTGCGTCTACGCATGCATCAGGACCACGTCGCGGCTGCATCCGAAATTCGCAATCTTCAGGGACCCTTCAGCCAGTTGAAGTTCAACTTCGCCTATACCGATTACGAGCACAAGGAAATCGACAACGGCGAGACCGGCACGACCTTCCGCAATCATGGCTACGAGGCGCGCATCGAGGCGCGGCACAAGAAAATCGGCCCGCTCGACGGCGCGATCGGCGTGCAATTGAGTCAGAACACGTTCTCGGCCCTCGGCGACGAAGCGCTCGTGCCCACGTCGCAGACGACCAACGCGGCGCTTTTTGGTCTCGAAGAGTGGACCGTCACCGATGCGCTCAAGCTGAGCATCGGCGCACGGTACGAACACGTGAACATCGACCCGACGTCCGGCGGAAATGAAAAATTCGCCGGCTCGCCAAGGCGCGATTTCAACGCGGGCAGCATCTCCGCCGGCGCGCTGTTCAAACTGAACGCGGCCTGGAGCCTGGCCGGCAATATCGCGTACACGGAGCGCGCGCCCACTTACTACGAGCTCTACTCGAACGGCCCGCACGATGCGACAGGCCAATATCTGATCGGCAACCCCGACGCGCAGAAGGAAAAAGCGATATCGACCGATCTGTCGTTGCGCTTCGCGAGCGGCCCGAACAAGGCGAGCGCGGGCGTCTTCTACAGCCGTTTTCGCAACTACCTGACCGAGTTCAATACAGGCCGCCTCGTCAACGACGACGACGAACCCGTCGCGCCCGGCACCGACGACGCGCTCAACGAAGCGGTCTATCGCGGCGTGCGCGCGGAGTTCTACGGTGTGGAGCTGGACGGCACCTGGCGCGTCTTCGATAAGGGCGCGCAGCGTCTCGATGTCGAATTCGTCGCGGACTACACGCACGCGCGCAATCTCGATACCGGCGAGGCGTTGCCGCGCATCTCACCGCTGCGCGCGACGCTCGCGCTCGACTACGCCTACGGACCGTACGGCGCAAGAACCGAACTGGTTCATGCGTGGGCGCAGCATCGCGTTCCCGAAAACGACCTGCCGACCGCCAGCTACACGACGCTCGGCGTCATCCTGACGTACAAGTTCCGCTTCGGCTCGACGAACTGGCTCGCCTACGTGCGCGGTCAGAACCTGACGAATCAGGAAGTGCGCTACGCGAGCTCGGTCGTGCGCGACATCGCGCCCGAAGGCGGCCGCAGCGTGATGATCGGCTTGCGGACCGCCTTCTGACGACGAGGCGAGCGGGTAGCGTCAGAGCGGCGCCGACTTGCGCGTCGGAAGCGGCTGATAAGGTTCGCCCGCCTTGAAGCGTTCGAGCCGATCGCTCGCGACGGAAAGCGCACCCATCGACGCGCGCCGCAACTGATGATCGTAAAGCGACACGATCGCGGCGAGCCGGTCGAAATCTTCCGCCGCGAGCGTCCATGAACCGGACGTGCGGCCGGCGTCGAACACGGCGGCCATCGTCTGATCCGCGCGAAGCAGCTCGTCGTGCGAGAAGTCGCCGTGGCCCGCTTCCGCGAGGAACTTGGCGAGATACATCGCCTCGGTGATGTGCTGCGCGGGCGCGATATCCGGCGAACCGGAACGCAAGGCCGTCAGCGACATATGGGCCGCGAGCGCGAGCTCGTCTGCCACCGCGCGCGGAATGGGAAGCAGCTGCGCCTTGCTGAGCCGCGCGCGCGTCGCCTGAGGCGAGCGCTGGAAGGGAAGAGTGCGTGACATGCGAGCATCGATGGTTGACCTTCTCAGGTTAACGTTCATCGATCGCGGAATCTGAAGGGTGCTGACCGCGTTCCTGTGCGAAATGTTCGACGACCGCAATCGCGCGCTCGCACTGGTCGGCGTCGAGCGTGTGGATGCTGCACTTGTCGGGCTCGACGCCGATCGTCTGCGCGAGCCATTTCATTCCCTTGGACCGCGCCTCAAAAACGTTGCAGCCGTCGCGCCGGACCTTGGCCTGCACGAGCGGTTCGAGCGCCGCATGCAGTTTCACTTTCAGATCGCGCAATCGCGCATCGGCGAGACGGCCGAGCGGGACGTTGCGCGTGCTGCGCGGAAAAATGCCGATCCACGCCTGACAATCGGCGCACATCCACAGCGGGCCGTGATCGTCGCGATACGGATAGGCTTCATCGCCCGCACGCGTCAACGTTGCGGGCGCGCCGCAATAGTCGCAGTTCGGATGGGGAAGCGGTTTGACAGGTCGGCCGACACGCATTGCCAGAAACTCACGAGAGGGAAAACCAATATAGCAAAACCGGAAGTCCGCTTCGAAATGCATGCTCCCCGAAAGTTCCGGATATCGGTGATATCGCAGCCCGCTTAAAGCAAGCCCGTTCGCAACGAGCTCGTCACGCGCAAGAGCAAAGGAGCGCTTCGATCGGGAATTTACTTTTCCGATTCACGGTATAGGGTAAGGAGTGCGTGCTACAAGCTTCGCACTTCCTCGGAGCCTACAGGCCCCAACCCTCACGTTCGATCAGAAGCCTGGAAGGCGCACCGTCCTCGCGCCCGACCGGGTCCGTGCATGTATGCCCGCAAGCTCGTCGCAAGCTTGCAGTCCTCAATTGATTAATGATTTAAGAGGTGATGGCGATGAGAGCAAATTATCTATTGGCAGCAACGGCCGCTGGCATCTTCGCGATGAGCACTTTCGCCCAGGCGCAAGACACGCAGATGTCGCCCGCACAGGGCAGCGCCACGCAGCAAAGCGCGCAAGACAGCAGCACCGCAACGAGCGATTCGAGCTATGGCGGAGCGATGTCGATGAGCAAGTCGGGCAGCGCGTCGCGCGATGTCTGGACGGGCAGCACGACTCAGCTCTGCACGCCGGGACTGAGCTGCAATATCTATAGCGGTCAATAAGGCAGAGTTTCTGTAGTGCCTACCGAAGGCGCCGGGGACGCCTTCGATCTCATTCCTTCCTCCAGTCCGTTCCCGTCCATTCGCAGTCCCCCGATGGCGGGGTGCCGCCCCTCCCGATGCGTGGTTTTTCCCGACGATCGTTCGGTCGATAGTAGAGCCCATCACAAGACGGCCACTCATCGGCCACGCGTGGGTTCTCCACACGACAAACTCCCATCTGCGGCGAAGCGGCCAGAACGCGCGGCATGCGCGACGCTCAGTTATTGCCGACGCTCGCGGATTTCCTGGCTTCACATTCGTCGAGGCCACGTTCGTTCTCTATGCATGAGCCCATCTGGACAGCCGCTGTCACGCGGCCAGCAAGGAGGTACCGAAATGAGACCCCATCTGACGAAGTACGCGATGTTCCTCGCGATCACCCTGGCGGCGTTCGGCGCGACATGCGAAACGAGCCTCGCCGCGACCGGCACGGACGATGCAGACGCACGCCTTATCGCCGTCGACGGCGGTCCGCTCACGCTCACCGTTCAGACGCCGTCGGGTGGAACATCGCGCCTGATCTACGCCGATGAAGACGGCTGGCGGCTCGATGATCGCGACGCCCGTCTCAAGCCCACGGAAGCGCGCATTACGCCTGCATCGGCGGAACCGCAAAAGGAAGCGTCCGCCGGCGAGCGTCCGATGACCGTCTTCATCGACGGCCCGACGGGTTTCACCTATGTGTGGATGCGCGATCAGGGCTGGAAGTACGTCGGCCGGCTGGCCGATCGCAAACATTGAGCGGTCCTCGTGACGCGACCCTCGATTTTGTGCTTGATTGCGTGCATGGTCGGCGCGTCGCTATCCGCGCATGCGCAGACGCAAGGTCCCGACGCCGCGCTCGCCGATGGATGGCGCGCGGTGCGTGTCGCCGACTGCGCGCGCTGTCATGGCAAGGATCACGAGGGACTCGCCGCGCCGTCGATCGTCGGCTTTGCGCGCACGCAGAGCCGCGAGCGTTTCATCGCCGCGATTCTCGACGGCAATCCGCAAATGGGCATGCCTTCATACCGCGGCAATCCGCTGATCGAGAATCATATCGACGATATCTACCGCTACTTCGCCGCACGCGCCGACGGCAGTCTTGCTGCCGGCGCGATGCCGGGTCGCGAGTGAGATAACGCAACTAGACTTTAAATGCGCGCTTTCAATCGAAGCGCGAACGGAGGTGAATCATGAGCTTCACTCAATCAATCAGCGACGGCACCGGCTGGTCCGACAAGCTCGACGATGCGACCACGCTCGCCATGCTCGTCACGGCGATCGGCACGCAGCAGACGAAGCTCGCGGCCAGCAGCCACACGGGCCTGAACGGGCTGATCGACCGCGCACAGCATCAGAAGCAACTGCTCGGTGCGTTCGGCACGCTTCGCATTGCAGACGACATTCCCGAGGCCGCGCGCTTCGGACCGTTCGCGTCGGCGGGGCCGGCCACGTATCGCGTCGCGTGCCGCATCTCCAACGGCCAGCCGTGCCCGCAGGCCGATACGTCATCCGATGTTCGCGGCATCGCGCTGAAGTTTTTCACGCAGCAAGGCGTCGAAACCGATCTGCTGATGACGAACGAAGGCGGCCGCTCGCATGCCCGCGATGCGGCGCAATTCATGGCGGTGGCCGATATCATCGTCGCGTTGCTTGCCGAGGGAACGGTCAGCGGCATCGCGCAGGGCTTGCGGGAGATGATGATGGCGCGGCTCGGGCCCGTCGAGGGCGCGCGCATTCTGGCGATCCTCTTCAAGGAAACCAAGGCGCATCACGTCGGCAGCGTGGCGACCGAACACTACTGGGGATCGGTCGTGCAACTCGGGCGGGCCGCGATCAAATACTCGCTTCACCCGCACCCGTCGACGCCTGCCGGAACGAACGCCGAGCGTCATGGCGATAACTACTTGCGCGCCGACATATTCAATCGGCTTGAGCAACGTCCGGTGAAGTGGCAGCTCGGCCTGCAATTCTTCATCGACGAAGAAACGACGCCGGTGAATGATGCATCCGTCGCATGGAAGTCGGACGTGGTCATGATCGGCGAGCTGGAAATCGATGCGCCGCCATCGGCCGATGAAGAAACGCGCATCGGCCAGCTCGCGTTCAATCCGGCCAACGGTTTCGCGCCGCTCGGCATCACACATGCGCGCCAGGATGTGTATGCCGCGAGCGCCGCGAATCGCAAGGCACGAGGCCTTCTTTCAAGTGACGAAGCACGCACGCTGCTGAGCGGCCACTGACGTTCGCCATCGCGCGACTGCGCAAGATCGCGAGTCGCGCGACGCTTTTCTCCGATAATGGTGCGCATTCAGAAACGGGCCATCGTGCCCGGGCGCTTCACCTACATCGGAGCCCGCCATGCATCTTGCCGGCATGATTCTTCCGATCTTCGCCATCATCCTGACGGGATGGGTAGCGCGCGTTTCGGGCTACATGCCGCATGCGCTGGCGCCGTCGCTGATGCGCTTCGCGTACTACGTCGCAATGCCCACGCTGGTGTTCCTGACCATCGCCGACGAGTCTTTGCATTCGCTGCTGGAATGGCGCTTTCTCGCGGCGTTCGGCGGCGGCTCGATGATCTGCTTCGCCGCCGTGCTGCTCGTCGCGCGAATCGCACGCGGTGCAAGTCTTGCGTCGAGCGCGATGCTTGCCGCCGCGGTGTCGATGACCAATACGGGCTTCGTCGCGCTGCCGATCCTCAAGACGCTCTACGGCAAGCCCGGTGTGCTCGCGGCGGCGGTCGCGACCGTGTTCGTCGGCGCGATCATGTTTCCCGTGCTTGTCGTGCTGATCGAAATCGGCCGTCTCGATGCGTCGCGCAAGATCGACGTGACGGCGCTCGTTCGCCAGATCGCGACCAATCCCGTGATTCTCGCAACGATCTGCGGACTGCTGTGGTCGATCGGCGGATTGACGCTGCCCGCGCCGGTCGCTTCGTTTCTCACGATACTCGGCGAAGCGCTGACGCCGTGCGCGCTCTTCGCCATCGGACTCGATCTGAGCTTGAGCGAGTTGCGCGGACGCGTGAACCTCTATGCGCTTCTGACCGCGCTCAAACTCGCAATCGTGCCGCTCGTCGTGTACCTCTTGTGCATCGCGAGCGGACTCGGCCACACCGCGACCATCGCCGCGGTCGTGTGCGCCGCCGTGCCGACTGCAAAGAGCGCTTACGTGCTCGCCTCGGAATACGACGTCGAGAAAAGCGTCGTCGGCGCAGTCATCTCGATGACCACGCTCCTTTCGATCGTCACGTTGCTCGCGTGGCTTTACATCCTTTAGCGACGCTTCACACGTCGCCCAGTTCTTCATCGACATTGCGCTCTTCGTCGTCGGGCGGCGAAATGCCGAGCGCCTTGTCCCATTGCGGCTCGCTCAGATAGCGCTCGCGCAGGAAATCGACGAAGGCTTTCACCTTCGTCGTCGAGCGATGCGATGTCGGATACACCGCGCTCAACCACAGCGGCGGCGCCGCGTAGTCGGGCAGCACGCGCACGAGCCGGCGTTCGAGCAGATCGCTTGCGGCGACCATCGTCGGCAGATAGACGACACCCGCGCCCGCGCGCGCAAATTCGAGCAGCAGATGCACGCTGTTCGTCTTCAACACGGCGTTGAGCGCGATTTCATAACACTCGTTGCCCTTCATGAGCGGCCAGTTGTCGCCCCACGGATAGTGCGCGTAACGCGCGAAATCGTGACGCAGCAAATCGAGCGGCGTCTCGATCACCGGCTCTTCCTTCAGATACGCGGGCGTCGCGCACAACACGCCGCGCACCGGAAAGAGCTTGCGTTCGACGAGCAGATTCGATGCAGGCGGATAGATCTGCAGCGCGAGATCGAAGCCTTCCTGCACGGGATCGATCACGCGATCGTTCACCGTCACGACGAACTCGATACGCGGATGCGCCTCGCGAAACGCGATCAGCGCCTGAGAAAAATGCCCGAGCGCGAAGCCCGGCAGCACATGGACATTGAGCGTGCCCGACAGTGATTGCGTCTGCTCGCTCGCGCGGCCCGACAGTTCGCCCACCTTCGAGACGAGCAGCAGGCAATCGCGATAGTACGTTTCGCCGACTTCCGACAACCGCACCGCACGCGTCGAGCGATGAAACAGCGCGACGCCGAAATGCTCCTCGAGCTGCTTCACGCGCGACGTGACCACCGATTTCGCCACGCCGAGCTGACGCGCCGCGCTCGCGAAGCTCTGCGCTTCGGCTGCGCGCACGAAGGCCTCCATCGACATGAAGAGGTCCATGCTTCCTCCTGTTTTCGTCGCTAGGCCGCGCCGTTCCGGTAACGCAGCGGCGTCGTGCCGAGCCGCTCGGAAAAGAGCGCCGTCATGTGTTGCTGCGACGAGAATCCGCACGCGGCGGCGACATCGACGAGCGGTGCATCGCCTGAACGTAGCATGCGCGCAGCAGCGCCGATGCGCTTTTCCAGCACATACCGATACAGCGAATAACCGGTGCGCGCCTTCACGCCATCGAAGACGGCGCGCACGGGCAGTTCGAGTTCGGCGGCGATATCGGCGCAGGAAAGACTCTGGTCGATGTTATCCGCGACATACGTTTCGAGCGTGGCGAATCCGGCGTCCGTCAGCGCGGATTTGCGCTCGCGCGACGCGCGTTCGAGATGCCGCGTCGTTTCGATCCACGCGAGCGTGGCGACGCATTGCAACTCCCACGGATCGACCTTGCCCGATTCGCCGGGCGCTTTCTGGCGCGCATAGCGCACGAGGTGCCGGATGGAATCTGCGCCGAGATTGCTGCGGCTGCCCGCGCGGCGCAGCGGCTCCGTGCTGCGATCGGCGATGCGATTCACGAACGCATCGGCATAACGAAACGCGATGAAGCCATGCCGCACGTCGTGCGCATCGATGCGCATGCTGCCGCCGCGCGGATGATAGGCGGCCGTTTCCGCGCGAAACGTGAAGGGCGCTGCGGGGCCGTCGTCGTAGCGCGTATCGGAGACGATCGTGCCGAGCAAAAGGCAGATCATGTCCGACGAATTGCTCAGCTCCAGCGAATAGGGGCGCGGGCCCGAGATGCAGTATTCGAGTCCGGGAACGCCTTTGACCGCGCTGAAGCGGTCGATGCGGGCGGGCGCGGCGATGGCGCTCATGATCGTGTCTCCGTGTTTTGCGCGGCTTGCCATCGACCATCGGACGCCGCTGTTCACGCGAGTATAGATGCGCGCGGGAAGCCCTTGCACGCGCGATGGGTCGCCGTTCGCGAACGCCGCGTGCGCGCTTTGCGTCCCGGTGTAAACCCGGATCCGTCAGCAAGCCGCCCGGAATCTGTAATCCGCGAAACCTGAAAGACCCGCACGCCGCGTCTTCGTAACGTTCGCTCATACGACACGAACGACGGAGACGACGATGCAAAAACGGCACACACGAAAGACGATTCGAAGGCGGAGCACTTGCGCGCTCGCCGTGCTCGGTGCGGTTTGCTCGATGACGGCGCACGCTTCGGGCATTCCCTTCGCGACGGACCGGCCGCAGACCTGGCAGTTCAGCAGCGACTTCGAAGGCACGTACGATTCCTTCGGCCAGAACCTCGAATGGAATCACGACAACCGCGCATTCGATTCGCACGGCAATCAGGTCGCGGGTCCGGGCACGAACACGTTCGTCGGGCTCTCGACGTTCATTCACTACTGGAAAGTGCCGTCGCTGCCGCATGTCGGCTTCAACGCGAGCATCACGCTGCCCGAAATTCGCACGCAGGGCTCGCAGTTCTCGGCGAGCGGCATCGGCGATCCGCTCATCGGCGGTCTTGTCTGGTACAACCCCGCGCCCGCGACGACGCTCGGCTTTCAGGCCTACGTGCAGGTGCCGATCGGACAGAACGAAGTATCGACGAATACGTGGTCGTTCTAGCCATCCGTCTTCTACGACGACTGGTACGGGCATGTGAACGTCGATCTGCTGCTCGGCGGCATTTTGCGCGGACGTACGCTGCGCTCGGGTCAGGACGACCTGAGTCCGGGCAACACGTTTCATCTGAACCTGCGCGTGGGCTACAGCATCTCGCCGCCGGATAACCCCTTCGCGATTCCGTTCGTCGGTCTCGATTACCAGACGAGCGGCGGCACGTTCAACCAGACCGCATCGATGCCGCTCTCGAACAGCGCGAGCCGCGAAACGACCGTGGGACTGGGCGTCCTGTTCCAGTTCAAGCCGAACAGTCTGCCGTTCCTGCACCAGAAGATGTACGACCAGCTTTCCATCCAGTACCAGCACTCGGTTTCGGGGCGCAACACCACGCTCACCAACGGAATCCTCGTGCAGGCGTGGCACTACTGGTGAGCACATTCAAACGATGGAGACGAACATGAGTGAGACGAACAAGCTTCCCGCCGCATCGCGGCGCAACTTCATCAAGGCCGCGAGCGCCGGGACAGCGGCGGCCGCATTCGGCGCGGTGTCGCTGACCGCGCGCGCCGCGAGCGAGACCAAGTTCGATGCGCAATACGACGTCGTCGTATGCGGCGGCGGTGGCGGCGGCCTGCCATGCGCGCTGTTCTCGCGCTGGCTCGGCAATCGCGTCGTGATTCTGGAGAAGGCGGGCAGTGTCGGCGGCACGGCTGCGAAGGCCGCGTTCTGGTACTGGGTGCCGAACAACGAGCCGATGCGCCGCGCGGGCATCGCCGATCCGAAGGCCGATTACATGCGCTATGTCGCGCGCCTGTCGCGGCCCGAGCAATACGATCCTGCGTTGCCGAAGCTCGGCCTCTCGGACTGGGAGTACGAGATGTGCGAGGCGATCTACGACAGCGCGTCGCCGGCGGCGGAACTGCTCGCGAGCAAGGGCGCGCTGCCGTATCGGCATGAAGCGGCGGTGCCGGATTACTGGGCCGAACTGCCCGAAGACAAGGCGCCGCGCGGCCGCGTGCTGTTTCCGAAGGACGGCTTGCCGAGCATGTCCGATGGCGGGCGCGTCGCGATCCGCACGATGAGCGCCGCGGCACGGCGCGATGGCATCGACATCAAGACGGGTTATCGCGTGCAGAAGGTGCTCGTCGATGAAGCGGGTGCGGTGATCGGCGTCGAATCGCTGACGGAAGAGGGCGAGTTCTTTCGTGTGCGCGCCAAAAAGGCGGTGGTTTTCGCGACCGGCGGCTTCACGCACGATCCCGAATTGCGCAAGAACTTCCTGCATGGCGCGGTGTATGGCGGTTGCGCCGCGCCCACCAACGAAGGTGATTTCGTGCGCATTTCGAGCGCGCTCGACGTGCAGTTGCGCAACATGAACTACTCGTGGATGGCGCCGATCTCGCTCGACAAGGCCATCGCGAAAGACGGCTCGCTCTCCGGCATCTTCACGCCGACCGGCGATTCGATGCTCTACGTGAACAAGTACGGCAAGCGCGTCGTCAACGAAAAGCTCGCGTACAACGAGGTCTGCGCGACGTTTTCCGAATGGGACGGCGCGAAGGGCGAGTATCCGAATCTCACGCTCATTTCGATCTGGGACCAGCAGGCGCAGGACCATTGCGCGAGCGATGACTACGGCAGTCTCATCGTGCCGAAGGGTTCGAACGACCGTCACGTGCTGCGCGGCAATACGCTCGCGGAACTGGCGAATGCGATTCGCGCACGCATGGCGAAGTACAAGAGCGCGCTCGGCAACGCCGATCTCTCCGACGACTTCGTGCGCAATCTCGACGCGACGATCAAACGCTTCAACGGCTTCGCGAAGACGGGCGTGGATCAGGACTTTCATCGCGGCGAGCGCATCGTCGAGAAGCTGTTCAACGGGACCGTATCGAAGAAAGCGGATCAGAAGAACGAGACGATGTATCCGCTGAGCGCGAAGGGGCCGTACTACGCGGCGCTCATCGTGGCGGGCAATCTCGACACCAAGGGCGGCCCGAAAACCAATTCGCACGGACAGGTGCTCGATACACGCGGCGAGCCGATCAAGGGCTTGTACGGCGTCGGCAATTGCGTCGCGTCGGCGTCCGCGCGGGCTTACTGGGCGGGCGGCGGCACGCTCGGACCGATCCTCGCGTTTGCTTATCGTGCGGCGCAATCCGCTAGCGGAGTTCAATTATGATTCGGATGACTAATCTATTGGCGATGCTCGCGCTCGTCAGCGCAACGGCGCATGCACAGCAAGACCCCGTCGCGCTCGGCAAGAAGCTCACGACGAACAACTGCGCCGTATGCCACACCTTCGGCAAGGGCGAGCCGAACGGGCAAGGGCCGAATCTCTTCGGGATCGTCGGCAAGCCGATGGCGTCCGACCCGAGCTTCAAGTATTCGGCGGGCATGAAGGCGGCTGCATCGGGCAAGGTCTGGGACGACAAGCTGCTCGACGCCTGGCTCACCGATACGCAATCCGTCGCACCCGGCAACGCGATGACCTACTTCGAAGGCGATGAAGCGCGTCGCCAGAAGATCATCGTTTATCTGCGCACGCTGCATTGAACTGGACAACTGGAGACGAAAGCATGAATCCCATCACCATGACCGACGAACAACGCAAGACCATTGCGCTCGAGTATCTGCGCAGGCTCGATCGCGGCGCACCATTTTTCGATCTGTTCGACGACAACGCCGAAGTCTATTTCCCGAAGTGGGGCATCGCGACAGGCCGCACGGCCTTCGAACAGCTTTTCGCGGATCTCGGCTCCATCGTCGCGAAGTTCAAGCACGACCTCGCGTATCTGAACGTGATCCAGCAGGGCGATACGGTGGTCGTCGAAGGCACGAGCTACGGCGCGACGAAATGCGGCGTCGAGTGGCGCGCGGGCGTCACGCACGCGGGCCGCTGGACGGACGTATTCGAGATCCGCGACTTCAAGATCCAGCGCTGCTTCATCTATCTCGATCCCGACTACGAAGGCGCGGACACGCAGCGCTATCCGTGGCTCGCGGATAAACAGGCGCAGAAGTAAGTACTTTCCCTAGGGCCGCGATCGAGCACGCATCGTTCGGCAAACGCGAACCTCGATTCATTGCCTCGCGCCGCTCGCAGCCCTAATCTTGATTCCAGCGCGACACCGCGAACGTGAACGCAGACATGGAGACAGACATGCAACAGACACAACTCGGCAGCCTCGATAACTATCGCAAGGGCACCATCGAAGTCATCAAGGGCAAGGCCTCGCACTACGTGATGTCCAACGTGTTCGAAGTCGCGAGCCACGCCGCGCCCTACGAAAAAGTGGTCGTCGGCAAGAACCTCAAGTACGTGATCGAAACCTTGCGCGCGGAAGGCGTGTCGCCGTGGTTCAGCGCATCGCACGATGAATTCGTGGTCGCGCTCGACGGCGAAATCGACGTGCACTTCATCAAGCCTTCCGATGGCGCGCTCGTCAGCGAAGGCGTGGAAGGCACGGTGAAGCTCGAAGGCGAACCTTCGGGCCAGAAGATGGGTTTCGTGCGTCTGCGTCGCGGTCATCAGGCATTGCTGCCAGCGGGCGCGGCGTATCGCTTCGAAGCGCGAAAGACCGGCGTGCTGCTCGTGCAGACGATCATCGGTTCGGCATCGGTCGAGAAGTGGGCCGAGATCTGCATTCAGTGAACACGCATACGCCAACTTCTTTCAAACATCCGGAGCACACCATCATGGATCACGCAGCATTCCTTCAAAGCGTCGTCGCGACCGACCCCGATGCGAACACCGGTTATCGCACGTTCAAGCTGGGCGATTTCGAATTCAGCCGCGACGCATACTTCGTCACCGTGAAATGGCCGGCGCAAGGACAGACGCGCTCGCATCAGATGCACGCCGACGACTTCCTGCGCGCGATGATGCGCGACGTCGCATGGGGCTTCTTCTACGGCTGGGTCAATTTCGACGAAGTGATCGGCACGCGCAATCACTACGGCAAGGTCGACATGTACGCCGGCGCGTATAACGCGAGCTTCCGCGAGGCGGGCGTCGATTACACGCAGCAGTTCGAAACGCCGATCATCATGGCGACCTTCAAGGCGATTCTGAAGGACTGGGTCAACGAAGGCTTCGATCCTTTCGCCGCGCCCGAGGAAACCGGCTCGGCATTCGGCGCGAAGCACGGCGACAACATCGCGGCGATCGATCGCACGCGTATTGCGACGAAGCGCATGCCCGGCCTCGAAGGCGACTCGCCGCTGCGCGACGACTTCCCGGTGAATCGCCAGTTCGCGGACGTATCGCAGGACGAGCCGGAAATTCACGCCGAGCCTGGATTCGAAGGTCAGTTGCACGCGTTCAGCCTGTTCAAGTATCTGTCGCGTTCGGACGTGACGTGGAATCCGTCGGTTACGTCAGTGTGCAAGCAAAGCCTCTTTTGCCCGACGACCGAGGAATTCGTGCTGCCGGTCTTTCACGGCAACGACCGCGTCGAGTGGTTCCTGCAACTGTCGGATCAGATCATCTGGGACGTGGCCGACAAGGACACCGGCGAGCCGCGCGCGCGCATCACAATGAACGCCGGCGATATCGCCGCGATGCCCGCCGACATCCGCCACAAGGGCTACTCGCAGAAGCGCTCGATGCTGCTCGTCTGGGAGAACGCGACGCCCGATCTGCCCAAGCGCTACGAAAGCGGCGAACTGCCGCCGTATCCGGTCGCGCTTTAACACTCTCTGCGTTCCTCTTCGACACGTCGGCGCCCTCATAGGGCGTCGCGGGAATGTTTCGTCTTCAATTTTCGACACGAGCAAGACATGCAAACGCAACTCTTCATCGATGGCCGCTTCGTGCCCGCCCTTTCCGGCGAAACGCTCGCGACCCTGAATCCGCACGACAACAGCGAGATCGCGCAAGTCTCGATGGCCGGCCGCGAGGACGTCGATCGCGCAGTAGAAGCCGCGAAAAAAGCGTTTCCGAAATGGAGCAATATGGCCGCCGCCGATCGCGGACGCCTGCTGCTGAAACTCGCCGACGCCATCGAAGCCAACGCCGATGCACTCGCGCGTCTCGAATCGATGGACACGGGCCACCCGATCCGCGACACGCTCAATCTCGACGTGCCGCGCACGGCTGCGACGTTCCGCTACTTCGGCGGCATGGCGGACAAGTTCGAAGGCTCGGTGATTCCGGTGGAAGCGGGCTTTCTCAACTATCTGACGCGCGAGCCGGTGGGTATCGTCGGGCAAGTGGTGCCGTGGAATTTTCCGCTGATGTTCACGAGCTGGAAGATGGCGCCCGCGCTCGCGGCGGGCAATTGCGTCGTGATGAAACCCGCCGAACTCACGCCCCTGTCGAGTCTCGCCATCGCCGAACTGATGGCCGAAGTCGGCTTTCCGGCGGGCGTCGTCAATGTGCTGCCGGGGCTCGGGCATGTCGCGGGGCAATATATCGCGGAGCATCCGGAGATCGGCAAGGTCGCGTTCACCGGATCGACGGCGGTGGGCCGCAAGATCGTGCAGGCATCGAGCGGCAATTTGAAGAAAGTGCAACTGGAACTCGGCGGCAAGGGCGCGAATGTCGTGTTCGGCGACGCCAATATCGATGCCGTCGTGCAAGGCTCCGCGTTCGGCATCTTCCATAACCAGGGACAGGCGTGCATCGCGGCATCGCGACTGATCGTGCACGAGTCGATCGCCGATGACCTGCTGGAGCGCTTCACGTCGCTGGCGCGCTCGATCCGCATCGGCGATCCGCTCGATCCGTCGACGGAAATGGGCCCGCTCACATCGCAGATGCATCGCGACCGCGTGCTGTCCTATGTCGATGTGGCGCGCGAGCAGGGCGGACGCGTGCTCGCGGGCGGCAAGGCGCCGGACGCCGCCGCGCTCGCGAACGGCTGCTATGTCGAGCCGACCATCGTGCAGGCGAAGCCGACCGATCGCGTCGCGCAGGAAGAAGTGTTCGGTCCGTTCGTCGCGGTCAGCACGTTCAAGAGCGATGAAGAAGCGCTCGCGATCGCCAACGGCACCGAATACGGCCTCGGCGCGGGCCTCTGGACGCGCGACCTGCAACGCGCGCATCTCTTCGCGCGGCAATTGAAGAGCGGCATGGTATGGATCAACTGCTACAAGCGCGTGAGTCCGGGATCGCCCTTCGGCGGCGTCGGCGCGAGCGGTTATGGCCGCGAGATGGGCTTCGAAGTGATGCGCGAATATACTCAGGCGAAGTCGGTATGGGTGAATGTCGACGCCAATATTCCGCCTTACTATCCGCGCTGAGCGCACCGGGAATCATGCAATCGTTCATCTATCAGGGCATGCCGTCGCGCGTGGTGTTCGGCGTGGGGAGCATCGAACATGTCGAACGCGAGATCGAGCTTCTGGGCGCGCGGCGCGCGCTCATCCTCTCGACGCCGCCGCAGCGCGATCAGGCCGAAGCACTCGCGGAACGCATCGGACATCGCGCGGCCGGCGTGTTCGCTAAAGCGGTGATGCATGTGCCGGTCGAAACGGCGCGCGAGGCGCGCGAGTATGCGCAGCACATCGGCGCGGATTGCGCGATCGCCATCGGCGGCGGCTCGACGACGGGCCTCGGCAAGGCGATCGCGCTGACATCGTCGCTGCCGATACTCGCCGTGCCGACCACATATGCCGGCTCGGAAATGACGCCGATCTACGGCCTCACGGAAGCGGGCCTGAAAAAGACCGGCCGCGACATGCGCGTGCTGCCGAAGACCGTGATCTACGATCCGCAACTCACGGTGTCGCTGCCCGCGTCGCTCTCGGTGACGAGCGGCATCAACGCGATTGCGCACGCCGCCGAGGGGCTTTATGCGCAAGACGCGAATCCTGTCGTGAGCCTGATGGCGGAAGAAGGCATTCGCGCGCTCGCGCAGGGCATCGGCAAGGTCGTCGCGAAGCCGGACGATCTCGATGCCCGCAGCGACTGCCTCTACGGTGCGTGGCTGTGCGGCGCGGTGCTTGGCAGTGTCGGCATGTCGCTGCATCACAAGCTGTGTCATACGCTCGGCGGCACGTTCAATCTGCCCCATGCGGAGACGCATACCATCGTGCTGCCGCACGCGCTCGCCTATAACCGCGATGCCGCGCCCGACGCAATGAAGCGCATCGCTCGCGCACTCGGCTCGGACGATGCCGCCATCGGCGCATTCGAACTCGCGCGCGTGAACGGCGCGCCGACTGCGCTGAAGGACATCGGCATGAAGGAAAGCGATATCGATATCGCCGTCGATGTCGCGTTGAAAAGCCCGTACTGGAACCCGCGGCCGATCGAGCACGCACCGCTGCGCGCATTGCTCGAAGCGGCCTACGAAGGACGACGACCATGAACGAGTCACTCACGCAAAACGTCACGCAAGCCTTCGGCCAGTGCGCCGACGCGCGCACGAAGGAAATCGTCACCGCGCTCGTGCGCCATCTGCACGCGTTCGCGCGCGAAGTGAATCTCACGCACGACGAATGGCGGCGAGGCATCGAGTTCCTCACGGCCACGGGCAAGAAGTGCGACGGCATCCGGCAGGAGTTCATCCTGCTGTCGGACACGCTGGGGCTTTCGATCGTGCTCGACGACATCAACCAGCATCACGACGAAGGCGCGACCGAAAGCAGTCTGCTCGGCCCGTTCTATCGCGATGGCGTGAAGGAATCGGCGTTCGGCGCGAACATCGCGCAAAGCGATGGCGAGCCGGTGTTCTTTCATGGCGTCGTCAGCGATGTGCACGGAAAGCCCGTCGCCGATGCGCTGATCGAAGTCTGGCAGACCGCGCCGAACGGCATGTATGAGGGACAAGACCCGGATCAGCCCGAAGGCAATCTGCGCGGACGCTTTCGCACGAATGCGGATGGCGCGTACGCATTTCATTCGATCAAGCCGACGAGCTATCCGATTCCGACAGACGGCCCCGTCGGCCAGATGCTGCTCGCGACGGGCCGCCATCCGATGCGTCCCGCGCACATTCACTTTCGCATCGACGCGCCCGGCTACGAGTCGCTGACGACCGCGCTCTATTCGTCCGACGATCCCTACGTGCACTCCGATGCGGTGTTCGGCGTGAAGCCCTCGCTCGTCATCGAGTATGTGAGCAAGGACGGCGGATACGACGCGGCGCGCGATTTCGTGCTGATCCCGCGAGGACGAGCGTGAGCCATTCCACATCGAACGATGTCTGCGCGCTCCACGACGTGCCCGACGGCGGCGGCCTCGAAGCCGCGCCCTCGGTTCTCGTGCTGCGTCGCGGCGGCGAAGTGTGGGCGTATCGCAACGTGTGCCCGCATTTTTCGATACCGCTCAACTACGAACCGGATGCGTTCTGGACTTACGAAGGCGGACTGCTGATGTGCGCGCATCACAGCGCGATGTTTCGCTTCGAGGACGGCGTGTGTGTCGATGGTCCCTGTCTCGGCGCGAGCCTCAGGCGGATTCCGATTCGCATCGAGAATGGCCGCGTCATGATCGAAGGCGCGGACGTCACATAGGATGCGCCGCGACGAAGCTCTTGTATGCGGCGTAAGCGGGCTTTTGCGTGAAGCCATCGTTTCTCAGCAAGCCGAACGCGCCTTCTCCGCCTATCGGATCGTCGTATAGCTCGTAGCTCTGGATCGATTCGATATCGTATGTCGATGCGAGCGCGACGAACTGCGCCATCATGCGGTTGCCGACGAGATACGCCGCGATCTGCTGATCGGTGCCGTAGTTCGGGCGCACGCCGAATTCGTTGATCCAGATCGGCTTGCCGAGCGACTTGAGTTCGGCGAGCACGTTATGACAGCCGGTGCCGCCGCACGCGTTGGTGATATCGCCCTGCTCGGAGTACCAGTGCCACGCGGTGATATCCCAGTCGACGACCGCATGCCCGATGCTGCCGTCGGGCTCCATGCCGGCCGCGAGCATCTTCTGAAAGCCGTAGTGCAGCCACGTGCCGCCGCCCATGATGATCTTGCCCGACGCATCCACCGACTTGATGCCCGCGATCATCCCGCGAATCACGCCGCGCAGGATTCTGAACTTCACGACATCGAATTGCTGCGGATAAACGCCATCCACATTGCCGATGAGCAGTTCCGCTTCCATCTCGTTGGTGACTTCGTAGTACGGGTAATGGCGCGAGGTCGCCGTCTGCTGCCCGAGTGCGAAGCCCGCGTTGTAGCCTTCGGTTTCGTTGTTGAACGTATCGATGCCCATGAGCATCACCGGATACACGGTGACGCCGCCGGCCGCCATCAGTTGAGCGACGCCCGCGAGCTTGTTCGCGGTGCCCTGGCTATACACCTCGTTGCGATACAGCTTCGCGCCCAGGTCCTGCAACTGCGAAAGCTGCAGCGCGAAGCTGGAGAGATCGTAGGCGCCGCCCTCGTTGTTGTGGCCGTTCACGCCGTAGAAGGGCCGGACGGTCGAAAGCGGCGTCGTGGTATTGCCGGCGCCGGAGGCCGGATCGGGCGCGCTGACGGCGGGCGACGACGCGCCGCTCACCGGATCGGGCGCGCCGACGGCGGGCGATGACGCGTCGCTCGCCGGAGCGGTGCTTTCGGTGGCGCCGTTGGCGGCAGGAGGACTCGTCGTGAGCTTCGATGTCCCGGTTCCCGTTCCCGTTCCCGAGGCCGGAAGATCCGTCTCCGGAACAGACACGGCCGAAGCGCCGCTGCGCGAGGCGTCCGAGGATGAAGCAGGGCCGCCGCCACCGCCGCCGCCGCATGCGGCAAGCAGCACGCTTGCCGCAGCGGCGAGCGCGACGGCTCTGCATCGAATGAAGGGCGAAGCCGGAATACCGGATTGAACGAAGTTCGTCATGTCAGATACGTACAACTAAATGGTCAACATCCATGTCCACGAAGTAGGCGCACGTTCCGCGAGTCGTCCGGGCGAACGCGGACGGACCGATGACGGACCTTCATCCCGCGTCGGACGCGAGGGATGGTGGAATGCTCGTCTAATAGCCCCGATGAACCGCCCGGAGGAGGGTGCTACCGGAAGGGGGCGAAGAGGAGACGCGTCGAAGCCGGTCTCAATAGGGTTTACGGCGGGGATGGACGAGACTTGAACGCGTTTCGCGAGAAGCGAACGTTACGGTCGCGCGGAATCGGAAATTTTTAACCCGAAAGCGGCCGATCCGGTTCGAGCGCGGCGCCGCCGAGGATCGACGTGGCGTCGGCGCGCGCATTGTCGAGCTGCACGACGCTCGCCTGACGCGCCGCGAGCGCATCGCGGTTCGCGATCGCGGTGAAGATCGCCTTGTGACGCGGCAGCGACAGCGCGTGCGTGTTCGGATGACGGCTCGTGAGCTTGATCGATTCGCTGAGCGCGAGCGACAGCATGTTGCCGATATACGCGAGCATGTCGTTGTGCGTCGCCGTCATGATCGCGCGATGGAACGCCAGATCCGGATCGAGCAGATCGGCGGCGGTTTGCGCGCCTTCCATGCGCTCATACGCAGCGGCGATACACGCGATGTCCTCGTCGGTGGCGGAGATGGCCGCGAGCGCGGCGGCGGCGGGTTCGATGATCTGGCGCACCGTCATCAGCGAGCGGAAGAACTCGCCTTCGGGAAGATGACTGATGGTCCACACGAGCACATCGGGGTCGAGCATGTGCCACTCGTCGCGCGGGCGCACGACGCTGCCCACGCGCGGCTTCGACACGACGAGCCCCTTCGCGACGAGCACGCGCGTCGCCTCGCGCAGCACCGGGCGGCTCACGCCATAGCTTTCGCACAGCGTGGGCTCGGCGGGCAGACGCTCGCCCGGCCTGATGCCGCCGCTCACGATCCGCATGCCGAGTTCCTGCACGATGCGTCCGTGCATGCTCTTGCGTTGCTTGGGGTTGCGGTAATCCATGATGCGGCGCGCGCGGCGTCTAACCAGCGGTCGTCGCGCGCATCGCCCGATATTCCCGCCTCACGATATCCATCAGCTCCGCGACCGACGTATTCGCGCTGCGCTGCTCGTAGGTCACGCGTCCGCGCTGCATCAACATGATGCGATCCGCGATGTCGAGCGTCTGCGCATAGTTGTGCATGATCATGATGATCGAAAGCCCGCCTTTCTCCTTCAGGCGCATCACCAGATCGATGATGAGCGCGGCCTCGCGCGCGCCCATCGCGGCGAGGGGTTCGTCGAGCAGCAGGATTCTCGCGTTCGAATGCACCGCGCGCGCAACCGCGATAGCCTGACGCTGACCGCCCGACAAGCGCTCGACAGGCAGATCGACGGAAGGCACATGCACGCCGATATCCTCGAGGCATTGCGCCGCGCGCTCGCGCATCTGCTTGTGATCGACGAGGCGCAACAGACGGGCAGGCCCGCCCCGCACGATCTCGCGATTGAGGAACATGTTGTGATAGATCGACAGCGAATTCGCGAGGGCGAGATCCTGATACACGCATTCGATGCCGAGCGCGCGCGCATGATCGACGGACTTGAGCAGCGTCTCCTCGCCGTGCACGGAGAGCGTGCCGCTCGTCTGCTGATGAAAGCCCGTGAGAATCTTCACGAGCGTCGATTTGCCCGCGCCGTTGTCGCCGAGAATGCCGAGAATCTCGCCTTTGCCGAGCGAAAGCGACACGCCGTCGAGCGCGGTGACCGCGCCGAAGCGCTTGACGAGGTTGTCGCCGCGCAGTGCGAGATCGGCGGATGCGGCGGGAGCCGTTAGCGGTTCTGCCATCACCGTGCTCCCTTGCGGCGGATGCGTCCGACGTGAATATTGAAGATCATCGCGGCGAGAATCGCGGCCCCGAGAATGATGTTGAACGTGAACGCGTTGATGCCGATCAGTGTGAAGCCGTCGCTCAGAATGCCGAGCACCGCCGCGCCGAGCAGGCCGCCCACGATCGTGCCCGAGCCGCCCGTCAACGGCGTGCCGCCGATCACGGCGGCGGCGACCGCGAGGAACATGATCTGGTTGCCGCCCGCTTGCGGATCGATCGACGTGATGCGGAAGCTTTCGAGGATGCCGGTGAAGCCCGCGAGCACCGCGGCGATCACGAAGTTGCCGAGCCGAAGCCGGTTCACGTGGATGCCCGCCTCGCTCGCGCCGAGCGCGTTCGCGCCCGCCGCCTGCGTGTGCAGACCCCAGCGCGTGTGCCGCAACAGCACATGCATGACGAACGCGATCGCCACGGTCCAGATGATCTCGCTATAGCCCCACGCGCCCATCACGGCGGCGAACTCGGGCGAGCCGGGCGTCGCGGCGGGCGTGCCGCGTGAAACGGTCAGCGTGATGCCGTTGATCAGAAAGAGCGTGCCGAGCGTCGTCACGAACGAAGGCAGGCGCAAAAAGACCGTCACCGCCCCGTTCACGAAGCCGATGATCGCGGCCGCGATGAGTCCCGCGATAACAGCGAGCCACATCGGCGCGCCCGCATCGTTCGCGAACACCATCATGAACGGCGCGAACGCGAACACCATGCCAGCAGAGAGATCGATATCGCCGCCGATCATCAGCATGATCTCGCCGAACGCGATGATCGCCACCGGCGCAACGTACTGCGAGAGATTGACGAGGCTCGCGTTGCTGAGCAGGAAGTCGTGATTGACGAACTGGAAATACGCCGCGAGCAGCACGGCGACGAGCAGGATGCGCAACTCGGGCGCCCAATGCGACGCCCACGCGCCGCGCGGACTGGCAGTCTGCGCGGGCGTGGTTGCTTTACGAGGTTCGTTCACCGTGTTCATCAGGACTTGATCGCGCCTTTCATCGGCACGATTTGCGGCTTGGTGGTCTTGCCTTCATAACGCGTCGAGGTGTTGAGATAAGGCTCGACCGTATCCTTCGTCACGAACTTGAGACCCGTATTGATGTTCGCCGGACCGACGAGCCCGCCCGACGCGAGGAACACGAACGCTTCCATCACCGTGTAGAAGCCCTGCACGTACGGCTGCTGGTCGATGGTGAAATCGAGGAAGCCTTCGTGAATGAGCTGAATGGTCTGCGGCAACAGATCGAAGCCGCCGCCATGCACGCCCTTCGACGGCAGATTCGATTCCTTCATCACCTGCGCGACGCCCTGCGTGCTGCCCGCATCGACGGCGAACATGCCTTTCAGATCCTGGTGGCCGAGATAGAACGACTTGATCTTCGAGAGCTCTTCGTTGACGGTCGCGCCGGTCGCGACGGTCTGAATGTCGATCTTCTTGCCGGACTTCTTGATCGCATCGCTTGCGCCGTCGAGACGCGGCTGGATGTTCAATTGCCCCGGCGTCGCGATGAAGAGCGCGACCATGCCGCTATCGATCATGCTCGCGATGCGCTCGCCCATCTGATAGCCCGACAGATACAGGTCCTGCCCGATATACGCGAGCCGCGGATTGCTCTTGCCGCGCGGCGCGTCGGCGTTGTAAGCGAACACGGGAATACCGGCGTCGAGCGCGGCCTGAATGGGCTTGTCGAATGCGTTCGGATCGACGATCGGCACGGCGATGGCGTCGGCTTTCGCGGCAATCGCGGAATTCACCGCGCGCACCATTTCGCCCGCATCGGACGTGGCCGAGCCGGTCCACTGATAGTCCATGCCGAACATGGCGCATGCGTCCTGAATGCCGTACTGCGTCGGCACGAAGAACGGATTCGTCGTCACATGATTGACGAACACGATCTTCCATTTCTTGTGCTGCGGGAACGCCGCTTCGGCCGCCTGCGCGCTCGAGATCAGCCCGCCGCCACCCGTCACGCCGCCCAGCAGCGACAGCGCCGCGCCGAGCCCCGCGCCCTGCATGATGCCGCGCCGGCCCGCGCTGATGAGGCTGCTGTCTTTTGCGTCGTCATCCCGATCTTGCGCCATGTCTTCCTCCGTTCTCTTCTTCGTTGGTCGATGGGTCGACTCATCGTCGATCACGTTCAGATACTGGGTTCCACGGCATGTCGACCGCACGCGGCTTTCATGAATGAAAGACCGCAGTGTTGCGGAAGACGATGCGAGCAATGTGCGAGAGGGCGATTCGAAAGCGCGGCGTGTTTGAACTAGTAATTGGGATCTGCGAAGCCCGCGCGCCGACTTCAATAGACAAACTATATGCAGACTGTTTTGACGTTGCGATTAGCGTTTTCCCGGTACGTGTCATCGATATAGTCATGCTATTTATACAACTTTCTCGCAGAGTGAGCACAGCCATGAGCGCCCCCAAAACCAAGCTCCGCTCGGCCGCGTGGTTCGGCACCGCCGACAAGAACGGCTTCATGTACCGGAGCTGGATGAAAAACCAGGGCATTCCGGATCACGAGTTCGCGGGCAAGCCGATCATCGGCATATGTAATACGTGGTCCGAACTAACGCCGTGCAATTCGCACTTTCGCAAGATCGCCGAGCATGTGAAGCGCGGGGTGTATGAAGCCGGCGGCTTTCCCGTCGAGTTCCCGGTGTTCTCGAACGGCGAATCGAATCTGCGGCCCACCGCGATGTTCACGCGCAATCTCGCGAGCATGGACGTCGAGGAAGCGATACGCGGCAATCCCGTCGATGCCGTCGTGCTGCTCGTCGGTTGCGACAAGACGACGCCCGCGTTGCTGATGGGCGCGGCGAGTTGCGACGTGCCCGCGATCGTCGTGTCCGGCGGCCCGATGTTGAACGGCAAGCACCACGGCCGCGACATCGGCTCGGGGACCGTCGTGTGGCAACTGAGCGAGCAGGTCAAGGCGGGCAAGATTTCGATCCACGAATTCATGTCGGCGGAAGCGGGCATGTCGCGCTCGACGGGCACCTGCAACACGATGGGCACCGCATCGACAATGGCGTGCATGGCCGAAGCGCTCGGCGTCACGCTGCCGCACAACGCGGCGATTCCGGCCGTCGATTCGCGGCGCTACGTGCTCGCGCATCTGTCGGGCATGCGTATCGTCGAGATGGCGCTGGAAGATTTGCGGCTCTCGAAGCTGCTCACGCGCGAGGCGTTCGAGAATGCGATCCGCGCGAATGCTGCGATCGGCGGTTCGACGAATGCCGCGATTCACCTGAAGGCGATCGCGGGACGCATCGGCGTCAAGCTCGAACTCGACGACTGGACGCGCATCGGCCGCGGCACGCCGACGCTCGTCGATCTGCAACCGTCAGGACGCTTTCTGATGGAAGAGTTTTACTACGCGGGCGGTTTGCCCGCGGTGTTGAGGCGTCTCGGCGAAGCGAACCTGATTCCGCATCCCGATGCGCTCACCGCGAACGGCCTCACGCTCTGGGAGAACGTGAAGGAAGCGCCGCTCTACAACGACGAAGTGATCCGCCCGATCGAAAAGCCGCTCGTCGCGGATGGCGGATTGTGCGTGCTGCGCGGCAATCTCGCGCCGAACGGCGCGGTGCTGAAGCCGTCGGCGGCGACGGCCGCGCTTCTGAAGCATCGCGGCCGTGCGGTCGTCTTCGAGAATTTCGACGACTACAAGCAGCGCATCGCCGATCCCGATCTCGATGTCACGGCGGACTCCGTGCTCGTGATGAAGAACTGCGGGCCGAAGGGTTATCCGGGCATGGCCGAAGTCGGCAACATGGGCCTGCCGCCGAAGCTGCTGGCGCAAGGCGTGACGGACATGGTGCGCGTATCGGATGCGCGCATGAGCGGCACGGCGTATGGCACGGTGGTGCTGCACGTCGCGCCCGAGGCGCGTGCGGGCGGGCCGCTTGCGATCGTGCGCGACGGCGACTGGATCGAACTCGATTGCGACAAGGGCGTGCTGCGCATCGATATCGACGACGATGAAATCCGCACGCGTCTCGATGCGTGGCTGGCGGCGAAAAGCGAGATTCCCGAGGATCGCAGCGGCTATCGCAAGCTATATGTGGAGCACGTGCTGCAAGCCGACGAAGGTTGCGACTTCGACTTTCTCGTCGGCTGCCGTGGCGCGGAAGTGCCGAAGCATTCGCATTGAGCGCTCACTTGCGCGGCGTCCATGTCGCAATCGCGACGCCGAGCACCGCGACGCCCATCGCCCACCATGCGGCTGCCGGCAGCACTTCGCCGAGGAAGAAGTACGACATCACGGCCGCCGCGGGCGGGATGAAGAAGAACAGCGACGCTACTTGCGACACCTTGCCCGCGCGGGTCATCGCGAGCAGCAGCGTGATCGCAATCAGCGAATTGCCGATCACGAGATAGGCGAGCGTCGCGATGAACGTGGGCGTCCATTGCACTTGCGTGTGCTCGAAGGCGAGCGCCATCGGCGCGCAGAACACGAAGCCGACGCTGTATTGCACGAGGTTCGACGTGATCGGATCCTGCGCCGTGCCGAGCCGCTTCTCGTACAGCATCGCGCCCGTGATGCCGATGAGCGCGCCGATCGCGAGCAGCACCGGTCCGAGCGAATCCGCGTGCAGCGGCCCGCGCGCGGCGATCACGCCTCCCGCGCCCGCGAGCCCGAGCAGCAGGCCGATCCAGCGTCGCACGCCGATTCGTTCGCCGACGAACTTCGGCGCGAGCACGCCGACGAGAATCGGCTGCAAGGAGACGATCAAAGCGAGCACGGAGGTCGCGATGCCCGCCGTCATCGACAGATAACTGAGCCCGAAGTACATGACCTGCACGAGAAAGCCGACGACGCCGAGATGCAGCCACGCGCGCGCGTTGCTCGGCCATCGCGGCCGCTTGATCGCGCATACGGCGAGCAGCACGCCGACGCTCAACGCAAAGCGTATCGATAGAAACGTGAGCGGCGACGCGTAGTGCAGGCCGGTCTTCGCAATCGGAAATCCCGCGGACCAGAGCAGCAGAAAGAGGATGGGCCCGCCGATGGTGAGCCAGCGGCGTTCGTTCTGCGTGCTGCTTTCTTCATTCCGGTCGATGCGCGGCGCCTGCGCCATGTTCGCGTCCTTGTTCGTGTGCAGCGAAAGTACCGATTGTAGTGGTCGAGACGACGCCGTCGAAGTGTGAGACATTCTGTGCTTACAACATCATCGATCCGATCGAACGCTGAACAATGAACTACAACATCAACGAGGCGCCCGACAGCACCGCCGCACGCGTCGCGATGTGGCGCGCGCTGCACGCCGAAGCCGATGCGCCGCCGCATGTGCTGGAAGACACCATCGGCCTCGAACTGCTCGCGCCCGATGCGAACTGGCGCGAACGCGGCGACATGAACCCGCAGTTCACGCGGCCTTTTCGCGCGTCGATCGTGGCGCGTGCGCGCTTCATCGAAGATCTCGTCGTCGAAGCGCTCGATCGAGATGTCGCGCAGTACGTCATCCTCGGCGCGGGTCTCGACAGCTTCGCGCAACGCAGGCCGGAGATCGCGGCGCGGCTGAATATTTTCGAAGTCGATCCGCCGGGACCGCAGGCGTGGAAGCGCCGGCGTCTGATCGAACTCGGGTACGGCGTGCCGGAGCGGCTGCATTTCGTGCCCGTGGATTTCGAAGCGGGAGAATCGTGGCGCGAGAAGCTCGTGCAGAACGGTTTCGATGAGAGCAGGCCCGCAATCGTCGTATCGACGGGCGTCAGCATGTATCTCACGAAGGAAGCGAACGCGGCCACGTTGCGCGAAGTCGCGGGCTTCGCATCGGGATCGACCTTCGCGATGACCTTCCTGCTGCCGATCGAACTCGCGGACCCCGACGTGCGTCCGGGTCTGGAGATGGCGGAGAAGGGCGCGCGTGCGAGCGGCACGCCGTTCATCAGCTTCTTCACGCCCGCTCAGATTCAGGCGCTGGCTCGCGATGCGGGCTTCGAGGACGCGCGACACGTTTCGGCCGAGGATCTGACACGGCGATACTTCGCGAACAGAACCGATGGCCTGCGTCCGCCGAACAATGCCGAAGAACTGCTGATCGCCAACACATAGGCTTGCCATGCCGAAGATCGATCTCGACGCAGTGCCCCGAATAAAAGGTTCGGGATATCCGCCGCCCTTCGATGCGCCGTGCGCCGATCGCACCCGCCAGCGTCTCGGCGAGGCGGGCGGTCTCGGCGATTTCGGCGTGAATCTGATGCGTCTGCCGCCGGGCGGATGGTCGAGCCAGCGTCACTGGCATTCGCACGAGGATGAGTTCGTTCATGTTCTCGAAGGCGAACTGGTGCTGATCGAGGACGAAGGCGAAACGACACTGCGCGCGGGCGATTGCGCGGCGTTTCCGAAGGGCACGGGCAACGGCCATCACATGATCAATCGGTCGGATGCGGTGGCCGTGTATCTCGAAGTCGGCAGCCGCGTGTTTGAAGACCTCACGACCTGCTCCGATATCGACATGATGAGCGCCAACGCCGATGGCCGATTCGTGCACAAGGACGGCACGCCGATCGACTCGACCAAGCGCTAGGCTTGCGAACACAACGACAAGTGACAGACACCACGCCTTCCGGCCGCGCAACGCTCCTGCGCGAACTCGACAAGACGCCCGTATTCGACGTCGTCGTGATCGGCGGCGGCGCGAGCGGTCTCGGCACGGCCGTCGATGCGGCATCGCGCGGTTATCGGACCTTGCTGCTGGAGGCGCGCGACTTCGCCAAGGGCACGTCGAGCAAGGCGACGAAGCTCGTTCATGGCGGCGTGCGCTATCTCGCGCAAGGCAACATCCCGCTCGTTCGCGAGGCGCTGCACGAGCGCGGCCTGCTCGCGCGCAACGCGCCGCATCTCGTGCATGCGCTCGGCTTCGTCGTCCCGGCGTATCGCTTCGGCGACAAGCTGATCTACGGCGCGGGACTGAAGATGTACGACTGGCTCGCGGGCGCGTCGAACCTCGGCGCGAGCCGCAGCCTGAGCCTCGTGGAAACGCGCGCGAAATCGCCGATGCTCGCCGATTCCCTCGACGGTCACGCGCTGCGCGGCGGCACGCTCTATTGCGACGGCCAGTTCGACGACGCGCGTCTCGCCATCGCGCTGATGCGCACGCTGTTCGATCTCGGCGGGCTCGCGCTGAACAATGCGGCCGTGCGCGGCATCGGTTTCGATCGCGCGGCGGGACATCATCGCGTGTCGGTGACGGATGTCGAAACGGGCGATAGCTTCGACGTCGGCGCGCGCTGCCTTGTCAACGCGACAGGCGTCTGGGTCGATTCGATCCGCGCGATGGCCGAGCCCGGCGTGCGCCCGATCGTGGCGCCGAGCCAGGGCGTTCATCTGACGTTGCCGGGCCGCTTCCTGCAAAGCAACGACGCGATTCTCGTGCCGAAGACCAAAGATGGACGCGTGCTTTTCATGGTGCCGTGGCACGGCCACACGATCGTCGGCACGACGGATACGCCGCGTCAGGACCTGCCGCTCGACCCGCGCGCAAGCGACGAGGACATCGACTTCATTCTCGCGACGGCGTCGGATTATCTGTCTGTGAAGCCTTCGCGCGACGATGTACTGAGCGTATGGGCGGGCCTTCGTCCGCTCGTGAAGGCCGACTCGAACGCATCGACGGCGGCGCTCTCGCGCGAACATACGATCGAAATGAACGCGACGGGCATGATCACCGTGACGGGCGGCAAGTGGACGACGTATCGCCTGATGGCGCAGCAGGTCATCGATCTGGCCGTCGCGAAGCGTCTGTTGCCCGAGGCGCCTTGCCGCACGGCGTCGCTGCCGCTGCATGGCGCGACGGCGGAGCAGCGCGGCCATTATGGTTCCGATGCCGCCGCTATCGAACGTCTGCCCGGCGCGCATAACGTGCTGGTCAAGGCCAGCGGGCTGACCGAGGCGCAGACGCGCTTCGCGGTCCGGGCGGAACTCGCGCGCTGTGTCGAGGATGTGCTGGCGCGGCGCAATCGCGCGCTGTTTCTCGATGCCGCCGCCGCCCGCGACGCCGCGCCGGAAGTCGCCCGGATCATCGCGGAAGAGCTGGGGCGAAGCGCGCAGTGGCGAGCCGAAGAGGTCGCGCGTTTCGATGACTTCGCGCGAACCTGGATGCTGTCGTAGCGGCTCGATTTCCCCGGCGGGCGCGCGCGCGTCTCGGGGAAACGCCTAATGCCCGATTTAACCCGCCATTACCCTTTGCGCGCGCCGCTTCCTACACTTGTCTCACAAGGAGGAGGCGCTCATGTCGAAACTCATTCACACGATGATTCGCGTGCAGGATCTGCAACGCTCGCTCGATTTCTATCAGAAGGCTTTCAATCTCGGCGTTGCGCATCGGCTGGATTTCCCGGACTTCACGCTCGCCTATCTGCGCAACGATGAAACCCACGCCGAACTCGAACTCACCTGGAACAAGGGGCGCGCCGAGCCTTATACGCATGGCGACGGCTACGGCCATGTCGCGGTGAGCGTGCCGGACGTGAAGGCGGAGCGCGAGCGTCTCATCGGCCTGGGTCTTACGCCCAACGACGTGCGCGAGTTCAAGAACGACGACGGCTCGCTGATCGCGCGATATTTCTTCATTCAGGATCCGGACGGTTACAAGATCGAAGTGCTGGAGCGTCACGGGCATTACGAGTAACTACGGCGGCACAGCGGCATCACATACAAAAGTTGTTGCAGCACCCCACAAGGAGAGAGACATGCGAGACACGATCATTCCGATCGTCGCGCAGCGGCGCGCGCACGATGCTGGACATCATCACGATCACGATGAAATCGCCGCCGCCCCGCCGAAGATCGCACTGACACGACGCGAATTCCTGCGCGGCACCGGCGTGCTGGTCGGGACGATCGCCGCGACGTCGATTTTCGCGAGTCTCGCGCCGAGCCGCGTCTGGGCGCTCGAAATGCAGGGGCTCAGCACGCATCAGGGCGAGGTGCTCTTGCAAGTGACGCGGCAGATCTATCCGCACGCGACGCTCGATGACGCCGTCTACGCGCTCGTCGTCAAGGATCTCGATGCCAAGGCGAAAGCCGATCCCGCAGTGCGTCAACAACTCGCCGATGGCGTTGCGCAACTCGATGCGAAAGCCGGCTCCGACTGGACGAAGCGCGGCGCGAACGACAAGGCGCAGGACGTCGCCGCGCTCGCGGGCACGCCGTTCTTCAGCACGATTCGCAGCACGGCCGTGGTTTCCCTGTACAGCAACCCGCTGGCCTACGAGCACTTCGGCTATGGGGCGTCGAAGGGCGATGGCGGCTATCTCTATCAGGGCTTCAATAACCTGACGTGGCTGCCCGATCCGCCCGCGGCCGACAGCGGCCCGATTCCGAAAGACAGCTAACCCATTCGAGCGATCCGACGGAAAACGGAGACAGACATGTATACGGACAACAAGGTGCAGTTCAGACACAACGACGATCACGTCGTGGTGATCATCGGATCCGGGGCGGGTGGCGGGACGCTCGCCAACGAACTCGCGCAGAAGGGCGTCGACGTGGTCGTGCTCGAAGCGGGCGCGATGCACACGCAGGGTGATTTCGCGACGGAAGAGTGGAGCGCGTTCAAGCAGCTCTCGTGGCTCGACAATCGCACGACGTCGGGTAACTGGCGCGTCGCGAAGGACTTTCCGAACCTGCCCGCGTGGATCTGCAAGACGGTAGGCGGGACCACCGTTCACTGGGCGGGCGCGAGCCTGCGCATCCAGCCGCACGAGTTCAAGGCGAAGACAACCTACGGCGACGTGCAGGGCGCCAATCTGCTCGACTGGCCGGTCACGCGCGCGGAACTCGATCCTTACTATGACCGTGCCGAGAAGAAGATGGGCGTGACGCGCACGAACGGCAATCCGGGCCTGCCGGGCAACAACAACTTCAAGGTCATGTCGGCGGGCGCAACGAAACTCGGCTACAAGGAGTGCAACACCGGCCACATGGCGATCAACAGCACGGTGCGCGACGATCGCACGCACTGCTTCCAGCGCGGTTTCTGCTTTCAGGGCTGCCGCACGGGCGCGAAGTGGTCGACGCTCTACACCGAGCTGCCGCGCGCGCAGGCGACGGGCCGCATGGAACTGCGCCCGCAGTCGCATGTCGTCAAGATCGAGCATGATGCGCGCGGCAAGGCGACGGGCGTCGTCTACTATGACAAGGACGGCAAGCTGCAGCGGCAGAAGGCGCGCGTCGTCGCCGTGGCGGGCAATGCGATCGAGACGCCGCGCCTGTTGCTCAATTCGCAGTCGAGCAAATTCCCCGATGGCCTCGCGAACGGCTCGGGCCAGGTCGGCCGCAACTACATGCGGCACACCACAGGCTCGGTCTATGGCGTGTTCAACGACAAGGTCGAGATGTACAAGGGCACGACGATGGCCGGCATCATCGAGGACGAATCCGTGTTCGATCCGAAGCGCGGCTTCGCGGGCGGCTATCACCTGGAGACGCTTTCGCTCGGGCTGCCGTTCTACGCGGCGTTTCTCGATCCGGGCTCGTGGGGGCCGAACTTCGCGGCGGCGATGGATCAGTATCAGTACACGGCGGGCATGTGGATCGTCGGCGAGGACATGCCGCGCGAATCGAACCGCATCACGCTCAACACCGACGTGAAGGATCAGTACGGCCTGCCGGTGCCGAACGTCCACTTCGACGATCATCCGAACGACGAAGCGATGCGCGAGCACGCGTACAAGCAGGGCAGCGCGGTCTACGAAGCGGCGGGCGCGAAGGCGACGTATCTCGTGCCGCCGTATCCGTCGACGCACAATCTCGGCACGGCCCGCATGAGCGCGAAAGCCAGCGACGGCGTCTGCAATTCGCACGGCCAGACGCACGAAGTGGCGAACCTGTTCATCTCCGATGGCAGCCAGTTCACGACGGGCGCCGCGGAAAACCCGACGCTCACGATCGTCACGCTGGCGATCCGGCAGGCGGATTACATCGCCGGGCAAATGAAGCAGCGCAGGGTTTGACGCGATTGCCGGTCGACACGTAGCGGAGTAGCTTTTTCAGTTGGCCGTCGTGCGCGCGCGCGGCGGCCCGTTTTGTGGAGGCTTTCGTCATGTGTGGGGTGTATATCAACGCCGACCCTATCCTCTATGAATCGCGCACGCGTTCGCTGCGCATTCATGGCGTGATCACGACGGTCCGGCTCGAAAATCTGTTCTGGGACGTGCTACAGGAAATCGCCGGGCGCGAGAATCTGACGACGAGCCAGTTCGCCGTCAAGCTCTACGACGAACTGATCGCGTTGCGCGGCGAGGTGCCGACCAACTTTGCGTCGTTTCTGCGCGTGTGCTGTCTGCGCTATCTTTCGATGCGAGAGGCGAAGCAGAATGCGGAGAGCGAGGCGGCGGGGGCGGTTGCGTTGCGGGTTTTGAAAACCGGGTAGGGTTGGCGCGTTCGAACGCGGATGGGACGCTGCGTCGCTGCGCCCCTCACCGCTCCACCGCAACAATCGCCATCATCGGTCGCTCGACCTCTTCCGCCAGCGCGGGCATCGCGCCGACCTGCTCTTGCGTCGGTCCCCACTCGATCAACCGTCTGAGCGTAAAACCGCAATCGATGAGCATATTGACGAGCGTCCCCATCGTCCGATGCTGCTTCACGACGCCTTCCGCGAGCCAGTTCGTCACGCGCGCGCCTTCGTTCTGATAACCGTCGAGCGGCCAGATCTTGCGTCCATCGCGGTCCACTTCGAACGCGGGATTGCGCGGCGCCATATAAATCGGATGCTCGATCGAGAAAACGAGCCTGCCGCCCGGCACGAGCGCCCGATGAATCGCAAGCATCAGGCGCGACAGATTTTCTATGTAGTGAAACGCGAGCGAGCTATACACAAGCTCGAAACTCGAATCGGCCAATTCGATGCTTTCCAGATCGCCGAGCCGATACGCAACCGCCGGATGCGCACTCAACACTCCAGCCCGTTCGAGCATCTTCTCCGACACATCCACACCCGACACATGCGCCGCGCCATGTTCGGCCGCCCATCGGCAAAACCATCCATATCCGCATCCCAGATCGAGCACGCGGAGCCCGCGCATCTCCGGCAAGAGCGCGCGCAGCGCGGGCCATTCCGGCGCGCCATCGAGCCCGCGAATCGATCGATTCAGCCGGCTATAACCCGAAAAGAAGTCCGGGTCGTCGTAAATGTTCTGCGTCATGCGGGCAACTCCAGATAAACAGGGGTATCTGCGAATTTTGCGCGTTGCTGGCACGATTCCCCTCACGCTGCTAGATTACCGTGCAACAGAATCGTTGATCGAGAGACTACGATGGCTGACAAACCCGCTTCCCCCCGTTCGCCCCTTCCCGCGCTGATCCTGATCGCGGCTGTCGTCGTCGTGCTGGTCGCGGCCTTCGCCTACACGGGAGGCTGGCTCACGCCGAATCGCCTCACGCCGGCGAAGATCGTCGGCAGCCTTGCGCCGCCCGGCGGCGCGGTGCCGGGGTTCCGGCGCAATCACGCGAAGGGCATCTGCTTCACCGGCGATTTCGAATCGAACGGTTCGGGCGCGGCGCTCTCCAAAGCCAAAATGTTCATGCCGGGCACGTATCCCGTCACGGGCCGGTTCAATCTCGCGACGCCGGACCCGAAAGCATCCGACGCAATGGCCCGCGTGCGCGGCCTGAGCCTGCGCATCGTGATGCCCGATGCAAGCGAGTGGCGCTCCGCGATGATCGACGCTCCGTTCTTCCCCGTCGCGACGCCGCAGGCCTTCTACGACCTGCAGCGCGCGCTCGCGAACAAGAACGACCCTGAGTCGATGCAGAAGTTCGCCGCCGCGCATCCGGAGATCGGCGCGTTCGGCGCGTGGGCGGGCAGCGCGCCGTGGACGGCCTCGTATGCGGACGAGCGCTACAACAGCCTGAACAGCTTCGTCTTCACGAATGCCGAAGGACAGGATCAGACGGTGCGCTGGTCCTTCATTCCCGCCGCGAAGCCCGAGAACCTGACACCGGACGAACTGAAGCAGAAGGGCGCAAATGTCCTCGATGCCGAGATCACGCAGCGCGTCCAGAGCGCGCCGCAACGCTGGGCGATGGTCGTCACCGTCGCCAATCCCGGCGATCCCACCGCCGACCCGAGCAAGGCGTGGCCCGAAGACCGGCACACGGTGGAAGTGGGCACGCTCGTCGTCAAGGCGATCGAGCCCGAGCCCGACGGTGCGTGCCGCGACATCAACTTCGACCCGACCGTGCTGCCATCCGGTATGCGCGTGTCCGACGATCCCTTCCCCGCCGCGCGCTCGGCCGCGTATTCCGTATCGTTCAATCGACGCACCGCCGAGGACAAGGACTACCCGCACACGCCCGCGCAAGGAGCCAAGCCATGAACGCGATCAACGAGCGGTTCTCGCCGCTGCAACGCGCCCTGCACTGGATCATGGCGATATGCATTCTCGCGATGCTGTTCATCGGCGTGGGCATGGTGTCGACGGTGAAGCCGGACTATCTGACGCTCGTGTCCATCCACAAGCCGCTCGGCATCGCGATACTCGTGCTCGCGCTGATTCGTCTCGCGGTGCGGATCGCACGCGGTGCGCCGCCGCTGCCCGCGAACATGCCCGAGCCGATGAAGCTCGCCGCGCATCTCTCGCACTACGCTTTTTACGCGCTGATGATCGCGTTGCCGCTGCTCGGCTATGGGATGCTGTCGGCGGCGGACTATCCTGTCGTGATATGCGGCTGGCGCTTGCCGTCGCTTCTGCCTCATAGCAATTCATTGCACACGCTGCTCTGGAACGCGCATCGCTTTCTCGCGCTGTGCTTCTTCGCGTTGATCGTCGTGCATCTCGCGGCCGCGCTGTTTCATGCGCTCGTGCGCCGCGACGGCGTATTTCATGCGATGGCGCCGTGGAAGTAATCGCGCTGGCTCAAGGGCGCCGCTGCTGCACGACCTGAGCCAGCGCCCGCACGCCCGGCTCGATCAGCTCCGCGCGTATCGCTGAAAAGCCCATGCGAAAGCATCGCTGACCATCGGCGGGATCGGCGAAGAACACGCTGCCCGGTTCGATCAGCACGCCGAGCGCTTGCGCGTCTTTCGCGAGGCGCGTCGCGTCGAGCCACGGCGGACCTTCGACCCAGCACGATGCGCCGCCCGTCACCTTCGACGCACGCAACTCCGGCAGATGCGTGGCGAGCGCATCCATCAGCACTTCGGCGCGCTCCTTGTAGACGCGCCCGAGCTTGCGCAACAGCGTGTCGTGATGACCGAGCGCGAGAAAGGTCGCGAAGGCGCGCTGAATGTAGGCGGCCGGATGCCGGATCATCAAGCGGCGCAGCGCGCGCAATTCGCGTATCAATGTGCGCGGCGCGACGATATACCCGAGCCGCAAACCCGGCGCGAGCGTCTTCGACAACGAACCGATATACACGACGCGCTCCGCCGTATCGAGGCTCTTCAACGCCGGATGCGGCGTGCCGGAGAACGTGTTCTCGCTCTCGTAGTCATCCTCGATGACGATGAAATCGTGTTTCACCGAAAGATCCAGCAGCCTGCGCCGCCGCTCGATCGGCATCGTCACAGTCGTGGGGCATTGATGGCTCGGCGTGACATACACGTAATCGCACTGGGCGACCACGCTTTCATCGTCGATGACCACGCCGTCATCATCGACCTCCAGCGGCACGATCTGCGCGTTGTGATGCTGGAAGATATTGCGCGCATCGGGATAGCCGGGGTTCTCCATGCCGACTTTCGTTTGCGTCGCGCAAAGCAGATCGCCCATCAGATACAGCGCCTGCTGACAGCCGTTCGTGACGACGATCTCGTCGGGCATCGCGAACACGCCGCGACGCGGCAGCACGCGCGTGCGAATCTGTTCGACGAGCGTCTCGTCGTCGCGTTCGATCAGATCGGGCGCCCAGTTGCGAATCTCCATCACCGACAGTCCGTGCATGCAGCTCTCGCGCCAGTCGCTCGTCGGAAAGAGTTCGGTATCGAATTGCCCGTAAATGAAGGGATATTCGTAGCTCTGCCAGTTCGACGGCTTGACGATATTGCGCTGATGCGAGGGCGCATGTCTGATGCGCGCGCTCCAGTCGGGATGACCTTGCTGTGCGTCGATGGCCGTCGTGTCTGCGACGCCCGTCGCGGTGAAGCCGCGCTGCAATTCATCGGTCGCGGGATTCACGAAATGGCCGCTGCGTTCGCGCGACACGAGATAGCCTTCTTCGACGAGTTGCTGATACGCGAGCACGACGGTATTGCGCGACACGTTGAGCTGATCGGCGAGTTCGCGGCTCGAAGGCAACGCGGAATCGGGCGCGATATGACCGCTCAGGATCGCATTGACGATCATCTGACGGATCTGGTTCTGCAGGCTCATCCCCGAGACCCGCGAACGTTCGAAAAGCTGCGCCCAAAGCGTGGCGGCTGGGCGGGTGGGCATGCATGTCTCCTGCGAAATGTTCTGGTGATATCCAGATATTACGTGCGGCTTGCACCGCTTGCCAGTACAACAAAAAGCCGCCGCGCCGATGGTCCGGCGCAGCGGCTGTCGATGTTCATGCGAGAACGGTCAGCCCACGGAAAACGCCATCTCGCGCCGCTGCCTCAACCCGACCCATGCCGCCGACAGTGCGCTGATGATGCCCGCCGCGAGGCAGTATCCCGCGATCATCCACGGATCGCCGCCATTGCGCTGCAAGAGCCAGGTCGCGACGATCGGGCTGATGCCGCTCGCGAAGATGCCCGAGAACTGATACACGAACGATATGCCCGAATAGCGCACCTTCGCATCGAAGAGTTCGGAGAAGAGCGCGGCTTCCGGACCATAGATCGATGCATACACGACGCCCAGCGGAATCACGACCGCGAGCCACGCGAGCATCGTGTTGCCGCCGCTGTTCTTCATCAGCCAGAAACCGAAGAACGCGGATAGTCCCGTCGCGAGCGAGCCCCAGAAGTAGATGCGCGCACGTCCGACACGATCCGATAGCCGCCCGAAGAACGGAATCGTGAAGATCATCACGAACGCGGCGACCATCACGCCGAGCAGCGCATCGGTGCGTTGCAGATGCAGCGTCCCCGTGAGATACGAAATCGAGAACACGCCGAACACGTTGAAGAACACGCCGTCGATGAAACGTGCGCCCATGCCCGCGATCGTGTTGCCCGGATACTTCGAGATCACTTCGAGGATAGGCATGCGCACTTCGCTGCCCGTCTTCTGGATGCGCGCGAATTCCGGCGTTTCCATCACGTTCAGGCGGATATACATGCCGATGACCACGAGCGCGAACGACAGGAAGAACGCGACACGCCAGCCCCATGCCAGGAACTGCGCATCGGTCAGCGTAAGCGACAGGCCCGCGACGACACCCGACGACAGACACAGCCCGAGCGCGAGGCCGATCTGCGGAATGCTCGCGTAAAAGCCGCGCTTGTTCTCGGGCGCGTATTCGAAGGCCATCAACACCGCGCCGCCCCATTCGCCGCCGAGACCGATGCCTTGCAGCACGCGCAGAAACAGCAGGAGCGAGGGCGCCCAGATGCCGATCTGCGCATAGGTCGGCACCATGCCGATCAACACCGTCGCGACGCCCATGATGGTCAGCGTCATCACGAGCATGCTCTTTCTGCCGACGCGGTCACCGAAATGGCCGAAGATCACGCCGCCCAATGGCCGGCTCAGAAAGCCTACGGCGAAGGTCCCGTAGGCGAGCATCGTCGAGATGAGCGGATCGCTGTTCGGGAAATACAGCTTGTTGAAGACGATGCCGGCGACCACGCCGTATAGGAAAAAATCGTACCACTCGATCGTCGCGCCGATCAGGCTGGCGACGACGACCTTTCTCATCTGCTTGCCATCGGTTCGGGGCAGTGCGTTCATGGTTGTCTCCTGATGTGTGTGAGACTTGTGCTCAGTCTCTCTGGCCTGCGTGGGCCACGGGTTTTTCCACAACTGCTTCGGGTGCGTCTTCCACGCGCGCGACGTGCTGATAGCGCCGGTCTTCGAGAATCATGTCGGCGGCTTTCTCCGCGATCATGATGACGGGAGCGTTCGTGTTGCCCGATACCAGCTCCGGCATGATCGACGCATCGACCACGCGCAGGCGTCCGATGCCGCGCAGCTTCAGGCGTTCGTCGACGACCGCGAGCGCGTCGCTGCCCATCTTGCAGGTGCCCGCCGGGTGATAGATCGACTGACTGAACTTGCGCGCGACATCGAGCAGCTCGGCATCCGTCTGATACTGCGAACCGGGAATGAACTCCGACACGATGTGCTTCGCGAGCGACGGCGCGGCGGCGATGCGGCGCGCCACCTTGATGCCGCCGATCACGACGGGATGATCGCGTTCGTCGGAAAGATAGTTCGCGTGAATCGCCGGATAGTTCAGCGGATCGTTCGAGCGGATCTCGACGCTGCCGCGGCTGTGCGGCCGCAACTGACACACCGACGACGTGAACGCCGAGAACGGATGCGCGCCCTGGCCGGGTTTGTCGGCGGAAAGGGGCTGCATGTGAAACTGGATGTCGGGACGCGCGACGTCCGGCGACGAGCGCGTGAAGATCGCGACCTGACTCGCCGCGAGCGTGAGCGGCCCGGTGCGCGATAGCGCGTATTGCAGGCCGATCAGCGCCTTCTTCAGCGGATTGTTGACCTCGTCGTTGAGCGTGCGCTCGCGCGTCTTGAAGACGAGCCGCACTTGCAGATGATCCTGGAGATTGCGGCCGACGCCGGGCAGCTCGTGCCTGACCTGCACGCCCGCATTGTTCAGCACGCTCGCGGGACCGATGCCCGAGTTCTGCAGAATTTGCGGCGAGCCGATTGCGCCGGCCGCGAGAATCACTTCGACGCGCGCACGGACCGTCTTCACGACGCCTTCATGCACGTATTCGATGCCCGTCGCTTCCTTGCCGTTGAACAGCACCTTGCGGGTCTGCGCACGCGTCTGCACGATGAGATTGCGGCGATCGCGCACCGGCTTGAGAAAGCCCTTCGCGGTGCTCCAGCGAAGACCCTTATAAGCAGTCTGCTGAAAATAGCCGACGCCTTCCTGCGTCGCGCCGTTGTAGTCCGTGTTGAACGGGATGCCGATCTCCTGCGCCGCCGCGATGAAGTGATCCGCGATCGGGCGACGCAAACGCAGGTCCGATACCTTCAATGGGCCGCCCGCGCCGTGATATTCGCTCGCGCCATGCTCCTGATCTTCCGACTTCTTGAAGTAGGGCAGCACGTCCCTATAACTCCATCCCGCGTTGCCGAGTTCGGCCCAGCGGTCGTAGTCCTCGCGCTGGCCGCGCACATAGAGCAGCCCGTTGAGCGAACTGGAGCCGCCGAGCACTTTGCCGCGCGGCCAGTCGATGCTGCGTCCGGCGACGGCATCGTCCGCTTCGGTGCGATAACACCAGTCGAGCTCGGGATCGTGCATCGTCTTGAAGTAGCCGACGGGGATATGAATCCACGGGCTCGTGTCGGGGCCGCCCGCTTCGAGCAACATGACGACGTTGGACGGGTCGGCGCTCAGACGGTTGGCCAGCACGCAACCCGCTGAGCCCGCACCGACGATGACGTAATCGACTTCCTGCTGCATGACACCTGTCTCCTGAAGTCTTCTTTTGGAACGAATCGTTTCGTTTGCGTTTCGTTCAATGTGGAAGAAGCGGGCAAGGAAGCCAAGAGAAAAGCGCGGAAGCTCGCGAAAGTGAAACGGAAAATGCGAAATCCGATTCAGAATCAGGAGGGCGATTCGGGTTGTCCCTGAGATTGATTCGCCATCCGAAATATCGATGTTGCGGCGCGTCAGAAGGTCGCCGTGAGATCGGCGGCGGCTTCCTGCAATCGCGGCACGAAGGTCAGCGCGCGCGACAACGCCATGCGCGACACCGGACCATGCACGGCGATGGCCGCGATGCATTTGCCGCGCGAATCGAACACCGGCACGGCGACGCACGCGATGCCCAGCACGAACTCTTCGTTATCGACGGCGATGCCCTTGTGCGCGATGCGATCCAGTTCCGCTTCGAGCAGGTTCGGATCGTCGAGGGTATTGGGCGTGAAGCGTTCGAGCCGCATCGCGCGGATGAGCGCGGCGCGTTCGTCGCGCGGCATCGTCGAAAGAAGCAGTTTGCCGCTCGCGCTGCAATGCGCGGGCACGTGCGAGCCGGGCTTGAGTTCGAGCCGCAGCGCCCACGGCGATTCGCAGCGATCGAGATAGAGCACCTGCGTGTCGTGCAGTGTGCTCAGGTTGCAGGTCTCGCCGAGATCGGCGACGAGACGCTCCAGAATCGCGTGGCGCTGACGCCTGGCGCCGCTGTGCATCATCACGTCGACGCCGAGCCGTTCGAGGCGCGGGCCGATCACATACGCATTCTTTTGTCCCGGCTCACGTGCGACGAAGCCGCCCGCTTCGAGCGATTGCAACATGCGATGCAGCGAAGCCTTCGGCTGCCCGATGATGTTCGCGAGTTCCGCGAGCGACAGCGCGCCCTTCGCCGCGACGAGATGTTCGAGCACGCTGAACGCGCGCAGCGTAGGCGTGTCCGTGCGCGCGGCGTGGTCGATGAGCGCCGCGCTTTCCGTCGATTCAGGTTGAACGAAGGCTTCGGTATCGGCTCGCGTATCCATGATGCGCACTCACGCCGTCTGATGCCGCGCGGCCTGCGCCTGCACGCAGGTCACGGCGATCACGTGATAGATATCGTCGGCGCTGCAGCCGCGCGACAGATCGTTGGCGGGTTTGGCAAGCCCTTGCAGCAAGGGCCCGATTGCCTTCGCTCCGCCGATGCGCTCCGCGAGCTTGTAGCCGATGTTGCCCGCTTCGAGACTCGGGAAGATCAGCGTATTCGCGTGACCTTCGATTTGCGAGTGATGCACCTTGCGCATCGCGATCTCCGCGACGATCGCGGCATCGAGCTGCACGTCGCCGTCGATGGCGAGGCCGGGGCGCGCTTCCTTCACGCGCCGCGTCGCATCGATAACCTTGTCGACGGCTGCATGGTGCGCGCTGCCGCTCGTCGAGAACGAGAGCATTGCCACGCGCGCATCTTCCATCAGGAGGCTGCGCGCACTGTCGGCGGCAGCCAGCGCGATTTCGGCGAGCTGCTCCGCATTCGGCTCTACGACGAGCGCGCAATCGGAAAAGATGAGGCCGCCTTTCATCGTATGAAAAGGCTCGCACAGCATCATGAGAAAGAAACTTGAAACAAGCTTGAACGACGGCCGCACGCCGATGATCTGTATCGCGTTGCGCACGACATCCGCCGTCGTGTTGACCGCGCCGGACACGGAGCCGTCCGCCTCGCCCGTGCGCACCATCAGGTTCGCGAAGCAGAGCGGATCGAGCACGGCGGCGCGCGCCTGGTCGGGCGTCATGCCTTTCTTTTCGCGCAGCGCGAAAAGCTCTTGTGCAAAGCGTTCGGTAAGTGGTGAATGAGAAGGATCGATCACGTCGATGCCTTCGAGATCGATGCCCGCGCCATCTGCAACCTGAAACGCACGCGCTCGCGCGCCCACGAGCACGATGCGCGCGATGCCTTCCTTGTGCGCGCGTTCCGCCGCCTGAAGCACGCGCGTGTCTTCGGCTTCGGAGAGGACGATACGCATCGGCAGGTCGCGAGCCTGATCGATGATGCGATGCATGGCTTTCATGTCGGGCTCACTGTCATGGTCAAGAAAACGCCGCTCCGGGCGCGGAGCGGCGTGGCGCAGGACTTAAACGTAGTCCTTGTACTTGTCGAGCGTGCGCACCGGCTTCGAGAGCGCGTCGCGGCGGAACGGATCGCCGAGTTCGCGCGTGCACATGATCTCGATGATCGTCGTCTTGCCGTGATTCATCTGCAGATCGATGGCCTTCTTCAGCGCCGGGCCGACATCTTCCAGCTTGTCGACCACGATGCCTTCCGCGCCCATCGCCTTCGCGATCTCGGCGAAGCTCTGGTTGTCGAGTTCGCCCGCAACGAAGCGGCGATTGTAGAAGTCCACCTGATTCTTCTTCTCCGCGCCCCACTGACGGTTATGGAACACGACAGCCGTCACCGGAATGTTATGGCGCACGCAGGTCATGGTTTCCATCAGGCTCATGCCCCAGGCGCCATCGCCCGCATACGAGACGGCCGGACGATGCGGCGCTGCAACCTTCGCGCCGATGATCGTCGGGAACGCATAGCCGCAGTTGCCCCAGCTCATCGCCGCGAAGAAGCTGCGCGGCTTGTTGAAGCGCAGATAGCTGTTGGCGACCGAGTTGATGTTGCCGATATCGGTCGACACCATCACGTCTTCCGGCATCGCCTTTTCGAGTTCGCGCAACACCTGACGCGGATGCAGATACTGGCCGCCGCTGAAGGGCTTCTCGTTCTTCTGCTCTTCGATCATGTCGAGGCTGTACGGATCGCGCTCGTGCGTCCAATCGTCGAGTTCCTTCTCCCATGCGGCCTTTTCCGTGGCGATGGTTTTCGCGCGGGCGTCCTTCGTCGCATCGCAATCGAGCTTGCGATCCGCGAGCCGCTGCGTGAGCGCGATGGCCGTGGCTTTCGCATCGCCGCAAATACCGACGGAAATCTTCTTCACGAGGCCGAGCATCTTGTGGTCCGCGTCGATCTGGATGACCTTCGCTTCCTTCGGCCAGTAGTCGAGGCCGTGCTGCGGCAGCGTGCCGAACGGTCCGAGACGCGAGCCGAGCGCGATCACGACATCGGCCTGGCTCAGCAGCTTCATCGCGGCCTTCGAGCCTTGGTAACCGAGCGGGCCGCACCACAGCGGATGATTCGCCGGGAACGAGTCGTTGTGCAGATAGCTGTTGACCACCGGCGCGCCGAGACGCTCGGCGAGCGCCTTGCATTCCTCGATGGCATCGGACATCACCACGCCGCCGCCCGAGATGATGACGGGGAATTTCGCTTCGGCGAGCAGATCGGCGGCTTCGTTCAGGCTCTGATCGCCGCCGGGGCCGCGATCGAGACGCTGCGGCTTCGGAATCTCGACCTTGACCTGGCCGTAGAAGTAGTCGCGCGGAATGTTGAGTTGCGTCGGGCCCATTTCCGACATCGCGCGGTCGAAGCAGCGCGCGGTGAATTCGGCCATGCGCGCCGGGTGCGTCACGTGGCCCTGATACTTCGTGAATTCCTGGAACATCGGCAATTGCTTCGCTTCCTGGAAGCCGCCGAGGCCGATACCCATCGTGCCCGCTTCGGGCGTGACGATCACGACCGGGCTATGCGCCCAGTACGCCGCCGCGATCGCCGTCACGCAATTGCTGATGCCGGGGCCGTTCTGACCGATCACGACGCCGTGACGGCCCGACACGCGCGAATAGCCGTCGGCCATGTGGCCCGCACCCTGTTCATGCACGACCGGAATCAGGCGGATGCCGGCGGGCGCGAAGATGTCCATCGCGTCCATGAAGGCCGAGCCCATGATGCCGAACATCTCGGTCACGCCATTGGCGGCGAGCGTTTCGACGAATGCTTCGGACGGGGTCATCGACTGCGGACCGGCGGGCGTCGCGTTTGATGCGGCGAGAGTGGTCTGGGAAGGACGGGCTTGGTCGTGCTCGCTCATGAGTGTCTCCGGGTGAAATAAATCGGAACGTTTGGTTCCGGAATATGTATCGTGAAGACATCGTAGGACGAGCCGGTTTCGGCGTCAACCAGTTTTTCAAATAAATGGAATGTTTTGTCTCTAAAAAACTCGGAATTTTTAGCGATGATGAGCGGAAAGCGCCGCCGGGGCCCGCGCGGCGGGCGTCTCGGCGGGAGAGTGGACTAGCGCGCTGCGGGGCGCTGGCGCGCCATGAGCGTCAGTCCATCGGAGGAATCGAAGAGCGTCGCGAGCTTCACGGCGGTTTCGCGCAACTGCGGAACCGCCTGGAGCAGGTCGTTGAGGTTGGCGCGGGCGGTCGGGGCATGCGCGGCGAGACACGCGAGCACGCGCCCGGTCGCGGCATCGGTGATGGGCACCGCGACGGCCACCATGCCCAGCACGAACTCCTCGTTGTCGATGCCGATGCCACGCGCGGCGAGCCGGTCGAGCTCGGCTTCGAGCAACGTGCGATCGGTCAGCGTGCGATGCGTTTTCTTCGTGAGGGTGAGACGGCCGAGGATCTGGCGGCGCTCGGCGAGCGGCATCTGCGAGAGAAACAGCTTGCCGCTCGCGGTGCAATGCAGCGGCACCCGCATCCCGGCCTGCATATGCAGACGCAGCGGTTCGGCCGTCTCGACGCGCTCGATATAGAGGACCGTGTCGCCATCGAGCGCGGTGAGATTGCAGCTTTCGCCCGTGACATCGACGAGCGAGCGCAGGATAGACCGGCAGGCGCGCGTGAACGAGTTGTTGGCGAGCGTGGCGAGCGCGAGCTGGGCGGCGCGGGGTCCGAGCGCGATGCCACGGTCGGTGCCGCGCGAGTCGGGCATATGCGTGACATAGCCCTGCGCTTCGAGCGAATCGATCAGTCGCAGCAAGGTCGCCTTGGGAATGCGCACGCGCGCCGCGAGTTGCGACAGCGTGTAAGCGTGACCAGCCGCAGCCAGTTGTTCGAGCACGGCGAGCGGACGGAGCGTCCGCGCTTCATCGCCGGCGTGCTCGGCGGAATCGAGATGTGTGACGTCGCGCATGGGCCGGAAACGGAACGTTTGGTTTCGAATTACGGCTACTTTACGCGCGTACTCCGTCGCCGCGCCACAATTTTCGGAATGCCGGGTTGCGTTTTTATTTTCTGGAGAACCGGTCTATCAGAACGTCTTGCCCAGCTCCGCGGCGGCTTCCTTGAGACGAGGCACCATTTCCAGCGCCCGCGAGAGCGGCGTGCGCGACACCGGCGCGTGAACCGCGATCGCCGCGATGCATGTGCCGCCCGCATCGGCGATGGGCGCCGCCGCGCACACGATGCCCTGCACGAACTCCTCGTTGTCGATCGCGACGCCCTTCTTCGCGATGCGGTCGAGTTCCGCTTCGAGCATCTCCGTGTCGGTGATCGTGTTGGCGGTGTAGCGCTCCAGCTTCATCGCGCGCACCAGCGCATTGCGTTCGTCGCGCGGCTGAAGCGCGAGCAGCAGCTTGCCGCTCGCGCTGCACCAGACGGGCACGTGCGAACCGGGCTTCAGATCGAGCCGCAGCGGCCACGGCGCTTCCACGCGATCGAGATACAGCACTTCGTTCTCGTGCAGCATCGTGAGATTGCAGGTTTCGCCGAGATCGGAGACGAGCCGCGTGAGGATCGCGTGCCGCAGACGTCGCGCGCCCGCGTGCGTCATCACATTGAGGCCGAGTTGCGCGAGGCGCGGGCCGACCACATACGCGTTTTTGTCGCCGGGCTCGCGGATCACGAGCCCGCCCGCTTCCAGCGACGCAAGCATGCGGTGCAGCGAAGGCTTCGGCATACCCATGTCGTCGGCCATGTCCGTCAGCGACACGGGGCTGCCCGCCTGAACCAGATATTCCAGCAACGCGAAGGCGCGCAGCGTGGGCGTGTCGGGCTTGTCCATCGGCATGGTTTCCATGTGAATTCGTTCGACATTATTTTAAATGAGGTGCCGATCGGCGCCGTATAGGCCATTTGGATAAAAATAAACGAAATGAATTGTTCCGAAAAAAGATAGTTGATATGCTGGAGCCTCTGTCACGGGAGACGAAGCCTCATGATGCGCGACACATGGTTGGACGAGCCGGACCGGAAAGTGTCCGTGCGCACGCTTTTCGGCATCGATACGGACCTGCAGGTGCCGGCCTTCAGCACGCGCGATCCGCACGTTCCGGAAATCGACGAGGCGTATCGATTCAATCCCGAGGTCACGCTCGCGATTCTCGCAGGCTTCGCGTGCAACCGGCGCGTGATGGTGCAGGGTTTGCACGGCACCGGAAAATCGACGCATATCGAGCAGGTGGCGGCGCGGCTCAACTGGCCGTGCATGCGCGTGAATCTGGATGGCCACGTGAGCCGGCTCGATCTCGTCGGCAAGGATGCAATCGTCGTACGTGACGACGTGCAGGTCACCGAGTTTCAGGAGGGCATCGTGCCTTGGGCGCTGCAACGGCCTGTCGCGCTCGTGTTCGACGAATACGACGCCGGCCGCCCCGATGTGATGTTCGTGATTCAGCGCATCCTGGAGCGCGACGGCAGTTTCACGCTGCTCGACCAGAACCGCGTGATTCAGCCGCATCGATTTTTTCGCATGTTCGCGACGACCAATACGATCGGCCTCGGCAATCTGAACGGCATGTATCACGGCACGCAGATGTTGAATCACGCGCAGATCGACCGCTGGAACGTGGTCGCGACGCTGAACTACCTCTCGCGCGAAGAAGAGGCGCGCATCGTGCTCGCGCGCGTGCCGCATCTGGATGACGACGCGGGCCGGGCGCTCGTCGATTCGATGGTGAGCATGGCCGGACTCACGCGGCGCGGCTTCGCGGCGGGCGATCTGTCGACGCTGATGTCGCCGCGCACCGTCATCAACTGGGCCGAGAACTGCGAGGTTTTTCACGACGTGAAGCTGGCGCTGCGTCTCACGTTCCTGAACAAGTGCGACGAGGCGGAACGGCCTATCGTCGCGGAATATTTTCAACGCGCGTTCGGCGATGAACTGAACACGCTATCGCAGTGGCACGACGAGTCGGCGAAATGAACGGGCCGCGTGAACTCGCGCGACGCGATGCGTTATGCGCGGCCACCGTGCGCGCTTTGACGGGCGATGAAGCGTTGCACTATCGCGGCGGCAAGCTGTACCGTCACTTGCGGCCGGTGCCGTTGCATGCGCCGCATTTGCGCGGCGAACGCAGGGACGATGAAGACCTGGATTCGACACGCGGCGCCGCCGACGCGTCCGCGTTGCGCATCGCGTATTCGGACGCCGGGCTGCATCGGGACATGACGCCTGATGAGCCGGTCGAACGCATGGTCTTCGACATGCTGGAGCAGTTGCGCTGCGAAGCGTGCGTTCCTGCGGGCATGGAAGGCGTAAGGCGCAATGTGCGGCATCGCTTCGATGCGTGGTCGCACGCGTGCCATGAGACGGGTTTGCTCGACAGCGATATCGGCCTGTTGATCTACACCGTCGCGCAGGTGGCCGAATCGCGGCTATCCGGTCGCGCCGTGTTCGAAGCGACCGAGGGCATCATCGAAGCCACGCGTGCGGCGCTCGCGCCATCGCTCGGACATGCGCTTGCGGGCATGCGGCGGCATCGTGCGGATCAGCGCGCTTATGCGGTTCATGCGCTCGCCATCGCGCGGAACATCGGCGAAATGATTCGCGACGTGCAGCACGCGTTCGTCGAAAGTAACCCTTCATCCGACGATGACAAGCAAGAGGCCGCGCGCACGATGCTCGGCGCGTGGTTCGACATCGACGATGAAGAAGGCAGCATCGAACGGCTCGCGCTCGCCGCAAGCGGCGATAGCAGCGCGCGTGAGGCTTCGGGCGAGCACTATCGCGTGTTCAGCACGCGTTATGACAAGACCATTCGCCCGGCTACGCTGATTCGCGCCGCGTTGTTGCGTGAATATCGCGAGCGTCTCGACGATCTGATCGCCGCGCGGCATATCAACGTGCCGCGTCTCGCGCGCATGTTGCAAACGGCGATTACCGTGCCGCGTCGCGACGGCTGGTCGTTCGGCGAGGAAGAAGGGCGCATCGACGGGCGTCGGCTCGCGCAAGTGGTGGCATCGCCGAATGAGCGGCGCGTCTTCAGACGCGAGCGCGAACGTCCGCATGCGGATTGCGCGGTGAGTTTTCTGATCGATTGCTCGGGCTCGATGAAGGCGAGCATCGAGCCTGTCGCGGTGATGATCGACGTGCTCGTGCGCGCGCTCGGCATGGCGGGCGTCGCGACCGAAGTACTCGGCTTCACGACCGGCGCATGGAACGGCGGCCGCGCGAAGCTCGACTGGCTCGCGAAGGGCAGGCCGAAGTATCCGGGCCGGCTCAACGAAGCGTGCAACATGATCTTCAAGGAAGGCGATGCGAGCTGGCGCGCGGCACGCGGCGACATCGCGGCGCTGTTCAAGGCCGATCTGTTTCGCGAGGGCATCGACGGGGAAGCGGTGGAATGGGCGTGTTCGCGGCTCGTCGCGCGTGGCGAAGCGCGGCGCATCGTCGTGGTGATATCGGATGGCAGCCCGATGGACGGCGCAACCGCGCAGGCCAACGATCCGAACTATCTCGATCAGCATTTGCGCGAAGTCGTCGCTCAGCACGAAGATGCGCGCACAGTCGAAGTGCTCGGGCTCGGCGTCGGGCTCGATCTCAGCCCGTATTATCGGCATCACTTCGCGGTCGATCTGTCCGTGCCGCCGGATATGACCTTATTCGCGAAGCTCGCTGCATGGCTCGGTGCGCGGCGCAGACACAGCACTTAGCGCGCGATGAATGTCGTCGGGTTCGAAGAGACCGATAAACACGATACGCGTCTCTTCGACGTCAGCGCATCGCGTGATATGCCAGCGTTTGCCGACGACATGAATCTCCGCACAGGTGCCATCCTGAAGCCGCGCAAAGCCTTTGGCGCGCAAGAGCCGATCGCTGAACGACGCGCATGCGGCCTTGAGTTGCCGGCGGTCGAAGCGCTCATCCGAGCGAAACGTGACGCTGCGCAGATCGGCGGGAAGATGATTCGAAGGCGTGAATGCACGCGGTGCGATGCGTTCGCGCAATGACGCTTCATCGCTGAAGAAGAGCGTGTTCGGCACCTTGCCGTGATCCGCTTCGAACAGGATGCGCGTATGCGCGATCTCCATCAAGCGCGCACGCACGGCGCATAGATCGTCGGCGGAAGTCAGATCGGTCTTGGTCAGCACGATGGAACTCGCGCCTTCGATCTGCCGCCGCGCGATATCGCCGATATACGCATCGGCGAGCGTCTCTTCGATGCGCTCCGCATCCACCGCGACCACGATGCCCTGAAGCCGGAACGCGCGATCGAGCATGCCGACCTGCGCGATGCGCACCGGGTCCGACACGCCGCTCGCTTCGATCACGAGCAGATCGGGGCGCACGTCGCGCGCGCTGATGTCGATCAGCGTCTCCATCAGCTTGCCGCCGATAGAGCAACACACGCAGCCGTTTTCCAGCCCGATCACATCGTCGCTACGCTCGCGAATCAGCGCCGCATCGATATTGACCGAACCGAAATCGTTGACGAGCACGGTGATGCGCCGGCCATCGGTGTTGGTCAGCAGCGCGTTGATCATCGTGGTCTTGCCCGCGCCGAGATAGCCGCCGATGACGGCAAGAGGAATCGGCGTCATCATGCAGGCGCCTGATGTGCGCGGCCGCCGAGAATGGTGCCCCACACGCGCACTTGGCCCAGGCGCTCCGCCGGCACCTCGCTCGGATCTTCATCGAGCACGGCGAAATCCGCGAACTTGCCGATCTCTATACTGCCGATGACATCGTCCATGCCGATCGTGAAGGCCGCACCGAGCGTGATCGCGCGCAGCGCATCGGCGACGCTCAGGCGCTCCGCTTCGCCCAGCACGCGTCCCGATGCGGTCTGACGTTGCACCGCGCACCACGCGGTGAAAAGCGGATTGAGCTGCGTGATCGGCGCATCCGAATGCAGACCGAACGTGATGCCGAGTTCGCTCGCCGTGCCTGCCGCGTCCATGCGGTTCGCGCGGTCGGCGCCCATCGTTTGCGTATAGTGCGCGTCGCCCCAATAGTAGATGTGATTCGAGAAGAAGTTCACGCACATGCCGAGGCGGGCGGCGCGTTCGAGTTGTCGTCTGTCGGCCATCTGACAATGCTGCAACGTGTGCCGATGATCCGATCTCGGATGCCGGTTCAGAATCGTTTCGATTGCATCCAGCACGAGTTCGGTGGCTTCATCGCCATTCGTGTGGATGTGCAGTTGCAAGCCTGCCAGATGGAACGGCAGGAACGTTTCGACGAACTGCTCCGGCGGAATCAGCCATAAACCATTGGGCCGTCCGTTCACGTAACCGGGCCAGCGCAGGCGTGCGGTAAAGCCCTGGATCGAGCCATCGACGATGAATTTCACCGGCCCGAAACGCAGCTTGTCCGAGTTGAGCTTCACGGCTTCCAGCACGCGATCCGGTCCGCCTTCGGGGTTGCGTTGCGGCCCGAATGCGGGCACGAGACGAATCGGAAAGCGCGCGTCGCGCGTGACTTCGACGAGATTGCGCATACCCTTGTCGGAGAGGTCGTTGAGCAGATCGGTGGCCGTCGTCACGCCGGCGAGTTGCGCGACCTTGCCGAAAGCGCGGATCGCGTCGGGGTTGTCGCTCGCCGATAGCGACAGCCTCGCACCGATCACGCGATACACCGGGAACATCGCCGCGAACTCCTGCAACTCGCCCGTGAGCCGACCGCTCTCGTCTTTCACGATGCCATCGACGTCGGTGTCTTCATCGATGCCGGCGAGTTCGAGCATCGGCGAATTCACGTTCATCAGATGCACGCTCGCGTGCAGGATCGCGATGGGACGCGTCGCCGATACGCGTTCGAGCTGCGTCACCGTCAAGCGCTCGCTGCCGAAAAAGATCGGATCGAAGCCCCATGCAAGCAGAGGCGCATCGGCATCGTCGAGTTGACGCTCGGCTTCCTGCAATCGCGCGATCACCGCATCGAGCGATTGCAGGCCGGGCCAGCGCGTGCCATCGGGTCCGCGACGCTCGTAGTAGCCGACATAGACCGCGCTCCACATCGCGCCTTCCATCAGATGCGAATGGCCTTCTACGAGACCGGGCATCAGCACCTTGTCGCTGAAGCTCGTATCCGGTTCGGCATCGGTCCATTGGCGCATGTCGTCGCGCGTGCCGACCGAGAGGATCTTGCCGTCGCGAATCGCCACGTGCGTCGCGACCGGCTGACGCGGATTCATCGTCAGAATCTTGCGTGCCACAAGTACTTTTACTGCGTTGTCGTCGGTTCGATTCATGAGTCGTTCGAGTGGATCAGGTCAGCGTGAACATGCTTGCGTCCCGCGCTCGGATTGGCGAGAAACACGACGAGCACATTCACCGCGAGACAGATGAGGCCGATATTGATTCCGGCGATATCGACATGGAACACGTACAGGACGACCGCGAGCAACTGGCCCACGAGCAGTCCCGATGCGATCGCGCGCGCACTCACGCGCAGCCCGAGCACGATCGCGATCACGCCGGGGAAATACTGCGTGACGCCGTAATACGTCATGTTGATGAGCGTGAGCATGAGGTTCGGCGTCGCGAGCGTCATGCCGATGGAAAGCAGCAGATAGACGCCGATCACCACTTTGGCGCTGGCCTTCTGACGCGTCTCCGGCATGTTCGGCAGCAGATTGCGCGTGACCACCGGCCCGATTGCGAGACAGATGCCCGCGAGCACGAGCAGACCCGACAGCGACGCGCCCGCCGCGACCAGGCCCACGAGCCACGGCGGCAACAGATGCACGACAGCGGTGAAGAACGCCTCGTTGGGCGAGGCGAGCGGCACGTTCTGCGCGATCGCGTAGTACGACGCGACCACGAGGAACGGGTACATCAGCATGTAGAGCGGCATCACCACTTGCGAGCGGCGAATCGTGTTCGCGCTTTTCGCGGTGAAGAAGTTCTGGATCGCAAAGGGCATCACGTAGAAGCCGAGCGACTGGAACAGCATCGTGCTCATCGAGAACGTGAGTTGATGCGCGGACATCGCGTTCGATACGTGCTGGCTCGCGGCCCTGAACACCGGCTCGACGCCCGCTTCCCACGCAACCGCAATGCCCGTGATGACGATGGCCGCGACCATCAGGATGTCTTTCAGAATGGCGATATACGCCGATGCCCGCACACCTGCTATCGCGATATACGCGAACGCGAGCAGCGCGGAGATCATGATGAGGAGCACCGGGTTCAGGTTCCAGCCGAGACCCTTGAGCGCGGCGACGAGACCGGTGAACTGCAACTGGCCCCACGGCAGCAGAAAGATCAGCGCGGAAATCGCAACGATCAGTTCGAGCGCGCGGCTACCGAAATGCCCCTTGAACAGATCGGGCAGCGTGATCGCGTTATAGCGCTTGCCCGCTTCCCAGATTTTCGGACCGACGAAATAGCCGATCGGATAGGCCAGCAGGATATAGCCGAGAAACCAGACGCCATAGGTCGGGCCCTTCGCATAGATGCCGCCCGGAAAGCCGACCATCGTGCCGATGCTGTAGATCTCGCCCGCCGCGAGAAAGAACACGAGCCAAGCGCCGAACTGACGCGACGCGACAAAGAAGTCGTGCACGCTCTGCGAGCCGCGCCCCTTGCCCGCACGCAGCGCGAGCCACAACGACAGCGCGATGAAGCCCAGAAATACCGTTGAAGCCATGCCGATTTCTCCTTATGCGCCGTGCGCTTCGCGCTGTTCCGTTTTTTTGTCGAACAAAACCCAGCAAAGCTGGAGACAGACCGACGTCAGCACGAACCAGCCGAAAATCCATGCATAAATAAACGGAACGCCGAGCACGTAGAAATCGTTCGACGCAGCCCACGGCAACAGGCCGATGACCCCGACAAACGGCAAACCGATTCCGATCAGGAACTTGAGCATGGACCACTCCGTATGATCATTTGCCCGCGCGAGGCATTCGATGCGCGAGAGAAAGAAGATTCGGTCCAGTATGACCAGACAAAAATGGCCGGTCGTAGTACCAGAAAGGACCAATCGCTGGGGCCAGCGCCGCGCGGCCTCGCCCGTCTGGAGCGCGTCCTGGCACTAACGATGATTCTGGCGTGGCTCTAAGCGGAGCGGGAAGTTCGGTGCAGTATGAGGGTACTTTCCAAGGAGTTATCGGTGGCTACTCTCGATTACGTTGCGCCGGCCCTTCGAGGCGCGTGCGCCCCATACGATCCGCTCTACGACCCGCTCGTCTCGCCCATCGGCCGTCAGGCGATGGACTATGCGCCGACCTACTGGGTCGCGACCGCCGGCGAGCCGCCCGAAGACGACGGACCCTTGCCCGGCGATGCCGACGTCGATGTGCTGATCGTCGGCGCGGGATTCACCGGCCTTTCCACCGCGCTCTTTCTGGCGCGTGAGCATGGCATCCGCGCCACCGTCGTCGATGCCAACCGCACCGCGTGGGGCTGCACGAGCCGCAATGGCGGGCAGGGGCAGAACGCGAGCGGCCGTCTCTATCGCTCGCAATGGATCGAGCGATGGGGCAAGCAGACGGCGCTCAAGCTCGACGCGGAAATCCGCGAAGGCTTCGACACCTTCAAGAAGCTGATCGGCGAATTCGCGTGCGATCCGCAGCCGGGCGGGCATCTGTATATCGCGCATCGTGCGCGAAAAATGGATTTTCTGACCAGTGAATGCAAGGTGATGCGCGATGTCTTCGGCTACGACGCGCGCATGCTGAGCGCGAAGGAAGTCGCGCAATCGTATGTCGATGACCGCGAAAATTGTGGTGCGCTGCACGAACCCGATGGCATCGGCGTGCATCCGCTCAAGCTCGCCTTCGGTTATATGCGCATGGCGCGCTCGCTCGGCGTGAAGGTGCATACGAGCACGCCCGTGGTCGACGTAGAGACGATTCGCGGCGTGCATCACGTGCGCACGCCGCGCGGCGTGATTCGCGCGAAGGCGGTTGCGTTCGCGACCGGCGGCTATACGCGCAACGACATGCATCGCACGCTGTCCGCGAAGATCATGCCGATTCTTTCGAACTCGCTCGTCACGCGGCCGCTCACGCAGGAAGAGATCGCATCGACCAACTTCCGCACGCATGAGGTCATCACCGATACGCGCACGCTGCGCTTTTACTATCGCTTGCTGCCGGACAATCGCGTGCAGATCGGCAGCCGCAGCGCGATCACGGGCGCGGATGCGGCGAACCCGCGGCACATGGATGTGCTCATCGAAGGCCTGCATCGCAAGTTCCCTTCGCTGAAGGGCATTCGCATCGATTATTCGTGGTGGGGCTGGGTCGATGTGAGTCACGACATGATGCCGCGCGTCGCGCAGCCCGATCCGCAGGAAAGCATCTTTTATGCGGTCGGATACGGCGGCAACGGCGTGTCTTTCTCCGCACACGCGGGGCGGCGCATGGCCGAGCGCGTCGCGGGCAAATGGCAGCACAGCCGCGACGATCTGCCGATCTACGACTCCGCGCTCGAATATCCGAACGTGATGGGCATGGTGCGATGGAAAGGCTTCGCGCCGTTCCGCCGCGTCGGTCAACGATTCCTTTATCACAAGTATCTGGCGCAGGACGAGAAGTGCTGAATCCCGCCGAACCCTTTCGCAACGCACTGAAAATATCGACATGAGCACTCAAACGAATCAGGATTACATTCGGCTGCTGGAGACATTCAACGATGCGTGGAATCGCCACGACATCGATGCATTGATGAACTGCATGGCTGAAGAATGCGTCTTTCACGGCGTGGCCGGACCCGATGCGCTCGGACGCACCTTCAAGGGCCGCGACGAGGTCCGCAAGGGCTTCGCGCTCGCGTGGGAAACCTTCCCCGACGCATCGTGGAAAGAGGGCGAGCATTTCGTGAGCGGCGAGCGCGGCGTATCGGAATCGACGTTTCGCGGCACGAAAGCGGACGGCTCGCGCGTCGAGGCTCGCATGGTGGATGTGTTCACCTTCAGCGACGGCAGGATCGCCGTGAAGAACGCGTATCGCAAGGACCGCCCGGCGCTTTGAAGCATGAAGGAGACCGGCATCGCATGACTGAATGACTGACTCGACTCGCTGGCAATGAACCGGCGAGCGAGCCTCGAATCGATACAAGCAAAGCAGGAGACGACATGCAATCGAACACGGATCAAGGCGATCTCAAGTGTGGCCTCAAGCAGCGCCACATGACGATGATCGCGCTGGGCGGCGTCATAGGCGCCGGACTTTTCGTCGGTAGCGGTGTGGTGATCCAGCAGGCCGGACCCGCCGCGATTCTCTCGTTTCTCATTACGGGCGGCCTCGTGGTTCTCGTCATGCGCATGCTCGGCGAGATGGCCTGCGCGATGCCCACCGTCGGCTCGTTCTATGAATACGCGCGCCTCGCCTTCAGGACGCAGCGCGGGCCGGGCCGTCTCGCCGGCTTTCTGACGGGCTGGATGTACTGGTACTTCTGGGTCATCGTGATCGCGCTGGAAGCGGTCGCGGGCGCGAAGCTCGTGCAGTTCTGGATACCCGATGTGCCTGCGTGGATCATCAGCCTCGTGCTGCTCGTCGTGCTCACGCTGACCAACCTCATTTCAGTGGGCAGTTACGGCGAATTCGAGTTCTGGTTCTCGTCGATCAAGGTCGGCGCGATCATCGTGTTCCTGTTCCTCGGCGGCTTGTACGTATGCGGTTTCTGGCCCGCCGCGATGCACACGACCGACGTTGCCACGACCTTCCTCGGCCACGGCGGGTTCATGCCCAAGGGCATCGGACCGGTGATGACGGGCGCGGTCGCCGCGACAGGCTTCTATTTCGGCGCGGAGATCGTCACGATCGCGGCGGCCGAAGCGAAGGAGCCCGCGAAGGCGGTCGCAAAGGCCACGAATTCGGTCATCACGCGCGTGCTCGTGTTCTATGTCGGATCGGTGGCGCTCGTGGTCGCGCTGGTGCCGTGGAATTCGCATCAGATGGCGACGCCCTACGTGAGCGCGCTCGAAGTGATGGGTATGCCCGCCGCGGCCAACGTGATGAACGCGATCGTCCTCACCGCCGTATTGTCCGCGCTCAATTCGGGCCTGTACGCCGCGTCGCGGATGCTGTTCGCGTTGACGCGTCATGGCGATGCGCCGCTCGGCCTCGCGAAGGTCAACAAGCGCGGCGTGCCGGTGCGCGCGATCCTGCTCGGCACGGTGTTCGGCTACGTGTCCGTGGTGATGTCGTATATCTCGCCGGATACGGTGTTCGCGTTCCTCGTCAATTCGTATGGCACGGTGGCGATCTTCGTGTACCTGCTGATCGCGTTCTCGCAACTTCGTTTACGCGCCCGTATGACGAGCTTCGAAGCGAACGACCTGCGCGTGCGCATGTGGGGATTTCCCTATCTCACGTGGCTCGCGATCTTCGGGATGACCGCGATTCTCGTCGCGATGGCTTTCATCCCCGATCAGCGCAAGCCGTTGTGGCTGGGCGTCGCGAGCCTGGGCATTCTGATCGTCGCGTATATGGTGTTCAAGCGCGGCCGCAAGGAAACCGAGATCGAAGACGATGCGCATTCGACCCGGCATCTGCAAACCGTCGAACGATAAGCACTGAAACGGCGGCCGGTTTGCTGCATTGCAAACCGGCTTTTCATTCCCTGAAGGTCTTGGCGGTTTCCTCGGCGGCGCGGCGCAGATCGGGCTCGAATGCGAGCAGTTGATCGAGCGCGACGCGTCCCACCGGCGCCTGAATCGCGATCGCGGCGCACGCGCGATTGCGATCGAGCATCACCGGCACCGCTATCGCAACGAGTCCCTGCAAATGCTCCTGATTGTTGATGGCGAGCATGCGGCGGCGCGTCAATGCGAGTTCGCGCCGCAACGCATCGCGATCGGTGATCGTGCGCTCCGAATACGAGCGTAGCGGCAGGCGCTCGATCATGCGCTCGCGCCGTTCCTTCGGCAGAAAACTCAGCAGCAGCTTGCCGCTTGCCGAGCAATGCAGCGGCACATGCGATCCCGGCTGCAAGTGCATGCGCAGCGGCCAGCCGGTTTCCACGCGATCGACATAGACGACGTCGTTACCCGCGAGCATCGTCAGATTGCAGGTTTCACCGACACGTGCGACGAGCTGTTCCAGGAGCGCATGACGCGCCGCAGCGGGGCCGGCGTGCATCAGCACGTTGATGGCGAGCGTGCGCACGCGCGCCGAGCACTCGTAGAGCTTGTCGCTCGCGCCGCGCGTCACGAGCCATGCGTCCATCAGTTGCACGAGGATGCGATGCACGGTCTGCTTGGGCAGGCCCAACGCATCGACGAGCTCGGTCATCGAGAGCGGACGATTCGCTTCGGCGAGCGTTTCGAGCACGCGGAACGCGCGCACGGCGGCGGCATTCGATTGATTCGACGTCACGTTGCCTTGTCTCCATCTGCGTGGTTTGCGTTTCTATTTCATTGTGCGTCGAAAACACCGGTTTTCGGGACTCGTGAAAGTCCCGAAAAGTTGAATTTCCGATGCTCGCGATTTCGCTGCATGCGTTAGTCCAGAAAACGGGACCGCGCGACGAACGCGGCTGACTAGATTGGGAAGCATCGCCAATCTTCCAACAGCCGAGGTTTATCGCATGAATCACATGGCAAGCGGCGCAACGCTCGCGCGTCCCAGCGAGAACGCGCAGAACACACAGGAACCCGATGTGGAGCGTGCCGTCGGCGCGCTCGTGGCGCGAGCGCGCGACGCGCAACGACGCTTCGAGCAGGCGGGACAGGAGATCCTCGACATCGCCGCCGCGGCTGCCGCGTGGGCGATCATGGAACCGCAGCGCAACCGGCTGCTCGCCGAGCAGGCCGTGCGCGACACGGGCCTCGGCAACGCCGACGACAAGTTCCGCAAGAACCATCGCAAGACGCTCGGGCTGCTGCGCGATCTTCACGGTGTCGCGACGACGGGCGTGATCGCGCGCGACGAGGAACACGGCATCGTCGAGATCGCACGCGCGGTCGGCGTGGTGGCGGCGATCACGCCATCGACGAATCCGGCGGCGACGCCCGCGAACAAGATCATCAACGCGCTCAAGTGCGGCAACGCGGTTATCGTCGCGCCTTCGCCGAAGGGCTATTCGTCGTGCGCGACGCTCATCGGCTTCATTCATGCGGAGTTCGCGAAGGCCGGTCTCGATCCCGATCTCGTGCAGATGCTGCCGCATCCGATCGGCAAGGCAGCGACCGCCGCGCTGATGCGCCTCGCCGACCTCGTTGTCGCGACCGGCTCGCAGGCCAACGTGCGCATGGCCTATACGAGCGGCACGCCGGCTTTTGGCGTGGGCGCGGGCAATGTCGCATCGATCGTCACGGCGAACGCGAATCCCGATGATGCGGCGCGCAAGATCGCCGTGTCCAAGACGTTCGACAACGCGACGAGCTGTTCGTCGGAGAACAGCGTCGTGATCGAGGAGTCCATTTACGCGCGCATGATCGATGCGCTGACGAAGCAGGGCGGCGTGATGCTCGACGCCGCGCAGAAGGCGCAATTGCAGGCGGCGATGTGGCACGACGGCAAGCTCTCGGCGCGCTGCACCGCGCGTTCTGCGACCGCGATTGCGCGCGAAGCGGGCCTCGACGATATCGCGGCACGCGAGCCGAAGTTCCTGATGGTCGAAGAGACCGGCTACGGAGCAGACCATCCGTTCTCCGGCGAGAAGCTTTCGCCCGTGCTGACGGTCTATCGTGCGCGCGACGTCGACGCGGCGATCGATATCGTGCGCGGCATCTACGGCTACATGGGCGCGGGCCATTCGGTCGGCGTGCACGGCGCTGACGATGCGCTCGCGGTCACGCTCGGCACGCAATTGCCGGTGGCGCGCGTGATCGTCGATCAGGCGCATTGCCTCGCGACCGGCGGCAACTTCGACAACGGCTTGCCCTTTTCGCTCTCGATGGGTTGCGGCACATGGGGCGGCAATAATTTCTCGTCGAATCTCGGCTATCGGCAATACCTGAACGTCACGCGCGTCGCGTACCAGATAGCGGAGCGCGTGCCGGAAGTCGACGCGCTACTCGGCGATTACTTCCGGAGGGTCGGACGATGAGCGCGCTGCCGGATCGAATCGTTGCGTCTGATCGGATGCCGCTCGATGCGCCGACGTTACGCGCGTTGATCGACGCGCGCGCGCAAAGCGCACCCGACAAGCCGTTCCTGCTTTCCACCGCGCACGACGACGTGCTGACGTTCGGCGCATTGCGCGAGGACTGCATCGCACTCGAAGCACGTTTCAATGCGGCCGGCCTGCTTCCGGGCGATGTGGTGTCCGTCTTTATGGGCAACGGCATCCAGACCGCGCGCCTGCTGCTCGCGACCATGTACAGCGGGCTCGTCGCCAATCCGCTGAATCTGCTGTGCCAGCCTTCGCAGGTGAGCTATATCGTCGAACATTCGGATACGCGCGTGATCTTCGTCGCGGACGATACGCACGACACGATCGTCCAGGCGATCGATGCGTTGCGCAGCGAAGGCACGGATCGCGAGATCGCGGTGGTGCGCACATCGCCAGTGTCGACGGAGTTGCCGGACATACCCGCGCTTTCATCGCGTGCGATTCCGCTGGTGCGCGACGAAACGCCCGGCACACAGATCGTCGCGAGCGACGCGGGCGCGACGCATCCCGGCGATACCGCGCTGCTGATGTACACGTCGGGCACCACGGGCGCGCCCAAGGGCGTGCTGCTGAGCCATCGGAGCCTGCTCGCGAACATGCGCAACATCAGCGCGGAGCATCGCCTTACCGACGATGATCGCGTGCTCGTGTCGCTGCCGCTGTATCACATCAACGGACTGGTCGTCGCGCTGCTGACGCCGCTCTGGCACGGCGGCTCGGCGGTGCTGACGCCGCGCTTTTCCGCGCGCACGTTCTGGAGCGAGGCATCGCATTCAGGATGTACGTGGATCAACGTGGTGCCGACCATCGTCGCTTATCTGCTGAATGCGGAAGACGCGCAAGACTGCGATCTCTCCGCGCTGAAGTTCTGCCGCAGCGCATCGGCGGCGCTGCCGGCGGATCATCATCGCGCATTCGAGGAGCGCTTCGGCATCGGCGTCATCGAAACGATGGGCATGACAGAAACCGCCGCGCCGATGTTCAGTAATCCGTATGATGAAGCGATGAGGAGACTCGGCAGTATCGGTCTGCCATCGGGCGGCGAAGCGAAGATCGTCGATCTCGACGGGCGTGAATGCGCGTCCAATGAAACCGGCGAGCTCGTGCTGCGCGGCGAGCAACTGATGAGCGGCTATTACAAGCGCCCGGAAGAGACGCGCAACGCGTTCACCACGGACGGCTGGCTGCGCACCGGCGATCTCGGCTATCGCGACGAGGCGGGCTTCTTCTATATCAACGGGCGCGCGAAGGAACTGATCATCAAGGGTGGCGAGAACATCGCGCCGCGCGAGATCGACGAAGCGCTGCTGCGTCATCCCGGCGTGCTCGAAGCGGCCGCGGTCGGTGTGCCCGATGCGGCGTATGGGCAGGACATCGTCGCGTACATCGTGCCGAGCGGCGGCGCGGCTTCGCTCGATGTCGCGGAGCTGCGCGCGTACTGCCTGCGCGAACTGGGCCGCTACAAGACACCGCGTGAATTCCGCTTTACCGATGCATTGCCGCGCGGCCCGTCGGGCAAGGTGCAGCGCCTGAAGCTCGTTGAGAGTCCGCAGACCGCAGCATAAGACGACGCGGATTGATTCGCACGACTGTACATTCCACATCAGATGGACTGAAGGAGACAACGTGAACAAGCAACGTCAGCGCGTGAAGACGCGCCATATCATTCTCGGCGTGATGTGCCTGATGTATTTCATCTCTTACATCGACCGGGTGAATATCGCCGTGGCGGGACCGTTGATCCGGCAGGAGATGGGTCTGACGTCCGTGCAGCTCGGGCTCGTGTTTTCCGCGTTCGCCTATCCGTATGCGGTGATGCAGATCGTCGGCGGATGGCTCGCCGATCGATTCGGGCCGAAGCTCGTCTTGACCGTGCTCTCGCTGATCTGGGGCGCGGCGACGCTCGCGACGGGCTTCGCGGGCAGCATCGGCATGCTGGTGCTGTTGCGTCTCGCGCTGGGCATCGGCGAGGGCGGCGCGTTCCCGACCGCGACGCGCGCCTTCACGTTCTGGATGCCGGTGCACGAACGCGGTTTCGCGCAAGGCATCACGCATAGCTTCGCGCGGCTCGGTGGCGCGGTGACGCCGCCGCTCGTGCTCGCGGTGGTCGCGGCGAGCGGCTGGCGCGAGGCGTTCATTCTGCTCGGTATCGCGAGTCTCGCGTGGACGGTGCTGTATCTCTTCGTCTTCACCAATTCACCCGATGAAAACCGCCGCGTGACGCCCGAGGAGACCGCTGAAATCGGGTATCGCGCGGGTGAATGCGCGCGTGCGAGAAAGAACGCGACGCCGTGGCGCAAGCTGATTCATCGCATGTGGCTCGTGACGCTGGTGGACTTCTGCTACGGCTGGCTGCTGTGGGTGTATCTGACGTGGCTGCCTTCGTATCTGAAGGAATCGCGGGGCTTCGATCTGAAGCAACTCGCGCTTTTCACCGCGTTGCCGCTGCTCGCAGGCGTAATCGGCGATACGCTCGGCGGGGTGCTGTCGGACCGCATCTTCAAGATGACGGGACGGCTGCGTCTCGCGCGTTGCAGCATTCTGGTCGTCGGCATGGGCGGTTCGCTCGCGTTCCTCATCCCGATGGTCAATGCGCCGAGCCCGATCGCGGCGGTGTGGTTCCTGACGGGATCGTTCTTCTTCCTTGAGATCACGAATCCGGTGTTGTGGACCTTGCCGCTCGATATCGCGGGCAAGTATGCAGGCACGGCGGGCGGCATGATGAACACGGGCTTCGGCCTCGCGGGGATGGCGTCGCCGGTTGCGTTCGGCTATCTGATTCAGGAGACGGGCAGCTATAACGTGCCGTTCACGATTTCGGCGGGGTTGCTCGCGGTCGGCGCGTTCGCGGCGCTTTTCATCGATACGAGCAAGACTGTCGAAGCCGATGAGGCACGCGAGGCGCAGAGCCGCGGTGAGATGGGCGTGCCTGCGTTCGCGGGAGGGGCGGGGCAGTGGCATGAGTAGGGTGGGCGGGGGATAAGCTTTTCCTCTCGCTATCGTGAGACAGTGAAAAAATCCCGCAACGTCGATGACTTGCGGGATTCCGTTTGGCGACCTACATACACGCGGCGTTGCTCCTATTCGACGCGTACACGGTCATGTATATCGAGGGCGATCGTAATGCCGCGAGTGGTGTCGGCGGACACGCCGATGGCATCCAACTTCCCGAGAGACCGCTGGCGTCAACGCAAGCCCGGCGGCATTTGTCCCACAAACCATGATCAAGAGCAGATGCCGTAAGCAATACAAGGTGTGACCGAATCGATTCTCAGATGATTCCCATATCTGCATTGGGGTCAGACTGGTAATTTTTGAGGTCTAGTATTTTTCTAGGCGGCTTAGGAATGCAAATCATGTATCGGGATCTCGCGCTTTCCGTACGGGTATCCGAGGTCATGGCGTCTGCCGGTACGTGGCATCTCGCTCGCCTTGCCTGACGCGAGTCGCATGGACCCGCGCCTGCTCGACGCTTACCTCGGCGAACTGCGCTTTAACCAGGCGCTGGCCGAGGAGTTTGCCCGCGATCACCCCAAGATCGCGGCGCGTCTGGGCATGGTCGCGGGAAGCATCGGCGATCCCTACGTCAATCGTCTGCTC
>NZ_JARUXO010000003.1:0-98600 GCF_031451275.1 Caballeronia sp. LZ029
CGTGGAGATCGTGAGCGCGGATGGGTGGATCAATCTCACCGCCGCCAAGGGCGTGCGCATCAATGGCGGTGGGAGCGTCATCGAGATCAGTCCGCAAGGCCTGCGCGGCTTTACCGGTGGAGAGTTCCGGGTTCATGCGGCGAGCCATGCGACAGACGCGCCGCAGGAAAAGCCGATGAAGATGCCGCTGACCGATACCGAAGATGCGAAGGTGGCCGAGGCGTTCGCGCTCGTGGATAACCGCTCGGGGTTGCTTATCGCCAATCAGCCGTATCGCATTACGCTCGAAGATGGACAAGTCATCGAGGGGCGTACTAACGACGCCGGTGAGATGACGCTTGTGCTGGCTGAATCGGTGCAAGCGGCGACGGTGGAAATTCTGCATAACGATGGAACAGGTAACCCGGTTGCGGTTATGTCAGTGATGCTCACTCAAGCCGCCGATCAAAGCGTGCCGCCCAGCATCGTTTCCGAGAAGAGGACACAGCGGGTTGGGGACCGCGTTCTTCAGGTGAACGATGTCTCGCCCGCGCAATCTGGTCACGGCATGTTCTATGCGTTGTGCCAGCCGTACAACTGGGGAATGCGCTACAGCACTGCGAGCATCGACAATCCCAAGCAGCTCGATTTCCCAATTGCCCGCCAATATGCACTTGATCTCGCAGATGCGCTGATCCAGCAGGTTAAATATGGGCCGAACTATTTCGGCGCGGGAACGCCGACAATTGAACTCGACAGTCTTCCCCTTGGACCACGGAACTGCTTGGATCTTAGGCGACTTATACGGCCAATTGTTGAGAGCGTGCTCACTTCGAGTGCTTCGGGCCGCTTCGCGCTGCCTACGCAAGCAGTTCCAACCGTTATCGTCACCGATGACTCGCTTGTCGGTAATGCGAAAGGGGTATTCGGAGGAGACACGTGGAGGCTTTCAATTAACACTGCGGCGCTTGCAAACTTGTTTGAGCCATGCAAAATCACGGGTACCGTCCAACGTGGAACGTATGCTCGAAACAGTTTGATGGATTTTGCAGACACGATCTACCATGAAACTCGGCATAGCCAGCAGTATTTTTGGATTTGCGCGCTGGTGCAGCAGAAAAAGGAAAGCTTTCAAGAAACATCGCGCATTGCTGAATGGCCAGGCGTGTGTGCGAGTCCCGCGGAACTGCCATCACTCGAACCCTCGCTGGCTCAAAAAATGGTGAGCCTTACCGCTGAGATTCCGATCCCGGATGATACGTTAGCCTTGACCGGGATCAAGCAAATGGCGGTTGGCATGTATGTACGGACCCTCGCGGCTTGGAAGCAATATAACGTTTCGGGAAAACCCAAGTGGTATCCGCCGTTTGGGCCGAATGATGCCACCTTAGAAACCGAATATCAGCGGGCATTTAAAGAGGCGCAAACAGTGCTCCAAAACGTGGGGGCGGGAGGTAATGCAATTGACATCGACGATATGGTGGCAGAGGGCGTGGGCGAGGGCTACACATCTCGCCCTTGGGAGAACGACGCCTTTTATTGTGGCGAAGTTGCGGGGTCGTATTGGGCAAACGGTCATGCGCCTGATGGCCTGTCTGATGCTCAGTGTAGCCATCAGTATTCCATCGCTTACCATAGCAACCAGCAAAACGGCAGACCACGCAAAGGCTAAGTTAATGAACGCGCAATCCGACTTCGCGTCGCGTAAAGAAAGAGACTTAACATCCGAACAACGTGAACAATTGATACGCGTGGCGAATATAGGGTTACAGTGGACCGCTGGCAACATCACGATTGAAGATGTTTTTCATGAACTCGGACGCCCCCAAAGTACATGGCACACGGACGGCGACAGCTATATCTACGATTTCACCGATTTTGCGGCTAGCTTCGATTGGCATCAAGACCGGGAGCGGCAGAAGGATGGCTTCGCACGAGTTTTCGACATCCAACTTGCTGTTTGGATCAAATCGAATATACCGCGCGAAATATTCGATGAGAGGCTCAAGCTTCGTCGACTCGTTCCTGGTGATGTTGTCGACGGAGAACGGAAAGTTGGCAGTCCATACTTTATTCCGGGCGGCCTCTCTATCGACTCAGATCCCAGTCTGGGCTATTTTTTTTATCGCCTTCCACTGGCCGACGACTCGCCATATGATGTCACTGCGGAACTTACTTATCGCGCCAACTATAAGGAACAGAACCTCGAAGATACGATGAATCTTCGGCAGTTGAATTTCAACCGCATCTACCTTTCGCCTAAAGAACTAGGGCAGCGCAATCTGGCCAAGCGCCAGAAGTACGGCTACATGAACTTGCGCACAGGCATGGTATGTCCGGAGACCGGTTGGTGGGAAGGATGGACGGCGCAGGGCCATATCGATAAGGAGGTCGTGCGCGCAGGGCAGACTTTTCCCCAAGCCAACGTACCGCGAAGCGCCGATGCGCCGCAAGGCGCCTGGTTTGCTGATGCACAGTGGATGTGGCGTAGCCCCTACGACGAACAACCAGGTCATTAAGCGTTAATCAGGGCTTGCTTCGGCTGTAATCGCGAGTGAGTACGAGTGCACCCCGTCACGGTGGCGGGATAAGTGTCACCCGCTCCAGTGTTCAAGTGCAGCCGTCAGCATGCACTCGCTTACAACGGCCGCCAGCGAAACAGTAGCGCAAGCAATAGAGACGAACGCAATGAACTCGCCCTCAAACGCTACGTTGCATAAAGAACGAGGTTTTTGATTTCACTGATTTAGCGGGCAGCTTTATTGGCTTCAAGACCGAGAAAAACAGAAATATTGGTTTGCACGTTTAGCCAATATCGGGCCTTCCGTTTGGATCAAGCCGGAAATACCGCGAGAAATGTTTGATGAGAGACTAAAACTTCGTCGACTCACTCCCGGTACGCTTGTTGACGGGGGCGTAAAGTAGGCAGCCCGTATTTCGTGCCTGGTGGCCTTTTCATAGGTTCAGATGCGAATTTGGGTTACTTCTTCTATCGCCTCCCATTGCCGTATGATTCCCTATTCGATGTAACTGCCGAGTCTGTTAATCATGGGGACGACTGAACAGCGCGACGATTGAGGGCGGATCAGGATCTACTCCATCTATAGCCGCGTGTGACTACGCGCGGCGTAGTCCTTTTCAGGTCTGAGCGCTTGAAAGTTAATTTCCTGTTGTTCCATCCTTCTAGCTACAAACTCGTCATTGCCGCGCGCTTCGCCTTCAGCAGTGCCAGCATGACTTGATCACGCTCCGTCTCCATCGACGCCGACGACCGGCCATCGAGCGCCGTCTTCATCTCTTCGACCACTTTCCTCTGAAGTTCCGGCGTCAGTCGCGGCGTGCCGAGGTCATCCCACCAATCCTGCATGGGCGGGCCGAGATGATCGAGGGTATGCGCAATGCCTGCTTCGCCACCCGAAAGATGCAGGTTGGCGAACGGTCCGGACACCGCCCATCGCAGGCCGGGACCGTAAGCGATGGCATCGTCGATATCCGCGACACTCGCCGCGCCGATCGACACGAGATGAAACGCTTCGCGCCAGAGCGCCGCCTGCAACCGATTGGCAATGTGGCCCTTCAGCTCCTTTCGCGGATGGATGGGACGCTTGCCGATCGCCGTGTAGAAGGCCATCGCGCGTTCGAGCGACTTGGCCGACGTGCCTTCGCCGCCGATCACTTCGACGAGCGGAATCAGATGCGGCGGATTGAACGGATGCCCGAGCACGACACGTTCTGGATGAAGGCATGCGCGCTGCATGCGGCTCATCAGGAGACCGGACGTGCTCGACGCGATCACGACATCTTCGGGCAGCGCCGCATCGATTCGCTTGAGCAGATCGAGCTTCAGGTCTTCGCGCTCGGGCCCGTTCTCCTGCACGAACTGCGCGCCGGACAGCGCGCTTTCCAGGTCGTCGTGGAACGTGAGATTCGCGATGGAAGCACCTTTCTCCAAACCGATCTCTTCGAGCGTCGGCCAATGCCGTGCGACGGCCGCAATCAGCCGCTCGCGCGCGCCGGGCGCAGGGTCCGTCGCCGACACCGCGAGCCCGCGCGCCAGAAAATACGCGGCCCAGCTCGCGCCGATGACGCCCGTGCCGACGACCGCCACGCGTTCGATACCGTTCGCCGTCATGTTCAATGCTCCAGGCAGGCAACGCCCGCTTCCGCGCGCAAGGGCTTGAGCCCGATGATCTCGCGTGCCTCTTCGGGCGTGGCCGGTTCGTATCCCATCTCGCGCACGAGCCGCACGAGCCGTTCGACCAGTTGCACGTTCGTCGCCAGTTGGCCGTGCCGGTAGTACAGATTGTCTTCGAGCCCGACGCGCACGTGCCCGCCCAGCAACAGCGAGTTCATCGCGGCGGGCAATTGCGCCGCGCCGATCGCGCTGACATTGAACACGGTGTGCGCCGGAAGATGATCGACCATCGTCTGCAACAAACGCGGCGTGTAAGGCAGCGCGCCCTGAAAGGCATTCGCGCCGATGACGATGTTGATGAAATGCGGCGCATCGCCGAGGCCTTCGTTAAGGGCGCGCTGCACGTCCTGAACGATATCGGCGAGGCCGAACACTTCCCATTCGGGCTTGATGCCGCGTTCCTTCATCATGCCGGCGATCTGCCGGATGCGCGACGGCGGCGTCGCAACGAGAATCTCCTTGCCTTCGAAGCTTGCGATCACGGTTTGCGCATCGAGCGTGCACATTTCGACGCCATCGCCCTGCATGCCTTTCAGGCGCTCTTCCCACATGATCTCCCACAAGCCGTTGTCCAGCTCGCGAACCATGTCGCCGTTGATGCCGCCGCCCGTGGAGTTGTTCAGGATGATGTCGCATCGGTCGCGGATCAGCCGGTTGATCTCGCTGTAGATCGCGGGATCGCAGGTGGCCTGATCGTCCGGACGGCGCGCGTGCACGGCGACGACGCTCGCGCCCGCGTTGTAGCAGCGGTAGGTATCGTCGGCGATTTCGCGCGGCTGCGTCGGCAGGTTCGGGTTCATCGTCTTTGTCGCCATGCCGCCCGTGGGCGCCACCGTCACGATGACTTTGGGTTTGCTCATGATCTTTCTCTCCGGAAATAGGTTTTGATTCGTGGACGCTTCAGTTCGCGCCCGGACCGACGCGAAGCGCGCGCTTCGGCAAACCGATCAGCGTGGTCAGGCAACCGGCGAGCACGACCGCGGTCAACGCGAAGAGACCGAGCTGAATGCTGCCCGTCGCGCCCTTGATCCAGCCGATCAGCGTCGGGCTGACGAAGCCGCCGAGAATGCCGAGCGAGCTGATCACCGCGATGCCCGCAGCCGCTGCATTGCGGCCGAGGTAGGTCGGCGGGATCGACCAGAAGAGCGAGCCGCCGCCGAAAATGAAGAACGATGCGATGCACAGCAGCGTCATCACCGCGCCGACGCCCAAACCGGCGAAGGACGTCGATGCCAGCGCGATCACCCCGATGGCGAGCGTGCCGCCCACATGCCAGCGGCGTTCACCGAAACGATCCGAACTGCGGCTGACGATGAGCACGCCGAGCGCGCCGAAGAAATACGGCACCGCGGTGAACCAGCCGATCGTCGACAGACTGGCGATGCCGATGCCCTTGATCATCGTCGGCAGCCAGAAGGTCATCGTGTAGACGGCGCATGCGCAGCAGAAGTAGATGAAGGCGAGCACGTAGGTCATCGGGTCGGCCAGTGCTGCGAGGAGCTTGCCGTGGCCGCCGTGTGCGGCGTCGTCCTTGTGATCGGCGCTCATGGCCGCGCGCACCGTTTCCTTCTCGGCAGCGTCGAGCCACGACGCTTCGGCGGGCTTGTTCGGCAACATGCGATACAGCAGGAAACCCATGAGCACGGTCGGCAGTCCTTCGACGATGAAGAGCCATTGCCAGCCGTGCATGCCGCCCAGTCCTTCCATGCCGCTCATGATCGTGCCGGACAACGGGCCGCCGAGCACGCCGGTAATCGGCATGCCGAAGAGAAAGAGTCCCGTCACGCGGCCGCGTCGCTGGCTCGGATACCAGTACGTGAGATACAGGATGATGCCGGGAAAGAAGCCGGCCTCGAAGATACCGAGCATCAGGCGGATCGCGTAGAACTGCCACGGCGCCGAGACGAACGCGGTGGCCGCCGAGGTGAGGCCCCAGAGCACCATGATTCGAAGGAAGGTCAGCCGCGCGCCGATCTTTTCGAGCAGCAGATTGCTGGGCACTTCGAACAGCAGATAGGTGACGAAGAAGATGCCCGCGCCGAGACCGTAAACGGCATCGGAGAACGCGAGGTCCTGCTTCATCTGCAATTGCGCGTAACCGATGTTGATGCGGTCGAGAAACGCGAACACGTAAGCGATCAGCACGAGCGGCATCACACGCAGGCTGATCTTGCGAAAGACGGCGTCTTCTTCCGAGCGGCCGGCTGTACTTTCGATAACCGCCGCGCTGCTCAGCGAACGAATGCGATTCATTGCGTGTCTCCCTGTCTTGTATGACACGCATTATTTCGACATCCGTTTTTGGCAACTGTCGATCGGGCGACAGTCCGGGTCAGCGTATACGCGAAGCACTCATTGCGCGATGTCCTGCAACCCCGGCAGGTCGAGTATGACGATTTCGCCGTATTCGGCGCGCACGAGGCCGGCGCTCTTGAAGCGGCTCATCGCCTTGTTGCAGGTCTGACGTGACACAGCCGCGAGGTTCGCGAGTTCCTCCTGGGAAATGCGCAAATGATTCGTGCCGCCCGGATTCGACAGCGGATGAATCATGCCCACGAGCGCCCGTGCCACGAGGCTATCGGTATCGAGCAGTCCGTGCGCGGCGGCGACCGCCATGAACCAGTGCAGGCGTTCGTTGACCTGCAACAGCAGGAACTCGTTGAACGAGGGCTGACGTTCGCGCAGCCAGTTGAACGTGGCGGACGGAATCTGTGCGACGCGGCTGTCGCGCAGCGCGATGAGATCGGACTGGCGCGGCGCATTGCGAATCAGCGTGCCTTCGCCGAACCAGCTTCCGACGGACTGGCCGCCGAGGGTCACGGTCTGTCCGTCGCGCGCGGTGATCGACCACTTGATGAGGCCTTCGAGCATGCCGAACCACATGTGCTGCCGCTCGCCATGATGCCCGAGCACCTGACCCATCGCGACGACGCGCTCCGACGCCTCCGCACGCACGCGCGCTTGCGCGGATTCGTCGAGCCGCGCGAACCACGCCGACTGCGCGAGCAGTTCGTCGAGCGTGAGCGATGGAACCGGCAAGCGCTTGGGCCGCGTCATGGGATCGCGCTCACGATTGTCGCGGGATCGACAGTGTCGCGAAACCGGGACGGGCACAATGAAGGTAATCGAAGGGAGGCCATGAGCTCATGAGCAAGGAAACTATCTACCGTATCGACGTGCAGTTCGGCGATTGCGACCCGGCGGGAATCGTCTTCTTCCCGAACTTTTCGCGCTGGATGGACGCCGCCTCGCACGATTATTTCATCCAGTGCGGCCTGCCGCCGTGGCGCGCGATGACGGACCTGCCGAACTGCATCGGCGCGCCGCTTCTGGAGATGCATACGCGCTTCCATACTTCCGTTACCTACGGGGAAACCGTGGAGGTTCATAGCAGTATCGAGGAATGGCGCGGCAAGGTGTTCATCCAGCAGCATCGCATCATGCGCGGCGACACGCTGATCTGCGAAGGCCGAGCGACGCGCGCATTGTGCGTCAAGCACGCGGACGGACGCCTCAAAGCCGTTCCCATCCCCGAGTTCATCCGCGCTGCCTGCGCCTGATGGAGACTTCCATGACGATATCGACGGCTCAACGCGTGCTGGTGACCGCCGGCGCGAGCGGCATTGGCCGTGCGATCGTGCAGGCGTTCGTGTCCGCGGGCGCGAAGGTCTGTGTCTGCGATCTGGACGAAGCCGCGCTGGAGCAATTGCGTGCGCAGATGCCGGACGTCGTGACCCTGACATGCGACATCGGCGATCGCATCGCCGCCGCGCGCATGGTCGACGAGGCCGCGGCCGCGCTCGGCGGCCTCGATGTGCTCGTCAATAACGCGGGCATCGCCGGTCCCGCCGCCAGTGTCGCGGACATGGACCCGGACGCGTGGGAAAGCGTGCTGCGCGTGAATCTCACCGGCACCTTCATCGTGACGCAACATGCGATTCCTCATCTGAAGCAGTCTCCCGCGGGCGCCATCGTCGTCATGTCCTCGCTTGCTGGCCGGTTCGGCTATCCGAACCGCAGTCCTTATGCCGTGACCAAGTGGGGACTCGTCGGGTTCACGAAGACGGTGTCGCGCGAGCTCGGCGAATTCGGCATCCGGGTCAACGCCATTCTGCCCGGCGCAGTGGAAGGTCCGCGCATTCAGCAGGTGCTCGCGGGACGCGCGTCGGTGAGCGGCCGCAGCGTGGCCGAGGAGGAAGCGGCGGCGCTCGCGAATCAGTCGATCAAACACTTCGTCGATCCGGCCGATATCGCCGCGCTCGCGGTATTCCTCGCATCGAGCGCGGGACGATCCATCTCCGGTCAGATCATTCCCGTCGATGGAGACTCGCAAAGCGCCTCGTGAGTCAGCGCGTGTGCTTCGCCCGTCCGAGAATCAGATGGGCGAGCGTGCCGAACACGATCCCCCAGAACGCGGAACCCAGCCCCAGAAAACTCATGTTGGACGCCGTGGCGATGAACGTGATGAACGACGCCTCGCGGTGCGCCTCGTCCTGCACCAGCCCGACCACGTTCGCCACGATCGCGCCGAGCAGCGCAAGCCCGGCGAGCACGGCGACGAACGCATTGGGCAGCGCGGCGAACAGCATCACGACCGTTCCCGCGAAACATCCGCCCACGAGATAGAAGAGCCCGTTCGCGATGCCCGCGATATAGCGGCGCTTAGGATCGCGATGCGCATCGGGCCCGGTGCACAGCGCCGCCGTGATCGCCGCGATGACAATCGTGATGCCGCCCGAGAACGCGACCAGCATTGACGCGAGGCTGGTCGTGAGGAGCACAGGCCGCGTCGGCGTGTGATAGCCGGAGGCTCGCAGGATCGCGAAGCCGGGAAGGAACTGACCCGTCAGGCTGACGATGACGAGCGGCACCGCGAGACTCACGGTCGATTGCCAGGTCCACGTCGGCATCGTGAAGACGGGCCGCGTGAGATGAATGCTGACCGACGAAAAATTCGTCAGGCCGAGCGCCACGGCGAGCGCGCCGCCAGAGAGCAGAACCAGAATGAGGCAGTAGCGCGGCGCCCATCGGCGGAAAACGAGGAAGCTCGCCACCATCCCGAGCGCGAGCCACGGCGTGAGCGCCACCGACTTGAACACATTGGTGCCGAACTGAAACAGGATGCCGGCCATCATCGCGCAGGCGATGCCTTTCGGTATGCGCTTGACGATCTGGTCGAACCATTTCGACACGCCGAGCGCGAAGATGCACGCCCCCGCGACGATATACGCGCCGATCGCCTCGCTCACCGGCATGCCGGGGAACAGCGTGACCAGCAAGGCCGTGCCGGGCGCGGACCACGCCGTGATGATCGGCTGCTTCAGCCACCAGCTCAATGCGATGCCCGAGACGGCCGCGCCCATCGAAATGGACCAGACCCACGACGCGACCACGTCGTTGCCGACATGCGCCGCGTGCGCAGCCTGAAAGAAGATCGCGAGCGGCCCGGCATACGAGATGATGACGGCAAGCAGCCCGGCGCTCACCGCCGCCACGGACCCGCTGCCCTTCGGCGCGGCCGACATCAGACCGGGTTCCGGGTCGCGCTTCATGAAATCCTTTCGCCGTGTCAGCGGATGGACGAAGGATGACGCGCGAGCGCCGTGACCTTCATCGTCATAAAGGGAAACAAGGGCAGGCCCGAAAGGATGGTGTGCAGTTCATCGTGCGAATCGACATCGAAGACGCTGTAGTTCGCATACTCGCCGACGACGCGATGCAACTGCTGCCACTTCCCTTGCCGTTGCAGTTCCTGCGAGTATTCCTTCTCGCGCGCCTTGATTTCATCGGCCTTCGCGGCGGGCATGTCGTGCGGCAGATGTACGTCCATTCTTACGAGATAAAGCATAGTGTCCTCGATCAGGTGTTGAGTGTGAGCGTTCAGTGCTTGTCGCGGCGATAGAACGCGAGCTTTTCTTCGTCGATCTGAAGACCGAGGCCCGGTCCTTCCGGCATGTGCAGATCGAAGTCGCGATACTGCGGCCGCGCCGTCACGATGTCGTCCTTCAAGAGCAGCGGCCCGAACAGTTCGGTGCCCCACGCGAGTTGCGGCAGCGCGCTGAAACCATGCGCCGATGCAATCGAACCGATGCTGCCTTCGAGCATCGTGCCGCCGTAGAGCGATACGCCCGCCGCATCGGCGATGGCGGCCGTGCGCATCATTCCGTAGATGCCGCCGGACTTCGCGATCTTCAGCGCGAACACGTCGGCGCATGCATGACGCACGAGTTCGAGCGCGTCTTCCGGGCCCGTCACCGCTTCGTCGGCCATGATCGGCACGATGAAGCGCGCCGAAAGCCGTGCGAGTGCGCCGCGCTGCTCACGCGGCGTCGGCTGCTCGATCAGGTCGATGCCCGCCGCTTCCAGCGCTTCGATGCCGAGCGCCGCATCGGTTTCGTTCCAGGCCTGGTTCACATCGACGGTCACCTTGGCGCGGTCGCCGAGCGCGGCCTTGATCTTCGACACATGCGCGACATCGTCGCGAACGCCGCGCCGGCCGATCTTCAGCTTGAACGTGTTGTGACGGCGTTCGGCCAGCAGCATTTCGGCTTCTTCGATATCGCGCTGAGTGTCGCCGCTCGCGAGCGTCCAGAGCACGGGCAGCGTCTTGCGGACCGCGCCGCCGAGCAATTCCGACACCGGCACGCCCAGGCGCTTGCCCTGCGCGTCGAGCAGCGCCGTTTCGATCGCGGACTTGGCGAAGCGGTTGCCGCGCGCGATCTTGTTCAGCCTGAGCATCGCGCCGTTGATATTGGTCGCATCCTGTCCGACGAGCGCGGGCGCGAGGTAAGTATCGATGGTCAGCTTGATCCCCTCGGGACTTTCATCGCCGTAAGACAAGCCGCCGATCGTCGTGGCTTCGCCAAGGCCCTCGATGCCGTCGCTCGTGCGCAGACGGACGATGACGAGGGTTTGTTGCTGCATCGTCGCCATGGCGAGCTGATGCGCGCGAATGGTCGGGAGGTCAACCAGAATCGCTTCGACGGATGTGATTTGGGCGTTCATACCTGGAATGTCGGAATGGAAGGGTTGCTGAAGTATTGCGCGCCCATTTGCCGCCTGTCCAACACCGTTGACGTCTAGTGCCATACCCCGAAGGTATGACGCGCGTCATCACCCGCGATCGGTGCGCGGCGTATAGCTGATGTGCTCCTCCTCGTACAGCCGGTAGACGAGTTCGAGCATTTCCTTGATGTCGCGCGATTCGTCGAGCGCGCGCATGCTCATGATGACGGGCGAAGTGAGCGTCGGGTCGTCGAGTTCCCGGTAGATCACGTCGTCGCGCTTGAGGCCATTGACGCTGCTCGGCACGATGGAAATGCCTTCGCCCGCCGCGACCAGACCCAGCGCGATCTGCAACTCGCGCACTTCGTAGATCTTGCGCGGCGCGAGCGCGCGGTCCTGGAAGGCCGCGAGCACCTGATCCGCATAGCTTGGGCGCGGCGCCTTCGGGAAAATGATGAGGGTTTCGTTGGTCAGGTCGCGAAGCGAGAGAATGGGCTTGCCGAGCGAGAGCGCATGACCGACGGGAAGCGCGACGATCATCTGCTCCTCGCGCAGAATCACGCGGCGGATATTCGCATCCTCATGACGAATGCGGCCGAAGCCCACGTCGATGCGGCCATCCTTGAGCGCGCGGATCTGGTCCATCGTCGACATTTCGTGCAGACTGAGTTCGACGGTGGCGTTCTCGTCGCGAAAGCGCCGAATGATCTTCGGCAGCATCCCATATAGGGTCGAGCCTACGAAACCCACCGAAAGACTGCGTTCGATATTGCCTACGCGTCGCGTCATCGATTCCAGCTCGGCGGTCTGCGCGAGCAGTTGCACCGCGTGCGAATAGAAGAACTTGCCCGTCTCCGTGAGCTTGAGCGGCCGGGAGTTGCGTTCGAATAACTGCACGCCGAGCGTCTCTTCGAGCTGCTGTATCTGACGGCTCAAAGGCGGTTGGGCGATATGCAGTCGCTGCGCGGCGCGCGTGAAATTGCGTTCTTCTGCCACCGCTACGAAATAGCGGAGATGCCGCAGCTCCATCTCTATACCTCCTGGATATGGCCCAATACTAAATCAGTGTTGGACTGGCCTTCTTTGCGTCCATTATCCTGCCTTCACGCTCTGTTTCAACACCCGACCATACCTTCCGAGCATATTCGTACCGGTGTTGAAGCAAGGGTTAACCCCCACCATAAAATTGCGAGATTCAGGAGCAGACATGAGCATCAAAGTGTTCGATACGAAGGAAGTGCAGGACCTGCTGAAGGCTGCTGCCAACCTCGGAAGTCAGGACGGCAGTGCTCGCGCGAAGGAGATCACGCATCGCCTGTTGAGCGACCTCTTCAAGGCGATCGACGACCTCGATATGACGCCCGATGAAATCTGGGCCGGCGTCACCTATTTCAACAAGCTGGGTCAGGACGGCGAAGCGGCGCTGCTCGCCGCCGGCCTCGGTCTGGAAAAGTATCTGGACATCCGCATGGATGCCGAGGACCGCGAGGCGGACATCCACGGCGGCACGCCGCGCACCATCGAAGGCCCGCTGTATGTGGCCGGTGCGCCGGTGCGCGACGGCGTGTCGAAGATCGATCTCGATCCCGATGAAGACGCTGGTCCGCTCATCATTCGCGGCACGGTCACCGGCGCGGACGGCAAGCCCGTCGCGAATGCGGTGGTCGAATGCTGGCACGCCAACTCGAAGGGCTTCTATTCGCACTTCGACCCGACCGGCGCGCAGAGCGACTTCAACCTGCGCGGCGCAGTCAAGACGGGCGCCGACGGCACCTACGAATTCCGCACGCTCATGCCCGTGGGCTACGGCTGCCCGCCGCACGGTGCGACGCAGCAATTGCTGAACACGCTCGCACGTCATGGCAATCGTCCGGCGCACGTGCACTTTTTCGCGACGAGCGAGAACCATCGCAAGCTGACGACGCAGATCAATATCGAAGGCGATCCGCTGATCTGGGATGACTTCGCCTACGCGACCCGCGAGGAACTGGTGCCGCACGTCGTCGAAAAGACCGGCGGCACGGCGCTGGGGCTCAAGACCGACGCTTACAAGGAAATCGCGTTCGACATCCAGTTGACGCCGCTGTTGCATGGCAAGGACAACCAGCTCGTCCATCGCCCGCGCGTCTCCGCCACTGCGTAATCGCCCGGCACGCGCCCGGAGCGGCGACAGTTCTGTCGCCGCTCGACACTCCGCAAGAATCATTCGACACCGATGCAAGCGCTCCATGACCGGAGCCGCATAGGGAGAGCACACATGTCCGCCATTACCAACAAAGTCAGCCAGCTCGACGAACTGCTGCAAACGGCCGTTCAGGACGACAAGGAAAACGGTGTATTCCGTTGCCGCCGCGATATCTTCACCAACGCCGATCTGTACGAACTCGAGATGAAGCATATCTTCGAGAGCAACTGGGTGTATCTGGCGCACGAAAGCCAGATTCCCAACAACAACGATTACTACACGACGTGGATCGGCCGCCAGCCCGTGGTCGTCACGCGTGACAAGACCGGCGAACTGCACGCGGTGATCAATGCCTGCGCACACAAGGGCGCGATGCTGTGCCGCCGCAAGCACGGCAACAAGGGCAGCTTCACGTGCCCGTTCCACGGCTGGACGTTCTCCAATACCGGCAAGCTGCTGAAGGTGAAGGACGAAAAGACCACCGAATACCCGATTCAGTTCAATACGCACGGCTCGCACGATCTGCGAAAGGTGCCGCGTTTCCAGAGCTATCGCGGTTTCCTGTTCGGCAGCCTCAACGCGGATTCGATGCCGCTCGAAGACTATCTCGGCGAGACCAAGGTCATCATCGATCAGATCGTCGATCAGGCGCCGGACGGACTCGAAGTGTTGCGCGGCAATTCCTCGTATATCTACGACGGCAACTGGAAGATGCAGATGGAGAACGGCTGCGACGGCTATCACGTCAGCACCGTGCACTGGAACTACGCCGCGACGATGGGCCGCCGCAAGGTCGAAGGCACGAAAGCCGTCGATGCCAATAGCTGGAGCAAGTCGGTCGCGGGCGTGTATGGCTTCGATCATGGTCACATCCTGTTGTGGACCAAGACGATGAACCCGGAAGTGCGCCCGGTCTATCAGCATCGCGAGGAAATCAAGGCGCGCGTGGGCGAAGAGAAGGCGGACTTCATCGTCAATCAGACGCGTAACCTGTGCCTCTATCCGAACGTGTTCCTGATGGATCAGTTCAGCACGCAGATTCGCGTGGTGCGCCCGCTGGGTGTCGACAAGACCGAAGTCAGCATCTTCTGCTTCGCGCCGAAGGGCGAGAGCGCCGAGGACCGCGCGATTCGCATTCGTCAGTACGAAGACTTCTTCAACGTCTCGGGCATGGGCACGAGCGACGACCTCGAAGAGTTCCGCGCCTGCCAGTCGGGTTATGCCGGCATCACGGCGATGTGGAACGATCTGTCGCGCGGTGCGCCGCTGTGGGTTCACGGTCCGGACGACAACGCGAAGAACATGGGTCTCAAGCCGCTCATCTCGGGCGAACGCAGCGAGGACGAAGGCCTCTTCGTCGTGCAGCATGAATACTGGGTGAACGTGATGCGCGACGCCCTGAAGAAGGAACAAGCGGAGGCACTGGCATGAGCTTCGATTACCACACAATCTGCGCGACGCTGTATCGCGAAGCACGCTTTCTCGATGACCGTCAGTGGGACGAATGGCTGGGCTGCTACGCGGAAGACGTCACCTACTGGATGCCCGCCTGGGACGACGACGACCGCATCACCGACGATCACGAAAGCCAGATCTCGCTCATGTATTACCCGGATCGCGGCGGCCTCGAAGATCGCGTGTTCCGCATCAAGACCGAGCGCAGCGGCGCATCGATGCCCGAGCCGCGCACGAGCCATAACGTCACCAACGTGGAAGTGCTCGCCGAGCGCGAGAACGAAGTGGATGTGCGCTACAACTTCGACACGCTCAGCCATCGCTACAAGATCACGGACCATTTCTTCGGCACGATCTTCGTGACGCTGCGCAAGGTCGGCGACATTCTGGTGATCGCGCACAAGAAGATTGTGCTGAAGAACGACTATATCCGTCAGGTGCTCGACGTCTACCACGTCTGATGCTCCCGGTGATGAGACAGTAAGTAGGAGGCAACATGTCCAGCTACAACATTGCACTGAATTTCGAAGATGGCGTCACGCGGTTCGTCGAATGCAAGGCGGGCGAGAAGGTTCTCGACGCCGCTTTCCGCGCGAAGATCAATCTGCCGATGGATTGCTCCGACGGCGTGTGCGGCACCTGCAAGTGCCGGGCCGAAAGCGGCAGCTACGATCTCGGCGACGACTACATCGAAGACGCGCTCTCCGAGGACGAGAAGGAAGGCGGTCTCGTGCTCACCTGCCAGATGGTGCCGTCGAGCGATTGCGTGATCGCGGTCCCGGCGTCTTCCACGGCATGCAAGACGGCGCAGAGCAAGTTCGCCGCGGCGGTCACGAAGATCGAGCCGCACAACGATGCCGCCGTCGTGCTCGAACTGGACGTGGATGCCGCCACACCCGCACCGGTTTTTCTGCCGGGCCAGTACGTGAATATCGATGTGCCCGGCAGCGGCCAGCATCGTTCGTATTCGTTCTCGTCCGCGCCGGGTCAGACGAAGATCAGCTTCCTCATCAAGAAGATTCCCGGCGGCGTGATGAGCACGTGGCTCGAATCCGCGCAGGCGGGACATGCGGTGGAACTGACCGGCCCGCTCGGCAGCTTCTATCTGCGCGCGGTGGAGCGGCCGCTCTTGTTCCTCGCGGGCGGCACGGGCCTGGCGCCGTTCCTCTCGATGCTCGAAGTGCTCGCGCGCACCGGCTCGCAGCAGAAGATTCACCTGATCTACGGCGTGACGCGCGATCTCGATCTGGTGCAGGTCGACGCGATCGAGGCCTACACGGCGAAGCTGCCGAACTTCACGTTCAGCACCGTCGTCGCCGATGCGGATTCGAATCATCCGCGCAAGGGCTGGGTGACGCAGCACATGCCGGCTGAATCGTTGAACGACGGCGATGTCGATGTGTACCTGTGCGGTCCGCCGCCGATGGTCGATGCGGTACGCAAGCACTTCGACGATAACGGCGTGAAGCCCAACAGCTTCCACTACGAGAAATTCACGCCCAACGCCGCGCCGGTGACCGCATGAGCACACAACGATTTGCCGGCAAGGTGATGGTCGTCACGGGCGCGGCGCAGGGCATCGGACGCGGCGTGGCGCTGCGTGCGGCTGCCGAGGGCGCGAAAGTGCTGTTCGTCGATCGTGCGGACTTCGTATCCGAAGTGGCGGCCGAAGCAGAGGGCGCGGATACCGCCGGTTTCGTCGCCGACCTTGAGACTTATGAAGGCGCGGCATCGGCGATGGCGTTTGCGGTGAGCAGGTTCGGCGGCATCGATATTCTCGTGAACGGCGTCGGTGGCGCGATCCGCATGCGGCCGTATGCGGAGTTCGAGCCCGCGCAGATCGACGCCGAGATTCGACGCTCGCTCATGCCTACGCTCTACGCCTGCCATGCGGTATTGCCGCATTTGCTCAAACGCGGCGGTGGAACCATCGTGAATGTGTCTTCGAATGCTACGCGCGGAATCCGACGCGTGCCGTATTCGGCCGCGAAGGGCGGCGTCAACGCGATGACGCAGGCATTGGCGATGGAATACGGCGAGCGCAATATCCGCGTGGTTGCGGCAGCGCCCGGCGGCACCGAAGCGCCTGCCCGACGCGTGCCGCGCAACGCGAGCGGCGACAGCGAGCAGGAAAAAATCTGGATGGGCGAAGCGGTGAAGCAGGTCACCGAATCGACCTTCTTCAAGCGCTACGGCACCCTCGAAGAGCAGGTTGCGCCGATTCTATTCCTCGCTTCGGACGAAGCGGGCTATATCACGGGCGCGGTGCTGCCGGTCGCTGGCGGCGATAACGGTTGATAACGTTTGAGTGTGCAGGAGACGCATGCCATGAGTGAACACAAAGCTATCGTTCCACCGGGAATGGAAGCGGTGTACGAGAAGATTCGCTACGCGCCCGCAGTCAGGGCCGGCAATACGATTTACGTGTCCGGGCAGATCGGTCGCGATGCGGCGATGCAACTGGTCGAAGACCGCGAAGCGCAGATCGCGCAGGCCTTCGAGAATCTGAAGCTGGTGCTGGAAACGGCGGGCGCGTCCTTGAGCGATGTCGTCGACGTGACCACGTTCCACACCGACATGCGCGATCTGCCCTTGTTCATGCAGGTGCGCGAGCGCTATCTCAACACGCATCCGCTTCCCGCGTGGACGGCCGTCGGTGCGCACATGCTGGGCGGCGCGGCGGGTTATATCGTCGAAATCAAGGCGGTCGCGGTTTTGCCAGAAGCGGGGAAATGAACGCGCGCGGCGGGGCATTGCATGAGGTCGTGTCCGTGCTGCCGGATCGCGCGGACGACATGGCGCGTCTCGCGATCCTGCTCGCGGACGGCGAGCCGATCGTCACTGTCATCGGCAAATACAATCACGGCAAGAGTCGTCTGCTGAACGAGTTGATCGGACGGGACTCGTTTGCCGTCGCGGACAAACGCGAGACGGTGAAGCTATCGGACAGCGTCCATCAGGGCGTGCGCTGGCTGGATGCTCCGGGGCTCGATGCGGATGTCGGCACCGAAGACGATCGTCACGCGTTGCACGCTGCGTGGCTGCATGCGGATATCCGCCTGTTCGTGCATGCCGCGAAGGAAGGGGAGCTCGACGCGAAGGAACTGGCCTTGCTCGCCGAACTCTGCGCGGACGGTGATCGGTCGAAACGTCAGACGCTCTTCGTGCTGTCGCAAGTGGACCAGCTTGCCGACGATGCCGAGTTGCAGAAAGTCAGTCACGCGATCGGTGCGCAATGGCCTGATATCGATTTGAACGCCGTATCCTCGACGCGTTATCGAAAGGGGCGGGACGAAGGCAAGAAGCTGATGCTGGAAAAGAGCGGCATGCCTTCGCTGCGCGCGACCATCGACGCCGCGCTCGCTCGCGTGCCGGAAGCACGCGCGCATGAAGCCGCGCTGTTGTTCGACGAAACCCGCGAGGAACTGACGCAGCTTCTGATCGCGCAGGAGAAGTTGCTCGGTGATTTGCGTGAGACGCAGCGGCAACAGCGTGTGGACTTCGATCACGGATTGAAAAGCGTCATCGACAAAGTAAGCGGCGATATCGAAGCGATGCTGAACGCGCTCGGTACAGACCACGCTTCAGTGCCGGATACCGCGAAGGACGCTTATGCGATCACCGCGGGCAAGCTCGAACGCGCGCATATACAGATCGCCTATTCGCGTGCGTGTATCGCAATCGATAGCTTTCTCGCGGGGCACGGCGTCATCGGCTTGCCATCGGAACAGGAAACGGTGGCGCGTGCGCTCAATTCCGTGATGGTGGCGGTCATGGGCGTGTCGGTGAAATTTCGCAAGGACTTGCGCAGGATATTCTGTACGGACGCGGGCCGCGAACGGATGCAGCGCGACTTCGTTCATTACTTCGAGTTGTCGTCAGACAGGAAAGTATTGGCGGCGCGGATTGCGCAAAGCGAATCGATGATTGATGCTTTAAATAAGGCGTCGAATGCATTGCGCGCGCTGGAAGGCGCCACATGAAAGCGGACGCGAGCAACGAGCAACGCTTTATCGCCGATGTCGATGCGTTCGAGTTCATCGCGCATGATCTCGGGCGCATTCTGCATTCGATGGAAGACTGGCTCGCGCAATTGGGCGCGAATCTTCAATCCAGCCGTCTCTTGTGCCAAGGGCTGAACGAGCAGGGCGCGCTGGCGAAACATGCGGCGACGATCAACGCCGTAGTGCATAAAAGCATGCTCGCCTGGACGCAGCAATGGGCGCATCTCGAACCCGCGCAGGCGCTCGCCGAAACCTTCGACGATAAAGTTCTGCTGCTCGTATTCGGCAAGTTCAACGCGGGCAAGAGCTCGTTCTGCAATCTGCTTGCCGATCGATTCGCGGCGCACGGCAAGACCGTGGAGTACTTCTATCTCGATGCGGGGCGAATCGTCGAGACGCTGGAACGTTTCAGGGAAGGCGTGACGGAAACCACCGCGCGACTTCAAGGCGTACGTCTCGCGGGAAAGCTGGTTCTCGTGGATACGCCGGGATTGCATTCGGTCACGCCGGAAAACGCGGCGCTCACTCAACGCTTCACCGATAGCGCCGATGGCGTGTTGTGGCTGACGAGTTCCACATCGCCGGGACAAGTGCAGGAACTGGATGAACTCGGCCGCGAACTGCATCGCAACAAGCCGCTGCTGCCCGTGGTCACGCGCAGCGACGTGTACGACGAAGACGAGATAGACGGTGAAATCGTCAAGTGTCTGCGCAACAAGACGCCGGAGAATCGCGCCGAGCAGGAGGCTGACGTAAAGATGCGCGCTGAAGAAAAGCTCGTGTCGATGGGCGTGTCCACTAGCCTGCTAAAGACTCCTGTGTCGATCTCCTCATATCTCGCCCGCGAGCAGCGACAAACACAGGCGGCAATGAGCGACGCGGGATTCGAAAAGCTCTACGCGGCGCTGATGGCGATTGCCGAAGAGACGTTGGCTTATAAGCGGCGCAAGCAGGCCGAAGTGTTCCTGCATCATCTGGAAGAAAACGTGATGAGCGCATTGTGCCGCGACGTATTCGCGTTGCTCGCAAATCTGCGCGCATTATCGGATGCGGCTATCGTGGCGCTCGAACAGCGGCAGGAGCAGATCGCGAATGCCGTGTGGCGCAGCGTCGCTCCGACCTTGCCGGCATTGCTCGATGCGCATTCGTCCTCACGCGATGTGAAAGCTATCGTCGATTGCTTATCGCAGGCGATCTTCGAATCGTTTTCGCGCGAGGCGAACGAGCGGCTTCATGATTACGTCGTCGAGCCGGATGCCTCGCTCGCGCTTATTCACCTCGATGACGATGCCGCGTTCGAAGACACCGTCGCCGGTATCGACTATCAGCGCCTGCATGCCGCGCTGGGCAATGCGATTCGTCAGCATATCCTGCGCCTTTGCCGCAACGCGGCCGCGCAATGCGAGGCTTCGATCGAACGATTAATCGTTCAGGCCGCGCGATTGCAGGACGTTTTGCAAACCCATGAAACGAACCTGCTCCATCTGAAAGACCGGCTTCGCGCCGAATTCAACTGAGCGCAAGCGGATAGCTTCTTTCATTCCCGAAAGGTATAGCCGGGCACCAATTCGGTATTGGACGGTGGATAACCGGCTCGCCTATCCTGAGCCGACTAACACATAAGAACGTCAGCGCAGGAATTCATCAGCCAGCCTCGACTTTTGCTGTTCTTCGAATGCGGCAAGGGAAACGCGCGCGCGTGCATCGAGCCGTCGAATCAATCGAATTAGAAAACGCGGATTTAAAGCAAGTCCTACATTAAAGGAGACACCATGCGTCATATCGACGTTCAAAAGTTATGCGACGAAGCCCGGTTCAGGAAGTTTCATTTGCTGCTTCTCTGCTGGTGCGCGCTCATCATTATTTTCGATGGATACGATCTCGCCGTCGTTGGAATCGCGCTTCCATCGATCATGAGCGATATGGGCATTCAACCGACGAGCGCCGGATTCATGGTCAGTTCCGCCTTGCTCGGCATGATGCTCGGCGCGGTGTTCCTCGGAACGATAGCCGACAGAATCGGCCGGGTGCCCGCAATCGTGATTTGTCTACTGCTGTTCAGCGTATTCACGGCGGCCGCGGGATTCACACGCGACCCCGTGATCTTCGGCATTGCGCGCTTTCTCGCGGGACTCGGCATCGGCGGTGTCATGCCGAACGTCGTCGCGCAGATGACGGAGTATTCGCCGCGCAAGATCCGCAGCACGATGGTGACAGTGATGTTCAGCGGATATTCTATCGGCGGCATGCTTGCGGCGCTCGTCGGCAAGGCGATGATCGAGCGCTACGGCTGGCAATCGGTGTTCATTGCCGCGGGCTTTCCGGCTCTGCTCGCGCCCGTGATCCTGAAGTACATGCCCGAGTCGCTTGCGTTCCTGATTCGAAACAATCGCGCGGATAACCTGAAACGGATTCTTCCGCGCGTTGACCCCGCATACGTGCCGCAGCAGGCCGACAGCTTTGCGCTTTCCGACCGCGAAGCCGTTCCCGGCTCGACGATAGCGCGACTCTTTGCCGAAGGTCGCGGCCTGAGCACGGTCATGTTGTGGATCGCGTTCTTCATGTGCCTCTTCATGGTCTACGCGCTGAGTTCATGGCTCACAAAGCTTATGGCGAGCGCAGGACATAGCCTCGGCTCGGCCCTCACGTTCGTGCTCGTCCTGAACTTCGGCGCGATGATCGGTGCGATCGGCGGCGGATGGCTCGCCGACCGCTTCAACATCAAGTACGTCCTCATCGCGATGTACGCGCTCGCGGCCATCTCTATCAGCCTGCTGGGCGTGAAGGTTCCGATCGGCGTGCTGTTCTTCCTCGTCGGGCTGGCGGGGGCATCGACCATCGGCACGCAGATCGTCACCTATGCGTTTGCCGGCCAGTTCTATCCGATGGCCATTCGATCGACGGGCATCGGCTGGGCGTCGGGCATCGGGCGCAGCGGTGCGATTCTCGCGCCCATCGTGATCGGCTTTCTCGTGAGCCGCGCGTTGCCGCTTCAGCAGAACTTCGTCGCGATTGCCATTCCTGGCGTTATCGCGATGCTGGCGGTATGCCTGATCGATTCGCGCCGATCACCGCAGAAGGCCGGCGCTATCCCCGCTGCGCAAGCCGATCCGGTTTGAAGCAATTGCACGAGCGCGCGCCGCAATCATTCCTTTCGGGGTTTGGGCTGCCGGGGCTTCTGTGGCTCGGACGGGGCGCCGCGTTGCGTCGGCGCCCTCGTGCATGCATCCGGCGGCGTGGAATAAGGCACGTCGTCGCAACAGCACGCGTAGACCGGAAAGCCGTACGCGTTCGTGCGGACGATGGTCGTCGGCCCGTGCAGCGGGCATACCGCTTTCATGGCGCCTCCTGAAATCCGATAGTCGACGTCTCTATCGTACACGGCGCACATCAATGCGACATCAGCACCGGCACGGTCATCGATTGCAGGAAGGTGCGCGTCGCGCCGCCGAGCACGAGTTCGCGCCAACGCGCATGACCGTAGCCGCCCATTACGACGAGATCCGCGCCGAGATCGGCGGCGCGCGATAGGAGGATGTCGCCCGCCGATGCATCCGCGCCGCTCGCGGCCGACACGATATCGACCTCCACGCCATGCCGCGCGATGCACGCGGCGATGTCCGCGCCCGCGATGCGTTCGTCCGCTTTCTCATCGACCCTGACGATGGTCGCGCGCCCGGCCGCCTTCAGCAACGGCAACGCGTCGTGGACCGCGCGGGCGGCTTCGCGGCCGCCATCCCACGCGATCATCGGAAACCGGCCGATGGAGGGAAAGAAACCGGTGCAGGGCACGAGCAGGACCGGACGTCCCGCGGACAGGATGAGATTTTCGCGAAAGCCGTCGCCGATATAGGACTCGGGATCGGAGGGATCGTCCTGGCCCGCGATCACGAGATCGGCGCAGCGCGCGTGATGCGGCACCGCATGATCCGCCGGTTCGCCCGGCGCGAGCCATTCGCCCGATACGCCCGCACGGTTCAGCTCCGCGTGAAAGAGCCGTTCCAGCGCGCCGGCCTGTTCGCGGCGCACGGCCGCCCGCGCTTCGTAATAGGCGGCGGTGCCGGCCATCACATTGAACGCGCGCGCGTTCGGCTCGAAAACCGAAAAGAGGCCGATTACATACGCGTCGAACTGCCTCGCGAGTTGCAGCGCGGTTTCCAGACGGGGATGGGCGCGCACGCTCGTATCGAGGTGCACGAGGATGGTCTTGTAGCTCATCGAATGACTCCTGGAGTCCGCTGAGAGTTGATGGCCCCGAGTCTAAGGAGACGCCGCCATTGTTCGCTTGACTCAGATCAACGGAAGCGGGGTCGCGCGCCGATGCGCTTGCGCTTGATTCAGGTCAATTGCGCAGACAAGCACCGCGATAGAGTGAGTGCGTTGGCCGCGCCGTGTGCGCGAACGCATCGCACAGACGTGAAGGACGAAAGACGATGTACCGCAATATCCTGGTTGCGCTCGATGGCAGTGAATGCTCGCAACGCGCGCTCGACGAAGCGATCCGTATCGGCGCGCTCGCCAGGGTGAACATCGTCTTCGTCATCGACGTGGCCGCGCTTTCGTCGTATCCCGCGCAGTATCGCGTGAGCGTGCGCGAGGACGGCACGCGCACGCTGGAGATCGCGTATGCGCGTGCAATCGCGGCCGGCATCGACTGCGAAACCGAACTGGCCGAGACGCGCAACGTGACCGACACCATCGCGAAATGCCTGCAGCGACGCGCGGCGCAGATGCCCGCCGATCTCGTCGTGATGGGCACGCATGGCCGGACCGGATTGCGGCGGCTTGCGCTCGGCAGCGTCGCCGAAGCTTTCGTCAGACGCTCGACGTGTCCCGTGCTGCTGATGCGGGCGCCGAATGGTGAGGGCAAGGATGGGTGAAGATCAGCGGCCTGACAGGAGAAACAATCACATGGGCCTCGGAATGCAGATCGCCTACCTCGGCTTTTCCGGCTCGAACGTGATCGAACGGGAAGCGGGCGTCGAACTCGTGCGGCTTGCGGGCGTCGCGACGGATATCGTCGATTGCCGCCTCACGATCAAGGCCTGTCCCGACCCGTCAGGGCAACCCGTTTACGACGCGCAACTCGTGCTCCTCACGTGCGACGCCGAGCAGGTCACGGTGCAACGCCATGCCGACGCCGACCCGACCGTGGCGATGCATCACGCCTTCGACGACGCCGTGCGGATCCTGCGCGAGCGGTATTGATCCAGATCAATACGCAGCGCGATTTCATGGCAGAGACTCAGTGGATATGCGCCGCAGGTCGAAACCATTGCGAGGTATCGGCATGAACATCACCTTTCCCAGCCAGCCGCCCGTCTATCAGGGCGATGTCCCTTCACTCACGTTCGCCGCCTTCGCCGATGGCGAGCGCATCGCGTGCACCATTTCCGCCGAGGCGCTGGAAGATCACTTCGGCGCGGCGTCGTGGCGGGAGGAAGATTTACAGCAGGCTTTCGAGAGCCATCGCTCGTCGATCGAAGGGGCCGCCGAGCATGTGCTGAGCCGCGTCGGCGGTACATCGGTCATGCTGCGCAGCGGATTTTTCCGCTTCCGCCAGGCGCGCGCTCAGACTTCTTCCAGCCGGGCCTGATCGAGAATCCGCACGTCGCGGCCACGCGCATCGATCACGCCCGCTTTCTGCAGCCTGGAGAACATGCGGCTGACGGTTTCGATCTTCAGGCCGAGATAGCTGCCGATTTCCTCGCGCGTCATGCGCAGGACGAACTGCGCCGGCGAATAGCCGCGCGCTTTCATGCGCGTCGAGAGATTGAGCAGGAACGCCGCGACGCGCTGCTCCGCCGTCATCGTGCCGAGCATCATCATGAGGTTGGATTCGCGCACGATTTCACCGCACATCACGCGATGTACGTGATGCTGGAGCGCCCTGACTTCGCGGCACAGCAATTCGAGCAGGTCGAACGGAATGATGCAGACGACGCTGTCTTCCAGCGCGATCGCATCGCACGTGTGACGATCGGCGCTCACGCCGTCGAGCCCGAGCGCATCGCCCGGCAGATGAAAACCCGTGACCTGCTCGTGGCCTTCTCGGTGCATGACGACGGTCTTGAAGCAGCCGCTGCGCACCGCGTAGAGACTCTGGAACGGATCGCTGCAACGGAAGAGCGTTTCGCCGCGACGCACGGAACGCGTCGAGCAGATGATCGCGTCGAGGCGTTCGTATTCGACCGGCGATAGATCGGACGGCATGCAGATGCGCTGCATCGAGCATGTCGAACAGCGTGTGGTCGTGCGCTTTGCGTCGGCTCGCGCGCCGAGCGTGTCTGCGCTCGCGGGAATCATGCTGCGCCTCCTGTCGGGCGGATCGCGCATCGATGCGCGATCCTGAATGCCACGCATCGAATTATTGAGCGCTTCATCTCGAAAATAAATCGGCGCAGGCGGATCGTGCTGTAGGCGTTCGGGAAGCCGTGTAGGGAAAGGCTGACAGGCGTCGATCGGGATCAGGCGCCGTCGTCGTCGAAAAGTTGATGGCGCATGGCGTAGCGCACGAGCGCGGCTTCGTGCGGCATGCGCATCTTGTCGAGGATGCGCGCCTTGTAGGTGCTGACGGTCTTCGCGCTCACGCACAGCGCCTCGCCGATATCGCTGATCGATTCGCCCGCGCACAGCCGCCGGAACACCTCGAACTCGCGGTTCGACAGGCGCTGATGCGGCAGCGCGTCGGCGGGTTCGCTGAGGCTCTGCGCGAAGCGTTCGGCCATCGCGAGGCTCACGTAGACGCCGCCCGACGCGACCTTGCCGACCGCCGCGACCAGTTCCGCGCTCGCGCTTTCCTTGGTGATGTATCCCGACGCCCCCGCCTTGAAGGCGCGCGCGGCGTATTGCTGTTCGGCGTGCATGGTGAGCACGAGAATGCGCATGTCGGGCTTTTCGTCCTTGATCTGCTTGAGCAGGTCGAGGCCGCCGCGCCCCGGCATCGAGAGATCGAGCACGAGGACGTCGGCATCGGTCGCGCGTGCGAGCGCGAGGGTGGCGGGTCCGTCGCTCGCTTCGCCGGCGACCTCGAAGCCGTGTGCGTTCGCGAGAATGTGGCGCAGGCCGTCGCGCACGAGTGCATGGTCATCGGCAATCAGCACTCTTATCGTCATCGATGCGATTCCTTTTGTCGATCGACTCGCGCGGAGTTCGAGTTTACCGACGACAGCCTCGTAGCGCTTGACTCAAGTCAAGGGAGGCCGTCGGCGGCGCGATACCCGAGCGGAATCTCCACGCGAATGCGAAAGCCTTCGCCGGGCGCGCTGCGAAACGCGATGACGCCGCCCAGTTGACGCACGCGCTCGCCCATGCCGAGCAGGCCGAACGCGCCGGCGGCGCGGCCGCGCGTGACATCGGCGCCGCAACCGTCGTCTTCTATGGTCAGCGTGCAGCGCGACTGCGTGCAGACGATCGCGATGCGCGCCTCGCTGGCCCGCGCATGGCGCACGATGTTCGTGAGCGCTTCCTGAACCAGCCGGAAGACCGAGGTGGAGGCGGTCGTGTCGAATCCGTCTTCCTCGCCTTCGAGATCCAGAAGAATCGTCAGATCGTAGCGGCGGCGAAAGTCGCAGGCGAGCCAGTCGATGGCGGCGAAGAGACCGAGGTCGTCGAGCACGGGCGGGCGCAGGCCTGCCGCGATGCGCCGCACCGATCCGATGATCGTGTCGATCTGCGCGAGCGATTGCTTCGCGATATGCGCATCGTGCGCGCCGGTGTCGAGAAGGGAGATCTGCATCTTCAGCGCGGCGAGTTGCTGGCCGAGATCGTCGTGCAGTTCGCGGGCGATCGACGCGCGCTCGTTTTCGAGCGCGCTCTGCACGTGCGCGGAGAGTTCGCGCGCGTGTTGCAGTTCGGTGAGCCGCAAGCGGTCGGTCATGTCGCGCGTGACCTTGGCGAAGCCGAGCAGATTGCCGTGCGCGTCGTGCAGCCCGGTGATGACGACATTCGCCCAGAAGCGGCTCGCATCCTTGCGAATGCGCCAGCCTTCGTCCTCGACGCGCCCGGCCTGCGCCGCTATCGCGAGTTCGCTTTGCGGTTTGCCTGCCGCGATGTCCTCGGGCGGATAGAAGACGGAAAAATGACGGCCGACGATTTCCCGCGCGTCATAGCCCTTGATCCTTTTTGCGCCGTTGTTCCATGTCGCGACGTTGCCGTGCGCGTCGAGCAGGAAGATCGCATAGTCTTCGACGGCCTCAACGAGAAGCCGGAACGACGCATCCGTCTGCAGCGAGGGCGAGAGCGGCGCGCGGGGATCGTCGGGTTCGGTCGCGGGTGCGTTCGTCATCGTTGCAAGGGGCAGGCGCGCAGGCAACGTGCGACGCGTTGCAATGCTATTGCGTAGTCAGCCGGAAAGGCGGCATGGGCAGTTCGTCGCCGTCGAGAAAGGCGGTCGCGCAGCGCACCGCGAAACCGAGCGCGCCATCCTTGCTTGCGAACGCGCCGAGATTGCCGAGCGAGGTGGCGTGGCCGTCCTCTTCCAGAATCGATGCGGTCGCGACGAACGCATTGCCCACACGAGTGGCGGAGGGCTGAAAGGCCGCTCCCCGATGATAGATGATCATAGGTTTGACTTGTCGGAATGGTCGGAGGCGCGGGCGGCGTGCGTGCCGCGAAGTGCGCCCGGGATCAGGCGTGCTGGTCAACGCGGGCGCCGCTCGAATGGCGCGGGTGCTGCATGGACTGCCGGTGATCGATTTCGGCCATGCCATATGCAAACGCGTAGCGGACCGCGCCGGTCGCGCTGGCGAATTCGCCGAGCATGCCGCTCGAGCGGCGCGTGCCGTCCGGCTCCCGGACGATGAGCATCGCCGCATAGCGGTCCTGCTCCAGCACGGCGGTCGCGCTCAGCACATGGCCTTTGTAGATGACATTTTCTGATTGGGTCATCGTTCTCTCAGGTTCTATGTTTTCGATGAAGCGGCACTTGTGATGCCCTTCATTCCGTAAGCAATAAGCCTAACCGTTCAATTTTTGTCGGCTTATCCGATTTAAGCTTTTTTACTTTTCTCCGGCGTGTGCTTAACTCAGAGGGAAGGGCGCGCCGAGCGAAACCGACTGGTCCGCCAAATCATAGCCGTCCCCCGACGATCTTTTCCCGTATTAAGCCGCCGCAGACAATAATCGCGAGCACCGGGGACCGGCCGCTCGTCCCGAAACGGAGATCCGCAGATGAAAGGGCATTTATCGGTTGGCGTGACCGCAGTTGCCATTGCAGCGATCATCGGCGGATGCAGCGGAGGCAGTTCCAGCTCCGATCCGTCCGCGACTTCCGGAGGCGCGGCGTCGGCATCATCGCCGGCCGCGGCGTCGAGTCCCGCGACGCCGGTATCGCCGGCATCGTCGGCGTCACCCGCATCGTCGGCATCGCCGGCAAGCGGCGCGAGCGCACCGTCCGGCGCGAGCACGCCCGCGACGACCCGGCCGTCCGCATCGACGCCGATGGACGTCACCACGTATCACAACGACATCCGCCGCACCGCGCAGCAGCTCGCCGAAACCAAACTCACGCTGGCCAACGTCAACAGCTCGACATTCGGCAAGCTCGGCGTCTATACCGTCGATGGCGCCGTCGATGCCCAGCCGCTCTTTCTCGGCAACGTGCCGATCGCGGGCGGCACGCATAACGTGCTGTATGTCGAAACGGAGAACGCAAGCATCTACGCGTTCGATGCCGACACGGGCACCGTGCTCTGGCACGTCTCCACGCTGCTCGCGGGTGAAGTTCCGAGCGACGATCACGGCTGCGACCAGACCACGCCGACCATCGGCATCACGGCGACGCCCGTCATCGATCGCACGCGTGGGCCGAATGGCGCGATGTATGTCGTCGGCATGTCGAAGGACAGCGGCGGCGCGTATCACCAGCGCATTCACGCAATCGACATCGCGACAGGCGTCGAGCTCTTCGGCGGCCCGACCGAAATCACCGGTTCGTATCCCGGCACCGGATCGGGCAGCGTGAACGGCGTCGTGCCCTTCACGCCCGGTCAGTACATCGAGCGCGCGTCGCTGCTGCTCATGAACGGCGTCGTCTATACGGCATGGAGCTCGCATTGCGACGCCTTGCCGTACACCGGCTGGGTCATCGGCTACAGCGCGGATACGCTCAAGCAGACAGGCATCGTCAACGTGACGCCGAACGGCCAGATGGGCGGCATCTGGATGGGCGGCGCGGGCCTCGCATCGGATGGCACGTCGATCTATTTCCTCGACGGCAACGGCACCTTCGATCCGACCACCAACGCGCAGGAGATGCCCAACAAGAACGACTTCGGCAACGGCTTCCTGAAGGTCACGCCGACCCCGACGCTGGCGCTTCAGGTGAGCGATTATTTCGAGCCGTCGGATACCATCGCGGAATCGAACGCGGACCTCGATCTCGGCTCGGGCGGCGTGCTGGTCCTGCCCGATGTCACCGATATCAACGGCAACGTGCAGCATCTCGCGATAGGCGGCGGCAAGACGCGCGTGCTCTACGTCGTGAATCGAGACTCGATGGGCAAGTTCGATTCGAACGCCGATCACATCTATCAGCCGCTGTATTCGACGATCACCGGCCCCGTGTTCACCGCGCCCGCGTTTTACAACAATACGATTTATATCGGTCCGGCAGGCGATCACCTCAAGGCGCTGCCGGTCGTGAACGCGGTGGTGGCGACGGTCGCGTCGAGTCAGACCACGAGCCCGGCGGGCAACTGGAATTTCCCCGGCCTCGCGCCCGTCATCTCCGCGAACGGCAACACGAACGGCATCGTATGGGGCGTCGAGAACACCACGCCCACCGCCGTGCTTCATGCGTACAACGCGGGCAATCTCGCGACCGAGCTCTACAACAGCAATCAGGCGGGCACCCGCGATCAGTTCGGCAACAACAAGTTCATCTCGCCGACCATCGCGAACGGCAAGGTGTATGTGGGCACGAAAACGGGCGTCGTCGTATTCGGCTTGCTGTGAAGCGTTCCGCGCGAGGAGGTTCCGCATCGGGATAAGATCGCGGAACTTCAACCCGTGGAGCGTTTTCATGCAACTGACCCGTCTTCTCGTTCCGACCTTCGTGCAGACGCTGAAGAATCTGTCGACATGGCTCGACAAGGCCGCCGCGCATCAGCAGGAAAAGGACGCGAATACCGATGCGCTCGTGACCCTGCGTCTCGCGCCCGATATGTATCCGCTCGCGGCGCAAGTGCGCTTCGTGTGCTTTCAGGCGCAGGAACCGGCGTATCGATTGCGCGGAGAAGTCGTGCCGCCGACCTTGCGCAATGTGCGTGAAGAAGGATGGAAGTCGAACGAGCAGCCCGGCTCGTTCGCCGACGCGCAGGCGCGCATCGCGGAGGCGATCGCGTTTCTTTCGGGCCTTGCGCCCGATGCCCTCGATGCCGGAGCCGATGCGCAGATCGCGCTCGATCTGCCCAACGGCATCGTGTTCGATATGACCGGCGAGCAATACGCACGCGACTGGTGCTTGCCGCAGTTTTACTTTCACGCCGTGACCGCGTACGCGATCCTGCGCAATCACGGCGTGCCGCTCGGCAAGCCGGATTACGTAGCGCACATGTTCGCGTATATCCGGCCCGGCACCTTGCCGCAAGGTTGAAGCGTCGGCGTATTACGCGTTCGACATCACGCCGCGTTTGTCGTCGGCGCAATCCTCGTTGCCGTGACGCAGGCGCGTGCTGCACACCGCGGCGAACAAGAGCGCGATCGCGAGACACACGAGCCCGTTCATCGCGCGGCCGGTCGTCTGCTCGATGATGCCCATCACCGTCGGTCCGACGAAACCGCCCAAGAGGCCGCACGAATTGACGAGCCCGAGACCGCCCGCGAGCGCACTGCCCGACAGGCGCGATTGCGGGAACGTGAAGATGATCGACTGCACGACGAAGAACATCAGCGCCGACAGGCACACGCCGAGCAGTCCGATCACCGGCGACGCCCATGCCGCGATCAGCATCCCCGACGCCATGATGACGAGTCCGGCGATCAGGATGCGACGGCTCTTCGACGAATCGCTCGCGAAGCGCGGCAGCGTGGCTGCGCCGATCGCCGCGGCGACCCAGGGCGTCGCGCTGAGCAGGCCGATCGTCAGCGGAGAAAATTTCCCCGACGCGCCGATGATGCCCGGCAGGAAGAAGATCACCGTGTAGATCGTCAGCTGATGGCAGAAGTAGACCAGAATCGCGAGCCACACCTGACGATCGCCGAGCACGCTGCGCAATGCGCCCGCGCCGTGGCCGCCGCCTTGCGCGTCCTGTTCGGCGGCGAGTCGGCGTTCCAGCGCGACGGCTTCATCGCGTGAAAGCCACGACGCGCTCGTCGGACGATCGGGAAGCATCTTCCACACGACGAACGCCAGCAGGATCGCGGGCACGCCTTCGATCACGAAGAGCCATTGCCAGCCGTGAAAGCCGAGCCGGCCGTCGAGTTCGAGCAGCGCGCCGCCGAGCGGGCCGCCGACGATATTCGCCACGCATACGCCGAGCAGGAAGTAGCCGGTGGCGCGGGCGCGTTCCTCGCGACCGAACCAGTACGTCAGATAGAGCATCACGCCGGGGAAGAGTCCGGCTTCGGCCGCGCCGAGCAAGAGGCGCATCACATAGAACGACGTCTCGCCGGTGACGAAGGCCATCGCGACGGACAGCGCGCCCCATGTCACCATGATGCGCGTGATCCAGAAACGCGCGCCGACCTTGTGCATGATCAGGTTGCTGGGAATCTCGAAGGCCGCATAGGTCAGGAAGAAGAGACCCGCGCCGAGTCCGTATGCGGCGGCGGAGATGCCGAGATCGATGCTCATCGAATGCTTCGCGAGCGCGATGTTCGTGCGATCGAGAAAGCTGATCACATAGACGATCACCAGCAAGGGCATCAGCTTGCGCAGCATCAGGCTGTTGAGCGATGCGTGCGACGCGCTCGTCGTGTTGGGCTTGGACATGATGACTCCCGGAATCAGAAGGGGCGCGCGAGGCGCGCGGGCAATGCGGTGTCGGGAAGGCGTTTCAAGAAAGTGTCTCCGTTAAGCGTTGTATTTTTAATGGCGAGCGCACGCGCCGGTCACGCGGCGCGTGCGTTTGAAAATCAGAAGTTCACGTTGTCGCCGCCTTTGAGCGACAGCATCTGCCGCGCTTCGGCAGGCGTCGCGATGTCGAGCGACAAACCTTCGATCACTTGACGGATCTTGCGCACCTGCGCCGCGCTCGACTCGGCGAGCTGACCCGGCCCGATCCACAGCGAATCTTCGAGACCCACGCGCACGTTCGATCCCTGCGCGACGCCGATCGAGCCGAGCGGAATCTGATTGCGGCCCGCGCCGAGAATCGACCACACATAGTCGTTGCCGAACAGGCGATCGGCGGTGCGCTTCATGTGCGCGAGATCTTCCGGATGGCCGCCGATGCCGCCGAGCAAGCCGAATACGCTCTGCACGAAGAACGGTCCCTTGACGAGCCCGCGATCCACGAAGTGCGCGAGGTTATACAGATGCGAGATGTCGTAGCACTCGAACTCGAAGCGCGTGCCGTTGGCCGAACACGACGTGAGGATGTATTCGATATCGGCGAACGTGTTCTTGAACACGAGATCGCGGCTCTTCTCCAGATGCTGGCGTTCCCAGTCGTGCTTGAGATCCTTGAAGCGGTCGAGCATCGGATAGAGACCGAAGTTCATCGAGCCCATATTCAGCGACGCCACTTCCGGCTGAAAGTGATGCGCGGGCTTGAGGCGCTCCGCGACGGTCATATGCGGACTGCCGCCCGTCGTCAGGTTGATGACGGCATCGGTTTCAGACTTGATGCGCGGCAGGAAGCGCTGGAACACGGCGGGGTCTTGCGTCGGGCGTCCGTCTTCGGGATCGCGCGCATGCAGATGCAGAATCGCAGCGCCTTCCTTCGCGGCCGCGAGCGCGGCTTCGGCGATCTGGTCGGGCGTGACCGGCAGATGCGGCGACATCGACGGCGTATGGATCGCGCCCGTCGGTGCGCACGTGATGATGACCTTGCGTTTCGTTGCCATGTTTTCCTCTTGCTTCAAAGCGTTTCGACGTTGCCGCAGACGGAGAGCGCCTGACCCGAGATAGCGCTGCCGGCGGGCGAGCTGAGATACAGCACGCTCGCGGCGATTTCCTCCTGCGTGACCATGCGGCGCAGCGAAATTTTCGCGAGATACTGCTTCTCCATTTCCTCATAAGCGATGCCGAGCTGTTTCGCGCGCGCGGCGATCACGCCTTCCATGCGCGGACCCTTGACGATGCCCGGCTGCACCGCGTTCACGCGAATGTTGTCCGGACCGAGCTCGATGGCGAGACTCTTCGCGAGGCCGACCACGGCCCATTTCGTCGCGGAATAAGGCGTGCGAAAGCCATAGCCGAGACGTCCCGCCACCGACGACATGAACACGATCACGCCGCCATCGGTCGCGTCGCGCAGCATCGGCACCGCCTCGCGCGAGAAGTAGTACTGGCTGTTCAGATTCACGTCGATGGTCTTTTCCCAGTCGTCGGAATCGATCGCGTCGATGCCGCCCGTCGGGCCCGCGATACCCGCGTTGTTGATCAGCACGTCGAGGCCGCCGAGCTCGCGTCGCACGTCTTCGAAGACGCGCTTCACATCGGCCTTGCTCGCGACATCCGCACGCGTGCCGGTGATCGACGGTGAAACGGTCGACACCGCGTCGATGGCTTTCGGATCGACATCGCAGACATGCACGCGCGCACCCGTCGATACGAACGCCTTCGCGATCGCGAGACCGATGCCCGACGCGCCGCCCGTGATCAGCACACGCAGGCCTGCGCGCGGGACGAGCATTTTGGTGAAATCCATCGAAAGACTCCTTTCTGGTTATGTTTTGCGGGACGTGCGCCGTCCTCGCTCAAGCGATTAGTGATACTGATGATCGTATGAAGAGGCGCGCGTTGCGCCTTCGTCGTTCAGCTTTGCGCGTGACGCCGCATACGCGGTTCCTGCGAACGCAGACGCGCTTCGAGGTCGCTCGCCGCGTCGCGAATGTCCTTCGCGATACCTTCGCGCGCGGCGGCGCCGTCGTGTTTCCACAGCGCGTCGATGATCTGCCGGTGCGCCTGCATCGACACGCGCATGTGCGCCACGTCGGGCGCGACCATGTTCAGGAACGGACCGATGCGCATCCACATGTTCTGGATCGTCGCGAGCGTCATGTCGCTTGCGCCGTGCCGGTAGATGCTCGTATGGAACGCGAAGTTGCAGCGCAGATAGGCGCGGGCATCGTCGGCTTCGACGTGGGCATCCATTTCGTCGAAGATGCGCTGCACGGCGGCGACGTCGTCGTTCGTCATGCGCGCCGTCGCGCGTTCCGCGACGCAGCCTTCCAGCGCGATGCGCACGTCGCGCAGTTCTTCGAGCAAGTCGAGCGTCATCGGCGGGACCATCAGGCCACGCGACGGGCCGTCGACCAGTGCGCCTTCCGCGCGCAGTCGCGTGAGCGCGGCGCGCACGGGCATCGTCGAGAGGCCGACTGCTTCGGCGACGCCGCGCAGGCTCAGCGGCTGGCCGGCGGCGAAACTGCCGCTCATGATCGCTTCGCGCAGTTGCTGATAGACCTTGGTCGCCATCGTTTCCGTGGCGATGACTTCGAGTTGCGGCATGGGTTGCGTCAGGGATCGGGGCGACACGTGCATTTCCTTGCTGATCTTTGATCTGTGATCACAGTTTGATTTCGGCATCGTTTTAAGTCAATGCGGAGCGCATCAGGGATAACCCGACATGGCCCGCGACACATTCAAGCCGAAAGCGCGATCGTTGGGCACAATGCTTGCGAAATCCCGAACCGCGACATCGTTTCCATCCAATCCGCAATGCGACCCGCCGACCCCGACGTTTCTCCCGCCCTCGAATGCCGCCGCCTCTCGAAGAAGTACGGCAGCGGCCGCATCGTGCTCGACGCGCTCGACTTCGCGCTGGGTGCGGGCGAGTTCGTCGCGATCATGGGCGATTCGGGCGTCGGCAAATCCACGCTGCTCAATCTGATCGCGGGTCTCGATACGGCCGACAGCGGCGACGTGCTGATCGACGGCACATCGATCTCCACGCTCTCCGACGACGCCGCCACGCGCTTGCGCCGGCAAAAGCTCGGCTTCGTGTTCCAGGCGTTCCATGTTCTGCCGCATCTGACGCTCTATCAGAACGTGGCGGTCCCGCTTCTGCTGAACGGGATGCCGCCCGCGCCGGCGCGCGCGATGCTCGCGGCGGTCGGCCTCGACGGACGCGGCGACGACATGCCGCGCCAGCTTTCCGGCGGCGAACTGCAACGTGTCGCGATTGCGCGGGCGCTGGTGCATCGGCCGCGCCTCTTGCTCGCCGACGAACCCACGGGCAATCTCGATCCGCAGACCGCGCACGAAGTGCTCGAATTGCTGCGCGCCGAAACGAAGGCGACGCAAGCCGCGACCGTGATGGTCACGCATTCGGAAGCGGCCGCCGCGTTTGCGGACCGCATCGTGATTCTGAGCGACGGCGCATTGCACGCCGCGACGCTCGCACGATGAGCGCTGTCGCCGTCACGCGCCGCGGTTTCGACACGCTCACGCGCTGGCTGCTTGGCGCGCAATGGCGCAGTCATCGGGGCCGCGCGCTGGTCGCCATGCTGACCATCGCGCTGGGCGTCGGGCTGGGATATGCGGTGCAGCTCATCAACGGCGCGGCGTTCAACGAGTTCTCCGCCGCCGCGCGCAGTCTCTCGGGGCAAGCGGATTTGCAGGTGCGCGGCGCGCAGCCTTTCATCGACGAGAACGTTTATCCGCTACTCGCGACGCATCCGGGCGTCGCGCTCGCGAGCCCTGTGCTCGAAGTCGATGTCGCCGTGCCCGGCAAGAACATGCCGCTCAAGGTGCTCGGCATCGACGTGTTCCGCGCGAAACGCATTGCGCCGGATCTGACCGGCGTGCCGAGGCCGGAAGCATCGCTCGATGTGCTCGACGGCGACGCCATCTTTCTTTCTCCTGCCGCAGAAACCTGGCTCGGCGCGCGCGATGGCGGACATGTCGAGTTGCAGAGCGGCACTTCGCCGGTGACGCTGCGTGTCGCGGGCGGCATCGCGCGCACGCGTGCCGGGCAGCGCATCGCGGTGATGGACATCGCGGCCGTGCAGACTCATTTCGCGCTCACGGGCAAGCTCTCGCGCGTCGATCTGCAACTCGCACGCGGCGTCGATCGCGATGCGTTCCGGCAGACGCTGCAACGCGAACTCGGCGGGCGGCTCGTCGTCACGGAGACGCAGGATATCGAAAGCCGCACCGACCGGCTGTCGCGCGCGTATCGCATCAACATGAACGTGCTGGCGCTCGTCGCGCTGTTCACCGGCGCGTTTCTCGTGTTTTCCACGCAGGCCGCGGGCGTCGTGCGCCGTCGCGCGCAGTTCGCGATGCTGCGCGTGCTCGGCATGACGCGCGCGTCGCTCGTGCGGCAGATCATGCTCGAAGGCGCGCTGCTCGGCGTCGTGGGCGGCGTGCTCGGCATCGCGCTCGGCTTCACGGTCGCGGCGCTCGCGCTGCGCTTTTTCGGCAGCGATCTCGGCGGCGGATATTTCCCCGGTGTCGATCCGCGCATCGCCTTCGAGCCGGTCGCCAGCGCGATCTTTCTCGCGCTCGGCATCGGCGTCGCGCTCGCGGGCACGCTCGTTCCCGCGCTCGAAGCGGCGCGCGCGCGTCCCGCGCCGGCGTTGAAGGCGGGCAGCGAGGAAGCCGCGCTCGCGCCGCTCGGCACGCCGTGGCCCGCGCTCGTGTGCCTCGCGGCCGGGGCCGCGCTGACGCAGGCGCCGCCTGTCTTCGATACGCCCATCGCCGGATATGTCGCCGTCGCGCTGCTGCTCGTCGGCGGCATCGCGCTGATGCCGCGTCTCACGGCGCTCGTGTTTCGCCGCGCGCCGATGCCGCGCAACGCCGTCGCGGCGCTCGCGCTCGCGAGGATCGCGAATGCGCCGGGCCAGGCGTCGATCGCGATGGGCGGCGTGCTGTCGAGCTTCACGCTGATCGTCGCGATGGCGATCATGGTGACGAGCTTTCGCGTGTCGGTGGAAGACTGGCTCGCGCATCTGCTGTCGGCGGATCTCTATGTGCGCATGGCGTCGAGCGGCGACACGGGCGGCTTGCGGCCCGATCAGCAGATGCAGCTCGCCGCGGCGAACGGCGTCGCGCACGCGGCGTTCACGCGGGCGTCGAAGCTGACGCTCGATGCCGCGGAACCGCCCGTCGCGCTGATCGCCCGCGAGCTCGACGCCGCCGATCCCGGCGCGACCTTGCAGATGACCGGCGACGTGTTGCCGCCGTCTGCATGGCGCGCCGACGAGACGCCGGTCTGGGCTTCGGAAGCGATGGCCAATCTGTACGGTTATCGCGTGGGCGAGCGCGTGAGCTTGCCTGTCGGCGGGGCGAACGAACGCTTCGTCGTCGCGGGAATCTGGCGCGACTATGTGCGGCAGACGGGCGCGCTGCAAATGCGTATCGCCGATTACCGGCGGCTCACCGGCGACACGACCGCGACCGATGTCGCGATCACGTTGCGCGCGGGTTCGAGCGCGGCGCAGGTCATCGACGCGATCAAGAAGCTCCCGTTCGGCGACGCGCTCGAATTCTCGCAGCCCGGCGAGATTCGCGCGCGCACGCTGACCATCTTCGATCGCAGCTTCGCCGTGACGTACTTGCTGGAAGCGGTGGCGATCGTGATCGGCCTGTTCGGCGTCGGCGCGACGTTCTCGATGCAGACGCTCGCGCGTTCGCGTGAATTCGGCATGCTGCGGCACGTCGGCGTGACGCGCGCGCAGATCCTCGCGTTGCTGGCATCCGAAGCGGGCTGGCTCACGCTGCTCGGCATCGCGATGGGCTGCGTGCTCGGCTTCGCGATCAGCCTGATTCTCGTGTTCGTCGTGAACCCGCAGTCGTTTCACTGGAGCATGTCGCTGCATGTTCCGTGGACGATGATCGCGATCATCGCTTGCGTGATGCTGGCGTCGTCGTGCGCGACGGCGGTGCTGTCGGGCCGACGCGCCGTATCCGTCGATGCGGTGCGCGCCGTGCGGGAGGACTGGTGATGCGCGTCCTGCTGCTCGCGTGGCTGCTTTCGTCGTTGGCCGCATTCGCCGACGAACCGGTGTTCGCGCCCGTCGTACCGGGGCACGCGATCGAATGGCCGAAGGATAGCGGCGCGCATCCGTCGTATCGCACGGAATGGTGGTACGCGACCGGCTGGCTCGAAACGCCCGATCATCGGCCGCTCGGTTTTCAGATCACGTTCTTTCGCTCGAACACGGGAAAGAAGCAGGGCGCGAGTGCGTTCGATCCGTCGCAACTGATCATCGCGCACGCGGCGTTGTCCGATCCCGCGTACGGACGGCTCGTGCACGATCAGAACGTCGCGCGGCAGGGCTTCGGCCTCGCGTATGCGAAAGACGGCAACACCGACGTCAAGCTCGACGCGTGGCGCATGACGCGCGAGGCGGATGGCCGCTATGCGGTCATCGCCGATGCCGCTGGTTTCGCGCTCCATCTGACCTTCACGCCGACGCAGCCGCCGATGATCCAGGGCGAGCAGGGCTATTCGCGCAAGGGTCCGTCGCCGGAACAGGCGAGCTACTACTACAGCGAGCCGCAGTTGCAGGTGACGGGCAGTGTCACGCGGCCGTCGGCATCGGGAAAGGCGAATGCGAGCGTCGCCGTGACGGGCCGCGCGTGGCTCGATCACGAATGGTCGAGCACGCTGCTGTCATCCGATGCGGCGGGCTGGGACTGGCTCGGCGCCAATCTCGACGACGGCGCCGCGCTGATGGCCTTCAAGGTCCGCGCCCGCGACGGCCATGCGGTCTGGGCGCACGCCGCGCTGCGCGAGCGCGACGGTCGGACGCGGCAATTCGGCCCGGGCGATGTCGAGTTCACGCCCGAGCGGCAATGGCGCTCGCCGCGCACGAACACGGGTTATCCGGTCGCGATGAACGTGCGCGTCGGCGGGATGCGCTGGCGGCTGACCCCGCTCATCGACGATCAGGAACTCGACTCGCGCGATTCGACCGGGGCGCTCTATTGGGAAGGCGCGGTGACGTTGAACGGCGATGGCGGGAATGGGCGCGGGTATCTGGAACTTACCGGGTACGCGAAGACGGTGAAGGTGGAGAAGCGCTGAGTTCGATGCCGAAATGCGGTATCATTTGAGCTATCAGTAAGCATCATATGATGCCGAGGTGGTCAGAATGATACTCGTATCCCCCGAAAGAATCGCCGCAGTGATGGCGCTCAAGCCCGTTCCTCATTCCGTCGCGGAACTGGACGAGCAGATTCGTGGCGGATTGCCGAAATCCGCGTTGAAGGAAGGGGTCGAACATGCGACGCGCAGCGCCGAAGAACGTCGCGCGCTGCTGGCGCGCATCGTTCCGGAGGCGACCTTCAAGCGTCGGCGCGATCGTTTGAGTCCCGATGAATCGGAGAGGACGGAGCGGCTCGCGCGCGTCGTCGCGACCGCGCAGTATGTGTGGGACGACGAGGACGATGCACGCGAATTCCTCAATGTTCCCCATCCGATGCTCGAAGGGCGTACGCCGCTCGAGGTGTCGCTCACGGAACTCGGCGCCCGGCGCGTCGAAGAGTTGATGTGGAAACTCTTCTACGGGCTGCCTGCGTGAACGCTGCAAGAAAGCAAAAGGAACAAGGCGCGGGTCAGCGGCGGCTGTTCCGCATTGCCGATGGACGCTACCCGGTCTGGAACGGCACGGGAGCCATGCTGGTCGGGGGGCGCTTCAATAGTCCGGGAAAGTTCGCCATCTATGCCGCGCTGAATTTCGCGGGCGCGATGCTCGAAGTGCTGGTGCATGCACGCATCGGCAAGGTGCCGAAGACGCATGTCTGGGTCGAGGCGACCGTGCCCGACGATGTCGGCATCGAGCGCATCGAAGCCGCCGATCTGCCCCGAGGATGGGACGGCACGGATTTGCGCATCGCTCGTCGAATCGGCGATCAATGGCTCGATGAAGCGAGGTCGGCCATCCTGTTCGTGCCATCCGTCGTGGCGCGCGCGGAGTACAACGCGATCGTGAATCCGGCGCATCCGGATGCCGCCAGGTTCGACGTGTCGAAACCGCGCCCGGTGCTGTGGGATCGGCGGTTGTTTGACGATCGTGCCTGAGAAGTCGCACCCTGAGCGCCTGACGACTCAGGCAACAAGCCCAAGCGACTCCCTCACCCCCGCCGAAACCCAGCGGCTCTTGCCCGCGCGCTTCGCCCCATAGAGCGCGTTGTCGGCATCGCGCAGCACGCCGTCGAGCTCGTCGTGGTGATGGTCGAACATCGCAATGCCGATGCTCACGCCGATTTCGAGCGTCACGCCGCCATCGGTGAGAAACGGCTTCGACAGTTCGCGCACGATCACATCCGGCAGCGCGAGCGGATCGGCGTGCGGCGGCGTGACGATCACGAACTCGTCGCCGCCGAGCCGCGCGACCAGCGATCCTTCGCCCGACAGATGCCGCAAGCGCCGCGCGACGAGCGCGAGCAGCGTGTCGCCGACTTCGTGGCCGTGCGCATCGTTGACGGCCTTGAAGCCGTCGAGATCGAGATAGAGCAGAGCGGTGCCCGCGCTGTCGCGCGCACGTCCCGGCTCGCGCGAACGCACCGCCTGAAAGAGGCCCGCTCGGTTCAGCAGGCCGGTCAGTTCGTCGTGGCGCGCGCGGCGGTCGTTTTCCTGCTCGGCTTTCATCGTCGAGACGAGCATGCCGTTCAGGCGCCACGCGGCGGCGCTCATCGCGAAGAGATAAAAGGGGATTTGCAGCAGCGTGAGCCAGAGCGTCGGCTCGCCCGCCAGCACCGCGCCGATGCAGCACGGCCCGAGCGACAGAAAGATCATCACCGCGACGAGACGCGGCGCGCCGAAATTGCGGAAGCAGATGCCGCCGACCATCGCGGCCGCGGATAGAAACGAGAGCGTCGAGGCGATCCAGTCGCCCGATAGCACGGAGACGAGCGCGCCGTAGCCGACCGTCGCGCCCCACAGCGGCGCGAGCAGCACGTAGGTGTCGGTCAGCGTGGATTTGCGCGCGCGCGCCCGACGCCGGGCGACGACGAGCACGCACAGCCGCACGAGGCACACGGCGATTTCGAGCGCGAGCCAGATGTGGAACGCGGCCGTCGGATGCCGGCGAGCCAGCACCCACGCGACAGCGACCGTATTCAGCACGCCGCCCGCAAAAATCGGCAGCGTCCCGAACAGGCTCCCGACGAGGGCGACACGAATCGCGCGGGGGATATCGGCGCCCGCGTGCAGCAACCACGTTGCCGCACGTCCGCGCGGCAGGGTGAACACCTCAGTTTGTTGGTCCATGTTGGATTCCGGCGGCGGTCCGGCGATGGCTGAACCCTCGCGGGAAAGCCGGACCACACATCGGATAACGGTCGTTCGGATCGAAACTTTAGGCAGGCCGCTGCTCCCGAAGGCATGCAATGGACATTCCATGCGCGATAAAAATTATTGATTCGACGGACGTTCTTGACATTTTGTCCGCCTCGCGAACTCCCGCGCCCACGCAGGGAATGCGCCGAAGTCGCGCATAAACTTACAACCTGCTGACGCGCAGGGGCTATGTTGAGAATGATTCGCGTTTACGCTAGCTTTGCGGCTCCTACGAAAGTGGAGCACGATTTATGGCTTACATGCGCGTCCAGCCGGCATCGTCGAAGCGTTCTTCGATCTCGCCGCCGCCTTCGAATCTGTCTCTCGATGCGTACTGGCATCGGCTCGATCCGGTCACGCCCGACGCGGCGCCCGAGCGTCCGTCGGTCGGACCGAGCCTGCTCGATATCGCCGTCGCGAACCGGCAGATGCTCGTGAACATGGCGCGCGGCGTCGTCGGTTGCGCGAGCCGCGCCGAGGACGTGGTGCACGACGTCTTCGTCAATCTCATCGACTTGCCGCAACAGGACGCGGTGCGCCAGCCGATGGGCTACATCGCGCGCATGGTGCGCAACGCGTCGATCGACGCATGCCGCCGGCAAAGCCTCGAAAACATCTATCGCGCGGACGAGGAGGACGGCTTCGACGTGCCCTCGCAGGAACTCACGCCCGAAGCACGCGTGCAGGCGCGCGACACGCTGCGCCGCGTCTGCGATGCGCTCGCGCAGTTGCCCGATCGCAGCCGCACCGCGTTCGAAATGGTTCGCCTCGGCGAAGAGACGCTGCAGAGCACGGCGCGCGCGCTGAACGTCTCGCAGACGCTCGTGCATTTCATGGTGCGCGACGCGCAACAGCATTGCGCCGATTGTCTCGATGCGCGCGAACGCAATGTCGCGTGTCCCGTGTTCGTCGGCGGACGGGCGCGTCGGCGGTAAAAAAGCGCGCGCCTCGAACGTCTATTCGATGAAGGCCCATTTCGCACCCGAGAGACCCATCACCATGACGCAACAGCAAAACCAGAATCAAGCAGCGGACGATCTCGTCTACACGGTCGTCATCAACGACGAAGAGCAGTACTCGATCTGGCCGACCTTCCGCGAAGTCCCGGCGGGCTGGCGCGAAGCCGGCAAGCGCGGCGCGAAGGCCGATTGCCTCGCGTATATCGAGAGCGCGTGGACCGACATGCGGCCCGCGAGCCTGCGCCGTCACATGGACGCGCTCAACGCGCAGGCGAAGGCGCGCCTCAACTGATTCGCACGCTTCGAGGATTCAGCATGACCGAACTATCCGTGACCGCGCCCGATCTGGCCGATCTGCGCATCGAGCCGGGCCTGCCGGTCGTCGTATCGCCGCGCGCCGACGCCGACATGACACTCGCCGACGCCACGCCGCTGCTGCAACGAATCGTCGCCGAGTCGCTCGAACGCGCGGGCGGCGCGCGCTTCACCGGCTTTCGCGTCGAGTCGATCGAGGCGTTCCAGCGCTTCGCCGCGTCGTTCGGCGATCCGCTGATCGGCTATGAATTCGCATCGACGCCGCGCAGCCAGGTCGAAGGCGCGGTGTACACGTCGACGGAATATCCGCCGCATCGCTCGATTCCGCTGCACAACGAGCAGTCGTACACGCGCGAATGGCCGATGCGCATCTGGTTCCACTGCGCGCTCGCCGCGCGCTCGGGCGGCGCGACGCCGATCGCCGACAGCCGCGCGGTGTATCGCGCGTTGTCTCCATCGCTCGTCGAACGCTTTGCGAAGCGCGAACTGCTCTATGTGCGCAACTTCGGGCAAGGGCTCGATCTGCCGTGGCAGAACGCGTTCGGCACGGAAGATCCGCGCGAGGTCGAGCGGATCTGCCCGGCGCGCGGCATCGCCTGCGCATGGCGCGACAGCGAGGACGGCGAACGGCTGCTGCGCACGGAGGAGCGTTGTCAGGCGGTCGCGCGCCATCCGCGCACGGGCGACATGGTCTGGTTCAATCAGGCGAATCTCTTTCATCTTTCGACGCTCGACGAAGACATGCAGGAAGCGCTCGTCGATGCAGTCGGTCTGGAGAACGTGCCGCGCAACGTCTTTTACGGCGACGGCGCGCCGCTCGAAGCCGATGCGCTCGCCGAAATCCGCGCCGTGCTCGACGATGAGCGCATCACGTTCCCGTGGCTCACGGGCGATGTGCTGATGCTCGACAACATGCTGAGCGCGCACGCACGCGATCCGTTCGAAGGACCGCGCAAGGTCGTCGTCGCGATGGCGCAGAGTTACCGCGAGGCGCGATGACAGTTCGTCCGGCGCTTCGTGCGCGTTCATTGACGGTCGGTTATCGCGACGACGTCGTACTGGAGAACCTCGATATCGATATCGCCGCGGGCCGCGTCACCGCGCTGTGCGGTCCGAACGGCTGCGGCAAGAGCACGCTTTTGCGCACGCTCGCCGGATTGCAGCCCGCGCGCGCGGGCATCGTCGACGTGAACGGCAAGCCGGTCGCATCGATGCGCCGCCGCGAGCTTGCCCGCACGCTCACGATGCTCGCGCAGTTCAACCAGATTCCGGCGGGGCTCACGGTGCGCGAGCTGGTCGCGTATGGCCGCTATGCGCACGGCGGCTGGATGCGCGGCCTCACGCGCGCGGACCACGCGGCGATCGATGCGGCGCTCGATGCGAGCGGACTCACCGACGACGCCGCACGCGATGTCGCCGCGCTCTCGGGCGGCGAGCGGCAGCGCGCGTGGATCGGGATGGCGCTCGCGCAGGAAGCGCCCATCGTGCTGCTCGACGAGCCGACGACGTATCTCGACATCCATCATCAACTCGACATCCTCCAGGAACTGCGACGGCTCAATCGCGAGCGCGGCCTCACGATCGTCTGGGTGCTGCACGACCTGAACCAGGCGGCCGCGTTCTCCGACGAGATCGTGTTGATGCGCGCGGGGCGCATCGTCGCGCAGGGCTCGCCCGAGGCGATGATCGATCCGCGTCATTTGCAGGAGACCTTCGGCGTGCGCATGCTGCGCGTCACGCATCCGCAGACCGGCGCGCCGATGTGCGTGCCCGCTTACGAAGGCATCGGGCAAAGGGATATCGCTGCATGACGACGCTCGCTACCCGGCGCCGCTGGCGTCACAAGGCTTCGTTCTGGCGGCGCGTGTCGCTCGTGATCGAGCTGATCGTCGGACGGAAGACCGCATGACGACGCACGCTTATGCCAGCGCATCGCCGCATCGCGTGGCTGCGCGCAATCGCGTCGGCGTGATCGCGGCCGCGTTGATCGCGACGATTCTCGCGCTCGCCGCATGGCGTCTCGGCCCGCAAGTTCACGCATGGCTCGATGCGCCGACGGGCAGCGATGCCGCGCAGCTCGCGCATGTGTTCCTCTTCGATCTGAATGCGCCGCGCGTCGCGGCGGCGCTCGTCGCGGGCGGCTGTCTCGCGGTCGCGGGCGCGCTCTTTCAGGCGCTGACGCGCAATCCGCTCGCCGCCCCCGATCTGCTCGGCATCACCGGCGGCGCGCAACTCGGCCTGCTCGCGGCGATGATCGTGCCGCAGATCGTCGGCGCGGCGTCGGTGCCGTTGCTGTTCGTGTGCGGACTCGCGGCGGCGGGCTGCGTCGCGGCGGCGGCGGGCGGCTGGCGCGCGACGCCGTTGCGGCTCGTGCTCGCGGGCAGCGTGTGCATGCTGCTCTTCTCCGCGATCTCGACGCTCCTGCTCGCGTTGTTCGAGCAGACGGTCGTCGGGGCGTCGCTGTGGGCGAGCGGCAGTTTGTACCAGCCGGGCGCGTCGGGCTTGATGTCGGCGCTCGCGTGGCTCGTGCTGCCGCTTGCCGCCTTGCCCTTCGTGATGCGTCCGCTCGATCCGCTCGCGCTCGGCGACGATGCCGCCAGAGCCGCCGGCGTGAGCGTCGATGCGACACGCCTTTTCGCGATGACCGTCGCGGTCGGCTTCGCGAGCGTCGCGGTGGCGATCGCGGGGCCGTTGTCGTATGTCGGGCTGATCGCGCCCAATCTGCTGCGCATGATGCGCGGCGCGAAGTCGTCGAAGCTGGCGGCGCTCGTGCCGCTTTCGGCGCTCGCGGGCGGCGCGCTCGTGCTCGCCACCGACAGCGCCGTGCTCGCGCTCGATCTCGATTCGACCTTGTCGACGGGCGTCGCGATCGCGTTCGTCGGCACGCCGCTGATGCTCGCGATGATCCGCAGCGGCGCGGCGTGGTCCGGCGCGCTGCATGGGGGCCAGGCGGGTGAATCGGTGAAACGCGGCATGCGCGCGGTGCGGATGTTGTCGGCGCTGCCGTGGCCCGCGCTCGCGGCGCTGCTCGTCGTCATCGGATGCGCGGTGCTCGTCATCGGCGCATCCATCGGTCCGACGATGCTCGGCCCCGCGCGCTGGATCGATGCCCTCACGCATCGCGACGACATCGCCCGCATGCTGCTCGAACTGCGCGTGCCGCGCCTGTTGTGCGCGCTTCTCGCGGGCGGGTTGCTCGCGGCGAGCGGCGTGCTGATGCAGAGCATCGTGCGCAATCCGCTCGCCGGTCCCGAAGTGCTCGGCGTGACGCAAGGCGCGGGACTCGCGACGCTCGCCGCGCTGATGATCTGGCCGCTCGCCGGTCATCTCTTTCTCGCCGCGGCCGCGCTCGTCGGCGGCGGTGCGACGCTCGTCGTCACGCTGCTTTTCAATCGACGGCATCAGTACGCGCCGCTCGCGGTGGCGTTGACGGGCATCGTCATCGGCACGCTGTGCACGACGCTCGCGCAATGGCTCATCACGCAGCAGAGCGTGCAGCCGGCGCGCTTCGTCGTGTGGCTCGTCGGCGGCACGTATGGGCGAAGCTGGGGCGAAGTCGCGACGATCCTGCCGTGGTGCGTGCTGGCGCTGCCGGTGTTCGCGCTGATCGCGCGTCCGCTCGATCTGCTCGCGCTCGGCGACGATCAGGCATCCGCGCTCGGATTGCCGATCGCGTTGCTGCGTCCGCTCGTGCTGACCGTGGCGACGTTCGCGGCGTGCGCGGCGGTGGCGGCCGTGGGACCGGTCGGATTCATCGGTCTGATGGCGCCGCATCTCGCGACGATGCTCGGCGCGCGCTCGCACGGCACGCGGCTCTGGCTCGCGGCGTTGCTGGGCGCGCTCGTGCTGGCCGCCGCCGATCTCGCCGCGCGCACGCTGCTCGCGCCGCACGAGATTCCGGCGGGCGTGCTGACTGCGCTGATCGGCGCGCCTTACATGCTGGCGTTGCTCGTGATCGAAACGCGCCGCGACAAGGGACGAGGCCGCGCGCGATGAAGCCCGAAGCGCGCAGCTTCGCCGCGTTCGCGCCGCCCGAACTCGCGCCGTATCTGCAAAACGTGTGGCTCGGCACGCCGGAGGAATCTCCCGGCGATGACGCCGTGCGCATTCCGCTGACAGCGCTCGTCGATCATCGCGACGCATTGCTCGCCGCGATGATCGCGCTCTACGGCGGCGATGCCGGTCTGCACGCGCGCGCGTTGCTGTCGCAGTGGAGCAAGTACTACTTCGGCCTGGCCGCGCCCGCTGGCGTGGCGGCGGCGCGGCTGCTCGGCCGTCCGCTCGACATGTCGCCCGAACGCACGTATCTCGTGCTGAAGGAAGGCATGCCCGTCGCCCTTCATTTCGATGCCGATGCATTGCGCTCTCCCGACACCGATCCCGCGCGCCGCTATGAAGGTCTCGTCGCGCATCTGGACGGCGTGATCGGCATGATCGCGGGCATGACGAAGATCGCGCCGCGCGTCTTGTGGAGCAACGCGGGCAATCTGCTGGATTATCTGCTCGCGCATTGCCCATCGATTCTGAACGATGCGGACATCGACGCGACATGGCTCTTCCGCGCGACCGATGACAACCCGCTGCGCGCGCCGCTCCGTGACACGACGCCGCGTTCGCCGCTGCTGCCCAACCCGTTCCGCGCGCGCCGCGTGTGCTGCGTGCGCTATGAAATTCCTGGAGAGACGCAACTGTGCGCAAGCTGCCCGCTGCTTTTGACGATGCGCGACGACGAACTCGCGATGCAGGACGCGATCCGCTGAAGCGCGCGGTATCGTTCGCGGCTTGTCTGTGCATCGCGTTCGCGGGCCGTCATGCGTTCGCTGACGAAAACAAGACATGCGCGCCGCTCGCCGGCAATCCGACGGTCTCGCAGTTCAGCAAGACGATGCCAGCGCATCCGACGCGCATCGTCGTGCTCGAATTCATGTTCGCGGAGGACGTGGCCGCGCTCGACATGACGCCGGTCGGCGTGGTCGATCCCGAGTATTACGACGGCTGGATCGGCTACGACAGCGCGCGCTTCAAGGGCGTGCCGACGGTCGGCACGCGTCAGGAGCCGAGCTTGGAAGCGATTGCATCGACGCGGCCGGATCTGATCATCGGCGTGGGATACCGTCATGCACCGATTTTCGCGGCGCTCGATCGCATTGCGCCGACGGTGCTTTTTCAGTTCAGTCCCGATGTCGAGAACGGCAACGGCGACGGCGCGCGCACGCAACTCGAATGGACACGCAGCATCTTTCACACGATCGCGTGCATGACGGGGCGTGAGCAACAAGCGCGCGATGCCGACGCGAAACTCGATGCGGGTCTCGCGCGCGACGCGGCGCGTTTGAAAGAAGCGGGCTTGTCGGGCACGCGCTTCGCGCTGTTGCAGGAACTCGGCTTGCCCGACCGATACTGGGCCTATACGGGCAACAGCACGGCGGCGGGTGTGGCGCGCGCCCTCGGCGTTCGTCTGTGGCCGGAGAAGCCGACGCGCGAGGGCACGGTGTATCTGACGTCGGCGGATTTTTTGAAGCAGCCGGATTTGGCCGTGCTGTTCGTGACGACTTCGGATGCGGACGCGGCCGTCGATACGAAACTCGATTCGCCCGTGTGGCGCTTCGTGCCCGCGATGAAGGAAGGGCGCGTGACGCTCGTCGAACCGAATATCTGGGGATTCGGCGGGCCGATGTCGGCGTTGAGGCTGGGGGATGTGATTACGGAGAAGTTGATGGCGTTGCCGCGAACTGCTCCGTAGCGGGCGAAATAGGTCGAAGGCCGGTTATTCGGCGGGGTGCGGCGCGGCCTGCATATCGCGCGTATTCTTCTGAACCGCGATCGCGCCGAATAGCGTCAGCGCGAAGGACATCGCATAGAAGCCTTTCTCGCTGAGCGCGAGCGTCGCATTCATCAGGCCGACTACCAGAAGCAGGATGGCGAGCGAAAGAGACAGCCAGCTCAACCCGTAGTAGATCGTGGTGACCGGAACGCCTTCCACGCGATCTCGAACGCTCTTTTGAAGCGAGACCGCCGCAAAGAGCCCATATGCCAGCACGGTGAAGTAATAGCCTTTCTCGTTGAGCTGCATGCCTGCATTCCAGAGGCCGGCGAGATAGGCGCAAAAGCCGGCGAGCAATGCGCCCCACGATGCGGATACGAAAGCGAATGAAGGCTGTTGAGAAGAGTTGCGGGCCATTTTGTTTTCCTTATCGATAGAGATATTGAAGCGTTCAGCTTGCGTGCATCGCGAACGAGGATTCGCACTCTATCAAAGAAAAATTTCGAGATACATGGCGGCGGCGTGTCTCGCCTGCGCAAAAAAACGGGGCATCGCGCCCCGTTCCTTCACCCCATCGTCCCATTAGCCGCCACATCCACCACCGCCGACCTCACCCCACTGCGCGTCTCATTCACCACCATCCCGTTCTCCAGCTTCAGCACCCGATCCGCGAGCGAAAAATACCGGTCGTCATGCGTCACGACAAGCACCGTCTTCCCACGTGCGCGCAACTCGGGCAACAACTGCTCGTAGAACACCGCCTTGAACGCCGGGTCCTGATCCGCGGCCCATTCATCGAAAAGATAAAGCGGCCGGTCTTCCAGATACGCGACCACCAGCGCGAGCCGCTTGCGCTGACCGGTCGAAAGCGAACGCGTGGAGAACGCGCCATCGATCACCTTCACCTTGTGATCCAGCGCGAGGCGCGCGACGAGCGCATTCGCGCGCGCATCGGCGGCGGCGCGCGATGCATCGTTGGGATCGACGATGCCGAGCAGCGCATCGAAAAGATGGAAGTCGTTGAACACGGCCGTGAAGCGCTCGCGATACGCGGCGCGGCTATCGGCATCGACAGCGTTGCCATCGACTTCGATCACGCCCGACTCGGGCTCGTAAAGCCCCGTCAGCACTTTCGCGAGCGTGGTCTTGCCGCTGCCATTCCCGCCGACGATGAACACGAGCTCGCCCGGCTTGAACGTCAGATCGACGGGACCGATGCGGAACATGCGCTCGTCGCGCTCATGAAAATACGAGTGCGTGACGCCGCGCATCGTGAGCGTTTCGAAGCTCGCATCATGTGTCGATGAAACCGGCGACGCCTGCACGCGCAGACTGCCGAACTCCGCCATGACCTTCTCGATGCGCGCGAGCGAAACACGCGCCGCGTTCAGTGTGGGAATGTTGTTGAGCAGACCATCGAGCGGCACGAGCATGAAGAGAAACACGACGACATAACCCGCCGTCGAGCCTGCATCGGCGCGCACGCCGAGCGACGGCCAGAACGCCGCCGCGCCAAGAAAGCCGTAGAACAGAAAGATGATCCAGCCCACGCCGACCGCATACGCGCTGAACGCACGCCGGCGATGATCGCGAACTTCACCGATCGCCGCGCCCAGTTGCCCGTCGACGAACTGTTGCGAGCGCGTGCGATGCAGCTTCAGTTCCTTCGCCCCCGCGAACAACGCGCCGAGATAGCCGAAGAGTTTGTCCTGCGATTGCCCCGCGGCTTCGAGCGATGCGATCGCGCGCTTGTCGCCGAGGTGATAGCCGAGCGAGCCCGTGACGATGGCCGCAAGCGCGAGCAGGCACACCGGCCACGACAGCCACGCGAGATAGCCGAGGCAGCCGAACACGATCGACCCATGCATGACGATGTTCGGCAACGCGAAGAAGAGCATCGATACGTTGGTGGCATCGTCGGTCAATACGGATTGCACGGGCGCCGCGCCGATGCGCTCGACATCGCGCAACTCCGCCGCCGCCACGCGTCGCGCGACGTGTTCGCGCAACTGCGCCATCGTGTCCTGCGAGAGCCGCGCGAACAGCACGCCCGATATCACGCGCGTAAAGAGCGCGATCACCGCGCATAACGCGAAGCGCCAGGCGAGCGCGCCATCGGCGGAAGAGGGCGTCGACAACGCGCGATTGAGCGTCGCGACGAGCATCACGCTCGCGATGCCGTTCATCACGCAGGCGGCGAGCGCGGTTGCGAACGCGCCGCGCGAGCGCCTGAGCAACGCAAGGATCAGGCGCACCGCGGGCTTCTGCGCGGCGGAGGAATCTAAAGGCTCGTTGATGGCAGTCATTGGCAAGGCGTCACTGAAGTCGGGAAAGCGGTGCTGAGGGCACCTCTACATAGAGACGTTTCAGCGCGGCGAATCTTTAGCACCAGAAAAGCGGTAAATATTTTTTCGCGCGAATCGTCATCCCGAGTGAAGCCGCACTTTCAGCGGCCCACCGTTCATGCCGCAGCTTTTTCCGATGCGGCCAGAACCGAAGGAATTCATGCCGATGACGAGTTTCCCGACCGCGCTGCATCTTCGTATCAAGAACCTTGCGCGCCTTCAACCCGATGCGCCCGCGCTCGCATTCAACGCACATGACGACGCGCGTCTCTCGCGCGGCGAACTCGACGCTCGCGCGTCCCGGCTCGCGGCGCGATTGCGCGCGGCAGGCGTCGGCGCGGAAGTGCGCGTCGGCGTGTGCGTCGAGCGTTCGTGCGAATTGTTCGTCGCGTTGCTTGCCGTGCTGAAGGCGGGCGGCGTGTTCGTGCCGCTCGATCCGCATCATCCCGCCGCGCGCCTCGACTGGATCGCGAAGGATGCGGGCCTCGCGCACGGCATCGTCGATGCCACCGCCGACGAAGCGATGCGCGCACGCTTCGCGCAATGTTTCGATGTCCATCACGATCACGTCGATGCGCCCGCGCTCGATGACGACACGCCCGTGCATCCGCGCGCCGCCGCATACATGATCTACACGTCGGGCTCGACGGGCTTGCCCAAGGCCGTCGTCGTCGAGCATGGTCCGCTCGCCGCGCATTGCGATGCGCTCGCGACCGCGCTTTGCATCGGCGAGGGCGATAGCCTGCTTCATTTCGCATCGGTCAATTTCGATGCCGCGCACGAGTGCTGGCTTGCGCCGCTCGCGGTGGGCGCGCGCATCGTCATCACTGCGCCGCCGCCGTTCGCGCCTGAAGCGGCGTACGCGTTGATCGAGCGCGAAGGCGTGAACGTCGCCGCGTTTCCGCCCGCGTATCTGCGCGAATTCGCGGCGCTTGCCGAACGCAAGGGCGTGCCGGCCACGTTGCGCGTGCTCGCGTTCGGCGGCGAAGCGCTCTCACGTGAGGCGTTCGCACGCGTGCGGCGCGTGTTCGCGGCGCAGCGCCTCATCAACGGTTACGGGCCGACAGAAGCCGTCATCTCGCCGATGCTGTGGCCCGTCGAGCCGCATGTCACGCCCGATCTGAGCGATGCCGATGCCTACGCGTCGCTGCCCATCGGACGCGTGATCGGTCCGCGTGTCGCGCGCATCGACGATGGCGAGCTGCTGCTCGGCGGCGTGTGCATCGCGCGCGGTTATCACGGACGCGCGGCGCTGACCGCAGAACGCTTCGTGCCGGATGCTTCGGGCGAGCCGGGCGCGCGCATCTATCGCACGGGCGATCTCGCGCGCGAACGCGCCGATGGCGGCTATGACTATCTCGGACGCATCGACGATCAGGTGCAGATTCGCGGCGTGCGCGTCGAGCCTGCGGAAATCGCGGCGTGCTTGCGCGCGCATCCATCGATTCGCGATGCCGCCGTGCTTGCCGAATCGGCGAATGGTCGCGCGCAACTAACCGCCTGCCTCGTAGTCGCTCATGAAGCTGCGAGCGATGCCGCATTGAAGACGTATCTCGCGGAACAGTTGCCCGCAGCATGGCAGCCACATCGCTATGTGCGGCTCGCGCGCCTGCCTTATACGTTGAACGGCAAGCTCGATCGCGATGCGTTGAAGACTCAGATCGCGTCAGCGTCGGCTGTGCGTGGCGCGGACTACATCGAACCCGCGACCGATACCGAACAACGGCTCGCGCAAACCTGGCAACGCATTCTCGACGATGCCACGCCTATCGGCCGCGCGGATCGCTTCTTCGAGCGCGGCGGCGATTCGCTCGCGGCGATGCAGTTGCAAGCGGCGATTCGCATGGACTGGCGCGTGAACCTGCGTCTCGACGCGATCTTCGACGATCCGTCGCTGGAAGCACTCGCCGCGCTGATCGACGCAAGCGATGCAGAGACGAGCGATACGGTCATCGTGAGAAGCGCGGCATCGACGAACGCGCGTTACATCGATCGGCCGGCATCGTTCGCGCAGCAACGCTTCTGGGTGCTGGCGCAAACGCGCGATGCGGGCTCGGCGTATCACATCGCGGGCCATTGGGGTATCACCGGCAAGCTCGATGCAAACGCCTTGCAGCGCGCACTCGATCATGTGATCGAACGTCACGAGGCATGGCGCACGACGCTCGTCGAGAACGACGACGGCATCGTCATGCAGCGCATTCACGCGTCGTTGCCGGTAACGATCAGGCGCGTGAACGCCGATGCAATCGACGATGCACAAGCGCTTGCGCAACGTCACGCGAGCGACGCGTTCGATCTGTCGAACGGTCCGCTGTTGCGCGCGACGCTCGTAACGTTCGGCGAGGAGTCGCATCGCCTGATGTTGACCGCGCATCATGCGATCACCGATGGCTACAGCTCGCGCATCGTCTTCGAGGAACTCGCGCACGCGTATGGCGCTTACGTGCAAGGCAAAGCGCCGTCGCTGCCCGCGCTGCCGATTCAATACGCGGACTACGCGCAATGGCAGCGCGATCTGGTCGACGGCGCGGAGGGCGAGCGTCAACTCGGCTTCTGGCGCAAGGCGCTCGATGCGGCGCCCGAGCCGCTCGCGCTGCCATACGATCGCACGCGTCCCGCTGAACGCGATCATCGTGGCGGACGTGCGTCGTTGCGCTTGTCCGTCGAGACATCGAATGCGCTGCGCGAACTCGCACGCGAGAAGCACGCGTCGCCGTTCGTCGTGCTGCTATCGGCGTTCGATGCATGGCTTCATCGGCTGACCGGCGCAAACGATTTCGTTGTCGCGACGCCGGTCGCGCATCGGCAGCGGCCCGAGACTGCATCGCTCATCGGGCTGTGTCTGAATACGCTGGCGTTGCGCGCGCGCGTCGATTCTCGTCAATCGTTTTCCCGTTTGCTCGACGACGTGCGCGCACATGCGCTCGATGCATTCGCGCATCAGGACGTGCCGTTCGATCGCGTGCTCGATGCAGTGAAGCCGCCCGTCGCGCGTGGCGATGAATGGTTGCGCGTGAAATTCGCCCAGCAGTTCGATGCCGAATTGAAGGCGACTCTGCCGAATGCCACGGCAATCGCGACGCCCGGTCCCGATCTCGCGGCGCGCTTCGATTTCGCGCTCGATTTCACCGACGATGCGCGCGGCATCGAACTCGTCGCGGCTCATGCATGCGATTGCATCGATGACGCCACCGCGCACGCATGGCTCGCGAGCTTCGCGACGCTCGTCGCGGATGCGGTGCGCGATCCTTCGCGTGCGATCGCGTCGCTCGATTGCACGACGCAACGCGAATCGCAACGCGGCCGCGCGCTGACGTTCGCCGCCGACGATATCCTCGCGCTGATCGCACAACACGCGGGCGCGACGCCGCATCGCATCGCGCTCGCCGATGCGCATACGCAAATCAGCTACGCCGAACTCGACGACGCATCGAACCGCGTCGCGCTCGCGTTGCGTCAGGAGGGCGCGCAGGGCGAGCGCGCGGTGGCGGCGTGCATCGAACGTTCGGTGCGCTTTGTCGTCGCGCTGATCGGTGCAATGAAGTCGGGCGCATACGCGGTGCCGCTCGATCCGGCGATGCCGCAAGCACGCCTCGATGCCGCTATCGAAGCGTGCGGCGCGCGTCTCGCGCTCGTCGCGATGAACGACGACAACGCGCCGCGTGCACTCGGCAACGCGCAATTGCTCGATGTCGATACGCTCGCGCACGATGCATCGCTCGCGAATGACGCCGTGCAGCGCGTGCAGCCTGCGCCGGAACAAACCGCCTACGTCATCTTTACTTCGGGTTCGACGGGCACGCCGAAGGGCGTCGCCGTATCGCATCGCGCGCTTGCGGACTATGTGCAAGGCATGCTCGACGAACTCGCGTTCGCGCCCGGCGCATCGATGGCGATGGTCTCGACCGTCGCCGCCGATCTCGGTCACACCACGCTCTTCGGCGCGCTGTGCTCGGGGCGCACGCTGCATCTCTTGCCCGCTCGATGCGCATTCGATCCGGACCGTTTCGCCGCCGAGATGCGCGCGCGCGAAGTCGGCGTGTTGAAGATCGTGCCGAGTCATCTGCATGCGCTGCTCGAAGCTCAGCATCCCGCCGACGTACTGCCTTCGCATGCGCTCGTAACGGGCGGCGAGTCGTTGCCGTGGACGCTCGTCGATCGTGTGAGGAAGTTGAAGCCATCGTGCCGCGTGATCAATCACTATGGTCCTACCGAAGCGACGGTCGGCGCAATCGCGTGCGAGGCATCCGCGTTCGCCGGCGATGAACGCAACGCGCAAGGCGCGCCGCTCGGCGGTCCGTTGCCGAATGCGTGCGCTTATGTCTTCGATGCATCGGGCGCGTGCGTGCCGCCGGGCGGTATCGGCGAGTTGTATCTCGGCGGCCCGGGCGTCGCACGCGGTTATCTCGGACGTGCGGCCGCCACCGCCGAGCGTTTCGTGCCGCATCCGTTCGCGCATGGCGAGCGGCTTTATCGCACGGGCGATCGCGCGCGTCTGCTCGCCGATGGTCGCATCGCGTTTCTCGGGCGTCTCGACGATCAGGTCAAGATTCGCGGCTATCGCGTCGAACCGGGCGAGGTCAGCGCGGCGTTGCGCGCGATCGAAGGCGTGACTCAGGCCGAGACCTTGCCGATCGATCGCGATGGCCGTCTGCAACTCGCATCGTTCGTGAGCGGCACGCCGCGAAGCGAAGGCACGCTGCGCGACGCGCTCGCCGCACGCTTGCCCGACTACATGGTGCCCGCGACGATCATCGTGTTCGACGCGCTGCCCGTGACGGCCAACGGCAAGATCGACCGCGCCGCGCTGCGGGCTATCGCGATGAAGCCAGTCGAAGCCGCCGCGACGAGCGACGCACCGCAAGGCGAAGTCGAAGAAGCGATCGCATCCGTGTGGAAGGACGTGTTGAAGGCGCAGCATATCGGCCGCGACGATAACTTCTTCGAACTAGGCGGCGATTCGATTCTCGTGCTGCAAATCATCGCGCGCCTGCGCAAACGCGGCCTGCGCGCGACGCCGAAACAGATCTTCGACAACGCGACGGTCGCGCAACTCGCACGCGTCGCCAAGCCGATCGAGACTGCCGAAGCGAAAGCGCCCGTCGCTGCAACGAAGCAAGCGGACGAAACCTCGGCGCTCACGCCCGCGCAATCGCGCTTCTTCGCGCTCGACATTCCGCAGCGCGGCCACTGGAATCAGTCGATCGAATTCGATGCCCACGCATCATTCGATCTCGACGCCTTCGCGCGCGCCTTCGATGCGCTGCTGACGCATCACGAGATTTTCCGGCAACGCTTCGAGCGCGACGCCGCGACGAATGCGTGGCGCATCGTGCAGGCGTCGAAGGCGGTCGACACGCTGCCGCTCGCCGCCGTCGCCGCACACGACGAAGCCGATGCGCTCGCGCAATTCGATGCGATCCAGCGCACGCTCGACATTTCACGCGGCCCGCTCGCCTGCGCGCTCGCCGCATCGCTGCCCGACGGGCGCACGAAGCTGTACCTCGCGATCCATCATTTGATCGTCGATGGCGTGTCGTGGCGCATCCTGCTCGATGATCTGTTGAATGCCTATCGCGCGGCGGAAACGCGCGGCATCGCGAGCCTCACGCGCACCGGCGCAACGGCGTCGCAATGGGCCGCGCGGCTCGCGAAGGCGGCACGCGATCCGCAATCGCCGTTCGCCGGAGAGGTGCAATACTGGACGACGACGCTCGCGACAGGCGATGACCTGCATCTCGATCACCCGCAAGTGAAGGCGACGAACGCCGATGCCGCCGTTATCGAACAGACGCTCGATGTCGCGCTCACACGCGCCGTGCTCGCCGAAGCGAACGCCGCGTATCGCACGCAGACGGTCGAGTTGCTGATCGCCGCGCTCGCACATGCTATCGGCAAGACATGCCGTATCGAGCTGGAAGGACATGGCCGCGAAGCGCTCTTCGATGACATCGACGCAAGCCGCACGCTCGGCTGGCTGACGAGCCACTATCCGGTGTCGGTGCCGGTGGAAGCATCGCCGGTCGCCACGCTCGCCGCCGCGAAGGACACGTTGCGCGCCGTGCCGCACAAAGGTCTCGGCTTCGGCGTGCTGCGCCATTACGGCGACGCCGCGACGCGCGCCTCGCTCGAAGCATTGCCGCGCCCGCGCGTGACCTTCAACTATCTCGGCCAGTTCGAAGCACAGAACGCGCGCGACGCCGCGTTCACGCCGCGCTTCGGCGGCGCGGGCTGTGAGCGCGATCCTTCGGGCCCGCTCGGCAATGCCCTCGCGATTCACGCTTACGTGGACGACAGCGACGAACGCACGCTCAAGCTGCACTGGGTCTACGGTTCGACGCAACTGGAGCGCGCGACGATCGAAGCGCTCGGGCAGCGCTTCGAGACCGCGCTTACCGAAATCGTGAGTGCGTGCGCGGAACGCATCGCCACCAAAGGCGCAGGCGCGACGCCGGGCGATTTCCCGCTCGCACGCGATGGCGGCCTGACGCAAGCGGCGCTCGAACGTCTGCCGGTCGATCTGCGCGGCGTGACCGATATCTATCCGTTGTCGCCGATGCAGCAGGGCATCCTGTTTCATTCGCTGTTCGCGCCGGAACAATCGACGTATGTGAACCAGCTCGCGGCGACGCTGATCGCGCCCGACGTCGAGCGTTTGCGCGCCGCGTTCGAAGCGGCCGTGCCGCGTCACGATATCCTGCGCACCGGCTTCACGCCCGACGAAGCCGCGCCGATGCAGATCGTGCATCGCCAGGCGCGCATGCCCTTCGATGTGCTCGACTGGCGCGATCGAAACGATTCGCTTGCATCGTTCGAAACGTGGCTCGCGGAGGACCGCGCCCGCGGCTTCGATCTCGCGGTGCCGCCGTTGATGCGCGTCACGCTGATTCGCCTTTCGGATGAAGAATGGCGCATCGTGTGGACGCGTCATCATCTGCTGCTCGATGGCTGGAGCACGGCGCGCATGTTCGCGGACGTGTTGCGCGATTACATCGAGCCGCCTCGCGCGCAGCCTTTCGCCGCGCATTCGATGAAGACGCGCTATCGCGACTTCATCGCATGGCTCGCTGAACGCGACGCGCAGGCCGACGAGGCATTCTGGCTCGAACGCCTTGCACGTCTGGACGAACCGACGCGTATCGCGCAACGCGAGGCGAGCGATCGACCTGCGCTCGACGATCACCGTACGTGGCGCGCGACGTTCGATACCGCGACGACCGCACGCCTCATCGATACCGCGCGCCGTCTGCGCGTGACGCTCAACACGCTCGTGCAAGGCGCTTGGGCGCTCGCGTTGCAGCGCATGACGCATCGGACGAGCGTCGCGTTCGGCGCGACCGTGGCGGGCCGCCCCGACACGCTCGCGGATATCGACGACGTGCTGGGCCTCTTCATCAACACGCTGCCGGTGATCACCGCGCCGCTGCCGCAGCGTGCCGCGTCCGCGTGGCTGCGCGAGTTGCAGGCCGATAACGCCGCGGCCAACGAACATGCCCATACGCCGCTCGCGGAGATTCAACGCTGGGCGGGCCAGGGCGGCGGTGCGCTGTTCGACACGCTCGTCGTCTTCGAAAACTATCCCGTCGATGAAGCCTGGGCTGGCCGCGATGAACGCGCGCTTGCGATGCGCGATCTGCGCAATATCGAAGCGACGGACTTCGCGCTGACGCTCGTGGTCGAGGCGGGCGAATCCATCGTCATCGATTATGGATATGACGCGGCGCGTCTCGATGGAGCGCGCGTGGCGGCGCTGCATCGCGCGATGTCCGTCTGTCTCGATGCATTCGCCGCGAACGCCGATGCGCCGCTGGGCACGATCTCTCTTGCCGAAGACGCCGCGCGTTTCAACGCAACGGCGCGTGAATGGAACGACGTCGAGCGCGCGCCACTGCATCGGCAGTTCGAGCGCATGGCGAAGGCCGCACCGGATGCCATCGCGCTCGAAATAAATGCTGGCGATGGCGCTTCGATCCGCATGACGTATGCCGAGTTGAACGAACACGCGGAGCGCGTCGCGGCCGCGCTCGTGAGCGTGGGTGTCGCCCCGGACACGGCTGTCGCGCTGTGCGTCGAGCGTTCGTTCGACATGGTCGTCGCGCTGTTCGGCGTGTTGAAGGCGGGCGCGGCGTATCTGCCGATCGATCCGGATTATCCGGCCGAGCGCATCGCCTATTTGCTCGACGATGCGAAGCCCGCCGTCGTGCTGACGCGAACGCATCTGCGCGAGCGCGTGGAAGCCGTCGCTGCCGATGCGCGCGTCTTCGATATCGCCACGCTCATGCAGAACGACGCGACGCTCGCAACGCCCATCGAAGTCAGCGATGCGCAACTCGCGTATCTCATCTACACATCCGGCTCGACGGGCAAGCCCAAAGGCGCGGGTAACACGCACGGCGCGCTGGCGAACCGCATCGCGTGGATGCAGGACGCGTATCGCCTGACGCGCGAGGACGTCGTGCTGCACAAGACGCCGTTCGGCTTCGACGTGTCCGTGTGGGAATTCGTGTGGCCGCTCGCGACGGGCGCGAAGCTCGCCATCGCGGCGCCCGGCGATCATCGCGATCCCGCGCGGCTCGTCGCGGCCATCGAAGCGCATCGCGTGAGCACGCTGCACTTCGTGCCGTCGATGCTCGCGGCGTTCGTCGCACATATCGATGAGTTCGGCGATGCGCATCGCTGCGCGAGCGTCGAACGAATCGTAGCAAGCGGTGAAGCGCTCGCGCCGGAACTCGTCGCACGCGTCGCGAGGCTGCTGCCGAACGCGCGGCTCTACAACCTCTATGGTCCGACCGAAGCCGCCATCGACGTATCGCATTGGACATGCGGTGCGCGCGATATCGAATCGGCTTCCGTGCCGATCGGTCATCCGATCGCGAATCTGCAACTGCATGTGCTCGATGCGGCCTTGCATCCGGTGCCTGCCGGCGGCATCGGCGAACTGTATCTCGGCGGCGCGGGTCTCGCACGCGGTTATCTCGGGCGCGCATCGCTGAGCGCCGAACGCTTCGTGCCCGATCCGTTCGTCGCGGGCGCGCGTCTGTATCGCACGGGCGATCTCGCACGTCGCCGCGACGATGGCGCGCACGACTATCTCGGCCGCATCGATACGCAGGTGAAGCTACGCGGGCAGCGCATCGAGCCGGGCGAGATCGAAGCGTTGCTGCGCGCCGAGCCGAATGTGCGCGATGCGGTCGTGATCGTGCGCGACGAGCAGTTGATCGGCTATATCGCGTGCGCCGCGCCCGATGCGTTCGATGAAGCCGCCGTGCTGAGTTCATTGCGTTCGCAATTGCCGGCCTACATGGTGCCGTCGCACGTGATCGCGCTCGACGTGCTGCCGGTGACGCCCAATGGCAAGTGCGACCGCCGCGCGCTGCCCGCGCCGATGCGCATGCAAGGAAGCGTCGAAGCGCCGCATACGCCGACCGAACGCGAACTCGCCGCGATCTGGCAGCGCGTGCTGCATCTCGAAGCCATCGGCCGCGATGACGACTTCTTCGCGCTCGGCGGCCATTCGCTGCTCGCGACGCAGGCGAACGCGCAGGCCAATCTGCACTGGTCGCTGACATTGCCGCTGCGCACGCTCTTCGATGAACGGACGCTTGCACGTTGCGCCGCCGCGATCGATGCCGCGCTCACGCAACGCGATGCAACGGGCGGCGCACATGACGCGGCGAGCGCCATCGACGCGCTGCTCGGTGAACTGGAGACGCAATGAGAACCGCAAGAAAAAGAGGAAACGCATGACGCAGGCCAAACCCGATCTGCTCTCGCTCGCGACGCGCTTCGCGCAGTTGCCCGATGCGCAGCGCAAGGTGTTCGTCGCGCGGCTCGCCGACGCGGGCATCGACTTCCGTATGCTGCCGATTCCGCCTCGCGCAAGAAGCGAGGGCTGCGACGAGCCAATGAAGGGCGTCGCCGCGTCGTTCGCGCAGACGCGTCTGTGGCTGCACGCGCGCATGATCGACGAGCCCGCCGCGTATCACATCACCGAGCGCATGCAACTCGACGGCGCGCTCGATGCGAACGCGCTGCGCCTGTCGTGCGATGCGTTGATCGCGCGTCACGAAGCGCTGCGCACGACGTTCTCGGAAGGCGCGGACGGCGTGCTGCAAACCGTGCATGCACCGATGCGCTGTCCGTGGCAATCGGTGGATCTCACGCATGTTCCCGTCGCGGAGCGTGAGGCGCGTGCCGCCGCGCTTGCACTCGCCGACGAATCGCGCGCCTTCGATCTCGCACACGCGCCGCTCGTGCGCGCGCATCTGATCAAGCTCGACGCGAACACGCACTGGCTTTCGCTGACGACGCATCACATCGTGTCGGATGGCTGGTCCGCCGATATCGCGCTGGCCGAGCTCGCATCGTTCTATCGCGCGTATGCACGGGGCGAGGCGGTGTCCGTCGCGCCATTGCCGATTCAATACGCCGATTACGCGCTCTGGCAGCGTCGCTGGCTCGATGCGGGCGAGCGCGAACGGCAACTCGATTTCTGGCGCAAGCGGCTCGATCCTTCGCGCGACGTGCTCATGTTGCCGGGTGCGGCAGCGCGTCCCGGCGAACGCAGCGCGCGCGGTGCGCGTCATGTATTCACGCTCGATGCGGCGCTTGCCGCGCGTCTGCGCGGCTTCGCCAACGAAAGCCGCGCGACGCCTTTTGCCGTGCTGCTTGCCACACTCGATGCGCTCTTCGCGCGCGCATCGGGCGAAGCGCATATCCAGATCGGCGTGCCCGCTGCGAATCGCGAACGCGCGGAGACGGCGGGGCTGATCGGCTTCTTCGTCAACACGCTGACGCTCGCGGCGCGGGTCGATGTAACGCAGCCGTTTTCGACACTCGTCGATGCCGCGCAAGGCGCGCTCGTCGATGCGCAATCGCATCAGGACGTGCCGTTCGAGCAAGTGGTCGAAGCGCTCGGCGTCGTGCGCAGCGCGAGTCATCATCCGCTGTTTCAGGTCATGGCGGCCTATGGCGCGCGTCGTTCGTTGCCTCTATTCGCCGATGTGCGCGCAACCGAATTGCCTTCCGGCACGCCGTTCGCGAAGTTCGATCTGACCGCGAACTTCGAGGAACGCGCGGATGGCTCGCTCGATGCCGCGTTCATCTATGCGCTCGATCTCTTCGATGCCGATGCGATCGGGCGTCTCGCGCGCCGCTTCGTCGAACTGTTGCGCAATGCGCTCGATGCGCCGCACACGCTCGTCGGCGATCTGCAATGGCTGCCGCAGGACGAGCGCGCGCAGCTCGAGGCATGGAATCGCAATACGCCTGAACGCGCGCCGGAATTCATCTCCGTGCAGGAACGTATCGCACGTCATGCGCGGGCGGTGCCAGATGCGCGCGGCGTCGCGGATATGGAGCGAGCCTTCACGCGCGGCGAAGTCGATGCGCGCGCGACGCGTATCGCGCAACGTCTCATCGATGCGGGCGTGCGTCCGGAAATGCGCGTGGGCGTCGCGTTGAGCCGTTCGGTCGATCTGCTCGTGGGCCTGATCGCGGCGCTGAAGTCGGGCGGCGCATTCGTGCCGCTCGATCCAAGCCATCCGCGCGAACGGCTCGCGCAGATTCTCGGCGATGCGCGCATCGAGCATATCGTCACCGAGCGCGCGAGCCTCGCTGCGCTGCCCGTGCCCGCGAACGCGCGCATCCTGCTGCTCGACGATGAAAGCCTCTACGCCGACGATCACACATCGCGCGTCGCATTGCCCGAAGTCGCGTCGGAACAGGCGGCCTACGCGATCTACACATCGGGATCGACGGGCAAGCCGAAGGGCGTGATCGTCGATCACGGTTCGTTCGCGCGGCATTGCGTGGCGATCGCCGAACGTTATGGCGCGACCGAACGCGATACGTTCATGCTGTTCCAGTCGGTCAATTTCGACGGTGCGCACGAAGGCTGGTTCTCGCAGTACATCTCGGGCGCGGCGGTCGCGATCACTGCCGACACGCTCTGGCCGCCCGCGCTGACATGCAAACTCATGCGCAAGGAAGGCGTAACGATGACCTACGTGCCGCCGGGCTGCGCGACGCAGCTCGCGGAATGGGCGCTCGTGCACGGCGCACCGCCCACGTTGAAGTCGATCACGGTCGGCGGCGAAGCGACATCGCGCGAAGCCTTCGCGTTGATGCGCCGCGCGTTTCCGAACGCGCGCATCGTCAATGGCTACGGTCCGACTGAAACTGTCATCACGCCGATGCTGTGGATGTTCAATCCCGGCGACGATCCCGCGAAGCTCGCGGATTGCGCGTATCTGCCGATCGGCACGCTCGTCGGCGCGCGTACCGCGCATGTGCTCGATGAGCGTTTGAATCCGCTGCCCGTCGGCGTGATCGGTGAGCTATATCTCGGCGGCGAAGGCGTCGGCGTTGCGCGCGGCTATCTCGACCGTCCCGCGCTGACCGCCGAGCGCTTCGTGCCCGATCCGTATGGCGAGCCGGGCGCGCGTCTGTATCGCACGGGCGATCTCGTGCGACGCCGCGCGAATGGCGTGTTCGACTTCATCGGCCGCGTCGATCATCAGGTGAAGCTGCGCGGCTTGCGTATCGAGCTCGGTGAAATCGAAGCGCAGCTCGCCGCGCATGACGATGTGCGCGAGGCGTGCGCCGTGGTGCGCGGCAAGGGCGCGCAAGCCGCGCTCGTCGCGTATGTCGAATTGAAAGCCGATGCGCGCGAACGCGCAACGCTCGGCCGTGCCGCCGATGCCACCGAACTCGATGCGCATCTGCGCCGCACGTTGCCCGATTACATGGTGCCGGCGCATATCGTCGTGCTCGATGCATTGCCGCGCAACGCGAACAGCAAGGTGGATCGCGCGATGTTGCCCGAGCCGCCGAAGAAGGAGCGCCGCTACGAAGCGCCTTCAGCGGGGACCGAAGCCGCGCTCGCGAAAATCTGGCGCGAAGTGCTGAACGTCGAGCGCGTGGGACGTGCCGATCATTTCTTCGAACTCGGCGGGCATTCGCTCGTGGCCGTGCGGGTCGTGACGCGCATCGCGGAGATGCTCGGACGCGATGTGCCGGTGCGCGCGCTGTTCGAAACGCCGGTGTTGTCGCAATACGCGAAGCGAGTGCAGCAGGCGAGTGCATGCGAAGGCGCAGCGGATACGGTGCAAGGCACGTTCGAGCCCGACGAGAACGGCATATGGCCGCTGTCCGCCGCGCAACTCGGCCTCTGGTTCCTGTGGCGGGCGCAGCCGCAAAGCGCCGCGTACAACATTCCGGTCGCGGTGAGACTGCGCGGTCCGCTCGATGCCGACGCCTTGCGCGAAGCGCTCGCGCAAGCGGCCGCGCGTCATCCGGCGTTGCGCACGCAACTGGTCGAGCGCGAGGGCGCGGCGCCGGGTCAGCGCATCGCGCCGATGTGGCGTTTCGAGTTGCCGGTAATCGATGTCGCGGGCCGCGTCGATGAGGCGAAGCGCATCACCGATGAAGACGCGCTCACGCCCTTCGATCTCGCGCACGCGAAGCGTCTATGGCGCGCGCGTCTGCTGCGCATCGACGACGACGATCACGTGCTGTCGCTCGTCGTGCATCACATCGTGTCGGATGGCACATCGATCGATCTTTGGCTCGACGATATCCGCGCGACGTACGTAGCGTTGCAGAAGGGCGCGTCGGTGGCGGAGCGCGTATCGAATGCGCTGGTGCTGCCGTCGTCCGCGACGGGCGCGCGTCTCGCGTTCTGGCGCAACGCGCTGAAGGCACTGCCCGCGATCGCATTGCCCGCGCCGGCATCGGGCCGCATGGAAGACCCGCAATGGCTCGCAAGCCGCATCGCGTTCGATCTCGACGATGCGCTCGTCGAACGCGGCCGCGCGCTCGCAATGGCATGCCACGCCACGCTGCCGATGCTGCTGCATGCGGCGCTCAACGCGGCCTTGCATCGTCTGACGGGCGCGCTCGATCAGCCGATCGGCGTGCTTGCATCGACACGCGAATCGACGGGCGATGCCGCACGCGATGCGCTCGGGCTCTTCATCAACGCGGTCGTCGTGCGCACGCGCATGTCGACGGACGATACGCCCGCGACCTTGCTCGCCACCGTGCGCGACGCGGCGCTCGCCGCCTATGCACACGCCGATGCGCCGTTCGCCGATGTCGTGTCCGCGTTGAACTCGCAGCGCCCCGGCGCGGCCAATCCGCTCTTCCAGGTGATGTTCAACTACCTCCGCCCGGCCGCGATGGCCGCGCGCGATTGGGCGGGCCTCGCGATCGAAGGCTTCGATGACGTGCGTCATCGCGTGGTGTTCGATCTGGAGCTGGACGTGACCGAATATCCCGATGGCCGCGTGAGCTGCGCGTTTTCCTATGCGAACGAGCGCGTCGATGCTGCGTTCGTCGAGACGCTTGCGCGGCGTTATCTCGCGACTGTCGAACAGTTCGCGCACGCGCCGCATGAAGTATTCGACGCGTGCGAAGAAACGCTCGAAGGTGTTGCGCGTATCGCACCGCAGTCATCGAACGAAGAGAACGAAGCGACCGGCGAAGCGCGAACGCTCGCGACCATCTGGAGCGAACTTTTCGACGGCCAAATCCTCACGCCGCACGACGATCTCTTCGCGGCAGGCGCGACATCGTTCGCCGTCGTGCGCTTCGTCGATGCGGCGCGCAAGGCCGGGTTCGATATTGCCATTCGCGACGTATTCGCCACACCGCATTTCGCGGGCCTCGCCTCGACGCTCGCACGCCGCTTCTCGCTGGCATCGACCAATGACATCTGAGAGACACAGGGAAATGAAGAAAGAAACCGTATTCGATCTGATCGGCGTCGGCTTTGGGCCGTCGAATCTGTCGCTCGCCGTGCGCCTCGCCGAAGAGCGCGGTACGTCGGACATGAAGCAGTGCTACATCGAGCGGCAGCCCGAGTTCGGCTGGCATCGCGACATGCTGCTCGACGATTGCCGCATGCAGATTTCGTTTCTGAAGGACCTCGTCACGCAGCGCGACCCGACGAGCCGCTTCACGTTCATCAACTATCTGTTCGAGCGCGGACGTTTGAACGAATTCGTGAACCTGAAGAACTTCTATCCGACGCGCGTCGAGTTTCACGATTATCTGAGCTGGGTCGCGCAAGCCTTCGACGATCGCGTGCATTACGGACAGAGCGTCACGGCCATCGAACCGGTGTTCGAAGCGAACGGCGACGTAAGCGCGCTGCGCGTCGTGTCGCAGGACGAGGACGGACGTGAATGGCGTCGCGTGACGAAGGCGTTGTCGGTCGGCGTCGGCGGCACGGCGCGCGTGCCGGAACCGTTCGCATCGCTCGGGCCGCATAACGTGATTCATTCGTCGGCGTATCTGAGTTCGATCGAGCGCGTCGCGGGCGATGGCCGCAACGGCAAGAAGCGCATCGCGGTGATCGGCGCGGGACAGAGCGCGGCCGAAGTGTTCTCGGATCTCACGCGCCGTTTCCCGCATGTCGATGCGACGCTCGTGATTCGCGCGAGCGCACTCAAGCCCGCCGACGATACGCCCTTCGTCAACGAGATCTTCAGCCCCGAGTTCACCGATGTCGTCTTCGCGCAATCAGAAGACGGACGGCGCTCGCTGATCGAGCGCTTCCGCGACACGAACTACGCGGTCGTCGATCGTCCGCTGATCGAGCAGATCTACGAAATGCTCTATCTGCAGAAGGTTTCGGATGACACGCGGCATCGGCTGCTGGCGAATACGGTCATCGAAAGCACCGCGCGCCGCGCGAACGGCGAGATCGAACTGACGATGCGCGACGTGCTGACCGGCCACGCGCGCGCGGAGCGATTCGATGCGCTCGTGCTCGCGACGGGCTATCGGCGCGACACGCATCTCGCACTGCTCGACGACCTCGCGCCGCATCTGGACGACGCGCTCGCGCAACGCAATGTCGGCCGCGATTATCGGCTCGTCACGCCTTCGACGTTCAAGGCGCGCATCTATCTGCAAGGCTGCTGTGAAGACAGCCACGGTCTCTCCGACACGCTGCTTTCGGTGCTCGCGGTGCGCTCGGACGAGATCGCCGCATCGCTTGCCGGCGCGGGTCAGGAACACGCCGCGGAACCAGCGGCGGATGCGAGGAAAACCGGGGTGAGCGGCGGCCGCGTGGCCGTGGCTCTTTGACAAAGTAGCGGCGCACAGGAAGCCGCATTGCGATGGAGAGTAGAAGAATGACGTGGGGAAGAGGGACGCGCCGTGCGATTGCCATAGCGGCGAGCATGGCATTCAGCCTGGCGGCCGCCGATCATGCGCTGGCACAGGAACAGGCACAGGAACAGGCACAGGCCGCGCAGCAGGATGCGCCGCAGACGAGCACATTGCCCGCGGTTCGCGTGAACGCGGCGGCGGACAGGAACGATACCGTCGGGCTCGTCGCGCGCAAGAGCCGCACGGGCACGAAGACCGATACGCCGATCGACGAGATTCCGCAGACGATCAACGTGGTCACGTCGACGCAGATCGAGGAAACGGGCGCGACCACCATCAACGAAGCGCTGCGCTATGTGCCGGGCTTTTCGTCGTATGGCTCGGATGTTCGCTCAGACTGGTATTCGGCGTTGCGCGGCTTCACGCCGACGGTTTTCGTCGATGGACTTCAGGTGCCGAATACGCTGAACCTGTCGAGCTGGCGCGTCGATCCGTACATGATCGACAGCATCACGATTCTGCGCGGACCGACATCGGTGCTGTACGGTCAGGGCGATCCCGGCGCGATCGTCGATGTGCAGAGCAAGCTCGCCGATGGCGGGCGTTATCGCGAGGCGGGCGTGCAGATCGGCAACTATGCGCGCAAGCAGGTGATGTTCGATATCGGCGACAAGATCGACAAGGACGGCACCTTGTCGTATCGCGTGCTCGCGGTCGGGCGCGACGGCAATTCGATGACCGGTCCGCACGCGGAGCAGCGCTTCGCGGTTTCGCCATCGGTGCGCTGGCAGCCGAACGCGAACACGTCGTTGACGATCGCGGCGAGTTATCTGCAGGACTGGGGCGATGCATCGAATAACTTCCTGCCCGCGCAAGGCACGGTGCTGCCCAATCCGAACGGCAAGATTTCGGAGAACCTTTATACGGGCGATCCGACCTACTCGTACTATCGCAAGAAGGAATGGTCGGTCGGCTATCAGTTCGAGCACAAGTTCAACGACATCTGGACGTTCCGCCAGAACACGCGCTGGATGCATCTCTCGCTCGACAACGGCGCGGTGTGGGGCGGCGGTCTCGATCCGAGCGATCCGAGCGAGCAGACGCTCGCGCGTTATGCGGGTCTGTTCCAGCCGAACTATAGCCGCTTCGATATCGACAACAACGCGCAGGCGCGCTTCGGCACGGGGCCGCTCGAACATACCGTGCTGCTCGGCTTCGAGTACAACCGCCAGAATTCGACCGATAGCGAATGGCTCGCGCAGGCGCCGAGCCTGAACATGTACAACCCGGTCTATACGCCGGTATCGACCGCGATCTTCAGCGGCCCGGATTCCTTCGGCCAGACGAACACGCGCACGACGCTCGATAACTTCGGCCTCTATGCGCAGGATCAGGTGAAGTGGAATCGCTGGATGCTGACCGTGGGCGCCCGCGAGGACTGGAGCAACACGAAGCAGGACGACATCGTCGGCGGCACGCAACTGAAGCAGGACGACAGCGCGTTCACGGGACGCGTCGGCCTGACGTATCTCGGCGATTACGGTCTTTCGCCGTATATCAGCTATTCGACTTCGTTCAATCCGATCATCGGCGTGAAGATGGCCGATGGCGGCTTGCCTGCGCCGACGAAGGGCCGCCAGATCGAAGCGGGTTTGCGCTGGCAGCCGCCGGGCAAGAACCTGATGCTCGGCGCGGCTGTGTATCAGATCAACCAGACGAACGTCCTCACGCCCGATCCGACCGATCCGACCGGCACGTTTTCCGTGCAGACGGGCGAGGTGCGTTCGCGCGGCATCGAGTTGTCCGCGGTGGGCAACGTGACGCGCAATCTGTCGGTGATCGCGGCATACGTCTATCAGGATGTGAAGAACATCCGCGCAAACGACGTGACGCTCGACAAGTGGCCGGTGTCGATTCCGTTGCCGCGCCAGATGGCGTCGTTGTGGGCGGACTGGACGTGGCATTCGGGACCGCTCGACGGCCTGGGCTTCGGCGCGGGTATCCGCTATCAAAGCGGCCTTGCGGGCGCGGCGGATAACTCGCTCTATATCCCGAGCTATACGGTCTACGACGCGGCCGTTCATTACGACACGCAGCATTGGCGTTTCGCGGTGAATGCGTCGAACATTTTCAATCGCACGTTCGTGAGTGGATGCCAGTCCGATTCGGCCTGCTTCTATGGCAATCCGCGCACGGTGATAGCGAGCGCCCGTTATAACTGGTGATGATCGTCGGCGGCGCGGTTGGCTCATGATTCGCGCCGCCATACTTTCGAGCAGGATTCAATGACGAAGATAAAGCTGGTCTACATCATGTCCTTGCGCAACGCCGCGGCGGATCGCGCGGGACAGCATATCGAATACAAGGGCGGCACGCGCTATATGAAGTCGCCGCTGGAATACCTTGTCGAGCAACTCAATGTTTCGCCTCTGGGCGATCTCTATTCGCTCGAAGGCGTGATCTATGACGATGACGAGGACTCGCCGCGAGATCGCGAAAAGCTCGCAGGATATGGGTTTCGTCATGCGCCGGGCGGGCAGTGGATTCATCCGCCGGAGCTTGCTGTGCAGGGCGTGCGGGTGACGAGTCTGCTGCATGCGATTCCGTCTTCTTATCGGCGTTTGGCCGTGGATGCGGTTGGCGAACGCGCGGTGCAGAAGAGCGTGTTCGAGAAGCGTCTACTCGACAAGCTTCATGCGCTCGATGCGGATTTCGTCGTGCTCGATGGATTGCTTGTGATTCTCGATGAGCTCGTTCGGCCGGGGGCGGAGTTTTGTCGGCGTATCGCGAATATTCATCCGGGCGTCACGCGGTTGGGCTCGCCGTTTGAGCGGCGCGGGGCTTATGCGACGCTCGATGCGCTTTATGGCGCGCGGGGTCAGCGCGTGGCGGACTGGAGCACGATGCGCGTGCAGTCCGCTCCGGTGATCGATCGGACGGGGGCTTCGTTTCATTACGTCGATAACGGGATCGATTCGGGGGAAGTGATTTTTGATGTGCTCGGCACGAGTATCGATCCTGCTGACACTATTCTCGAATTGCGCTGGAATAACTTTCAGCGGAGTTTGTTTCCTGCGCTTGAAGGGGGGCTTTTGGCTATGGCCGAAACGCTTGCCGGGGATGTTGTTTAGGGGTTTTTTTGTTTTCGCCGGATCCCGGTTTCGCGGTGGTCTATTAGCACTGCCCCTCCCCGGGGCGGGGGTCACTTTCTTTGCTGCTGCAAAGAAAGTAACCAAAGAAAGCAGCTTCTCATCGCCCGCGGTCACACGCACGTTGGCCATGCTTGCCAGCAGGAAGCGGCCCTCGCCTAAGTGTCGCCCTCAAAGGCCCACTCGGGCTTGGATCGCGCACGGTCTGCCGAGCTAGAGGGTTTAGCGCGCTGGTTCAGCACTAAATAGCTTCGGCACAGCGCTGCGCGCTGCCGTGGGGTTTGCAAGGGAAACCATCTATAGGAGAGGCATCAGCAAAGAAGCACGCGCAGACCCGATTGACCCATCGGCCGCGAAGCGGGCCGGAGCTATTTGGCGCTGAACCAGTGAGGCAAAACATTTGGTGGCGCAGACCGTGCGCGGTCCAAGCCCTTGTCTGCTTGTGGGGGCACTCGCTACTGCCGGGCCATTCAGCCAATCGTCTGTGCCGCGGCCGGTGTGAAGTGCTTAGGCTGGGGATAGCTGTTTCTTTGGTTACTTTCTTTGCAGCAGCAAAGAAAGTGACCCCCGCCCCGGGGAGGGGCAGAGCTAATAGACCGACACGAAAACAGGACTTACCGAAAGCCCAAGCGAACCCAAACCCAAACCCAAACCTACCCGAGACTCAACGATGAACATCCGTTTCGATCCAGACCTAGCCGCAACAGCAAAGCAACCTGCGAACCGCCCATTGACAACATGGAACGCAGACGCGTTGCTAGAAGCGCTATGCGACATCTACTGCAACGAACCTGAGCGCCGCACGGCGACGCTTGCACTCCAGTATTCCGGCACCGACGCACAAAAAGCCGAAGCCCTCGTAACACAAGCGCAAAACCAAAACCTGATCGACAACGCAAAACACGTCGAAGACCATCTGCTCCTGACGACATCCCGCCAGACGTTCTGGCAAATCGCCAAACCGTGGTTGAAGGCGCCCGCATCGAGCGAAACCTTGCTCAGCTACACGCAAACCGGCGATGTCACGCACCCGGTAAGACCCAACAACACCGAAGGCACGATCTACGAACGTCACTTCCCTCAGATCGACATGACCTTCAGCCTGCGCACCGCCGACCCCGACGCGGATTCGCAAGTCTTCAGCGATTGGATGAATCTCGACCGCGTCGCGCACTTCTGGGACCAGCGCGGCACCCGCGCCGAGCACGCGGCTTACCTGAAGGAACGTCGCGAAGATCCGCACATGCATCCGATGATCGGCTACTTCGACGACCACCCCTTCGGCTACTTCGAGTTCTACTGGGCGAAAGAAGATCGCCTGGGCCCGTTCTACGATGCGGGCGACTTCGATCGCGGCCTGCACCTGCTGATCGGCGATGCGCAGTTCCAGAGCGCAGGCAAGCTCAAGGCGTGGTGGAGCGGCGTGCTGCACTACATGTTCATCGACGATCCGCGCACCGAACGGCTCGTCGGCGAACCGCGCGTCGATCATGTGCGGCATATCGCGTACATGCATCGCATGGGCTTTCATACGCTGAAGGAATTCGACTTCCCGCACAAGCGCGCCGCACTCACCGTGATCGACCGCGAAAAATTCTTCAACGATTTTCGCTTCTGAAGCGCGTCGGCCGAATGGGGGCCGGAGCGCAAACGCAGTAACGGCGGCGGATTTGCGGCGTTGCAACATACCCTTAAGGGAAAACCCTTAAATCTGTTACAATGTCGCAAAGTTTGAGGACCTTTACTATGCGCCGCCGTTACGAAGTCATCGAGAAAGTTGCTTTTGCCCTGCTCACGCTGTCCGCCGTCATGGACGCGAGCTACATCACCTGGGAAAGCCACCCCAACTTCCGTGAAAATGTCACGGAAATCGTGAAAATGAGCGCGGATCTTTCGATGGCCAATCCGGGCGTCGGCGAGCCGACTCCGCTGGTCCCGATGGCCTTCAATTAAGCGCCGCCGCACCCTCTGCTTCAGGTCACATACAGGTTATTCGGCGCGCCGCCGCCCGGCGCGCGCTGACTGCTTTATGCTGGCGGCTTCCCGTGCCGTCGCCGCCCAGCATGTCTTCCGCTCTCCATTCGAACGCCGCCTTCGGCGACCAAGTCCGCAGTTTCGCCCGCGCGATCGGGCAAATCGTGCTTCAGCGCAATGCCGCGACCGGCGCGCTCCTGTTTCTCGCGGTCCTGTGCGCGAGCCCGCGCCTCGCGTGCGGCCTTCTGATCGGCACGCTGACGGGCAATGTCATCAGCGTGATCATCGAGGATGACGACGCGCCCGCGTTTCGCGACGCGCTCTACGGCTTCAATGGCGCGCTCGCCGCGCTCGCCGCGTTCGCGTTCATCGGCGATGCGTCGCAGGCGACGGCCGTCGCCATTGTCGCGTCGATGTTCGCGACCTTTCTCGCCAGCAAGCTCACGCACGTTCTTTCGCGCTACCGGTTGCCGACTTTTTCGAGCCCCGCCATCATCGTCACGTGGTGCTGGCTGCCGCTCTTCGCCGATCGCGGCGATACGGGCGCAATCCCGCAAGTCGCCGCCGGCTTTATCCCGATGCTCGAAGCCGCGTTCGCGGGTCTCGCGCCGATCACGTTCGCGACCGGCGCGCTCGCGGGCGCGTTGATCGCGGCGGGATTGTTCGCGTCGCGACCATCGCAGGCAGGCTGGGCGCTCGCGGGCAGCGCGCTCGGCGCGACACTGCACGGCCTCGGCGGCGCGAGCGATGCCGTCGTGCTCTCGGGCGCGTGCGGCTTCAATGCGGCGCTTGCGGCGCTCGCGGCCGCGCCGCTCGGCAAGCGCTATGCGATCATCGCGATCGTCGCCGCGGTGTTGATCGAGCGCGTGATCGATTGCATCGGCATTGCCGCATTGACCGCGCCGTTCGTGCTGGCGTCATGGGCGGTCATCGCCCTGGAGCGGCGCCTGTCCGGACCATCGAAACTAGGAGATTCGCATGTCGTTCACCCACACGCCTGAGCGCAGGATCGCGGAAAGCGGGCCGCGCTCGGCAGCCGAAGCGGCGACGCGCGTCGAACTCGCCGCCGCGTACCGGCTCGTCGCGCTCAACGGCTGGGACGATGTCGTCTACACGCATATTTCCGCGAGCGTGCCGGGCGAGCCGGGGCGCTTTCTGATCAATCCGTTCGGGCTTTCATTCGATGAAGTCACGGCGTCGAATCTCGTGAAAATCGATATCGACGGCAACGTGATCGGCGAGAGCGCGCATCCGGTGAACGCGACGGGCTTCGCGCTGCACGGCGCCGTGCACGCCGCCCGGGAAGACGCCGCGTGCGTGATGCATCTGCACGTGCGCGAGGCGATCGCCGTCTCGGCGCAACCGCATGGCCTGCTGCCCGCGTCGCAACACGCGATGCGCTTTCACGGCCATCTCGCGTATCACGATTACGAAGGTCTCGCGTTTTCGCCGGCGGAAGGCGAACGCCTCGTCGCGAGTCTCGGCGCGCATCGCGCGATGCTGCTGCGCAATCACGGGCCGCTCACGCTCGGGCGCACCATCGCCGAGGCTTATGTGCTGATGGATATGCTCGTCAAGGCGTGCGATATTCAACTTCGCGCGCTCGCGGGCGTGAGCAAGATGATCGTGCCGACGCCGGACGTGGTCACGCGCACCGCGGCGCAATTGCACGACGACGACGCCATCGAAGGCGCGCTCGAATGGCCGGCGCTATTGCGCAAGCTCGATCGCATCGATGCGTCGTATCGCGACTGAATACCGGTCCAACTCAAACAGGAGATCAACGGCATGCCGACATTCAACATTCAGCTATTCGAAGGCCGCACGGCGGAAGAGAAGCGCAAGTTCGTCGAGGCGATCACGCGCACGACGTGCGAGACGCTCGGCTGCGAGCCGGGCTCGGTGGACATCATTCTGACGGACGTGAAGCGCGAGAACTGGGCGACCGCGGGCAAGCTCTGGTCGGAGCAGTAGTAACGACGGCAGAGCGGTTCTGCTCTGCCGTCGGGCGCTAGTCAGCCAGCCATTTGTACAATCCGTAGACAGCCGCACCTAGAGCCAACGGGGCGGCTGCCGTTACGGCGACGCCAGCAGCCATGCCACCACCTACCGCCGCACCTACAGTCGCCAACCCCGACGTGATTCCGGCTGCCGACAGACCGGGAACGCCTAACGCAGCAACGGCGCCGACCGTTCCGACTGCGCCGGCCGTCGCACCTGCACCGGTCACGAGCATTGCTTCTTCATCTTTTTTCATTAGTGCTCCAAAATTTATTGCCGCTCATTGAGAGGGGCCTCTTGAGTTTTTAGCATTATCAACAGAATGCCTGTTGGATTTTCCCCTCTAAGGCTCTCGCTGCAAATACGGAAAATCTTACTATGGTGATTCTTTTGGCGACCGATTGGTAAGGGGCGCGCAAGTCTGCCTGTTGTCTGCTATGAGTGAGAAAACGCAGCCACGTGGCTGCGTTTTCTCAACGAGCTTTACGCCGATGCCTTCACGGCAAGACGGAACTTGTGCAGCAACGGTTCCGTATAACCGCTCGGTTGCGTGCGTCCTTCGAACACGAGCGCGCACGCGGCCTTGAACGCGAACGAGCTGTCGAACGAGGGCGCCATCGGGCGATAGTACGGGTCGGCTTCGTTCTGCTTGTCGACGACGGCGGCCATGCGTTCGAGCGTCTGGCGAACCTGCTCTTCCGTGACGATGCCGTGACGCAGCCAGTTCGCGATGTGCTGGCTGGAAATGCGCAAGGTTGCGCGGTCTTCCATCAGGCCGACATCGTGAATGTCCGGCACCTTCGAGCAACCGACGCCCGAATCGACCCAGCGCACGACATAACCGAGAATGCCCTGCGCGTTGTTCTCGATTTCGTTCTTGATGTCCTCTTCCGACCACGTGGGCTTGTCGACGACGGGAATCGTCAGCAGGCCATCGAGCAGCTCGTTCTTCTGGCCGTCGTAGTCGATGCTTTCGAGTTCCTGCTGAACCTGCTGCACGTCGACCATGTGATAGTGCAGCGCGTGCAGCGTGGCTGCCGTGGGCGAGGGCACCCATGCGGTGTTCGCGCCGGCCTTCGGATGCGCGATCTTCTGTTCGAGCATCGCGTGCATGAGATCGGGCATCGCCCACATGCCCTTGCCGATCTGCGCGCGTCCGCGCAAGCCGGTGTTCAGGCCGACGAGCACGTTGTTGCGCTCATACGAGCTGATCCACTTCGACGACTTCATGTCGCCCTTGCGCATCATCGGGCCGGCTTCCATCGACGAATGCATCTCGTCACCGGTGCGGTCCAGGAAGCCCGTATTGATGAACGCGACGCGCGCGCCCGCCGCCGCGATACACGCCTTGAGGTTGACGCTCGTGCGGCGCTCCTCGTCCATGATGCCCATCTTGATGGTGTGACGCGGCAGTCCGAGCAGGTCTTCGACGCGCGAGAAGAGCTCGTCGGCGAACGCCACTTCGGCGGGGCCATGCATCTTCGGCTTCACGATATAGATGGAACCCGTGCGCGAGTTCATCTTGTTCTTCAGATCGTGCAACGCGCCGAGCGTGGTCATTACGGCATCGAGGATGCCTTCTGGAATCTCTTTGCCGTCGCGGTCGAGCACGGCGGGGTTCGTCATCAGATGGCCGACGTTGCGCACGAACAAGAGCGAACGTCCGTGCAGCTTGAGCGTCGAGCCGCTCGGCGCGGTGTATTCGCGATCCGGATTCATGCTGCGCGTGAAGGACTTGCCGTTCTTCGTCACCTGCTCGGCGAGATGGCCCTGCATCAGCCCGAGCCAGTTGCGATAGAGCTGCGTCTTGTCGGCGGCATCGACGGCGGCGACCGAATCCTCGCAGTCGATGATCGTGCTCACCGCCGCTTCGATGAGCACGTCCTTCACATGCGCAGCATCCGTCTTGCCGATGAAGTTGCTCGCGTCGATCTGAATCTCGAAGTGGAGGTCGTTGTGCTTGAGCAGGATCGCGACGGGTTCTTTCGCGTCGCCCTGATAGCCCGCGAATTGCTCGGCGTTGGCGAGGCCGCTCTTGGCACCGTCCTTCAGCGTGACGACGAGCTTGCCCTGTTCGACGCTGTACTTCGTCGCGTCGGCGTGCGAGCCGTGCGCGAGGGGCGCGTTGTCGTCGAGGAACGCGCGCGCATAGGCGATCACCTTCGCGCCGCGCTTCGGATTGAACTGCGCGGTGCGCTCGGCGCCGTCGCTTTCATCGATGGCATCGGTGCCGTAGAGCGCGTCGTAGAGACTGCCCCAGCGGGCGTTGGCGGCGTTGAGCGCATAGCGCAGGTTCGAGAGTGGCACGACGAGCTGCGGGCCGGCCTGCTCGGCGATTTCGCGATCGACATTGGCGGTGCTCGCCTGCACATGCGCGGGCGCGGGCACGATATAGCCGATCTCTTCGAGAAACTTGCGATAGGCGCGCGGATCGCGCACCGGGCCGGGATTGCTGCGATGCCAGTTGTCGAGCTCGGTCTGAAGACGGTCGCGCTCGGCGAGCAACGCGCGGTTTTTCGGCGCGAGATCGTGGACGATGGCATCGAATCCCTTCCAGAAGGACGCGCTATCGACGCCCGTGCCGGGGATGGCTTCTTCATCGACGAACTTCGCGAGATTCGCGTCGACCTGAAGGCCGTGTTGTTTGATCATGTCGGTCATGGGCACTCCGGCTGAGTTTGCTGCTGCACAGGGGTTTGGGGATGGGCAGGTAGCTATGGTAGCGCGTCTTGGGGGAGGATCGAAGCGTGGCGGCGTTGCAAGCGGTGTGCCTGTGCGCGCGCGGGACCGGAGCCGCGCCTGATGGAATCGCCCTGTAGGACGCTAACTGGCGCTCTTCAGTTCGATGGCGAGCGACTCGAACTGTTTGCCGAGCGCAGGCAGGTCTTCACGGACCGTCACCCAGACGACGCCGAAATCGATCTTATGGTAGCCGTGCGTCAGAGCGTTTCGCATTTCGTACGCGGACTGGAACGGGACTTCGGGATGCTGGGTGACGAAGGCGGGAAAGTATCGGCGGATATTTCGACACGCTTCGCCGATGACTTCGATATTGCGGACCACGGCGTCTTGCACCAGCTCGTCATCGCTGAAGGCTGCTTCGTTTAACGCGTCGGTATAGCGGGCGATTCGTCCGATCGCCGTTATAACGTGATCGACGTATTCGCTTAACGTAAGCGCGTCCCGGCTCATACCGGAATGGCGCCTGCGATGATCGCATCGCGAGTCCGGTCAGGCAGCGAGCGGGGAGTCAACACATCCACTTTCACGCCAAGCAACTCGCGCAACTCATGGCGCATCGCACCGATATCGAGCAGTGATGTTTTCGGGGTAGGGTCGATCAGGAGATCGAGGTCGCTTTCCTCCGTGTCTTCACCGCGTGCGACTGAACCGAAGATGCGTGCGTTCTTCGCGCGATGCGCTTCGATAATGCGACGGATCTCGTCACGATGAGCTTCTAGTGCGATTGAGGGCTTCATGGTTATCTGGAAGGTTGATCCGCTGCGCGAGTCAACGGCTGTACGGTGTCCGTCTCTTCGGCGTAGAACCGCGCATGCAGTCTAGCATAGCGATTTTGCCGTAGCGTCTCGTGCGAAAGGGCGGTCCCGCCTGACTCGACTTCAAGCCTATGAAGGGGCCACGCGCCACTCAATGAAGCGAAGACGCGTCGGCGCCGCAGCAGTGTTTGTACTTGCGTCCGCTGCCGCACGGGCACGGCTCATTCCGGCCGATTTTCTCCACTTTCAGCCGCGCCGTTTGCGGCACACCTGCATTCGCTCTTGCCCTTCGGTGCGGTTCGAAATAGCGGTAGATGTGGCTCAGGCCCCCGATCATCATTGTTATCACGTCTTCCCGATTTTCGAGTCCTTTCGGGTTGGTGCGTGACTTGGGGTCCGGATCATGCTCGTGACACAGCATCAAGATAGGCACCAACGATCCAGCGTGGTCGTCGTCATCGAACAACTCGTGCCAGCTTCCGTGCCGCATCTCTACACCGCTCATGAAGCCGATGGCCCACTCATTGGCCAAGGCAGTGCCGTCTTCGTCCACTGACAGCACCGGAAAATAAAGCGCCTCTTCATCGTAAAGCGTTCGCTCGAGTTCATCTGCGATCGTGTTCCAGTGACGGATCATCATACCGAGGATCTGCTCGCCTTCCTTGTTGGTCGTGAAGGGGACGCTATTTCCCAATACGGCGGAGAGCCATTCGTTGGGCATGATCAATTCAGGGCCGCAAATGAGCGCGGCGAAAAAGCCGTCCATCATTTCGACGGTCATCGCTTCGTCGCCGAGGGAGTCGAGAAAGTCTTCCAGGCGATCGAATTCCCGCTCGGTCAGCGGATTTCCAGTGCGGTCTTTCATTGGTTTGCCCGATGGATGCGCGAGTCGAACACCGATTCGCCACGGACTCCATTATACGAATCCGGTCTGACCGAATCGGCCCGGCTTCCGCATCGTCGAACGCGACGGAAGCCGGGGCGCGCCGCAAACGCGCTTACAGCAAGTCCTCGATCATCACCGGCAGCTTCCTCACGCGCACGCCCGTCGCGTGATACACCGCACCCGTAATCGCCGCCGCGATTCCCGCCAACCCGATCTCCGCGATCCCCCGCGCGCCGAGCTCGTTGAAGATCGTATCGGGATAGTCGAGGAACGTGACGTCCATCTTCGGCGTATCGGCGTTGGTCGCGACGACGTAATCCGCGAGGCTGCTGTTGACCGGCGCGCCGCTTCGTTCGTCGTAGACGGTGTGCTCGAAGAGCGCCATGCCGACGCCCATCACGACCGCGCCTTCGATCTGATTGCGTCCCGCACGCGGATTGAGGATCTTGCCCGCATCGATCACGGTGACGACGCGGCTCACCCGCAGACGCGCCGTCGACGGTTCCCACGTCACTTCGGCGAAGTGCGCGCCGTACGAGTGGATCGACCACTTCTTCTTCAGCGGATCGTCGAAGCCGCCTTTCGCGCTGCCGCTACCCGACGCCGCATGCAGCTTCGCGGCTTCGAGAATGCGCCCGAACGGCACGCCGCTTTCGGGCCGCTCGTTCTTGCGATGCACATGCCCGCCGCTCATCGCGAGCTCGTCCGCCTTGGCGCCCGCGAACGGCAATCCTTCCGCCTTCACGGCACGCGCGAGCAGCGTCTTGATGGCCGCGCGAACGGCGTCCGATACCGCCGGAATCACCGAAGCCGTCGCCGCCGATCCGCCCGACACAGGACCGAGCGGCAGCGACGTATCGCCGAGACCGACTTCGATCTTGTCGAGCGGTATGCCCGTATGCTCCGCGACGAGCTGCGCGAGGATCGTGTACGTGCCCGTGCCGATATCCTGCGTGCCGCACGCGACGCGCGCGGTGCCATCCGAACGCAGATCGACGGTCGCGTCCGCCGAAAAGCGCAGACCCGGCCAGCTGCACGCGCCGACGCCCCAGCCGAGGGTGAGACCGTCGCGCGTCATCGAGCCGACTTCCGGCGTGCGCTTCGACCAGCCGAACTTGTCCGCGCCCGTCTTCAGGCACTCGACGAAATGCCGCGACGAAAACGGCAGACCGCTGCTTTCATCGACGCTCGGCTCGTTTCGCAAACGCAGCTCGACAGGATCGATCTTCAACGCGATGGCCAGCTCGTCCATCGCCGATTCGAGCGCGAAGAGGCCGGGCACCGCGCCGGGTCCGCGCATCGACGTGGGCGAGCCGACATTGCGCTTCACGGTGCCGCCCGTCACGCGCAGATTGGGCGTGCTGTACATCGACGGCGTCGCTTCGCCGCAGTCTTCCGCGTAATCGTCGGCGATGGCTTCGTGATTCACGAAGTCGTGCTGCAACGAGACGAGCTTACCGTCCTGCGTCGCCGCGAGCCGCACGCGCTGCTGCGTGGTCGGCCGGTGCCCGACGTTCTGGAACATCATCTTGCGCGACAGCACGAGCTTGACGGGCCGCTCCAGTTGCCGCGTCGCGGCCGCGGCGAGCAGCGAATGCGGCCACATCCACAGCTTGCCGCCGAAGCCCGAGCCGAGATAGCGCGAGATCACGCGCACCTTCTCTTTCGGCAGGCCGAGCATCTGCATCAGCGTGCCCTGATGGTTGGCCACCGCCTGACTCGTCTCATAGAACGTGTAGCTCTCGCCGTTCCAGTGCGCGACGGTCGCGTGCAGCTCGATCGGGTTATGCGTTTCGACCGGCGTCACATAGTCTTCGTCGATCTTCACGGGCGCATCGTCGAACGCCTTGTCGGGATCGCCGCGCTCGCTGTGCACGTCGAGCTTCTTGTCCGTATCGAGCGTCGCGCTCACGTCGTGCGGCGTCTTGTCGTAGCCGACCTTGACCGCGCCGGCCGCGGCGCTCGCCGCTTCGAACGTGTCCGCGACCACGAGCGCGACGTATTGCCCGTAGTAGCGAATCACGTCGTCTTCGAACGGCGGGCGATTCTCGTCGACGAAACCGGTATCGATCGAATTGCCGGAGATGCGATAGAAGCGGCCGATATTGCCGCGATGAAGAATCAGCTTCACGCCGGGCATGGCTTGCGCGGCGGCGAATTCGAGCGACGTGATCCTGCCGCTCGCGATGGTGGCGCCGACCGGCACGGCGTACAGCATGCCGGGCAAGTCGATGTCGGAAGTGTAAGTCGCGCGGCCGCAGACCTTCAGCGGTCCGTCGATGCGCGACTGGGGCCGTCCAATGAAGGACTGCGTGATGTCGGGCGCGGTGGACATGTTCGGGTTCCTCGGTCGGGTTCAGGATGTTTGCGTGACCATCTTGAGCGTATGCACGATGCAGCGCTTCGATAGCTCGACCTTGAAGCCGTTCTCGCTTTGCGGCTTCGCATCGGCGAGCGCGGCATCGGCGGCGCGCCTGAAGGTGGCTTCATCGGGCGCGGCGTCCTGCAGTTCCTTCTCCGCCTCGCGCGATCGCCACGGCTTCGTGCCGACGCCGCCGAGACCCACGCGCGCATGGGCGATGCGTCCATCCTTCACGCCGATCACGACGCCCGCCGACGCCAGCGCGAACTCATACGACGCGCGATCGCGCAGCTTGAGATAAGCCGAGCGCGCGCCTTCGACCGGCGGCGGCAAGGTGACGTGCGTGATCAGATCGCCGGCATCGAGCACGTTCTCGCGATCGGGCGTGGCGCCGGGCACGAGGAAGAATTCATCGATGGGAATCGCGCGCTTGCCGGCCGTGCCTTCGATATGAACCGTCGCTTCGAGCGCCTGCAGCGCCACGCACATGTCCGACGGATTGCTCGCGATGCACGACTCGCTCGTGCCGAGAATCGCCATCATGCGATTGAAGCCCTGAATCGCCGAGCAGCCGCTGCCCGGCTCGCGCTTGTTGCACGGCGATGTCGTGTCGCGGAAATACACGCAACGCGTGCGCTGCAGGATGTTGCCGCCGGTGGTCGCCATGTTGCGCAACTGCACGGACGCGCCGGCCAGCACGGCTTGCGACAGCACCGCGTAACGATCGCGAATCAGCGGATGATGCGCGAGATCCGAGTTGCGCGAAGTCGCGCCGATAAGCACGCCGCCGTCCTTCGTTTCCTCGATCTTGTCGAGCGGCAGGCGGCTGATATCGACGACGCGCATCGGCCGCTCGACGTTGAGCTTCATCAGGTCGAGCAGCGTCGTGCCGCCCGCGAGAAAGCGCACTTCCGCGCCTTGCTGCGCGGTATGCGCGAGCGCGCCTGCGTTGATCGCGTCGCGCATGTCGCGCGCGCGGGAGAGTCGGAACATGTCCATGTCGGCGCTCCTTATTTCGACGACGGCTTGGTCGCCCGCACCGACTGGATCGCGCTGACGATGTTCTGATACGCGCCGCAGCGGCACAGATTGCCGCTCATCGCTTCGCGCACGTCGTTGTCGCTCGGACCGATGGGTTCATCGAGCAGCGCCACCGCCGACATCAACTGGCCGGCCGTGCAGTAGCCGCACTGATAGCCGTCGCATTCGACGAACGCGGCCTGCAGCGGATGCAGCGCCTCGACTTCGCCGATGCCTTCGATCGTCGTGATGGTGTCGCCATCGCAGGCGGCTGCGAAGCACAGACACGAGTTCACGCGGCGGCCGTTCACATGAACGGTGCATGCGCCGCATTGGCCGTGATCGCAGCCTTTCTTCGTGCCGGTCAGATGAAGATGCTCGCGCAATGCATCTAATAGCGTCGTGCGCGGATCGATCGACAGCGTATGGCTGCTGCCGTTGACGGTGAAGGTGAACGTGGCGGTGGACTCGTCGGCTTTGGCTCGCCGCGTCTTGTTGGGTGTGTCGGCTTGCGTGGTTTTCGATTGGGGGATGTGACGTTGTGGCATCGGGCAATCTCCTGGAATTGTGCAGCAAGCTGCTGCACGAATGCGGCGATGAAGCGGCACGGCTGAGAGAGGCGAAGATGCGGCGAAGCGTGTCGGGCGCCGAGGGCGCGAAGGAAGGGCGGCGAAAAAGGGTCTGTGCTGCGGGCGCAGGACCTTCGGGCGCCGGCGATGCGGCGAAGACGACACTCAGCCAGTATAGGCACCTGACGCGAAACTTTCCCGATCGAAAGCCTGGCGCGGGCCACGAGATGCTGCGGGCGCACGAAGCATGCCCGCAGCGGCGAAGCGGTTCAGTGCGTGAGCACGGCCCGCGCGACGAGCGACAGAAGGAACTCCCCGACCGTCGTGAAGACGACGAGCGCCACGAGGATCAGGATCAGGCGAAGAATCATCTGCATCGTGGCGCTCCAAAAAAAATGGCCGCATGCGCGGCCGGAAGGAGGGGTTGGGTCAGTCAGTCTTTAGCGTAAGCGCGCTTTCTTAATTCAGACTTAAGCGGACCGGATTTCCGTGCGGGCCGCCCATTCTCCTTCCTTTGCGAGCGCAATGCAGCAGGCTTACCGCAGCGCGTCGCTATAGCGGTCGCGCAGCGGGAGAATCGTCAGGAGCGCGACCGCGCTGCCGAAGATCACGTAGTAGCAGATCGAGAGCGGGTCGCCCGTGGTCATCGTCAGCCATTGCACGATGGCCGGCGCGAAGCCGCCGAAGATCATCACCGCGACGTTGTAGCTCACCGAGATGCCCGTCGAACGCACGCTCGAAGGCAGCAGTTCGGAGATGAACGCCGGATAGCAGCCCTGGAAGATGCCGAGATACGTCATCAGCAGCGCCTGGCAGACGATCAGCATCGGCAGGCTCGGATGCGCGGTGAGCACGGCGAAGATCGGATACGCCGTGACGAGCGACAGCGCGAGCGCGGTCGCCATCAGCTTCTTGCGGCCGACGCGATCCGACAGCCGGCCGAAGATCGGGCAGCAGACGAGATACACGAGCGCGCCGATCGTCGAGCTGATGAGGCCGTCGGTGAGCGCCATGTGCAGCACGCGCGTGGCGTGCGTCGGCAGATACAGCAGGAAGATGTACGTGCCGATGGTGCCGAACACCGTGAGGCCGAAGCCCGCGAGCACGGGCATCCAGTGCTTCGTGGCGGTGTCGCGGATCGGCCGCGTGCTCAGTTCGTTCTTCTGCGCCTTCTCGACGAACACCGGCGATTCATCCAGTTTCGAGCGCAGATACAGGCCGACCGGCACGATGAGCAGACCGCAGACGAACGGAACGCGCCAGCCCCAGCTATTCAGATGCTCGGGGCTCAGCGTGCGCGTGAGCACCGCGCCGAAGAACGCGCCCGCGAGACTCGCCGCCGCTTGCGCGACCATCTGGAAGCTGCCGAAATAGCCGCGCTTGTTGGCGGGCGCGTACTCGACGAGAAACGCCGTCGCGCAGCCCACTTCGCCGCCCGCCGAGAAGCCCTGAATCAGGCGGCCAAGCAGCATCAGCAAGGGCGCGGCGATGCCGATCGCGGCATACGTCGGCGCGAACGCGATGATCGCGATGCCGACCGCCATCAGCGAGATCGTGAGCGTGAGCGCCGACTTGCGCCCGACGCGATCCGCGACCGCGCCCAGCACGATGCCGCCGAGCGGCCGCGTCAGAAAGCCGACGCCGAACGTCGCCCAGGTCGCGAGCAGCGAGATGGTGGGGTTCGTCGCGGGAAAGTACAGCTTGGCGATGATCACGGCGAAGAAGCCGTAGACCATGAAGTCGAACCATTCGAGCGCATTGCCGATGGTCGATACGACGATCGCTCGGCGGCCGGACATGTTGATCGCGGCGTTCTCTTCGGCCGCGTGGGCTGCGGGTAGTACGGTGCTCATCGAATGCACTCCGTGGGCGTGGGGCGATTGATCAGGGGCGACGACATCCGCTTTTATGTCGGCTCGCACCATGCACGCGAGCCGCTGCAACACGCAAACATTACGCCGAGTTGAAATAAGAAAATATAGAATTTCTGAACTGACACTCAAGGAAACCTGATCGAACGATCCGGGTTCTCCCCAACGCACGATGAGCAACATTCGCTTTTTGCGCACCTTCATCGCCGTCGCGCGATACGGCTCCTTCGCCGCCGCCGCCGAGAAAGTCGCGCTCACGCAAGCGGCGGTGAGCATGCAGATGCAATCGCTCGAAGACGATCTGAAGCGGCCGCTCTTCGACCGCGTGGGGCGCACCAACCGGCTGACGAACATCGGCAAGCAGGTCTTGCCGCAGGCGGAGCGCATCGTCGCGCTGTACGACAGCATGCGTCTCACCGGCCTCGACGATGAAATCGCCGGATCGGTCGCCATCGGCGCAGTCGATTCGGCGATGGGCGCGCTCGCATCCGTCGTCACCGAATTGAAAGGCCAGTATCCGCGGCTCGATGTGCGGCTTTTCACCGGCAAGGCGCTCGCGCTCGCGCCGCAAGTGGAAGCGGGCGAGATCGACGCCGCGGTGATCGTCGAGATGGCGGGCAAGACGCCGGCGAGTCTCAACTGGACGCCGCTCTATTCGGAGCCGCTCGTCGCGGTCGGTTCGCGCGCCATCGCCCCGGTCAGCGTGGCCGACATGCTCGCGAGCCGGCCGTTCCTGCGTTTCGATCGCGCGCAGCGCACCGGCGCGCTGATCGGTCGCGCGCTGAAGCACAACCGTCTCGCGGTGAACGAGTTTCTCGAACTGAATTCGCTCGAAGTGATCGTCGAACTCGTGCGGCAGGATGCGGGCGTTTCCGTCGTGCCGCTGCTCGAATACGGCTCGTGGGCGAGCGATCCGGCGTTGCGCGTGCTGCCGCTCGCGAAGAACACGCCGCGCCGCGTCGTCGGCATGCTGGAGCGCAGGATTCACGACCGTCATGCGGTGATGAGCGTCGTGCAGGAACGCATCCGGATGCGTTCGCGTGGCGCGATACCGGCGAAGGAAAGCTAAAGCTTTCCTTAAGTCACGGACAAGAAATATCAGCTTTCGCTGTTATTTCCGGCCATCGACAATGCTTCGGTCACTCAATCACACACGAGGCAAGCATGTCGATCATTCCCGAGATCGCCCGGTCGCGCGACGAGATTCAGGCCATTCGCCGCGATATTCACGCGCATCCCGAACTCTGCTACGAAGAAGCGCGCACCGCCGAACTGGTCGCGCAGAAGCTCGAGAGCTGGGATATCGAAGTGACGCGGGGGCTCGGCAAGACGGGCGTCGTCGGCGTGTTGAAGAAAGGCGCGAGCAAGCGCGCGATCGGACTGCGCGCCGACATGGATGCGCTGCCGATTCCCGAGCTGAACACCTTCGCGCATGCGTCGCGCCACGAGAACAAGATGCATGCGTGCGGCCACGACGGCCACACCGCGATGCTCCTCGGCGCCGCGCAATATCTCGCGAAGCATCGCGACTTCGACGGCACGGTCGTCTTCATTTTTCAGCCTGCGGAGGAAGGCGGCGGCGGCGCGAAAGCGATGATCGAAGACGGCCTTTTCGAGCGTTTTCCCGTCGATGCCGTGTTCGCGCTGCATAACTGGCCGGGCATGGCGGCGGGCGAATTCGGCGCGCGTGTCGGTGCGACGCAGGCATCGAGCAACGAGTTCGAGATCCGCATCGAAGGCGTGGGCGCACATGCCGCGATTCCGCACGATGGCGTCGATCCCGTGTTCACCGCGCTGCAGATCGGCACGGGCTTGCAGAGCATCGTGACGCGCAACAAGCGGCCCATCGACGCCGCCGTGCTCTCGATCACGCGCATGCAGGCGGGCCACGCGATCAACGCAATCCCGACGACCGCGACGCTTGCCGGCACCGTGCGCACGTTTTCCGTCGATGTCCTCGATCTGATCGAGACGCGCATGAGGGAGATCGTCGCGGCGACGGCGACGGCGTATCGATGCAAGGCCGAAGTCAGTTTCGTGCGCAACTATCCGCCGACGGTGAACACGGAAGCCGAGACGCAGTTCGCGCTCGGCGTGATGCAAAAGGTCGTCGGTGAGGACAAGGTGACTACGAACATCGATCCGACGATGGGCGCCGAGGACTTCTCGTACATGCTGCTGGAGCGGCCTGGCTGCTACGCGTATATCGGCAACGGACTGGGTGCGCATCGCGATCACGGTCATGGAATCGGACCGTGCATGCTGCACAACAGCAGCTACGATTTCAACGATGACGTCCTCACGCTCGGCTCGACGTACTGGGTGCGTCTGGTCGAAGCATTTCTCTCGCGCGCCTGAGGAGGCGGACATGTTTTCATCGACCTATCGCGAGGCGCGCCAGCGATTTCTCGATACGGCCGCCGAGCGAAAACTCGCGGTCGATACGCGCGTGCTCGAAGGTGTCGACGGTCTCGAAGGCGAGACGCTCGCAACCGATGTCGTGCGTATCGGCCCGGCCGATGCGAAGCGCTTGCTCGTGCTCACGTCCGCGACGCATGGCGTCGAAGGCTTTTGCGGCTCGGGCGCGCAGATCGCGTTGATGCGCGACGAAGTTTTGCCCGCGCTGATGGAGAAGCTCGGCGTCGCGATGCTGCTCGTACATGCAATCAATCCGTATGGCTTTTCGTATCTGAGCCGCACGACGGAAGGCAATGTCGATCTGAATCGCAACAGCGTGGATTTCAGCGGGCCGTTGCCGCAGAACCCTGGCTACGCGGAACTGCACGATCTGCTGGTTCCCGCGAGCTGGCCGCCCGACGAAGCGAACGTCGCGGCGATTCGCGCTTATATCGACACGCGCGGGCAATGGGCGTATCAGCAGGCGGTGACGACGGGCCAGTACACGCACGCGCAGGGCATGTTCTACGGCGGCGAAGAGACGGCGTGGAGCACGCGCACGATGCGCAATCTGCTGGCGGAATACGGCGAGACGTGCACGGCGATAGGATGGATCGATTTTCATACGGGACTCGGCCCGAGCGGCTTCGGCGCGAAGATTTGCGTCGGCGACGTGGCGCGCGCGCGGCGCTGGTGGGGCGCGGACGTGACGAGCCCTGCGGATGGCACGTCGATCGCGGCCGATGTCGCCGGGCCCTTGCTCGATACCTTGCGGCAGACGTGCGCCCATGCCGCGATTGCATCGATCGCGATCGAGTACGGCACGGTGCCGCTCACCGACATGCTCGACATGCTGCGCGCGGACGTCTGGGTGCGCCATCACGCGGACGCGTCCGATGCGCTGAAGGCCGACATTCGCCGCCAGATTCGCGCGGCGTTTTATATCGACGACGATATCTGGCGCGGGATGATCGTCGGTCAGGCGCGGGCGGCGGTGTTGCAGGCGCTGTACGGCCTTTCGCGCGAAGAGGGCGCTTAACGCAGTTCGAGCCACATCGGCTGATGATCCGATGACCGGCTCGACTGGTCCGCTTCGCAGCCCGCGATGCGCGGCTTCAGCTCTTCGGTGACGAAGATGAAGTCGCACGCGAACGGGCCATCGGGCCATTGATCGTGATCGTACAGACCGACGGTCGCTGCGCGCGGCTCGTTCGGATGCGCGCAGGTCCATGCATCGACGAACGAGGGCGCATCGGCAAGCGGCTCCAGCATCGCGCGATAAGCGGAACTGTCGAAGGCACTGTTGAAGTCGCCGCAGACGATTGCGGAGATCGGACGCGCGGTGTCGGCGAACGGGCTTGCCTGGCCTTCGGCCTTCGCGGGCTGACGCGCGTGCGCGCATGCTTCGGCGTGAAGCTCGCGCAAGCGCGCGACTTGCGCGAGCCGCTGTTTCTCCGAATAAAACTCAAGATGCGTGCTGATGATGCGCAGCGGGCCGACGTCCGTATCGATGACGGCTTCGAGCGCGACGCGCAGCATCGACGGATTCGCGGGATCGGCGGGCCACGGCAATGAATGACGCAGAACCTGACGCACCGGCAGGCGGCTGACGATCGCGTTGCCGAACTGACGGCGTGCGATACCGGCGCCCACGGGCGGCAGGTCGGAGCCGATTGCATCGATGACGGTCGCGCCGGGAATCAGCGTTTCGAGTTCCGCGAATTGATCCGCGCGCGGGTGGCCCGCGAGTCCGCCCGCCTGTTCGCTTTCGTGAAAGCCGCGCGTCACTTCCTGGAGGCACAGGATATCGAAGTCGTGCAGCGCCTTCGCTTCGGCGACGATGCGCGCGAGATCGACGCGGCCATCCACGCCGCGTCCCCATTGGATGTTCCAGTCGACGAGTCGCATGTTCAGCCTCGGCGAAGAAGCGTTGGAAGTTGATCGTCCTTCATATCGGCAGCAAGACGTGTGCTTGGTCCGGTACGCCTGCGTCTCCATGCAAAATTCTGAAACTAAGTATTTCTTACCGTTTTCAGGCGCTGACGGCGATACAATCTACGCCTTAGAAACCGAAGTCGTCTGCATCATGAAATCACGCATCTCCGCCACGCTGGCCGCGTTTCTGTTGTGCTCCGCCAGCATCGCCTGCCGCGCGCAGCAATCTCAGTCACCGCAGCAAGCAATCTACCCCGCCGCTCTCCAATCGCTCACGAAGGAGCAGCAGGCGGCGCTCGACCAGCAGGACCGTGACATCGCTCAAGTTGCATCGGCCATCGTCGCGCTGATCGATCAGAACAAGGCAGGAGAGGTGTGGGATCAGGCCTCGCCCATCGCGAAACGCATCATTTCCCGCGATGACTTCATGAAGAAGGTCGCGCGCGACCGTTCGCCGCTCGGCGCACCGGGTCTGCGCATGCCTTTGGGCGCGAAGCACTATCGCTACGACGGCACCGGCAACCTGCCCGCGGGCGCGTATATCAACATTCTCTACGACACCCAGTTCAGTCAGCCGAGTCAGCCGTCGCGCGAGATGGTGACGTTCATTCTCGATTCGGACAAGGTGTGGCGCTTCGTCGGCTATTCGGTGCGCTGAACCGGCTTCACATGTTCGTGTAGGACGCGCACCATCCGCGGCCAGCCACGAGTTTGCCGTTGAATAGCGAGCAGCCACCCCAGGCGTCGCTCGACTTGCCCTCATACAGCGAGCAGTTCGCGCACGTCTGTCCTGCCGCGAAGTTGGAATATTTCGCCTTGTCCACCTTCGCGGCGTCCTCCTTGTAGCCGACGGCGACCGCCGCCGGATCGGATTCGCTCAAATGCGGCGCATCGGCGCGGGCTCGCGTGAGCCACAGCGCCGTGCCCATGCCGATGCTGACAACCATGAAGCTGCGACGGGACGTGTTCATTGTCGTGGACCGTTCTTTTGTCTGCGGGGAATGTCGTCGTGCGCTCTCGGGGCGCTAGTCGAACGATACCCCGACGCACGCCGCGCTGCCCGGATCGCGGTCGTTCGATGCCATACGTTTGCGGAATCGCACGCGCGATCGGTTTCTCCGATGCCCGTTTTCGCATTCTCTTTCAACGTGACGCCAACGTCGTTCATTCCATCGCACTAAACCTTTGCGCGCGCGTGCCGTAAATCAGGCCAGAACGTAGTTGAAATTGCGTGAATCAACCCCGCGGCGCCCCGGCCGCGGCTCAATTCGAAGGAGAACCACCGTGAGTGACTTGGACTGGATGATGGCAGGCGTGTATATGGCGGCGCTCGTGAGCAGCACGCTTTTCATGAGCGTGCTCGCGCGCCGCAGCTTGAGCAGGGTGGAGGATCGCGGGCACTGAGAACATCCGGACTAGTGGGTTTGCATTCCCCCGCGCTCGTCGATACCAATTTTTGGTATTCTTGACGCTCAAGCAACGGGGAAATGTCATGCCCAAGAACACGTCAGTTTCGCTCGGCGATCATTTCACGGACTTCGTCGAGAATCGGGTACGCGCTGGCCGCTACAGCACCGCGAGCGATGTGGTCCGCGCCGGCTTGCGCCTGCTGGAAGAACAGGAAGCAAAGCTCGGTGCATTGCGCGCGGCGCTGGAAGCGGGCGAGCAGTCGGGCCCGTCGAAGCCGCTGGATTTCGATGCGTTCATCGCACGCAAGCGCAAGTCCAGCCGATGAAGCAGTGCGTATTCACGCCTGCGGCCATTCAGGATCTCGATGGCATCTGGGACTACTCGTTTGACAAGTGGGGCCCCGCACAGGCCGAGCGCTATGTGCGCATGATCCAGGACACGGTCGTCGGACTCGGCGCGGGCACGCAGCGCAGCCTGTCTGCCCAAGACATTCGTGACGGCTATCGGAAGGCGCTCGTCGGCATGCACGTGCTCTTCTTCAAGGATGCCGCGGACACGATCCAGATCGTGCGGATTCTTCATCAGCAGATGGATCTTTCAGCTCATCTCGGCGAAGCCGAATAGCTTGCCGTCGCCAAATGAAACGCGCGCCGTGAGCCGATGAACCACATCGGCCGTCCGGCGCGCGCAAACATCACCTGCCCAATCAGTGGAACAGCTTGACTGCCTGCGTGAGCGTGTTCGTGACGCCCCATGCGAGCGGAATCAGCACATACGCCCAGAACAGCACGAGCAGCCCTTTATTCGACGGGTGCGCTTCCTGTGTATCGATGCGAGTATTCATCGCGAATCTCCTCTTTTGACTTTTAGCTTGCCGTCTGCGCCGACGTGTCCATGTGATGCTTCTCATGCACGCGCGTGACGAGCAGATTGCAGAGGAAGCCGACGACGAGCAGCGCGGCCATGATGTGCAGCGTCATCGTGTACGCTTCTGCGCCGACGACGCCGTGCGCTACCTGATACGCGCGCACGTAATTGACGAGCACCGGACCCGCGACGCCCGCCGCCGCCCACGCGGTCAGCAGCCGGCCGTGAATGCCGCCGACGAACGCCGTGCCGAACATGTCCGCCAGATAGGCCGGAATGGTCGCGAAGCCGCCGCCGTACATCGAGAGGATGATCCCGTACGCCAGCACGAACAGCGCGATATTGCCCGAGCCCGCGAAGTGAGGCACGAGGAAGTACAGCACCGCGCCGAGCGCGAAGAAGGCGAAGTAAGTGTTCTTGCGCCCGATCCAGTCCGATGCCGACGCCCACACGAAGCGCCCGCCCATGTTGAAGAGCGACAGCAATCCGACGAAGCCCGCCGCCGCGCCCGCCGTGATCGAGGCCTTGAAACTCTCCTGAATCATCACCGAAGCCTGGCCGAGCACGCCGATGCCCGCCGTCACGTTCAGGAACAGCACGAGCCACAGCAGATAGAACTGCGGCGTCTTCAGCGCCTGATCGATGTGCACGTGGTTTCGCGTGATCATCTTGCTGGCGGTCGCGGGCGGCGTCCAGCCAGCCGGCTTCCAGTCCACCGGCGGGATGCGGATCGCGAGAGCGCCGATCGTCATCGAGATGAAATAGAGCACGCCGAGCACGACGAACGTTTCCGCGACGCCGGCGCTCGTCGCGCTCTTGAAGTGGTTCATCAGCGCGACGGAACCGGGCGCCGCGATCATCGCGCCGCCGCCGAAGCCCATGATCGCCATGCCCGTCGCCATGCCGCGGCGGTCCGGGAACCAGCGGATGAGCGTCGATACCGGCGACACGTAGCCGAGCCCGAGCCCGATGCCGCCGATCACGCCATAACCGAGATACAGCAGCCAGATCTGATGCAGATAGACGCCGAGCGCCGAAACGAGAAAGCCGCCGCCGAAGCAGCAGGCCGCGGTGAACATCGTGCGGCGCGGGCCGACCTTCTCCAGCCACTTGCCGGCGAACGCGGCGGACAAGCCGAGAAACACGATAGCCAGCGAGAAGATCCAGCCGAGCGTCGTCAGCGACCAGTCATCCGGCGCGGACTTCGTGATGCCGATGATCTTCGTGAGCGGCGCATTGAACACCGAGAACGCATACGCCTGCCCGATGCACAAGTGAACAGCCAGCGCGGCGGGCGGCACCATCCAGCGTGAGAACCCGGGCCGGGCGATGGTCGCCTCCTTGGAGAAGAAGCTTGTCGGGCCGTGCACGGCCCCCTGATTGATTGTGCTGTTCATTGTGGTCTCCGTGGCGCGTCATGCATGCACGTGCGCGCTCATCGTTTGCTTGAGGTGCCGGCGTCCGGGGTGGCCGGACACGAGCAGCCCGCCGTGGTCGTGCGAACGTCGATGCGGTCTGCATCGCGCGCTCGCAAGGCCATTTCGCGCCATCCAAACATGCGATCAAATGCCATATAGGTGCGGCGCTTTGCCACGGCTGGCATGACCATAGACAACTGCGTAAGGCTTTGCAATATGAACACCCGTGCCATAAGCGTTTGCCCGAGGCGAATCGGGCGCGTCTGCGCTGCCGGGATCTTGTGTCGCATCGCTACAGCGACGGGGCAGGTGTTCTGAATGTGAACAGTTCACATCGGCCTCGTGGAAACCCTGACGATGCGTCCCGAAACCGCGTGACGATGCGGCTTGCGCGCCGGTCGCATCGTCGCGCAAGGCATGGCATGGAACTCGCAATCAAGAGCGACCGGCGCCGGACATCGGCAGTACCGGCCCGTTCACGTCGACATGCGAGGAGCACATAGAAATGAATCACGCAGAGATGCAGTTCCTGAGCACCGAATACCCCTACAAGAAGCAGTACGGCAACTACATCGGCGGCAAGTGGGTGCCGCCGGCGGGCGGTGAGTATTTCGACAACATCTCGCCGATCACGGGCGAGCCCTTCACGTCGATTCCGCGTTCGCGCGAAGCCGATATCGAAGCCGCGCTCGACGCGGCGCACGCGGCGAAGGTGTCGTGGGGCAGGACTTCCGTCACCGATCGCGCGAACGTGCTGCTCAAGCTCGCCGATCGCATGGAGCAGAACCTGCCGCGTCTCGCGCTGGCCGAGTCCATCGACAACGGCAAGCCGCTACGCGAGACGATGGCCGCCGACATTCCGCTCGCGATCGATCACTTCCGCTATTTCGCGAGCGCCGCGCGTTCGCAGGAAGGCGGCATCTCCGAGATCGATCACGATACGGTCGCGTATCACTTCCATGAGCCGCTCGGCGTCGTCGGGCAGATCATTCCGTGGAATTTCCCGATTCTGATGGCCGTGTGGAAGCTCGCGCCCGCGCTCGCCGCAGGCAACTGCGTCGTGCTGAAGCCGGCCGAGCAGACGCCCGCGTCGATTCTCGTGCTGCTCGAAGTGATCGGCGATCTGCTGCCGCCGGGCGTCCTCAACGTCGTGAACGGCTTCGGTCTGGAAGCGGGCAAGCCGCTCGCGTCGAACAAGCGCATCGCGAAGATCGCGTTCACCGGCGAGACCACGACGGGCCGCCTCATCATGCAGTACGCGAGCCAGAACCTGATTCCCGTGACGCTGGAACTGGGCGGCAAGAGCCCGAACATCTTCTTCGAGGATGTGCTCAACGCCGACGACAGCTTCTTCGACAAGGCGCTCGAAGGCTTCACGATGTTCGCGCTGAATCAGGGCGAAGTGTGCACGTGCCCGTCGCGCGCGCTCGTGCAGGAATCGATCTACGAGCGCTTCATGGAACGCGCGTTGAAGCGCGTCGCGGCGATCGCGCAGGGCCATCCGCTCGACACGAAGACGATGATCGGCGCGCAGGCGTCGCAGGAGCAGCTGGAGAAGATCCTGTCGTATATCGATCTCGGCAAGCAGGAGGGCGCGGAATGCCTCTCCGGCGGCGAGCGCGCCACGTTCGACGGCGAACTGAAGAACGGCTATTACATCAAGCCGACGGTCTTCAAAGGCCACAACAAGATGCGCATCTTCCAGGAGGAAATCTTCGGGCCGGTGCTGTCGGTGACGACCTTCAAGACCGAGGAAGAGGCGCTCGAAATCGCCAACGATACGCTCTACGGTCTCGGCGCGGGCGTGTGGACGCGCGACGGCACGCGGGCTTATCGCTTCGGCCGCGCGATTCAGGCGGGACGCGTGTGGACCAACTGCTATCACGCGTATCCGGCGCACGCGGCGTTCGGCGGCTACAAGCAGTCGGGCATCGGACGTGAAAATCACAAGATGATGCTCGATCACTATCAGCAGACGAAGAACATGCTCGTCAGCTATAGCGACAAGCCGCTCGGCTTCTTCTAAAGCCTGCGGGGCCGTCGCCGTTTCCGGCGGCGGCCGGCTCGAACAACGGGGACATCATGAGCGAACAGGAAGTGCAGCGCGTGACCGCGACGCCCGCCGCGATCGACTTGATCGAAAAGCTCAAGACCGAGCACGGCGAGGTGCTGTTCCATCAATCCGGCGGATGCTGCGACGGCAGTGCGCCGATGTGCTTTCCGGTCAAGGAATTCATGGTCGGCGGCTCGGACGTCAAGCTGGGCGCGATCGGCGGCGTGCCGTTCTACATGACCGAATCGCAGTACGAGTACTGGCAGCACACGCAGCTCATCATCGATGCCGTGCCGGGCAATGGCGGCATGTTTTCGCTGGAGCGTCCGTCGGGTTTGCGCTTTCTCACGCGCTCCCGTCTATACAGCGATGAAGAGAACGCGTGGCTCGACAAGCATCCGGTCGAGCACGTGACTTAGGCGTTCAATCCCGACGCGGCGGACGCTTCTCGATGAACGCCTGCGTTCCTTCGAGCGCGGCGTCCTGCATCATGTTGCAGGCCATCGTTTCCGATGCGAGTGCATATGCAGCTTCGATGCCGGTTTCGAGTTGCCGATAGAACAAACCCTTGCCCGCCGCGACCGCTTCGCGCGGTTTGGCGGCGATGGTCGCGGCAAGCGTGCGCACGGCATCGTCGAGTTCGGCTGGCGACGCGACGCGATTCACGAGGCCGCGTTCGCACGCGGTCGCCGCATCGATGAATTCGCCGGTGACGAGCATCTCGAACGCGGCCTTGCGCGCTACATTGCGGGACAGCGCCACGCCCGGCGTCGCGCAAAAGAGCCCGAGATTCACGCCCGATACGGCGAAACGCGCTTCGCTCGATGCCACCGCGAGGTCGCACATCGCGACCAACTGACAGCCCGCCGCGGTCGCGACGCCATGCACACGCGCGATGACCGGCTGCGGCATGCGCTGGATCGTCAGCATCATGCGCGAGCAGCGCGCGAACAGCGCGCGATAGTAATCGAGCGCGGGTTCCGCGCGCATCTCCTTGAGATCGTGGCCGGCGCAGAACGCGCGCCCCGCGCCCGCGAGCACGACGACACGCGCATCCGATTGGGCGATGTCTTTCAGCGCGCGTTCGAGCGCTTCGAGCATCGCTTCCGATAACGCGTTGAACGCATCGGGCCGATTCAGCGTGAGCTTGACGACGCCCCGGGTTTCATACGCATCGCCTTCGATCAGAACGAGTTCGCTCATGCTCATGCTCTCCTTCAGACATCGATCGCGGTCACCGAACCCGCGCGCTTGCGCAATTCGAATTTCTGAATCTTGCCGGTGGATGTCTTCGGCAACTCGCAGAACTCGATTGCGCGCGGCACTTTGAATCCCGCCAGATGCTTCTTGCAATGCGCGATCAGATCCTCCGCGCTGACTTGCGCGCCGGACTTCAGTTCGACGAACGCGCATGGCGTTTCGCCCCAGCGCGCATCCGGTTTCGCGACGACGGCCACCGCGAGCACGGCCGGATGCCGGTACAGCACATCCTCCACTTCGATGCTCGATATGTTCTCGCCGCCCGAGATGATGATGTCCTTGCTGCGATCCTTGATGCGCACATAGCCATCGGGATAGGCGACCGCGAGATCGCCCGTATGGAACCAGCCGCCGCGAAACGCGTCTTCCGTCGCGGCCGGGTTCTTGAGATAGCCTTTCATCGCGATGTTGCCGCGGAACATGATCTCGCCGATGGTCTCGCCGTCCGAAGGCACGAGCTCCATCGAAATCGGATCGCGCACGGTCACCGCATCCTGCAGGTGATAGCGCACGCCTTGCCGGGCATTGAGCCGCGCGCGCTCGCCGATATCGAGCGCGCTCCATTCGGCCTGTTGCGGACACACCGTGGCCGGGCCATAGACCTCGGTGAGACCGTAGACATGGGTCAGCTCGAAGCCCATGCGCTCCATGCCTTCGATCATCGCGGCGGGCGGCGCGGCGCCCGCGACCATCGCGTGAACCTTCTGTTCGATGCCGGCCTTCATCTCGTCGGGTGCGTTGACGAGCAGGTTCTGCACGATCGGCGCACCGCAATAATGCGTGACGCGTTCGCTGCGGATCAGATCGAGGATGGATTTCGCATCGACGCGGCGCAGGCACACGTTCACGCCCGCGCGGGCCGCGACGGTCCACGGGAAGCACCAGCCGTTGCAATGGAACATGGGCAGCGTCCACAAATACACGGCGTGCTTCGGCATGTCCCATTCGAGGATATTGCTGACTGCATTCGTGTAGGCGCCGCGATGGTGATAGACGACGCCCTTCGGATTGCCCGTCGTCCCCGACGTGTAGTTCAGGCAGATGGCGTTCCATTCGTCCGATGGCGGCGACCATTCGTATGCGGGATCGCCGCTCGCGAGCAACGTCTCGTAGTCGATTTCGCCGATGCGCTCGCCCGCGCCCGTGTACTGCGGATCGTCGACATCGATGACGAGGACGTCTTGCGGCACGTCTTTGAGCGCTTTACGCATCACGTCCGAGAACTCGCGATCGACGAGCACCGCTTTCGCTTCGCCGTGCGTGAGCATGAAGGCGAGCGTGGCGGCGTCGAGCCGTGTGTTGAGCGTGTTGAGCACGGCGCCCGTCATCGGTACGCCGAAGTGCGCTTCGACCATTTCGGGCGTGTTGGGCAGCATTGCGGCGACGGTATCGGAGAGACCGATGCCTCGTGCCGCGAGCGCCGACGCGAGCCGCCGCGTGCGCGCGTAGGTTTCGGCCCAGTTGCGCCGCACGTCGCCGTGCACGATCGCGGGGCGCGTCGGATACACGGACGCCGCGCGCTCGATGAACATGAGCGGCGTCAGCGCCGCGAAGTTGGCGGCCGTTTTGGGAAGGCCATCGTCGTACATGCCGGGTGTCATCGTCGTCTCCTGTGCGCGCATTTCAATGCGTTTTCTTCGATTATGCCCGCAAGCCTTACACACGACTGACGCAGGCGCACCACGCGAACGTCAGACGAGATCGTCGAGCTTCACCTCGAAGCCGCGTTTGACGGCCGGGCGCGCGAAGAGCGCCTCGTACCAGCGCTTGACGTTGGGGTAATCATCGAGCGAAACCTGATGACGCTCGTGCCGCCACGCCCAGCCGAGAATCGCGAAATCGGCAACCGACAAATCGCCTGCCACGTATTCCACCTGCGCGAGACGCGTGTCGAGCACGCCATACAGACGGCGGGTTTCATCGGAATAGCGCTTCAGTGCATAGCGCCGGTCGCATTCCGCCTCGACCATGCGGAAGTGATGCACTTGCCCCGGCATCGGGCCGAAGCCGCCCATCTGCCACATCAGCCATTCGAGCACGGGCACGCGTTCGCGCAAATTTGCGGGCAGGAACTTGCCGGTCTTTTCGCCGAGATAGAGCAGGATCGCGCCGGATTCGAAAATGCTGATCGGCTGACCGTCGGGGCCGTGCGGATCGACGATCGCCGGAATGCGGTTGTTCGGGCTGATGCGCAGAAAGCCGGGCGCATGCTGCTCGCCCTTCGTGATGTTCACCGTTTTCACGGTGTAGGGCAGTTGCATTTCCTCCAGCGCGACGCTGATCTTGCGTCCGTTGGGCGTGTTCCAGGTATGCAGTTCGATGGTCATGGCGATGCGTCCAGGTTCAGGTCAATGCAGGCGACACATGACGCTGAAAGCCTGCGCGCTGCGTGATGCCCACGTACCAGCGCTCCAGCTCGGGCAACGACGGCCGCACGAGTTCGGCGATGCCGAACCAGCGGCGCGCATAAGCGCCGATGACGATATCGGCGAGCGTGAACGTGTTGCCTTCGAGATAGTCGCGGCCTTTCAGATGCGTATCGATGACGCGCCAGAGCTTTTCGACTTCGCTCGCGGCGGCGGCGAGTTGCTTGACGTCGCGATCTGCGGCGTTCGTACGGATATAGCCCCAGAAGAGCGGGCGCTCGGCCGGTTGCAGCGTGGAGAGCGCCCAGTCGAGCCAGCGGTCGGCGCTTGCGCGAATCTTCGGCTCGGCGGGGTAGAGCGTGGTGGCCGGGCCGTATTGCATCGCGAGATAACGGATGATCGAATTCGATTCCCACAGCACGAAATCGGCGTCGACGAGCGTGGGCACGCGGCCCATCGGGTTCATCTCGAGATAGCCGGGTTCGTTGTTGCGACCGAATTGCAGGCCCGCGTCGATGCGCTCGTACGCGAGGTTTAGTTCATCGCAGCACCACAGCACTTTCTGCACGTTGACCGAGTTGGCTCTGCCCCAGATCGTCAGCATTCGATGTCATCCTCCGGTGGTGCGCCGCGTTCGGCGCGTCGAAGGGTCAATCTTAGAGTGAGTTGGGGAGTTTCGCTGGATTTTGCTTATCGGTTGGGTTCGGGTTTTTGTTGCCGGATCCCGTATTCGCGTTGGTCTATTAGCACTGCCCCTGTGCGGGGCGGCAGTCACTTTCTTTGCTGCTGCAAAGAAAGTAACCAAAGAAACAGCTCTCCCCAGCCTAAGCACTTCACACC
>NZ_JARUXO010000003.1:98700-261320 GCF_031451275.1 Caballeronia sp. LZ029
TGCTTTCTTTGGTTACTTTCTTTGCAGCAGCAAAGAAAGTGACCCCCGCCCCGGGGAGGGGCAGTGCTAATAGACCGACACGAAACCGGGATCCGGCGAAACCCCCATCGACCTCTCCCGCGCCCTACCTCAATCGACGTGCGCAGCGAACCCCGTCCTCCCCACCGCCAGCTCCTCACGCAACGTGAGAAGAGGAATCGCATAATCCCCGTGATTCTGCTTGCGAAACGCGATAGGCGCGTCATCCCAGAGACGATCGAGCCGCTGCCCGAGCGCATCGTAAGTCGCACGAAGACGCGCATCGTCCATCATGCTCGTGTGATAGAGAACGAACGGCGGCAGCACATCGAACCCGGGATAGAACAACATCCCATGCTGGATCGGAAACAGAATATCGTCGATGGGTCCGTTGATCCCGCGCGGGCTGTAATGCGATTCCCACCCGCCCGTCGTGACGACGATCATCGCGCGCTTGCCCGCCATCATGCCTTCACCGTAACGGTCGCCCCAGTGCGTGTCCGAATGCTCGCCCACGCCGTAGCCGAAACCATACGCATACACGCGCTCGACCCAGCCCTTCATGATCGCGGGCATCGAAAACCACCACATCGGGAATTGCAGGATCAGGGCGTCGGCCCAGCGCAGCTTGTCCTGCTCGATTTCGATATCACGGCTCTGCAGACCGTTCTCGAATGCGTGCTTCGAGTCGAGGGCCGCATGAAACGGCGCATCGCCGTTACGTTCGCGGACGTCGTTGGCATCGAGCGAGGCTTTCCAGTTCATCGCGTACAGGTCGGAAACCTGCACCTCGTGGCCGTTGGCGCGCAGGCGCTCGACGGTGAAATCATTGATGGCGCCGTTCAGCGAACGACGTTCCGGATGGGCATACACGATCAGCACTTTCATCAGGCAATCTCCAAATCGGTTCAGGAATGATGGCCAGCTTAGAGACTGCGCGGGTATAGTGGAAATGAATATCTGAAATTGCAGGCATTGACATGAATAATATCTTGAGAAGGCTCGATCTCAATCTGCTCGTCACGCTCGATGTCCTGCTCGCCGAGCAGAATGTCACGCGCGCGGCCGAACGCCTTCATTTCTCGCAGCCGTCCGTGAGCGTGCATCTCGCCAAGCTGCGCGATATCTTCGGCGATCCCTTGCTGTTGCCCGGACCGCGCGGCATGCGGCCGACGGCGCGCGCCGAAAGTCTGCGCGAGCCATTGCGCGAGGCGCTCGCGTCGCTCGAACGCGCGGTGTCGCCGGAAGCCGCGTTCGATCCCGCGACCGCCGACAACACATGGCGCATCGCCGCCACCGACTACACCGAATCGACCGTGCTGCTGCCCGCGTTGAGCGGCTTGCGCGCGGCCGCGCCGCATACGCGGATCGCGGTGCTGGAGATCATGCCGCAGCGGCTCGCGAAGCAGGCGGAGAACGGCGAGATCGATCTCGCGTTTCACATCACATCGCCCGAAACGGCCGGCTTTCATCAGCAAGTGCTGTACACGGAAAGCTATGTGCTCGTGGGACGCAAGGATCATCCGCGATTGAAACGGCGGCCTACGCTCGCGCAGTTCTGCGCGTTGGAACACGTGATCGTGTCGCCCGATGGCGGAGGCTTCGCCGGGCCCACGGATGCCGCGCTCGCTACGCTCGGCATGACGCGGCATGTGGCGCTTTCGGTGCCGCACTTCCTGTTCGTGCGTTCCGTGCTCGCAACGACCGATCTCGTTTCGATGCAGCCGCTCAGGCTCGCGAAACACTGGCCCGAGTTGCGCAGTGTCGCGCCGCCCGTCGATGTACCCGGCTACGAGATGTCGATGTACTGGCACGAACGCGTCCATCGCGATCCGGCGCATCGATGGTTGCGCGACTTCATCGCGCAAGCTGTCTGAAAGCATTGCCAATCATTGATGACGTTTCCGCATGACCGTCTTTATCGTTAGTACCGATTCAGCGCATGAAACGTGAGTGCTACTGTTTGTCGGCAAATCCTTAATTGCTGCATGTGTCATGTGTCTGGTTGGCGTCGCTCCACGATCGTTTCGCGATTACAAAGAGGAGACTGATGATGTCAAAGGGCAAGTCGCGGCGGGGAATGAGTACCGTCATTGCAACGGGTACGGTGATGGCGGGGCTGGGCCTCTCGGCCACGGCGCACGCAGCGGGCGAGCCGATCAAGATCGGCGTCATCAGCGAAGAGTCCGCCGTGGCCGGTGCGTCGATCAGCAAGGCCGCGCAACTCGCCGCGGAAGAGATCAACGCCAAGGGCGGCGTCGATGGCCGGCAGATTCAGATCATCGCGTATGACGACCACTCGTCCGCGTCGGACGGCGTGCGTGCGTTTCAGCGCGCCGCGAGTCAGGACAAGGTGGTCGCGATCATCGGCAGTTATATCAGCGAAGTGGCGCTCGCGATGGAGCCGTGGTCCGCGCGCCTGAAGATGCCGTTCATCACGCCGGGCGCGGCGAGCAACGAAATCTCGAAGCGCGTCCACGACGATTACGCCAACTACAAGTACACCTTCCACGGCTGGATGACGTCCGCGTTCATCGCGCAATCGATCTGCGATTTCTCGCATGACGTGCTCGTCGGCGAGTTCAAGATGAAGACGACCGTCGTGATGAGCGAAGACGCCGCGTGGACCAAGCCGCTCGACGAACGCTACCTCGAATGCCTGCCGAAAGCGGGCCTGAAAGTGCTGGATCACATCCGCTTCAATCCGGACACGTCGGACTTCACGCCGATCTTCAATCAGATCGAAGCGAAGCATCCGGACACGATCACGACGGGCATCAGCCATGTCGGCGTGCAGCCGACCGTGCAATGGCACGATCAGCAAGTGCCGATTCCGATGTCGGGCCAAAGCTCGCAGGCCACGACGACGAGCTTCTGGAAAGACACCAACGGCGCGACCGAAGGCGTCATCACCGCATCGGCGGCGGCGCCCGGCGTCGCGATGACACCGAAGACCGTGCCTTTCGTCGAGTCGTACCAGAAGCACTTTGCCGGCGTATCGCCCGCATACGACGGCTTCACGAGCTATGACCTCGTGTACATCATCGCCGATGCGATTCATCGCAACCAGGGCTCGACCGATCCCGACAAGATGGTCGATGCGCTGGAGAAAACCGACTACGTCGGCACGATCGGACGCTGGCAGTTCTACGGCAAGAACGATCAGTTCACCCATGCGCTGAAGTACGGTGAAGGCTATATCACCGGCATCAACCTGCAATGGCAGAACGGCAAGCAGGTGGCGATCTGGCCGAAGTCGGTGGCGAACGGGAAGGTCAAGTTTCCGGCCTTCGTGAAGGTGCAGGCGGCCGCGAACTGAACGCCTTTGCGTCGCGCAAGGCGCGTGCGCCTTGCGCATGTTGCGGGGACCGGTTCCACGTGGACATCGACTAAAAAGGCCGCCATGCTGCCACTGCAAATACTCATCGATGGCTTCGCCATCAGTTCGCTCTATGCGCTCGGCGCGATCGGCTTCACGCTGATCTTCGGCGTCTCCGGCGTGCTCAATCTCGCGCACGGCGGCGTGATGCTGATCGCCGCGCTGCTCGGCTGGGCGCTCGCCGGCGAAGCGGGTCTGAGCACGTACATCGCCACGCCGCTCGGCGTGATCTGCGGGATGATCGCCGCTTTCATCACCTATTTCATGGTGGTGCGGCCGATTCAGAATTCCGCCGCGATTCCGCGTGAAGAGAAGGAGATCTTCGTGCTGACGGGCACGCTCCTCTGGGGCATCATGATCCAGCAGGGCATGGCCTATCTTTTCTCCGACAACCCCATCACGATGCGCCCGCTGATTCCCGGCGTCGCGAGCGTCGCGGGCGTGCGCGTGCCGTACAACGAGATCATGATCGCCGTAGTGTGCTGGGTCGTGATCGGCCTGTTGTGGCTCTTCGTGAATCGCACGAAAGCGGGCAAGGCGCTGCTCGCGGCATCGATGAATCCGCGCGGCCTCACGCTGCTCGGCTTCGAGCTGTCGCGCATCTATCTGCTCGCGTGGACGCTATACGGCGTGCTCGCGGGCATCGCGGGCGTGCTGCTCGCATCGTTTCTCGGTGTGAGCACGAACAACACGGGGCAACTCACGGCGAGCGCGTTTTCCATCGTCGTGCTGGGCGGTCTCGGGAGCGTCTCGGGTTCGTTGATGGCCGCTTATGTGGTGGGCTATCTTGAGACCGTCACCGCGTATCTCATCGCGCCGACGCTGCGGCCGCTGCCCGCGCTGCTGCTGCTCGTGCTCGTCGTGTATGTGCGGCCGCAAGGCTTTCTCGGACGGCGCTGATCATGAAAGACATCGTTCGCTCGCGCCTGACAATGTCCGCGATTCTGCTCGCGATCGTCGCCGCGACGCTGCCGTGGTGGCTCACCGGCTATATCCTCGGCGTGCTGACCGTCGCGTATTACTTCGGCGTCTTCGCGATGTCGTGGGACTTGCTGTTCGGCTTCGCCGGCGAGGTCAACTTCGGTCCGACATTCCTGATCGGACTCGGTGCCTATTCCGCCGCGATACTGAACGCGCACGCCGCCGCGCCGATACCCATATGCGTGATGGCGGGCGGCCTCGTCGCGCTCGTCGGCGGCCTGCTGCTCGCGGTGCCCGCATTGCGATTGCGCGGGCCGTACTTCGGCCTCGTCACGCTCGTCGCCGTATTGCTGCTGCAGAACGCGATCGTGATCTTCGCGGGCATCACGGGCGGCGAGATCGGCATGATGGTGCCCGACGTGATGTCCGTCGACGCAAGCAACAACTACTGGATCGCGCTCGCGTTCCTGATCGGCTGCGCGATCATCCTGTTCGGCCTGTCGCGCTCGGCGATCGGTCTCATTCTGCAGGCGAGCGGGCAGGACACCGTCGGCGCGCAGGCGCTCGGCTTCAACGTCGTGAAGCACAAGCTCGCGGCCTTCTGCATCAGCGCGGTGTTCTCGGGCGTCGCGGGCGCGATGCTCGTGTTCTATCAGGGCACGGCGTCGGTGAGCACGGTGGTCGATATCGGCATCGGCGTGCAGATCATCATCGCGGCCGTGCTTGGCGGGCGGCGCACGATACTCGGCGCGGTGCTCGGCTCGATCTTTCTCATCGTGGCGGGCGAATTCCTGCGTCCGCTCGGGCAGATCAACACGTTCGTGGTCGCGGCCGTCGCGCTCGCGGTCATCCTGTTCTTTCCGGATGGATTGCTCGGCAACATTCTCCGCGTGAAGGAGCGCGAATGAACGATTCACCTCTGCTCTCCGTGCGCGGTCTGACGAAACGCTTCGGCGGTCTCGTCGCGGTGAAGGATATCGGCTTCGATATCCAGCCCGGCGAGATACTCGGCCTGATCGGTCCGAACGGCTCGGGCAAGTCGACGGTGATGAAGCTCATCATGGGCATCGAGCGGCCCAACGCGGGTTCGATCAAGGTCGATGGCGTCGAGATGGCCGGCTGGCTGCCGCATCGCATCGCGCGCGCGGGCGTGGGCATCGTGTTTCAGCATTCGCGGCCGCTGCATCGGCAAACGGTGCTGGAGCACATCAAGCTCGCGCTGTTGCCCGACTCGCTCGTGAAGCTCGCCGCCGATCCGCATGTCAATCGCCGCGCGCGCGAGATCGCGGAGCGCGTGGGTCTCGCGAAAGTGATGCATCGTCATCCGGCGACGCTGCCCTTCGCCGATCTGCGCCGCATGGAAATGGCGAAGGCGATTGCGCGCGATCCGCGCGTCGTGCTCGTCGACGAGCCTTTCGCGGGACTCACCGCGGCCGAGTCGGAAACCTTCTCCGAACTGATCCGCGGCTTTCGCGCGGAAGGGCGCGCGGTGCTGCTCGTCGATCACAACGTGAAGAGCCTCGCGGCGCTCGCGGATCGCGTGCTCGCGATGTATCTCGGCGAGTATGTCGCGCAAGGCACCGCCGACGAGGTGATGCGAAACGAAACCGTGCGCCGCGTGTATCTCGGCGGCAAGATCGAGGCGCGCGAGCGCGGCGCGGAAGTGGTGAACAGCAAGCCTTCGATCCTTCAGGTCGACAATGTAGGCGTGCTGTACGGCAAGGCGCGCGCGCTCGATGGCGTGAACATGCATGTGCGCGAAGGCGAGTTCGTATCGGTCGTGGGATTGAACGGCGCAGGCAAGACGACGCTCTTCAACGCGATCTCCGGGCTCGTGCCTTACGAAGGAACCATCCACTACGGCTCGAAGGATCTGAAGGGCATGAGCGGCGCGGCGATCGCACGCGGGGGCATCGTGCAATGCCCGGAAACGCGCGAGCTTTTCGGCGATATGACCGTGCGCGAGAACCTCGATCTCGGCGGCTATCATCTCTCCGACAAGGCGCGCGCCGATCAGCTCAAATGGCTCTTCGAACTCTTTCCGATTCTCGAAGCGCGTGAGAAGCAGACCGCGCGCACGCTGTCGGGCGGCGAGCAGCAGATGCTCGCCATCGCTCGCGCGCTGATGATGCAGCCGAAGCTCCTCATTCTCGACGAGCCGACGCTCGGCCTCGCGCCGGTGATTCTGGAGCAATTGTCGAAGGCGATGGAACTGATGCAGAAGACCACGCCGATCACCGTGCTGCTCGGCGAGCAGAACGTCACGTTCGCGCTGCCTCATGCGGACCGGGTCTATGTGCTCGAACATGCGCGCATCGTGTGGGAGGGCAGCCCGTCGCGTTTCGAGAAGGAGATGGGGCGCGGGTTCCTCGAAGCGGTGCCGTCCGAGCCGATGCAAGCGAGAGCATGACGCCTTCGCTGTTGCGCAAAAACACCACACGTAGTGCACGAAACCACGCATCGCGACAATTGATGTGTTAAAAATCGCGTGCCTTCATGCGTCACGCCGAAGCCGCGTTCATCTAGACAGTGAACTGAAAGGCGACGCATCGAAGCCCCACAAAATCGCTAATAAATAGACGCTCCAACACATCATGAAGACAATCACATCGCGTGCCATCGCAGGAATGGGTGCATCGGTCATCGCGCTCGCCTGTCAGTCCGCATTCGCGCAAACCTCGGTCACGCTCTATGGCGTCGCCGACGTCAGCGTGCGTTATCTCACGAACGCCAACGCCAATAACGACGGCAAGCTGTTCATGACCAACGGCGCGATCACCAACAGCCGATTCGGTATGAAGGGCGAGGAAGATCTCGGCGGCGGCCTGAAGGCGATCTTCCGGCTGGAAAGCGGTGTGGAACTGGAGAACGGCCAGTACTCCGACAGCGCGCGCGCATTCAATCGCGCGGCCTACGTCGGCCTGTCGAGCCAGTACGGCACGGTGACGCTCGGCCGTCAGAAGACGCCGCTCTTCGACATGCTCGGCGACACGTATGATCCGCTCACCGTCGGCAACTACTTCGAGAACGCGTGGCTGCCGGTTGCACTGGGCGCGGGTCTCTATGCCGATAACGCGGTGAAGTACAACGGCACGTTCGCGGGCCTCACGCTCGGCGCGATGTACTCGTTCGGCACGAACTACACGGCGACGGGCGCGGGTGGCTTCTCCGGTCAGGTGCCGGGCCATATGGGCGCGGGCAACATGTACGGCTTCACGGCGTCGTACGCGATGGGCCCGTTGTCCATCGGCGGCGGTTATCAGCAGAACAGCGACAACTCGTCGAACAAGCAGAAGATCTGGAACGCGAACGCGGTCTATACGATCGGCGCGGCCAAGCTCTATGCGGGCTATCTGCATTCGACCGACGACACCGGCTTCGTCGACAGCATCCTGCAACAGCGCGGGCTCGTGTCGGGCACGGATATCCTGAAGGGCTCGGGCCGCCGCGACGACGGTCCGTTCGCGGGCATCACGTATCAGGTCACGCCGGCGCTGCTGCTCACGGGCGCGTTCTACTACGATCACATGAAGAACGCGGCCATCGGCGGCGGCGCGACGGGCAGCGGCAATCGCTACACGGGCGTCGCGCTGGCGGAGTATGCATTGTCGAAGCGCACCGAAGTGTATGGCACCGTCGACTTCAACAAGGTGACGGGCGCGGCGGATGTCGAATTGCCGGGCCGCTCGAATCAGACGGGCGTATCGATCGGCTTGCGCAACATCTTCTGATCGCGCGTCAGCGCACGCGCAAGGTATAGCGCGTGCGCTGACGATACACCGCGTCGGGACGCAGGACGGCACGCTCGCCGTCCATGTTGATCTCGTCCGGAAAGCCGCCTGCTTCGAGACACAGCCCCGCATGTTTGCGATAGCGCGACCCATTGCGCGCGCTCACGCCTTCCAGATAATTCCCCGAGTAGAACTGCAAGCCGCGCGCATCGGTGGCGACGCTCAATTCGCGTCCGCTCGACGGGTCGAACAGCACGGCGACCGTGCGCGGCTCTTGCGCGTCTTCGCCCAGCACATAGCAATGATCGAAGCCGCCCGCGAGCGCGAGTTGCGGATGCGATGCATCGAGACGCGCCCCGATCGATGCAGCCTCGCGCAAATCGAACGCGCTGTTCGCTACCGCTTCGCGTGCAACGGGAATCGACCTTGCATCGATCGCAAGATACGTGTCCGATGCAATCGATATTTCATGATCGCGAATGCTCGCGTCATTGCCCAGATTGAAGTACGCATGGTTCGTGAGGCTGACGGGCGTCGGCGCATCGGTGTGCGCTTCGTAATCGATCGATAACGTGCCCGCGTCGTTCAGTGCGTAGCGCACGGTCACGTCGAGATTGCCGGGAAAGCCCGCCGCGCCCGCGGGCGAGTGCAGCGTCATGACGAGCGCGTCATCGGCTACGTCCACGCGCCACATCTGCCGATGAAAACCCGCCGAGCCGCCATGCAGATGATTCGCGCCTTCGTTGCGCTCGACCTGATACGCGATGCCGTCGAGCATGAAGCGTCCATCGCGGATGCGATTGGCCCAGCGCCCGATGATCGCGCCCATGAATGCGCTGCCGTTCAGATAGTCGGCGGGCGTGTCGTGACCGAGCAGCACGTCGGCGAAATGTCCGTCGCGATCGGGCGCGAACCATGAGACGAGCGTCGCGCCCAGATCGCTGATCTCGATGCGCATACCCGACGCACTGCGCAGCGTGTAGAGATGCGCGTCGTCCCAGGGACGAATGTCGATGAGAGAAGAGGAGGTCATGCGCGCGATCATCTCACGGACGCGCCGCGACTTCATCGAGATGCAGCAGCAGATCCGCGGGATCTTCATACACGCGCAAGGCGCCCGAGCGCTCCAGTTCGTCGCTGCCATAGCCGCCCGAGAGCAGGCCGACGCCGAGCGAGCGGCATCGACGCGCGGCCAGCATGTCCCAGATGCTGTCGCCGACGACGACCGTATGTTCGATCGGCACGTTCAGGCGCGCGGCCGCGGCGAGGAAGAGATCGGGATCGGGCTTCGCGTACTTCACCATGTCGCGCGTGATGACCACCTGCTTCGACGGATCGACGCCCAGCGCTTCGAGATTGACCTGCGCGGTCTCCATGCGTCCGCTCGTCGCGATGGCCCATTTCGTACCGGCCTGCGTCAGCGCTGCGAGCAGCTCGCGCGCACCCGGCAGCGGGCAGACCTGCGCGCGCAGCCGCTTGTACGCTTCCGCATGCAACAGACGCAGCCGCTCGACGCGATCCGCGCTGATCTCGCCATGCGTTTCGCGCAGCAACTGATTGGTGAAGAGCCCGCCGCTCATGCCGATCTTGCGATGGATGCGCCACACGGACAACTCGATTCCTTCGGCGTCGAGCGCTTCCTTCCACGCGAGCACGTGCTGATAGACGCTATCGACGAGCGTGCCGTCCAGGTCGAACAGGAATGACGTTTCGATACGCATGATCTTCTCCCATGAGTGTGTCCGAGCGACTTCATGATACGCAGGATCGGGCAAGCGGGCTGCCGCAAGTGCGATAATGGATGCTTGCGCCGCGAGCCGGTTACCTCGCGGACAATACGCACAAAGTCCTTGAATTTTGCATCAATTACGCATGACGGAGCCTATCTTGACCCGCATCGACAATCCCTCCCGCGATCAGGAAGCAGGCGTGGCCGACGCCACGCAAGACACGACCCGTATCGACGATACGCGCATCGGCGCCGTGCGTCCGCTGATCTCGCCGGCCCTGCTGCTCGACGAATTGCCGGTGACGCCCGAGGTGCAGACGCTCGTCGAGGAAAGCCGCGGCGCGATCGCGAACATACTGCATGGCCGCGATGACAGGCTCGTCGTGGTCGTCGGTCCGTGCTCCATTCACGATCACGATCAGGCGATGGAATACGCGCAGCGTCTGAAGAAAGTCGCGGACCAGTTGCGCGACGATCTCTTCATCGTGATGCGCGTGTACTTCGAAAAACCCCGCACGACGGTGGGCTGGAAAGGCTATATCAACGATCCGCGTCTGGACGGCAGCTTCCGCATCAACGAAGGTCTGCGCCGCGCGCGCGAACTTCTGCTCGACATCAGCGCGCTGGGTCTTCCGACCGCCACGGAGTTTCTCGATCTGCTGAGCCCGCAATACATCGCCGATCTGATCGCGTGGGGCGCGATCGGCGCGCGCACGACGGAGAGCCAGAGTCACCGGCAGCTTGCATCGGGTCTGAGTTGTCCGATCGGCTTCAAGAACGGCACCGACGGCGGCGTGCAGGTCGCGGCGGATGCGATCGTCGCGGCGCGCGCGAGCCACGCGTTCATGGGCATGACGAAGATGGGCATGGCCGCGATCTTCGAGACGCGCGGCAACGACGACTGCCATGTCATCTTGCGCGGCGGCACGAAGGGACCCAACTACGATGCGGAAAGTGTCGCGGCGGCGTGCGGTGCATTGGCGAAGCTCGGCCAGCGCGAGCAGGTGATGATCGATTGCTCGCATGCCAACTCGAACAAGTCGCATCTGCGTCAGGTGGATGTTGCGCAGGACATCGCGCGGCAACTCGAAGCGGGCGAGCGACGCATCACCGGCGTGATGATCGAGAGCCATCTGGAAGAGGGGCGTCAGGATCTCAAGCCCGGCGTGCCGCTCAAGCATGGCGTGTCGATCACCGATGCGTGCCTGGGCTGGACGCAGAGCGAGCCGGTGCTCGAACTGCTTGCGCAGGCTGTGAGAAAGCGCCGCGCGGGGTGAGCCGGGTAATGCCGATGCGGGGGCGATATAGCGTTTTCGATGGAACGCTACCTCGCCACCGCCGCATTCAACGCATTGACCCAGTTGCCGAATGCGGCTGATTAACGCGCTGCAAGCGACTTGATGAACGATTCGTCATCGAGCAGCATGCCGATCAGCTTTCGGTACAAAGCTTCATACTGCCTCGCTGCTTCAGGAATCGCGATGGCACCCACAAACGGCGAGTCCCACGTCGAATCCACATGAAGTGTCCGATCGTACTGTACGGCCTCGGAACGCGTGACGACAAAGCGCGCCGTCAACGAGGCATTGCCTGTGCCAATAGGTCCATTCATGGTGCTGTCGAGAAGCGTGCCCGAGATTATCGTGTTGGCTTGCGGATCGAGTAGTCCTGCCGATTGCAACTGGACGCGCAATGCCTCACGCAGATATTGAGCCATCGAGTCCTTCACGGGAGAGGTCACGGTACTGCCACGGACGCTGACACTGCGGTCCATGCCTTCCGGTTGCGATGGGTCCAGCGCGAACGTGCCGATCTCCACCTTGCCGGGAGGGGGATTGGCGCGGCGCAGCTTGGCGACATTTTCGACGCTTGGTTGCGGGGCATGCATCGGGATCTGCACACATCCGGCCAAAAGCATGACCGCGCTCAAAGACAGCGGTGCTATCCAGTTGATTGCTCTCATGACGACCTCACTCGAACGCGGGATCGCGTGACAAGTCGTCAAGCGCGTTGCTCAGCACATCGAGCGTCATTTGATTGATGGCATCCAGCGCCGACGGCGACTTCTGCGCGTTCGCTGGCGCACTGGCGTTTCCAATAGTCGTGTGGATCGCGTGACGTGCCGTTTTGACGATCGGCGTGGTCCGATTGGGAGCGAGATAGCTGACGGTGCAGATATACCCATCCGTGACGGTATTGCCGGCGAGCCCGAAGGTCAGACCGGTGACAAAGCCTTTGGAAGCGGCGTCTTCCGTGATGGGGACGTTGTTGAGGGTGACGCTGAGCATGCCCGCGTTTGGCTGCGGGTTTGAGGAAACCGTGGAAAACAGCCCGGAATCCTTGACTTCCTTGCTTACCGCGCTGCTCAACGTATCCGTTGCCCGTGCATTGGGCGCTCCCTTAGTCTGGAACTCGAACACGAGTTGCACTGGTTTCGGATCGGCGACCTTTTTCATTTGGGCAACCGGCACTTGCTTCGTCTGTGTGTCGACATAGACGCTGGTGCACGCAGCGAGAAGCGTTGTAGCGAGTAACACCGATGCGGTGACGATGCGGCGAAAGATCGCCATATTCCCGGGCGTATTTGTTTCGTTATGCATAGTTATATGGATATTGTCATTGGTATTTTGTTCGTCGAACCTGGAGACATCCCGTGCGATGTCGAGCTCAGCATCGCCCACTAACGCACGGCGATGGTAGCAGAGCGAAACACCAAACTTGAAAGTCAAAAGATTGTTTTTTGTCAACGAAAAGCCGGACGAGGCTCTGGCTTTCGACTAGACGAGGGACGTTTCGGATGATCTCGATGTGGTTCGAGCGTGAGGATGGGTAATTGCCGCGAATGGCGCTGTCTGCCGACGCTACGCGATCGAAACGGGCTGCCGCCGAATGCGAGGTTTGCGGATCATCCCTACCTCGCCACCGCCGCATTCAACGCATCGACCAGCGCCAGCGGATCGAACGGCTTGCGCACCTGAACCGCTCTCGGCAACGCGCGCCGCTCGTCATCGCTGAGCGCGAGATCGTAGCCGCTCACGAACACGACGCCCAGCTCAGGCGCTTCGCGACACGCGGCGATGGCCAGATCCACGCCGGATTGCCCCGCGAGATCCACATCCGTCAGCAGCACTTCGAAGCGATACTGGCGCAACAGCGCAAGCGCCTCATCGACGCTGCCTGCATCGATCAGATCAAGCCCGAACGTGCGCAACAACTCGGCGGTGCTCGTGCGCACGAGTTCGTCGTCTTCGACGAACAGCACGCGCATGCACGACAGCGCATCGTTCTCGGCGACACGCGGCACATGCGTGTCGATGTCCGCGACAACGGCTTCCGACGCCTGCGCGGACAGCCCGAGCACATGCCGCACCTTGCGCGCCAGCGCCTCGTGCGTATAAGGCTTGCTCAACAGATCGATGCCTTCGTCGAGCCGCCCCGCATGCACGATCGCGTTATCGGTATAGCCCGACGTGAACAGCACCGCGATGCCCGGCACGCGTTCCCGCGCCTTGCGCGCGAGTTCGGTGCTGCGCAACGGCCCGGGCATCACGACATCGGTGAAGAGCAGATCGAGCGGCACGCCGCTCTCGACGATCGCGAGCGCGCTCTGCGCATCCTTCGCCCGCAGCACGCGATAGCCGAGATCGACGAGCAGCTCGACGACGGTGGCGCGCACTTCCTCATCGTCCTCGACGACGAGAATGGTTTCGCTGCCGCCCTTCGCCGGGCCCGCATCGATATTGATTTCGAGGTCCTCTTCGGCACGCGCGCGCGGCAGATAGAGGCGCACCGTCGTGCCGTGTCCCTGCTCGCTGTACACCTTCACGTGTCCGCCGGACTGCTTGACGAAGCCGTACACCATCGAGAGCCCGAGGCCCGTGCCCTGGCCTTCGCGCTTGGTCGTGAAGAACGGCTCGAACGCGCGTTCCTGCACTTCGGGCGACATGCCCGAGCCCGTGTCCGTCACGGCGACCATCACGTACTGGCCGACCGATACGTCGGCGTTGCGCATCGCGTAGGTTTCGTCGAGCGATGCGTTGCCCGCTTCGATCGTGAGCTTGCCGTGACCGTTCATCGCATCGCGCGCGTTGATCGCGAGATTGAGCAATGCGTTCTCGACCTGGAACGGATCGACGAGCGTATTCCACAAGCCGCCCGACACGATGGTCTCGATCTCGATGCCGTCGCCGAGCGCGCGGCGGAACATGTCGTCGAGGCCGCGCACGAAGCGCCCCAGATTCACGACCTTCGGCGCGAGCGGCTGACGTCTGCCGAACGCGAGCAACTGCGACGCGAGATTCGCGCCGCGCGCGACGCCCGCGAGCGCATTCCTCACGCGCTGCTCCGGCTTGTCCTTGCCGGCGACGTCCTTCGCGAGCAATTGCAGATTGCCGCCGATCACCTGCAGCAGGTTGTTGAAGTCGTGCGCGACGCCGCCCGTCAGCTTGCCGATGGCTTCCATCTTCTGCGCCATGCGCAGCGCTTCTTCGGCGTGACGCAGCGCGTCGGCGGTTTCGCGATCCGCCGTGACGTCGCGGCCCACGCCGTGAATGCGCCGCGTGCGCGGATCGAGCGACACCGTCCACGCGATCCAGCGCCAGCCGCCGTCCGAGCGGCTCAGACGGCATTCGTAGCGCACCGGCAGGCCGTTCGCGCGCAACTTGCCGAGTTCGGCCGTGGCGCCGTGCGAATCGTCCGGATGCACGAGGTCCATCACCGTGTGCGAATGCAGGCGTTGCGAATCGAAGCCGAGTACCGTCGTCCATGAAGGACTGACGCGCAACAGCGCGCCCTCGAAGCTCGCGACGAAGAACAGATCCTCGCTCAGTTCCCATAAGCGATCGCGGTCCGCGACGGCATCGGCCACGCGGCGTTCCAGCGTTTCGTTCAGATCGCGCAGCGCGTCCTGCGCCTTCGTGCGCTCGTCGATCTCGTCCTGCGCGGCCTGATAGAGACGCGCGTTGTCGATGGCGATCGCCGCCTGCGACGCGATGCCGGTCAGGATCCGCTCCGCGCGGTCCGTGAAGATGCCCGGCTCGGGATGGCCGAAGAAGAGTCCGCCGAGCACTTCGCCGTTGCGCGAGACGACCGGCGCGGCGAGATAGCTGCACACGGCGAGATGGCCCTTCGGCATGCCGTGATGCGGCGCGTTGTGACCGTAGCGCAGATCTTTCGTGATGTCGTCGGAGCGCACGATGCCTTCGCCCGCGAATGTCGGGCCGAACACGGCGGTATTGCGCGGCATCGGGAATCGGGAGAACGTGTCCTTCGGCACGCCCGACAGCGTGTAGAGCGTATAGCGGGCGCCCTTGTCGTCGAGCACGTTGTAGAAGAACGAGCCGAAGGCGGCGCCTGTCAGCTCGGTCGCGGCATCGACGACGACCTGCACCGCGCGGCTCAGTTCGAGTTCGCCCGCGACCGTCGTGCCGACGCGGTTGAGAATCTCCAGCGTGCGCGATTCGTCGCGCAGCTTCTGTTCGGTCGCGTGACGCAATCGCGCGAGGCGCAGATTGCTCGCCACGCGTGCGAGCAGTTCGCGCGCGGAGAAGGGCTTGGTCAGATAATCGTCCGCGCCCGCTTCGAGTCCGCCGACGCGCTCCTCCTCGCCCGCGCGCGCCGACAGCAGCACTACGGGCGTCTCGCGCAGCGCCTCGTCCTCGCGCAGCGCGCGCAGGAGCCCGAAGCCGTCGAGGCGCGGCATCATCACATCGGAGACGATCACCTCGGGATGCGCCGTTCGCGCGATGGCGAGCGCGGCTTCGCCATCGGCGGCGACGCTGACCTCGTGGCCCGCCGCGACAAGCATGCGGCGCATGTAGTCGCGCAGGTCGGCGTTGTCGTCGACCACGAGCACGCGGCCCGGCAGCGCGTCGGCGAGCGTCGGCTCATCGGTCGCGTTCACGCCGAGCGCCGTGTCGTCATCGCTCTCGACGACGGGCTGCTCATTCGCGTCGGGCATCCAGCGCATGGCGGCATCGACGTACGAACGCGCGCGTATGCTCGCTTCGGCATGCGGCGCGCCGTCTGCGTCAGCGGCGGGTTCGCGCGGCGCGGGCAACGTGACGGTGAAGCACGCGCCATCGCCGGGCGTGCTCTCCACACGGATCGTGCCGCCGTGCAGCTTGACGAGCTCCTGCACCATCGCGAGCCCGATGCCGCTGCCTTCCATCGAACGGCCCGCCGCGCCCGCGACGCGATGAAAGCGCTCGAACACGCGCGCAAGTTCCTGCTGCGGAATGCCGATGCCGGTATCGCTCACGCAAAGTTCGATGCCGTGCTCCGCGTTCTTGTGCAGCGCAATCCGGATGACGCCGTCGAACGTGAACTTGAACGCGTTCGACAGCAGATTCATCACGATCTTTTCCCACATGTCGCGGTCGATCTCCGCGATCACGGGCGCCGGTCCGGTGTCGATTTCCAGACGCAGGCCGGCCGTTTCGATCGCCGAGCGAAAGAGCGATGCGAGTTCGGCGGTGAACACGGCGATGTCCGTCGGCTGCCGATGAATCTCGATGCGCCCAGCCTCGATGCGCGAGAAGTCGAGCAGCGCGTTGACGAGCTTCAGGAGCCGCAAGCCGTTGCGATGCATGACCTCGACGTTTCGCATGTCCTCCCGGCTCACGCGGCCTGGACTCGCGAGCAGCTCTTCGAGCGGGCCGAGCATCAGCGTGAGCGGCGTCCTGAACTCGTGGCTGATGTTGGAGAAGAACGTGGTCTTCGCGCGGTCGATTTCGGCGAGCGCTTCGGCGCGCCGGCGCTCTTCGTCGTAGGCGTGCGCGTAGCCGATCGCCGCGCCGATCTGGCCCGCGACCAGATTGACGAACGCGCGATACCCTTCGTCGAACAGGCGATAGGGATTGAGCGCGGCGATCAGCACGCTCGAAAGGCCCGTTTCGCCCGAGGGCGCGATGGGCACGATCACCGCGCTCGCCGGCGCGACGCTCCATGCGCCGGTGGGCAGCGGCGCGTCGATGAGGCGATCCAGATGCGTGACGATGCGCGCCTCGTTGTCGCGCAGCACCTCGTGAAAGGGCCACGGGTTCGGGTGCGCCGCGTGCAGGATCGCGGGCGCGGCGCGATGCTCCGGCCCGATGCCGCAAGCGCCGACGAGCGCCGCCGTGTCGCCGCCGGGATCGACCGCATAGAGCAGCGCGAAGGGCATGTCGCGCGATGCGCCTTCGAGCGCGTTCATCGAACGTTCGCACGCCTCGCGCCAGGTGCGCGCGTCGGCCGCCGATGCCGCCAGCTCGCGCAGCACATTCAACTGGCGCTCGCCGAGCACGCGTTGCGTGTCGTCGCTGTTCGCGCAGATGATGCCGCCCGCGCCGCCGCGGTCGTCGGGAATCGGGCTGTAGGAGAACGTGTAATACGTTTCCTCGGGAAAGCCGTTGCGCTCCATGATGAGGAGCTTCTGTTCGACGTAGGTGCCTTCGACGCCCACGAGCGCGGTGTCGAGCAGCGGGCCGATCTCGTTCCAGATTTCGCGCCACACGACCGACGTCGGCCGGCCGAGTGCCTGCGGATGCTTGCCGCCGATGATTGGCTTGTACGCGTCGTTATAGAAGAAGAGCAGGTCGGGCCCCCAGCCGACCCAGATCGGCTGGCGCGACGTCAGCATGATGCGGATGGCCGTCTTGAGACTTTGCGGCCAGTGTTCGGGCGAGCCGAGCGCGGTTTGTGTCCAATCGATTTCGCGGATGAGCGCGCCCATTTCGCCGCCGCCCAGGAGAAAGCTCGGGTCCAGCCCGTTCATCCTCGTATCCGCGATCAGATTGTCAGCTTTCATCGACGCTTGGTCTCCTCGCCCGGTCTCGATGCGGCGACGTCATGTGCCGGCAATGCACGTATTAAGGTTCGAATCGCTTGCGCGATGGTTCACGGCACGCAGGCGATTTTCGAATTCTCGCATGGAAAACGGCTTCGGTTTGTGTCGGCCTTGTGCGCGGCAGGCCCGCCTGCAACCGCGCTCCGGTGTCTTTGCATCATCGGACGGGAACGCGCCGGACGTTCGGAACGCAATTTGCTGAACCGATACCGACACAAGCACATTGCGTACTCACGCAGCCACGACGTTCGAGAACATGTCCAGATCGATGCCCAGAACCACACTCACCTCCGAAGCAGGGACGTACGAAGGCTTCGACATCTACGCGTCGTATGTGGTCAACGCGACGGGCATGCACATCGGCACACTCAAGGTGGTTCGCAAGCGCGACAAGCGCGTGCTCTATCCATTCGATGGCTGCGAGACCATCGGCCCGTTCGAATCGAGCGAGGACGCGCGACATGCCGCCGAAGCGCTCGGCAGACGCATCGTCACGGCGGACATCGCCAATCCCGAGCCTTGATCGCGTGCCGGCGCGAATGTCCTATGACACGCGGTAAAAAGCCCGCGATATCGGCGACGCATCGGCAAGAATCGCCGGTGCTTCGGGGAAAACCCCAGCGTCCCGATCGTCCTAGGACATGCGAGGCATGCGGGATGCGTCTGTATCTTGAACTCAAGGCGGTGCGTGGCGCGCGAACTCGGGCGCAGCACCGGGCCACTGACGCACCCGGACAACGACTATGAGTTACGTGCAACCCTCCACGACGCAAGACGCGCAGTCGCGCGCACCCATCAGACGCGCGATGGCGGCGTCGGCCATCGGCAACGCGACCGAGTGGTTCGACTACGGCATCTACAGCTACGGCCTCACCTATATTTCAGCCGCGCTCTTTCCCGGCAGCACGGCGCAGGCCACGCTCTTCGCGCTCGCGACCTTTGCGATTTCCTTCCTCGTCCGGCCGCTCGGCGGACTCTTCTGGGGACCGCTCGGCGACCGGCTCGGGCGCAAGCATGTGCTCGCGCTGACCATCATCATCATGTCGATGGCGACGCTGCTCGTCGGCGTCCTGCCATCGTATGCGAGCATCGGCCTGTGGGCGCCGGCGTCGCTCGTCGCCTTGCGCATGATCCAGGGCTTCTCGACGGGCGGCGAGTACGGCGGCGCGGCGACCTTCATGGCCGAGTACGCGCCCGATCACAAGCGTGGCTTTTGCGGCAGTTTCCTGGAGTTCGGCACGCTGGCGGGCTTCTCGCTCGGCGCGTTCCTGATGCTCGGCTGCTCGGTCCTGCTCGGCAACGACGCGATGCACGCATGGGGCTGGCGCCTGCCGTTCCTCGTCGCGGCGCCGCTCGGTCTGATCGGACTGTATCTGCGCTCGAAGATGGAAGATACGCCGGTGTTCCGCGAGTGCGCCGAAGCGTCCGAACGCGAGCACCACGCGGGCCTGCCGTTGCGCGAGCTTTTCGCGAGCTACTGGAAGCCGCTGCTTCAACTCGGCGGGCTGGTCGTCGCGCTGAACGTGGTGAACTACGTGCTGCTCGCGTACATGCCGACTTTCATGAAGAAGGAACTCGGCATGAGCGACAACCTTTCGCTGCTGCTGCCCCTGATCGGCATGTTGTCGATGATGGTGCTGCTGCCGTTCGCGGGCGCGTTGTCGGATCGCATCGGGCGCAAGAAGGTGTGGTGGCTTTCGCTCGTCGGCATCTTCGTCGCGGCCGTGCCGATGTTCACGCTGATGTCGCATGGCATTGCCGGCGCGCTGATCGGTCTCGGCGTGCTGGGGCTGCTTTATGTGCCGCAACTCGCGAGCATCTCGGCGATGTTCCCCGCGATGTTCCCGACGCAGGCGCGTTATGCGGGGATGGCGATCGCCTATAACATTTCGACGTCGATCTTCGGCGGCACCGCGCCGATGGTCACCGACTGGCTCATCGGCCGCACGGGCAGCACGCTGGTGCCGGCGTATTACATGATGGGCGCTTGCGCGGTGGGGGCGATTGCGTTGTTGTTCGTTACGGAGACGGTGGGGTGCTCGCTGCGTGGGCGGGAGATTCCTGGTGCGAAGGCGGGCGGCGGGGTGCGGCGCGAGGATGCGCATGAGGGGTTGCCGGAGCATCGGCACGCTTGAGGGGTTTTGGTTTTTGGTTGGTTGGCGGCCCGGGCGCATTTGTGTGCTCGGGCTGTTTTTTTGTTAGCACTTGTGCAACGCGCGGGGATGCGTACGGTCATTGAGGGTGGAACGCCGTGGGCATCGCTCTGTTCGCTTTGTTCTCCATTTAAGACTTTTCCGTTTGGAAAAATGTTAGCAAACGTTTAATCTGAAACGCGCTAGAAGATCTCTCTGCGCGACTTGGAGATCGCGAAGCAACTGTCGTCTACGCGGTCAGTGCTGTTCGCGTTTAATGCTCATGGAGTCGCGGTCCAAGAAGGACGTGGGGTTAGGAAGGAATGGACCAGCAGTTTCTTGATGCTTATAACGCTCAGTTATCCTTCATGATGGAGCTCGCGGGCGAATGGTCCAAGGGGCATAAGAAGGTGGCCCGGCGTCTCGGCATGCAGGTCGAAGGCGAGATCGGCGACCCGTATATCGAGCGACTCATTCAGGCGTTCAGTTTCGTTGCGGCACGTGCGCAATGCAAGATCGACGATAGCTTCCCGCAGTTCACCCAATCGCTGATTGAAACAGTTTTTCCAAACTACAGCGCACCCACACCCGCGGTTGCCGTCGCCCGCTTTTACCCGGGCGAGTTCGAGGGCGATGTCCTGTCCGGATTCAAGATTGCACGTGGCGCGGTATTGACCAGCGCAGCGCCGGTAGGCGAAGACGTCGAGTGCGGGTTTTGCAGCACGCAGGACGTCACGCTCTATCCGCTTGAAATCGTTGCTGCTCAACTGACGGCGGCGCCACCGGATATTCCCTCCCTCGAACGGCGCTCGCCTGACTACCGAAAGGTCCGCGGCGCGCTCAGACTTCGCTTGCGCACCGCAGGCCGCGCAATCAAGGATTTGCTCAACCTCGACCGCCTGCCTGTGTATCTTTCGGGTGACGAAGCGATCGCCTCCAGACTCTTCGAGTTGGTGCATACCGCAGCGCTGGGTTGCGTAATCAGCGTGCCGGGACAGTTCGCGCAGCAGGATGGCGTGTTTCACGTCGTGACGCCCGAAGTGGTGGAGCACGAGGCACTGGAACCGGGACAAGGCGTCCTGCCATTGATTGCCGAGAAGTTCAATGGCCATAACCTGATCCACGAATACTTCAGCTTCCCTTCGCGATTCTGGTTCTTCACGCTGACCGGTTTGCGCACAGGACTGAGCAGAATCGCAGGGCATGAAGCCGAGATCGTCGTGTTGCTCAATCAGCCGCCGCGCGACCTTGCCGAACAGGTCGGTCTCAGCAACTTCGCGCTGTTCTGCACACCGGTCGTCAATCTGTTTCCGCTGGAGATCGAATCGATCGAATTGAGCAATGGCAAGCGCAGGTTTCAGGCCGATAACGAAGCCGTGGTGCGTCCGGTTGCGCCGGACTATGAAGTGTTTCGCATCGAGCGTCTCTTCGGTCATATCGAGTCGACTTCCGAGAAACTGGAATTCCTGCCGCGCCATGACGCCTTCAATCGGGACGAGTCGAACAGCGAGCGCTTCTATACCGTGCGCCGCACGCCGCGGGAGTCACGCGACGCCTCGCGTCGCTATGGCACGCGTACGCCCTATACCGGCTCGGACCTGATCGCGGCCCTGGTCGATCGGCATGAACAGCCTTATGCGTCGCCGCTGAGTTATCTGTCCGCGGACGTATGGGTCACCAACGGTGATTTGCCCAACCTGCTGACGTGCAACGGCAAGACCGATCTCGCTCCGCTCGAGTCGACACCCATCGGCAGTATCGGCCTGGTGCGCGCGCCGAGCGCGCCGAAGCCGCCGCTCGCGCAAGGCCGATCGGCCTGGGATTTGATCGGCCAGTTGAACGCGGGCATGGACACGCTGGATTTATTCGACGAAGACCGGTCGGCCGAAGCGCTGCGCAAGCTACTGCGACGCTTCGTGGAGGAAGGCACCGAGGCGCGCCAGCAGATCGAGTCGATCGTCAGTCTGAAGATTGAAGGCGTCACGCGCAAGCTGCCGGGGCGAGGTCCGATTCCCTTCGGTCGAGGCTACGGCATCCGTCTGACGGTGGATGAAAAGGGCTTCGGCGCGTCCAGTCCTTATCTCTTCGGCGTGGTGGTGGATCGCTACCTTGGCCGTCACGTGTCGGCGCATTCATTCGTCCAACTCGATTTGTACACCCTCCAACGCGGCCTGATCGCCAGTCTTCCGGTGCGCATGGGCGTGCGCGGGGTGGTCTGAGCGGATCGGACGAGAAAAGAAAAATGATGAACAACACAGTATTGCCTGATGTCTTTGGAGGTTCCCGTTGCTGACTTCGTTGCTGAATTTCCGCTCTACGCGCACGTTATCGGTCGATGGCACTGCGATGCCCAAATCGCCGACGGGCGGTCCGCTGCTGCAACTGCGCTCGATCAAGGGCGAGGAAGCGCTGTCCAAGGGGTTCGAATACACGCTGGAACTCACGACGCCCGCGGAAGCCTTCGTGCCCGAGCAAGTGGCGGCGAACATCGATCTGAAAGCGATGATCGCCAAGCCGCTGACGGTGATTGTTCAATGCGAGGGCTTCGGGAAGTACATTCCGGGGCTGCCCGGCGGTCTGGGCATGGGCAATATCGGCGCGTGCGAGCGCGAGATCACCGGTCTGGTGTTCGAGGCCCGATACCTCGGTCAGGGCAATCGGCAGGCGCGCTATGAGGTGAAACTCAAGCCTTGGATCGATTTAGCGCGGGAGCGCACCGATTTCCGTATTTTCCAGAATAAGTCGGTCGTGGACATCGTGCGAGACGTGCTGCGTCCGTACGCACATTCGTGCGATTGGCGCCTTGGTGAAAGCTATCCGGCGCTCGAGTATCAGGTCCAGTATGGAGAATCGGACTACGCATTCGTTCAGCGTTTGATGGCCGAGCACGGCTTGTACTGGTTCGTTGAGCATTCGAACGGCTACCACCGGGTGGTCATCGTCGACAACATCGGTGCGCACAAGCCCGTGGAGAGCGAGGCGTATCAAACGCTGTCGTACTACCCGCCGGGCAACAAGATCGACGAAGAGTACGTCAGCGAGTTCAGTGTCGCTCAGACGCTGCAACCGGGTGTGTGGACCTACAACGACTACGACTTCAGGCAACCGGGCGCCGATCTGACGGCAGAAAAGCAAATGCCGCAGGAGACCATCTGGAATGATCTGGAGCGTTACCAGTGGCCGGGCGATTACGCGGATCCGAAGGCCGGTGGGCGGTTGGCGCTGATCCGCATTCAGGAGCATCGTTCACGCGGTGAGCGGGCCTATGGTGCGGGAAACCTGCGCAATGTGGTGTGCGGCACGGTGTTCAGTCTCGAGGGCTTTGCGCAGAAAGACGCCAATCGCCGGTATCTGGTGATCAAGACCGGTGTCGACGCGCAGGAACGCGGCGACGTGACAGCGGCGGGCAAGACGGAATTCAAGACCACGTTCGAAGTGCAGCCCAACACGGTGATGTTCCGGGCGCCGCGTTCGGATGACAAGCCGCGCACGACGGGCCCGCAGACGGCGGTGGTGACGGGATACAACGATAGCGATATCTGGACCGACCAGTACGGGCGGGTCAAGGTCAAGTTTCAATGGGACAGGTCGCCCGCGAAGGATCACACGTCGTCGTGCTGGATACGCGTGGCGTATCCGGGCGCGGGCGCGCGTTATGGAAGCATCGGCGTGCCGCGCGTGGGGACGGAAGTGATTGTCGACTTTGAGAATGGCGATCCGGATCGTCCGATCGTGATCGGGCAGGTCTACAACGCACAGACCATGCCGCCGTGGAAGCTGCCACAGAACGCCACGCAAAGTGGTGTGCTTACGCGCTCGACCAAAGGTGGTGGGTACGAGAACGCCAATGCGATTCGCTTCGAGGACCGAAAAGGCGAAGAGGAACTCTGGATTCATGCGGAGCGCGATTTGGTCAGCGACGCCGAGCATAACGAGACGATCACGATAGGCAACGATCGCAGCATCACGGTCTCGCAGATGCAGACGACCGAAGTTGGCAAGAACTTCACCCTGCTGGCGGGCGATCGTATCGAAATGACGACCGGTGCGGCGACGCTGGTGATGGAGAAGAACGGCAGCATCACGCTTCGCGGCGTCACGTTGCTGATTGAAGGTGCGGGGCCGGTGCAGATCAACGGCCACGACGTGGACATCAACTAGAGGCTCACGTCGATGCAGTTTCAAAATTTCACGCCATTCCCGGCCATGGCGTTCGGCTCGGTCGCGCCCGGAAATCGACGCTTTCGCACGGTGGTATTGCGTCAGAGCTTCGAGTTGCGCAATGGCGTGCTCACGCTCGCGAAGGACCAGACGCCACTCGCTACCTCCGACATTTACTACGGGGAGCCGAATGAGTCGTCGGTGAAGGCTGAGAGTGATCTCGCGCCTTACAAGCCGCGCTGCGACGTGATCGTGTGCGCCGACGCTCACGTGCCCGGTGGTCGCGCCGTGTCGTGCTTCGATGTCAGCGCGACGTTGGTCGCCGCGAACGGCAAGTCGTTGTTGAACCGCCGCGTGCGGGTCTACGGATCCCGTGAGTTTGTGCGCAAGGGTAACGGTTGGGTATTGAACGACCCCGAACCCTTTGTGACGCTCCCGATGCGCTACGAGCATGCGCTGGGTGGCCAATGCTCAATCAAGCATGACGACGACTCGATGCAGCACGCGGCCTGCCAGAGCAACCCGCTCGGGACGGGCTTCATGACGCAATGGTACATCGATGCAGTGCGGCCTGATCGTGTGCCTGCCCCGAGAATCGAAGCGCCTGAGGCGTCGATCACATCGGAGCATTGGAACGCGTGGCTTGCGAATCCGGACGAATCGCTGCCCCCACCAGTTGGTCTCGGTGTAATGGGCCGCGCATGGGCGCCTCGTCTGCGAAGGGCGGGCACTTACGACGAGCGATGGCTTGAAAGTCAACATCCGGGTCTGCCTGATGACTTCGATTTCGCTTATTGGAACGGCGCGCATCCGGCGCTACAGACAGCGTATCTGAAGGGCGATGAGACGCTGGTGCTTACGAACCTCGTGCCAGTTGATCATCCGCAGGCGCGCGTCAATGCGAACGGCGACACGGAGTTGACCTTGCGCTTGCCGGGTCATCTACCGATGGGCTGGCTCTATATGAACGGTGATCTGACCGATGCGGCGCTGAATCTAGATACGCTGCACGTGGACTTGACACAAGCGGTGCCGCAGGTCGTGCTCGTGTGGCGCGCGGCGGTGTCGCATGAGGCTGAGCGATTCGAGGCCCGCTTCATCTCTAACCAAGAAAAGATACAAATGACGGGGCGGCCGCATGAGTGAGCCACTAGTGATTGTGATCGACCAGGATGCGGCCGACGCGTTTCGTGCGCATTACAAGATCGACAGTCTCAAGCAGGCGCAAGCGGCGCGCGCTAACGGCGACAGGCTTTGGCAGCAGCCGAATCCGTGGAATGAGCCACCGCGTCATGTCTATCGCGACATCTTCGACTGGGCGGCCGATCAGGTGGTTAAGCGCTTCCTGTCGGGGCGCTATAAGCCGCTGAAGTCGCCGCAGGAAGACAAGCACTTTTCGAAGGGTAATAAGCTCGCGGCGCGTCAAAGCGGCAGCTTCAAGGCCGTCAGTTCGACGCCGGATGTCTGCAAAACGCCCTGTGGCGGGGCGACGCCGCCGGTGCCCTATCCGGTCTTCGCGGATTTGTCGGGATCGACGGGCGTGGCGTCGAACGTGCGTTTCAACGGCAAATCGGCCTATACGCTGAGTGAGAGTGTGGTGCCCACCTGCACCGGAGATGAAGCGGGCTGCGCGACGGGGGTCAAGTCGGGGACGGTGGGCGGCGAGGTGAAACCCACCAGCGGCAGCGGCACGGTGAAGATCGGGGGCAATCCGATCATCCGCGACGGCGATCCCTGCACGATGAATAACGGCAATTGTACGGGCACCTATGTGACTGTGCCTCCGACCAGTGGCTCCATCGACGCTGAGGGAAACGTCGTAGGTGACACGAATCCGCCGCCGCAGAAGGGTTTGCTGCATCAGGCGACGGGTGTGGTGACGGGGTTCGGTTCGGCAGCATGGGATGCCGTCAAGGGCGTGGGCCATATGGCATGGGGCGCGACCAAGCTTACGCCCGTGTCGCAGGCCGCTGAAGGACTTTCAGACGCGACAGGTTGGTACGACTATCACGGGTATTCAGAGACGCAGAGGGCGGTCGGAGATACGGTCGACGCGATCCGCGACAACCCGAAGGCAATCGTGGAAGGCATCACCAGGCCGTATATCGAGGCGTGGAGCAACGGCGACTACGGCGAGGCGATCGGACGAGGGGTGTTTGATGTCGGCGGGGTGTTCGTTGGCGGTATTGGCGCCGTGGGTAAAGGCGGAGAGGTGGCCAACGCGGCGGTGAAGGCTGGAGAAGCGGCGAGTACGGCGAGTAAGACTGCAAAGGCGGCGAGTGCAACGGGCAAGGTGGACGAAACGAGCGAAGCCATTTCGCAAGTGGGAAAGGCGGCTGAAATCGGTGAGTCTGGGCCCGTGGGCGACGGAATTAAAGTTCAAGATCACGGAGCGGACGCGACAGAGAGTTTCCCATTAGATTCCTCAACCATTGATAGGATTAGAGCTATACCGAAAGGAGAGAGACCGCTTCCTGAAACCTACATGTCCGCGGAGGTTATCGAAAGCCATCTCAGTCAATTCGACGGCGGTGCCTCTCGCTTTATGAGCAAGAGTAACCTTGAAAAGTACGGGCCGGCGCAGAGGGACGGAACGTCATTCGTTATGACGAAGCAACAGGCCGACGTTCTGCTACAGTCTACAGGCGGCAATGCTCGTGCGATGGAAGAGGCGTTGGGATTGCCTGACGGTTTTCTGGACTCAAACGAACTTGTACGGGTCGATATACCTGATCCCCGAGATCTCGGGCTCCGTATCCCAAGCGGAAATGAAGCAGGAGCAAACGACTTGTGGATACCAGGCGGAAAATTGCCAACTGGTAGCCTGGAAGCCGTAGTCGATTTAGGCAATGTGTCCGCTGAGCGGTACTCGGTGAGTCCTTTGACGTTCTGAGGTTTGATAAAGTGAAATTTGTCGATAAGTATATATTTGTAGACGAGCGATTCAGTGTCGGAATTGAGCAAGCGACGGGGAAATTCTATATATCGATACCCGTCGCAAACTCTCTCGCAGAGTATGAGGAATATTACGAACTCGAACCTTCGGAGTATCACGCGTGCCCGAGAAACATAGACGATTTAGTGAAGATTGCGGAGAAATCCCGTGCAAGGAAAAATGATGCTCGACTTATTATGCAACCGGGGAAGTTACGTGGCAGTCCTGTTTGAGCACGTGCAGACTGCGTAAGCAATCGACGGCCTTTAGCCGTTGGATGTCCAACCGGTGTGAGGCCGGGCGCGATAGGCGGTGTGAGGTGAAGCCGACCAACGGCAGCAGCACAGTAAAGATCGGCGGCAATCGGATCATTTCGTGACGGCGATCCCTGCACGATGAACAACGGCAACTGTACGGGCACCTATGTTACGGTGCCGCTGACCAGTGGTTCCATCGACGCCGAGGGAAACGTCGTCGGAGACACGAATCCGCCGCCGGAGAAGGGTTTGCTGCATCAGGCGATTGGTGTGGTGACGGCTTCGGCTCGGCAGGGTGGGATGCGGTTAAGGGCTGGAGCCATGGTATGGGGCGCGGCGAAGCTTATGCTGCGTGTCGCAGACCGCTGAAGGATTCTCAGACGCGACAGGTTGGTACGACTATCACGGTTATTCGGAGGCGCAGAAGGCGGTCGGCGATACGGCGCAGGCGATCTACGAAAATCCGAAGGCGCTCGTGGACGATGGCTGCCGACATGATGCTCAATATCAAACGGGCCAACTGAGCCGTAAACGTTGGTTCAGTCATTGCGTCCTTCATTTGAATCCCCAACATTTCGCGTCCGTTTCGATGAATCCAGCTACTTGTTCAGCGTTGCCTTAGATCCAGCTAAAACCCACGAATCAACGCGCCACCTTCACCGCTTTTTTTCCACCCAACACCCGCGCCTGCAACACAATAACCAGCAACAAAAACAACCCACGTATCACCGACTGCCAATAAGCCGAAAGCGAGATATACCCCAGCCCGTTTTCAAAGTTCAAAAGATTGAACACGAGCCCAAGCAGCGCGACACCGGCGATCGTCATCGCGATGGAACCTTCGCCGCCAGTCAATCGCGTGCCGCCGAGCACCACAGCCGAAATCGCAAACAGCTCCCAGCCGACGCCCTCGTTCGGCTGCCCCGCGCCGAACTGCGCGGCGAGAATCGCGCCGGCGATGCCTGCTAGCAAACCCGAAACCGCATAAACGCAGACCAGCGTGCGATCGACGTTCAGGCCCATCAACCGCGATGCCTCTTCGCTGCCGCCGATCGCCAGCGCATGCCGCCCGAACCGCGAACTGCGCAACGCGATCCATCCGATCACCGCCGCCGCCGCGCAGACGATCCCGGGAATCGGCAGGCCCAGAAAATCGCCTTGCCCGAATGCGGCGAAGTTCGTATCCGACGATATCGCCACCGCATCGTTATGACCGAGCAAAAGCGCGAGCCCATGCGCGCCGAGGCTCGTCGCCAGCGTGACGATGAACGGCAGTATCCGCATATGCGTGATGACGAGCCCGTTCAACACGCCGACCGCCAACCCCGCGAACGACCCGGCGATCACGCCGGCCAGCGCGCCATGCGGACTCGCCAACGCCGATACGACGCTCGCGAGCGCAGCCACCGCTCCGACCGACAGATCGATGCCGCCCGTGATGATCACGAACGCCATGCCGATCGATATCAACAGGAACATCGAGTTGTATCGCCAGAACGACGTCACGTTATACGCCGACAGAAAATGCTCATAACGCGTGACGCCCAGCACGAGCAACGCGACGAGCGCGATCAGAATGGGCAGGTTCTTCTTCATGGAAAAGTCAGCCTCGCTTGCGTTGCACGTACACCGCGGCAATGATGATCGCGGCCTTGAGCACGAGCGCGGCGGCATCCGGAATGCCGTGCGCGAGCAGCGTGTAACGCAACAACTGAATGATGAGCGCGCCGATCAGCGTGCCCGTGATATACGCCTTGCCGCCGGTCAATGCAGTGCCGCCGACCGCGACCGCCGCGATCGCATCGAGTTCGACGCCGAGGCCCACCACGTTCGCATCCGACGACGAATTCACCGAGATCGAAATGAGCCCCGCAAGTCCCGCGAGCGCCGCGCATACCGTGTACGCGATCATCTTCACGCGCGCCGTCGGAATGCCGGAGAGATACGCGGCATCCTCGTTGCCGCCCGTCACGAGCAGATATTTGCCGAACAGCGTCTTGCGCACGATCCATGTGAAGAGTGCGACTAGCACGAGCATCAACAGGATCTGGAAGGGCACGCCCGCCACCTTGCCGAGCGCGATCCACTGAAACGCGGGATTGTTGAACGCCTGCAGGCTGCCATCGGTGACGACCTGCGCGATGCCGCGTCCCGCGATGAATAGCACGAGCGTCGCGACGATCGGCTGCACGTTCAGACGCGTAACGAGAAAGCCGTTGAACACGCCGCATAACGCAGCGGCGATGACCGGCAACGTGAACGCGAGAATGATGCCGAGCGGCCCGTCGATATTCATGAAGAGCATCGGCGCGAGCGCACCGGCAATCGCCATCGAAGCACCGACCGACAAATCGATGCCGCCCGTCGCAACGACGAGCGTCATGCCGATGCCGACGATCACGATCGTCACCACTTGCGTGAGATTCACGTTGAACGTCTGCAACGAAAGGAAGTGCTGCGTGAAGATCAGGTTGAAGACGATCATCGCGAGCAGCACCGCGACTTCGCGCTGGATCGCGACGCCGCGTTTCTTCTTCACGGGCGCCTGCACGATCGGTGCGGCGCGTTGCGTGTCATCGATCATGTTTCGCCTCCTCCACCGCCTCGGCGAGCGTCGATTCCGCGCCCGCGCCATACGCGATCGCGTCCATGATGGATGCCTCGTTCATCTGCGCGCCGTCGAGTTGCGCGACCGTTTCGCCATCGCGTATCACGACCGCGCGATCGGCCACGGCCGTGAGTTCTTCCAGTTCCGATGCGGACAGCAGCACCGCGAGTCCCGCATCGCGCAACTCGCGCACGATCTTTGCGACATCGGCTTTCGCGCCGACATCGATGCCGCGCGTGGGTTCATCGAGCAGCAGGAGGCGAGGGTGGGTCGCGAGCCAGCGCGCGAGCAGCACCTTCTGTTGATTGCCGCCCGAGAGCTCGCGTATCGGCTGATCCGGCGAACGCAGCTTGATGCCGAGCGATTCGACGAAACCATCGACGATCTCGCGCTGCTTCGCGATATCGACCACGCCGCGCTTCGTCAGCGCGGGCAGGCACACGAGCGTGAGGTTGTCGCGCACGGACAGCTCCGGCACGATGCCTTCGGCCTTGCGATCTTCCGTGAGATAAGCGATGCCGCGTGCAATCGCATCTTTCGGTGATTTGAACGCGGCATTCTCGCCGCCGACAGCGAGCGCGCCCTTCGCCGGACGGTCCGCGCCGAAGAGAAGGCGCATCGTCTCCGTGCGTCCCGAGCCGAGCAGACCCGCGAGACCGACGGCTTCGCCCGCATGCACATCGAGCGATACGTCCGTGACTTTCGTGCCCGCGGCGAGGCCTTGCGCGGAGAGCGCAACAGGTCCGCGTTTCGCGAGATTCGCTTCCTTCACCGCGCTATCTTCGTGCACGACGGCGGCGAGCGTGCGGCCGAGCATCGTGGTGACGAGCTTCAGCTTGTCCATCTCCTGCATCGAGTTTTCAGCGACGGTCTGACCGTCGCGCATCACGGTGACGCGATCGCACAGCGCATACAGCTCATCGAGCCGATGCGACACGAAGATCACCGCGCGCCCGTCGTCGCGCAAACGGCGCACGACAGTGAAGAGCAGTTCGACCTCGCGTTCGTCGAGCGAGGACGTCGATTCGTCCATGATGACGAGCTTCGCATCCGACGACACCGCCCGCGCGAGCGCGACCATCTGCTGGATCGCGGTGGAATATTCGCGCACGGGTTTTTTCACATCGATTCGCAATCCGAAGGATTCTAGCAATTCGGCCGCGCGCCGCTGCACCGTCTTCCAGTCGATGAGACCGAGACGGCGCGGCTCACGTCCGAGAAAGATGTTCTCCGCGACCGAGCGGAACGGCACGAGATTGATCTCCTGATAGATCGTGCTGATCCCTGCTTCGCGTGCGTCCTTCGGTGTGCGGAAATCGACCTCGCGGCCATCGAAGCGAATCGTGCCCGCGCTCTTGCGATATGCGCCCGTCAGAATCTTGATGAGCGTGGACTTGCCCGCGCCGTTCTGACCGATGAGCGCGTGCACTTCGCCCGCCGCGACCGAGAGGCGCGCGCGCTTCAACGCAGCGACGCCGCCGAACGCGATGTCGATGTCCTGCATGTCGAGAAGGGGAGTCTGAGCCATGCCGTGAGTCCGTCGAAATGAAAAAGCGAGCGCCTTCGATCAGGCGCCCGCAAGACACACACACTCCGCTCAGTACCCGTACTGCATGCTCGCGTCGACGTTGCTCTTGTCGTAGAAGCGATCCGAAACCTTCACCCACGGCGGAATCGTTTCGCCCTTCGCGTACTTCTGCGCGACATCGCATGCGAGCGGCCCGAAGAACGGGCTCGACTGCACGCTCGCGCCGAGTTCGCCCGCCTTGATCGCTTCGAGGCCGCCCTTGGTGCCGTCGATCGTCACGAGCACGATGTCCTTGCCCGGCTGCTTGCCCGCCGCCTTGATCGCGGCGATCGCGCCGAGCGCCATTTCATCGTTGTGCGCATAGACGGCGGTCACATCCGGATGCGCCTGCAGCAGCGTCTCCATCACCTGGCGGCCCTTGTCGCGGGCGAAGTCGCCGCTCTGCGACGCGACGATCTTCATGCCCGAATTCTTCGCGATGACTTCGTCGAAGCCCTTCTTGCGATCGTTCGCGGCGGAAGCGCCCGTCGAGCCTTCCAGTTCGATGATGGTCGCTTTGCCGTTGGTCGCCTTCACGAGCCAGTCGGCGGCGCGGTGCCCCTGATCGATGAAGTCCGAGCCGATGAACGTGATGTAGTCCTTGCCCGCCTTCGCCATCGACTGGTCGATGTTGCGATCGACGAGAATCACCGGAATGCCAGCCTTCTTCGCCTGCATCACGACGGGCACGAGCGGCTTCTCTTCACGAGGCGGAAACACCAGCAGATCGACGTGCTGCGCGATCATGCTCTGGATGTCCGAGACCTGCTTGGCCGCCGAGCTGTTGGCGTCGGTCATGACCATCTGCCAGCCGCATTTCGCGGCGATATCCTTGAAGCTCTTCGTTTCCGCGAGACGCCACGGGTTGTTGCTCTCCGTCTGCGCGAAGCCGACCTTCAACGGCTTCTTGTTCGGGATTTTCGGCAGTCCGTCATCGGCGGCGTGGGCGGCGGTGAAGCCGGCCGCGAGCGTCAGGGCGGTCAGTGCGGCGGCGAGCGGGCGCAGGCCCAGGCGCGATTTCTTCTCTAGCGACAGCATGTCTTCCTCCATAGGATGGTTTGCCTTTTTCTAGTAGTGCCGATGCTTGTGTTGCCCGGTCTGCCTGCTGCGAGAGTGGTCATGCGTACTGCGACTTCGGCGATTATTTCATCGCGTTTTATTACTGGTCAATCGTTAATATTATTAATTGCGAGCTGTTTTGCTACGGTGATTTCCCTGACCGAGCCGCGTTCGATCAGCGGACCGTCGAGCTTCACGGTGCGGCGTCGCACCGGCGCGCCCGCGGCACGGTTTTCTTCTTCCTGAAGCAGTGTCTCGACCGCCCAGCGCCCGAGCTCGTAGTTCGGCAGCACGACGGTAGAAAGCGGCGGATGCGTGTGCCGCGCGATTTCCTGATCGTCATAGCCGAGCACGGAGACGTCGTCGGGTACGCGCAGGCCGAGTTGTTTGAGCGCCTCGATCGCGCCGAGCGCCATCAGGTCGTTCGCGCAAAAGATCGCGGTCGGCGGATTCGGCTCGCGCATCAGCGAGAGCGTTTGTTCGAAGCCCGTGCCCGGACTCCAGTCGCCTTCGCGCACGAGCTCCGGCGCGTATGGCAAGTCGGCCGTCGCGAGCGCGGTCCGATAACCCTTCAGCCGATCGCGCGCCGCATCCTGCCACGGCTCGCCGTTGATATAACCGATGCGCTTGTGGCCTGCGGCCAGCAGATGATCCGTCGCGGTGTGGCCGCCCGCGACCTCCGCGGGCACGACCGACGACACGCTCGCATCGCTCGTATAGCAGTTGAGCAGCACGGTCGGAACCCTGGCCAGGAGCGCGGGCAAGGTCACCCGGCGCGTATAGACCGTCGCGTAGATCACGCCGAGCACGTTCGGATTGCCGAGCGTCGCGTCGAGCACGCGCGCCTCGATCTCCGCGTTGCCGTGCGTCGAATAGACCGCGAGCATGCGCCCGTTGGCGAACGCGGCATCGCGCGCGCCGTCGATGCTGACGACCGGATGCGGGCTCGTCGAAATTTCGTCGGCGAGATAGACGATCAGGTTGCGTTCGCCCTGACTCTCCAGTGCGGCGACCGGTTCGCGCTGCGTCATGCGATAGCCGAGCTCCTGCGCGGCGCGCAGCACCTTGTCGCGCGTAGTGTCGGAAAACTTCGCGCCGCTTGCGTTGTTCAGCACGAGCGAGACCGTCGATTGCGAGACTCCGGTGAGCTTCGCGATGTCGGTCATCGTCGGGCGGCGTTGCGTGGATTTTTTCATTGTGCGTGCCGCGTGCGGCGTCTGAAGCTTCCGCGAATCGTGTCGCGCGGGCCGGAGGAACTTGCCACTAATATTAGTGATGAATGCCGCGGAAAGCACGAGTTTATTGGTCATTTCGAATCAGGGTTTTCACCGGTTATTACTAATAATATTGACGAACGGATTACACGCGTGCGATTCTGTCCTCGCACTCGCAACGAGGAGAGGGCGCATGGGCAAATACGACGAGAGCACGCGAGACGCGTTCGCCGAAGCGTTCGAACGAGACGGCTTCGTGCTGTTGCGCGACCATTTCCCACGTGCCGCGCTCGAAGCCTGGAACGATGCCTTCGCGCCGCTCTTGCATCCGCATATCGAAGCCGCGCGCGAAGCATCGACGAGCGGTAATCGCGGACCGGGCCGCTACTACGTCACGCTGCCGTTCGAAGGCGCGTTTGCGGACCCGTCGATCTTTTGCGATGAAGACATCGTCGGGATCGTCGAGCGCGTGGCCGGGCGCGATCCGGTGATGTGTCAACTCGCCACCGATACGCCCGTGGCCGGCTCCGAATACCAGGACTGGCATCGCGATACGCCGGCACTTTTCGACGACGCGCCCGAGACGCCTTCATTTCAGCTTGCGGTGAATTTCCCGCTCGTCGATGTCGATGAGCGCAACGGTCCGCTCGAAACGACGCGCGGCACGCATCGCATGTCGCGGGACGACGCGCTCGCCGGTCTGGAGGCAGGGCGCTTCGCTGCCGAGCAGGTGCCGATGAAAGTCGGCGACGTGATGATTCGCGATGTGCGCGGGCTGCATCGGGGCACGCCGAATCTGAGCGGCGAGCCGCGTCCGATGGTGGTGATCGGCTACAGCCGCGCGTGGTACTTCCGGCCTGAAGTGCATATCGACGTGCCGCGCGACGTGTTCGCCGAACTGCCGGCGCGCGCGCGGCGTCTGCTGCGCTTCAATCCGCTGGTCGAGAAGACGGCGCGCACCTTCGACGAAAGTTACCGGCAGTTCGCATATTGAGCGCCGCACTGTCCGACACGCTCGTCGAGCTGCGTTACGGCGCACGGCGCGTGCTGCTCGCGCCGCATGTGGGCGGCTCGATCGCGGCCTTCGACGAAACACGCGATGGCCGTTCGATCGACTGGCTGCGTCCCGCGACGCCCGCCGCGCTCGCCGCCCGCGATCCGCTCGGCATGGCGAGCTTTCCGCTGCTGCCGTATTGCAACCGCATTCGCGATGCGCGCTTTCGGTTCGACGATGCGCTCGTCGATCTGTCCGGCGATGGCAATGCCTTTGCGCATGCGCTTCACGGCAACGCATGGCGCTTGCCGTGGCGCGTGGGCGAGGTGTCGGAGTCGCGCGCGTGCCTGCATCTTTTGCACGAACCGTCGCGCGCAGCGGCGCATCACTGGCCGTTTGCCTATGAAGCGACGCAGCAATTCGCGCTCGATGCCCACACGCTAACGGTCACGATCTCCGCGCGCAACCTGTCCGATCGGCCGATGCCCTTCGGCATGGGACATCATCCATACTATCCAAGGACGCGAAACACACGCGTTCACGCACGCGTCGCGGCGATGTGGCATAGCACGCCCGATCTGCTGCCGACCTATGCGGGAGCGCATCCGTGCGTCGATGCGATGGCGTCGAAAGAAGGCATGTCCGCCGATGCATTCGATCTCGACAACAACTTCGCCGGCTGGGCGCGCACGGCGACGATCGCGTGGCCGGACGAAGGGCGCGCGATCACGCTCGACGCCGAGACGCCGTTCGATCACATGGTGGTGTACGCGCCGGCGTCGCATCCCGATTTGCTCTGCGTCGAGCCGGTGAGCAACGTGGCGGATTGGGTGAACCTCGATACCGACCACGCGATGAAGGGCGGCGCGGTGCTGAAACCGGGCGAGTCGGTCACCGCGTCGTTCGCGTGGACGACTCGCGTCGGGTAGGACGATGTCCGCTTACTGACCGAAGAAGATGTCGCAGCGGGCCGCGTCGCGGCAGCCGCTCTGAGCGCGACCGCTCGCGGATGCGTTCGCGCCCGCGGCCATGCCGCCGTACGCGGCGTCATCAGTCTGGGCGGCTCGCATTGCGGCGGTCTGGTCTTGCTCGGGCGTGGCTTGCGACATGTACATCGGACGCATCGTCTGAACGAGTTGCTGCGCGTCGGAGGGCATACCCTGAGCGTGTGCCGTCCCGACATTGGCGACGATCGCGCACGCGGCCATCATCGCGAAGAGTTTTGGATTGACTTTTGCCTTCATGCTCCAGCTCCTTGAAACGAATGCACAAGCAGCCGGGAAACACGATTCTCGGACTTCTTGCAGCTTTATCGATGGATGGGATCGAGCGCAATGGCTAACTCGCCGAAACATGCTTCGCCCGACGCGGCGATAGAAGACGCATCGGCGCAATGGATAGCGCTCAGGGCTTAAGTTACGGCGATGCGGGAGCAGGAGAAATCCCTATCTCGTAGGGATACTTTGGTGGGGAGTGCCGCCGAGTGGAAGGAAAAACGCGCTCGGGCTCACGAAGAGGCCCGAGCGCGCTTAAGCATTAACGCTTCGATACGTTTAGTTCGACTTGCCGGCGCCGCCACTCGACGCACCCGAATCCATACTGCTCTTCTTGTTCTTGTGCATCTTGTTGCTATGCGACGAGTCCATTGTGCTCGCGCCTGAAGCGCCCGACGTCGTGCCCGTCACACCGTTTGCGTTCGGCGTGCTCATGCCGGTCCCGCCCTGGCCAGCGCCGTTGCCGCCGGCCGTACCGCCACCGGCACCGCCGCCCTGCGCGAACGCTGCGCCCGACAAGCCCAGCATCATTGCCGACACAAGCAGAGTTCTCTTCGCGTTTTTCATGGTGTCCTCCCGTTGATCGATGGTCTCGATGTGCGCCGCCTCGCAAAATGCTGCGGCGTCACCGTTTGAGTAGCGCAATCGCCGTGCCGCGCGCAAGCGCATGCGGCGGCGATGCGTCAGACCATGCCGAGGGAAGACACGCGATGACTAAGCGAGCGCCTCGTCACACCATTCGATGGCCCACGCCCGCGCGCAGTGGATAGCGTCCGATTCGCTCGCAAAGGAATCCAGTTCGCCGGATTCGAAAACTTCCACATGCGCCGTGTGTTCGTCCGGCAGATGTGTGATCTTCGCGTGGGCGTAGTAGCTGCCGTCCTGGTCGTGATGCGCGGTGCAATCGATATGGAACGTCTTGTAGTCGAATCGCATAAAGGGGCTCCGGGAAAATGACTCGCGGGCAGGCGCGAAGCGTGCGCAAGCATATTTGCGTTTGACTCCTTACCTCTCGTGAGATACTGTATATACATACAGTATCATATTCAAGATGGATCTCTACGAAAAGCTCGAAATCCTCGCCGACGCTGCTAAGTACGATGCGTCATGCGCGAGCGGCGGCGCGCCGAAACGCGAGTCGCGCGGCATCGACGGCCTGGGCGCCAGCACCGGCTCAGGGATCTGCCACAGCTTCACGCCGGATGGCCGCTGCGTCTCGCTGCTCAAGATTCTGCTGACGAACTTTTGTCTCTACGACTGCCGTTACTGCATCAACCGCCGTTCCAGCAATGTGCCGCGCGCGCGCTTCACACCGGACGAAGTCGTCAGCCTCACGCTGGACTTTTATCGCCGCAATTACATCGACGGACTTTTTCTCAGTTCCGGTGTAATTCGTTCATCGAACTACACGATGGAGCAGCTCGGTCTAGTCGCGAAGATTTTGCGCGAGAAGCATCATTTTCGCGGCTATATCCATCTGAAGACGATTCCCGATGCCGACCCCGGTCTCATCGCGCAAGCGGGACGTTACGCCGACCGCCTGAGCGTGAATATCGAGTTGCCGACGGAAATCAGCCTCGAGCGTCTCGCGCCCGAAAAGAGCGGTCGCACGATCAAGCTGGCGATGGGCAATATCCGCGTCGCGCGCGAGGAGTCGGAAGCGGAGCCGCGTGCGCCGCGTTTCGCGCCGGCAGGACAAAGCACGCAGATGATCGTCGGCGCCGACGACACCGACGATCGCACGATCCTCGGCACCGCGGAAACGCTGTACGGCTCATATCAGTTGAAGCGCGTCTATTACTCGGCGTTCAGTCCGATTCCCGACAGCCCGTCGGGCGTGCCGTCGAAAGCGCCGCCGCTTTTGCGCGAGCATCGGCTGTATCAGGCCGACTTTCTGATGCGCGGTTATGGGTTCGCGGCCGCCGAACTGCTCGCCGAGGCTGGCAATCTGCCGCTCGATATCGATCCGAAGCTCGGTTGGGCGCTTGCGCATCGCGACCGCTTTCCGGTCGATCTGAACACCGCGCCCGCGCGCATGATCGCGCGCGTGCCGGGCATCGGCATGCGTAACGCTAAGCGTATCGTCGAGTTGCGGCGCGCCCGGCGTGTGCGCTATCAGGATCTCGTGAAGTTGCGCTGCGCCATGGACAAGGTGAAGCCTTTCGTTGTCACGGCGGATTACCGGCCGCCGCTCGCCGAGGCGCCCTCTGACAATCTCCGGCGCGCGCTCGCCACAGAGCCCGTGCAGCTTTCGCTGATCTGATGCACGTCCTCATCATCGACGACGATTTCGACGCCTGGCGCGCCGCTGCCCTCGATGTGCTCGCGCGAGGACTCACGCCCGAATCGATCGACTGGCGCACACCGCAAGGGGAACCGGCGCTGTTCAGCGAACCGGCGCAACCGGTAAGCGGGGCAAACGCGGCGGACGCGCCGCAAATTCGCGTCTCACGTGAGCTCGCGTCGCTCTTGAAGGACGCCGCGCATTTCCGCGACGCGCATCGCTGGAGCTTTCTCTATCGCGTTCTCTGGCGTTGGGCGCAGGGCGACCGCGCGGTTGCATCGCCCGCCGATGAAGACGGCGCGCGCCTCTACAAGATGGCGAAGGCGGTGCGCCGCGCGCAGCACGACATGATCGCGTACGTGCGCTTCCGGCAGCGCGAGGCGTCGCTCGGCGCGCCCGAATATGTCGCGTGGTACGAGCCCGGGCACGACGTGCTCGCCTGGGGCGCGGAGCATTTCGCGGCGCGCATGGGACGCTCGACCTGGCTGATCGCAACACCCGACGGTGCCGCCATGTTCGATGGCGAGCGTCTGCAACTGGAACGCCGCCGCGCGCTGGCATCGGAACATGCGGTCGATACGCCCGACGCCGCCGAAGCGCTCTGGATGACCTACTACGGCAGTATTTTCAACCCCGCGCGCCTGAACGAATCCGCGCTCGAACAGCATATGCCGGTGCGTTTCTGGAAAGGGCTGCCGGAAGGCGCGCTCATTCCGAAACTCGTGAGCGATGCGCGCGGCGGCGCACGACGCGTCGCGCAGGCGCAAAGCGTCGGCGCGCTCGGCGGCAGGGCGGTGCAGGTGCAGGCGCAGGACGCACAGCCGGAACGCGACGCGCCCACGTCGCTCGACACCTGCCGCCGCTGCGATCTGTGGCGCAACGCGACGCAGGCGGTGCGCGGCGCTGGTCCGTCCGATGCGCGCATCATGCTGCTCGGCGAACAGCCCGGCGATCAGGAGGATTTGAAGGGCGAGCCGTTCGTCGGCCCGGCGGGGCAACTGCTTCACGACGCGATGCAGCGTGCCGGCATGCCGCGCGAGCAGGTCTATCTGACCAACGCGGTGAAGCATTTCAAGTGGGAGCCGCGCGGCAAGCGGCGTCTGCACAAGACGCCCGCGCAACAGGAAGTCGAAGCGTGCTCGTACTGGCTCGAACAGGAGTTGCACGAGGTCGGCGCGCGCGTGATCGTCACGCTCGGCGCGACCGCATTGGCGGCGCTCTTCGGACGACGCGCGACGTTATCGGCGCATATCGGGCGCGTCGTGCCGTATCGGGACAAATGGGTCGTCGCGACGTATCACCCTTCGTATGCGCTGCGGCAGAACGACGAAGCCGCGCGCGAACGAACCGTCGCGGCCATCGTCGAGGCGCTTGAAAAGGCGCGCGAACTCAGCCGCCGATAAGCTCAGAACGCCGCGCGAATCACGCCGCCGTCCGCGCGCAACGCCGCGCCGTTCGTCGCCGATGACAGTTCCGAGCACACATACGCCACCATGTTCGCGATTTCCTCGGGCGTGATGAAGCGCTTGAGAATCGACGTCGGACGCGCTTCCTCGAAGAACTGCGTCTCGAAGTCGTGAAAGCTCTTGCCGCCCGAGAGCTTTTCGACGAAATCGGTGACGCCTTCGGAACTCGTCGGCCCCGGCAGCACCGAATTGACCGTGACGCCCGTGCCCTCGCAGGTTTCCGCGAGGCCGCGCGCGATCGAAATTTGCGCCGATTTCGTCATGCCGTAGTGAATCATCTCGACGGGAATCTGGATGCCGCTTTCGCTGCTGATGAACACGACGCGGCCCCAGTTCTGCTCCTTCATCTTCGGCAGATACGCGCGCGCGAGCCGCACGCCCGACATCACGTTGGCGTTGAAGAAGCGCAGCCATTCCTCGTCGGCGATTTCCTCGAACGGTTTCGGATCGAAGATGCCCATGTTGTTGACGAGAATATCGACCTGCGGAAAGCGCTTCACGAGTTCCGCGACCTGCGCGGCGTCCGAGACGTCGCCGGCGAAGCCTTCGGCCTGCGCGTTCGGCACGAGTTCGCGCAGCTTCGCGAGCGCGGCATCGACGGAGGCCTGCGAACGGCCGTTGACGATCACGCGCGCGCCTTCGCGCGCCAGCGCCACGGCGATCGCATGACCGATGCCTTTGGTCGATCCGGATACCAGCGCGAGCCTGTTGGCGATCTTGAGATCCATCTGTGCTCCTTCGAACGAGTTTGCGGATTGCGTCGACGCGCCTGCGCGACGGGTTCCGAGGATGGTAACCATAAGCGGCGCGGTTTGCAGCAACCGTGCGCATCATTGAAGATATAAACTGCACTTAGGAGCTTTCTAGTTAGGATAGCAGAATAAAAAAACTATACTGCGCGTAATCGATCTTCTCCCGGTAAGCGTCATGAACGCGCATGTCAAGCCGAAGCCTATCTATGTGGGGTTCAACAACTTCGAAAGTCTGATCATGCACGGGCTTCTATCTGTCCGAGGATTACGCGTTCCAGTCTGAGCCATCAGGGCAGCATGAAATTCGAAGGCAGCTTCGGCCGCTGGTTCGAATCGAGGCGCAACGAAGCCGGTCACAACACGCCTGGATAGTGAGCGTCAATCCGATCGATCCGCTGGGTTCCAGAATCCGCGTAAGCCTTGTCCCACGGGCGTCAGCAGCGCGTGAAACCCCGCGACATAAATGCTCGATAGCCTCCGTCGCGGCCATCGCCCATAGTTGCGTCTGCGTGATCGAGAACGAAAGCAGCAGCGAGAACCGAGAGCCGTGTCACGCATCCACGAATCCACACATTAATCGCCGGCGCGGCCGGCACGGAGGCGCAACATGTCCAGCTCGATCAAATTCTCGTCGCTCAACGCGGTCTTCAAGAAAGCGCGCGGCGCGGCGCTGGCAGGCTTGGTCGTCGGCACGGCGCTGCTCGCCGGCTGCGCGAGCAATCCCGCGCAGGCATCGGGCCAATACAACCAGTACGGCGGCCAATATGTGCAGACCGTCGCGGCCGCGCCCGCCGTGCGTCCCGACAACATCTACGTCTACACCTTCGCGAGCGATGCGAGCGAGGTCAAGCTCGACAACCACGGCCTGATCTCGAAGATCGGCTCCGCGATGTCCGGTGACTCGCAGGCGCAGAAGCAGGCGCAGGACGCCGTCGCGGCGCGCGAGGAAGTCGCGAACGAGATCGTCGCGAAGCTCCAGTCGATGGGTCTGCGCGCGATCCGCGCCGACGTGCCGCCGCCGCAAGACCAGAACGTGCTGGTCGTCGAAGGCAGCATCAACACGATCGACGCGGGCAATCGCCGCCGCCGCATGGTGATCGGCCTGGGCGCGGGCGAAAGCAAGGTCGGCGCGACCGTGCAGCTCGTCTTCAAGCCGGCGCATGGCGCGCCGCAACTGCTCGAACAGTTCGACGCGAAAGCCGACAGCGGCCACGCGCCCGGCGTCGCGGAAATGGCGGGCGTCGGCGCGGCGGCGGGGCATGTCGCGAGTTCGCTGGCGGTGTCGGGCGGGCTGCATGCCGTGTCGGAGACGAAGCACGCGGGCGTGTCGTCCGACGAGAAGCGTCTCGGCGACACCATCGCCAAGCAGATCGCCAAGCTCGGCCAGGAACAGGGCTGGATGCCGGCGAAGAGTTGATCGAAGCGCAGCGAAGTCGAAACATGCGCGGTCCGGAACCTGCTTGCACTATGATTCCGGACGAATGTTCGCTTTGCGAGGCCCACGCATGCCGACGATTGCCCTGATTATCCTGACCGTTGTAGTGACGCTCGTCGTCGTGCTGGTGATCGCGAATCTGACGAGCGGCGAGAAAAAGATCGAGCACAAGATCGAACGGCTCTACACGAGCGACGATCCGCAATTCATCCGTTCGATGGGCCTGCTGCTCGGGCCGCCCGTCATCGGCGGCAACCGCTTCGAGGTGCTCGTGAACGGCGACGCGATCTTCCCGTCGATGCTCGAAGGCATCCGCGGGGCGCGCGAAACCATCACCTTCGAGACCTTCATCTACTGGTCGGGCGCGATCGGCGAGGACTTCGCGCGAGCGCTGTCCGACAAGGCGCGCGCGGGCATCGCGGTGCACGTGCTGCTCGACTGGGTCGGTTCGTCGAAAATGGACAAGCGCTATCTGAAGATGCTGCGCGACGCGGGCGCGGAGGTCATCCAGTATCACAAGCCGCACTGGACGGGGCTCGGGCGCATGAACGACCGGACTCACCGCAAGCTGCTCGTGATCGACGGGCACATCGGATTCACGGGCGGCGTGGGCATCGCGGAGGAATGGACCGGGCACGCGCAGGACGAGAAGCACTGGCGCGACACGCATTTTCGCGTCGAAGGCCCCACGGTCGGGCAGATGCAGGCGGTCTTCATGGACAACTGGATCAAGGTGACGGGCAACGTGCTGCACGGGCCGACCTACTTTCCGCACATCGAAGCCGTGGGCGAAGGCTGCGCCCATATGTTCAGCAGCTCGCCCTCGGGCGGCAGCGACGACATGCAGTTGATGTATCTCATGGCGATCACCGCCGCCACGCGCTCCATCCACTTGTCGAGCGCGTACTTCGTGCCGGACAAGCTGACCATCAACGCGATCGTCGAGGCGGCGAAGCGCGGCGTGCGCGTGCGCATCATCACGCCGGGCAAGCGCATCGACACGCACACAGTGCGCGAGGCGTCGCGTGCGTGCTGGGGCGACCTGCTCGCGGCGGGCGTCGAAATGTACGAATATCAGCCGACGATGTTCCACTGCAAGCTCATCGTCGTCGATGAATATCTCGTGTCGGTCGGCTCGACCAACTTCGACAGCCGTTCGTTCAAGCTCAACGACGAGGCCAACCTCAATATCTACGATCGCGATTTCGCGCGCCAGCAGACAGTGATTTTCGATGAAGACGTCGGCCGCGCGAAACGTATCACGCTCGACGACTGGCGCCGCCGTCCGCTCACCGAAAAGCTGCTGGAGCGCGTCGCCGCGCTGCTCGATTCGCAGCTTTGACGCGTGCGGAAAGCGCATTGCGAATATTTCCCGTCCGGGGCTAAAGATCGTCGGACGTAAGCCGATAAGACGCTCACGCAATCGAGTCTTCGGGCTATTCGCAACTATGCACGGCACATACAACCTCTGGCTGGTCGCGACATCGCTCGTAGTCGCGACGCTCGCCTCTTATACCGCGCTCGACATCTCGGGCCGGATCGCCTCGCTCGCGCAATCGCGCGTCCGGCACATCTGGCTCGCGGGCGGGGCGGCGTCGATGGGCATCGGCATCTGGTCGATGCATTTCATCGGCGTGCTCGCCTTCGAACTGCCGATTCCGCTCGGCTACGACTTCAAGATCACGGCCGGGTCGCTCGGCATCGCGGTGCTCGTGTCGTTCTTCGCGCTCTTCGTCATCACGAGCAGACGGCTGACGGCGCGACGCCTCATCGCGAGCAGCCTGCTGATGGGCGCGGGCATCGCGGCGATGCACTACACCGGCGATGCCGCGATGCGCATGCAGCCGGCGATCGTGTACGACCCGCGCCTGTTCGCCGCATCGATCGCAATCGCGGTGATCGCATCGGGCGCGGCGCTGTGGATCGCGCACACGCTCTCGGACGCGAACCAGACGAACGTGCTGGGGAAGCGCGCGGGCGCGGCGCTGGTGATGGGCATCGCGATCACCGGCATGCACTACACGGGCAATGCGGCGGCGGAGTTCCTGCCGGGCTCGATCTGCGGCGCGGCCAACGACGTCGATGCGAACTGGCTTGCGACGACCATCGTGCTGTTCACGCTGGCGATTCTGATCATCACGCTCGTGCTGTCGCGCTTCGACGCGCGCACGGCGCTGCTCGCCGGCTCGGTGTCGCGACTGAATGGCCAGATCGTGCGCATGGCGACCTTCGACACGCTCACCGACCTGCCGAACCGCCGCACCATGAACGAGCGCGTCGATCGCGCGATCAGGCACGCGAAACATAGCGGCAGCCGCTTCGCGATTCTCTTCATGGACATCGACGGCTTCAAGACCATCAACGATTCGCTCGGCCATACGGTCGGCGACGAAGTGCTCAAAGCGTTCGCGCGGCGCCTGCAGGAATGCGTGCGCGGCGGCGATACGGTGGCGCGCCTAGGCGGCGACGAGTTCGTCGTGATGCTGGAAAACCTGCACGCGCCGACCGATGCCGAGAAGATGGCCGAGCGCATCCTCGAAGCGATGAAACAAGGCCTGCTCGTCGGGAATCATCCGTTGCAGGTGATGCCGAGCATCGGCATCGCGCTTTATCCGCAGGACGGCGACAGCGTCGAATCGCTGCTCAAGCACGCGGACGTGGCGATGTACGAGGCGAAGCGCGGCGGGCGCAGCACGTACCGTTTCTTCGAGGCCAGCATGAACGAGGCGGCGGTGCGCACCTTGCAGATACAGCAGGCGCTGCACGAGGCGTTGAACGGCGGTCATTTCTATCTGCTGTTCCAGCCGAAGTTCCGCGGCAGGAGCGGCGAGCTGGCGGGCGCGGAGGCGCTGATCCGGCTGGATCATCCGGAGATCGGCACGCTGACGCCGCTCGAATTCATTCCGATTGCGGAACGTTCCGGTCAGATCGTGCAGATCGGCTACTGGGTCGTGCGCGAAACCTGCCGGCACCTTGGGCGCTGGCGCGCGGAAGGACGTCCGTCGGTGAAGGTGGCGATCAACCTGTCGCCACGGCAGTTGCACGAGGCGGATCTCGTCGAGAACATCATGGCGATCGTGCGCGAGGAAGGCGTGCAAAGCGAGCAGATCATGTTCGAGATCACCGAGACGGTGGCGATGCAGGACGCGCCGCGCACCATCGAGATGATCCGCGCGTTTCAGGACAATGGTTTCGAGATCGCCATCGACGATTTCGGCACGGGGTATTCGAGCCTCGCCTACTTGCAGCGTTTTCGCGCGAAGCAGTTGAAGATCGACCGCTTCTTCACGAACGGACTCGACGAGAACGGGCAGGAAGGGCGCGCGATCGTCTCGGCGATCATCGCGCTCGCGCATTCGCTCGATATGGATGTGGTCGCGGAAGGCGTGGAGACGGGCTCGCAGTTGGACCGATTGCAGGACATGATGTGCGACGAGATGCAGGGCTTTTTGCTGGCGATGCCGCTTTCGGCCGATGCGTTCGGGGTGATGCTGGAGCGGGGGGAGGTGAGTGTGTAGGGTGGGAGCGGCTTGGGCCGAGCCGTCCTCCGACACTGACTAACAATATTACTTAGCCATCCTTTCATCTGTGCAAAAATCCTCACGCCGCGACGAGGCATCATCGCGGCGTAATCGAAGAGGCTAATAGAACAGAGAGGCCAGGATGGTCAAGGGAAGTGCGCCGCATGTCTTGAGTTTCATCAACCTCAAAGGCGGTGTCGGCAAGACGACAACGGCGGTTGCCGTTGCGGAGATTCTCGCGCATGAACTGAAGCAGCGCGTGTTGCTGATCGATCTCGATCCACAGACCAATGCGACCGTGAATCTGATCACGGAGGAGGCGTGGGACGAACTCGACCGGGAAGGGCGCACCATCGCGCAACTGTTCAGCGACAAGATCAATCATCACCTGCCGCCGCGCTTCGATATCGAGCGTTCGATCGTGCGCGGCGTGTCCACGATCAACGGCGGCATCAGGTCGCTCGATTTATTGCCGTCGAGCATTCGGCTGATCGATCTGCAAGACCTCATCCCCACTATCGCCATGGCCGGAAACTACACGGTCAATCCGCGCGATATCCTGCGCATCGCGTTGCAGCCGGTGATCGACCGCTATGACTACGTCATCATCGATTGTCCGCCGAGCCTCGGCACGGTCACGAAGAACGGGCTCAACATTTCAGGCGGCTATGTCATCCCGACGATTCCCGACATCGTGTCGACATGGGGCATCTACCAGATCGTGGAGAAGGTGCGCCAGTTTGCGGAAGAGGTGAATCAGCCGATCGAGCCGCTCGGGATCGTCGCGACGAAGGTGCAGGGCAACAATCTGCATGAGCGCGTGATGACCGATCTCTCGCACCGCCGATTGGGCAAATTTGCGGAATCGGATGTCGCGCAGCCCCGGTTCTTCAAAAACACGATTTCACAGTCCGTCGCGGTCGCGCGTGGTGCAGACCCGGAGGCGGATTTGCGAACCTTCAACGGCAAGTACGGTAACCCGGCGTGCGAGCAGTTGCTGCGACTGACACTGGAGATTCACGAACTATGTCGAGCGAAAGTCCGCTGATCGAAGTGCTGCGAGGAGTCGTCGGAGGCTTCATCGACATCGTCGCCGCCGAAGCCAGGCGCAATCCGGACTTCGCAGCGCAACTCGAAACGCAACTCGAAGCGCTATTGCGCCCGCTTCGGGACACTGGCGCGGCGCGTCCGAAAGCGGCCGCGAAGCGTCCGGCCATCGATATCCCCGACGTGCACGCCGAACTCGCGGCGCGCGGCGATGAAGACTTCCGCGCGTGGCTATGCGCGCAGCCCGCAGATGTCCTCAAGGCCATCATCCGCCGACAGGACCTCGATCCCTCGCGCCGCTCTTCGAAATGGAAAGACGAGAAGAAACTGGCGAACTTCATCGCGGACGGGTTGCGCAGCCGCCTGTCACGAGGCTCGGCGTTCATCGGCCGGACACACGACCAAGACTGACGCCCTCAATCCATCGCCGCATGCGCAACCGATTCATCCGCGCCACTCTTGCCCGCCGGCCGGATCAGCAACAACAACGGCACCACCAGTAACGTCGCGACGAACATCAGCTTGAAATCGTTGAGATACGCGATCATCGACGCCTGCTGCGTGATGGTCTGATTGAGCATCGCCATGTCCTGCATGGAGCCGCCGGACAGGATCGACTGCATCGCCGGATTGAACGGCGTCACCTGCGCGGCGAGGTCCGCGTGGGCGACCTGCGTGTTGCGCGTCATCAGCGTCTGCACGATCGAAATGCCGATACTGCTGCCGATATTGCGCATGAGGCTGTAGGTGGCGGTGCCGTCGGCGCGCAGCTCGGGCGTGAGCGTCGAGAACGTCAGCGCCGACAGCGGCACGAACACGAGCCCCAGCCCGAAGCCCTGGATCACGCCCGGCCACACGATATCCGACGCCGACAGCACGATCGTGTAATGCATCATCTGCCAGAGCGCCAGCGCAGAAATCAGGAAGCCCGACAGCAACAGCAGACGCGCATCGATGTGCTTCAGAAGCCGCCCCGCGACGAGCATCGCGATCATCGTGCCCGCGCCGCTCGGCGCCGTGACGAGGCCCGTCGTCGCGACGGGATAGTTCATCAGGTTCTGCAGCATCGGCGGCAACAGCGCGCGCGTCGCGTACATGACCGCGCCGATCACGAAGATGAAGCACGTGCCCGTCGCGAAGTTGCGATCCTTCAGCAACTGGTATTTGAAGAACGAGCGCGCGCCGGCCGTCGCCGTATGCGCGATGAAGAAAACGAAACTGAGCGCCGCGAGCAGCGCCTCGATGCGGATTTCCATCGACCCGAACCAGTCGAGCTGTTCGCCGCGATCGAGCATTGCCTGGAACGCGCCGATCGCAAGGCCGAGCGTCGCGAAGCCGAACGCGTCGAACTTCACCGCGCGCCGCGCGGCCTGCGCGGGCAGGAACGTCGTCACGCCGAAGAGCGCGAACGCGCCGATCGGCACGTTGATGAAAAACACCCAGCGCCAGTTGTAGCTGTCGGTGAGCCAGCCGCCGAGCGTCGGACCGAGAATCGGCCCAACCATCACGCCCATGCCCCAGACGGCCATCGCCTGGCCCTGTTTCTCGCGCGGATTGATGTCGAGCAGGATCGACTGCGACAGCGGCACGAGCGACGCCCCGAAAACGCCCTGCAACAGCCGCGACGCGACGATCTGCGCCAGCGTCTCCGACAGCCCGCAAAACGCCGACGCCACCGTGAAGCCCGCAATCGAAATGCACAGGAGCTTTTTCACGCTCAACCGGTCGGAAAGCCAGCCGGTGAGCGGCGTCGCGATCGCCGCCGCGACGATGTAGGACGTCAGCACCCACGTGATTTCGTCCTGCGACGCCGACAGGCTGCCCTGCATATGCGGCAGCGCGACGTTCGCGATCGTGCTGTCGAGCGTCTGGATCAGCGTCGCGAGCATGATCGAGACGGTCAGCATGCCGCGGTTCAGGGGCGCCGCGGCGCTTTCCGTGGAGACTTCGGAGGACATGGACGTGGCCGCGAACGGGCGGCGTTTGTAAGTAGGGTGATGATAAGCAGGCTTATTATAGGCCGTGCGCGACGCGGCGCAATCGGTCAATTACCGGGTGCGCGCCGACTGCACGCATCGAAAGCTCTTACATATAATCGCGCGATGGAAACCCAACTCGACAAACGCTTCGGCTTTCTCGTCGCGGACGTGGACCGCCTGTGCGGCAATCGTTTCGACGTATTGGCGAAGTCATCGCTCAATCTCACGCGCGCGCAGTGCCGCGTGCTGGCCTATCTTTCGCATTACGGCGAAGTGAATCAGGCGCGGCTCGCGGAACTGCTCGAAGTCGCGCCGATCTCCGCCGGACGTCTGCTCGACCGCATGGAAGAGGGCGGATGGATCGAGCGGCGTCTCAATCCCGACGATCGCCGCGAACGCCAGGTCCGCATGACCGCGAAGGCGGAAAAGGCGCTCGACAAGGCGCGGCGCGTCGGCGACGAGATCACGTCGGAGGCGCTCGCGGGTTTCAGCCGGCAGGAGAGCGAGCAACTGATCGCGCTGCTGCAACGGGTGCGCGGAAATCTGAGCCGCATCGTCGACCGGTGAGCGGTCGTGACCGTGTCTGCCGGTTTCGGCGCGTCGTGCTAACGTGCCGCGCGTGGATCGCGGATTGCTTGCGCGATCCACGCAAGCGCTGTTGTCAACTGTCGCCATCCATCCGGAGAAGATCGATCATGAAGAAACGCACCGCACCGTTGGCCGTCCTCGCGCTGTCCGTCGCCGCATTCGTCGCGATACCCGTCGCGCAAGCACAGGACACGGCCGCATCCACGCCGAAGCAGATCAAGAAGGCCCAGCGCAAGGAAGCGCGCGCTAAGAAGAACGCCGAGCTGAAGCAATTGGAGCAAAACGGCTACAACCCGGCGGGCGAGCAGACGAACTATCCGCAGAATTTGCAAAACGCGCAGGCGAAGATCAACGCGCAGAAGGCCGGAAAGCCGGCCCCGGCGTCGGCGCCGTGATCGGTCGATCGTAGCGTGAGGACGCGGGACGCTTCCCGCGTTTTCAGTCGAGCTGATACGACAGCGTCGCGTTGATCCGCGGACTGCGCGACGAACTCTCGACCGGTGCGTCGCCCACGGCCTTCGCCACCGACAAATCGATGCTGTAGTGCTTCGCATCCGACACCCGAAAGCCGATGCCCACCGACGACAATCTGCGCGGATTCGCCGTTCCGCCGTGCAGAAACACGCGCGCGGCATCGACCATCACGTATGGCGTGAAGCTTCTGAGATACGTCGTGTCGACGGCGATCGGACGGTTCACTTCGAGCGACGCGCCCCAGCCCGAATCCCCCGACGCCTCGCCCGGCTGATAACCCAGCGCGAACCGCTGCGCGCCGAACGAGATCTGCTCGGAGGTCGGCAGCGTATCGGGCGAATACTGGCCGGTCATCGAAACGACCGTGCCGATTTTCCAGGGCCATTCGTTGCTTTGCGTGTAGCTCGCGCCGGTGCGCACGAACGTCAGTGAAACGGGATTGACCGGCGCATAGCCCGCGATATTGGTTTGCGCGCTCTTCGATGCGCCGAGCACGTCGAACGCCTTCGCGACATTGAAGCTCGCGCGCCGCACGACGCCCGCGCCGATGCCGGTGTAATCGAGCTGCACTTGCGCGACGCGAATCTGCGAGCGCTGCGACAGATAAGGATTGCCCGGCGCGATCGTGTTCTTCAGACGATCTTCGTCGTGCGACGCATACACGGTCGCCGTGCCGACGACGCTGCGCGCATTGCTCAGCATGAACGGATACACGCCGGAAAACGCGAGCTTGTCGTTCACGACCGTGCGCTCGATATAAGAGGGAAGCCCCGGATTGTCGACGGGATGGCCGTGGTAATGCGAGGCATCGATCTTCGCTGTGATGCCGTCGGCGCCGATGGGCAACGCGCCGTTCACCGCGTAATACGTCTGATCGTCGCGGCCTTTGGGCAGCAGCGCGGAAGCCGTCAGCGACTCGCCGAGGCCGAGCATGCCGTTTTCCGTCGCGCTGAGAATGCCCTGCACGCCCGGATGATTGAAGTCGATGCCGGTGCTGACATTGAACGGCTTGCGTTCGACATCGAGTTCGAGCGCGGTCGCGCCGTCGGTGTTCTGCGGCGGCGCGACGGTCGCTTTGGTCTTCACGCCCGGAATCATCCCGAGCACGTTGATATAGCGCTCGAAGCTCGCCTGCGTGAGCGGCCGGTCCGCTTGCAGACGCTCTGCGACCGCGCGGATGCGTTTCTCCGCCGCGCCCGCATTGCCCTTCACGACGACCTTCGCGATATATCCCTCGACGATGGTCACGCGCACGACGCCGTCCTGAAACGTCTGCGCCGGCACGAACGCGAACGACAGCGCGTAGCCGTGCTCCTTGTAGAGCGCGGTGACGCCGTTCGCGGCCTCGATCAACTGACCGATGGTCACGTCCTTGCCGACGAACGGCGTGAAGCGCGCGGCGATCTGCGCGAACGGCAGCGCCTTCACCCCTTCGATCTCGATCTTCGTCGGCGTGAGATGACGCGCGAGCAGCGCATCGAGCGCGGGGGCGGGCGGCGCGACGCTCACCGAGACGGGCGCTTTGGGCGGCGCGTTGACCTGCGGCAGCGCGTCGAGCGGATTGCCGCCCAGATTCGCGCGCGGCGCGGGCGGGGTCTGAGCGTAGGCGTGATGCGATGCGATCGGCGCCGCAAGCGCGGCGAGCATGAGCGCCCGTGTCCATTCACGGATCTTCATTGTGATGCCCTCGTAGGGTTGCGAGAACGTCGTTGCGTTCTTCGTCGATGCGGGAAGCGAGGCCGTTCATCGACCTCGCGACCCGGTGAGCGTGATGACTAGCGCCGCGTGCCTCCCAACACGCCGCCGACGAGCGAGCCCACCGCGCCCAGCAAGCCGGTGTTGTTCGCGCTGCCGTTGGTGGCGCTGCCGGTGTTGTTGCCGGTGGTCGTCGAAAGACCCGCGCCCGCGCCCGCGCCCGCCGTCGCCGATCCCTGGTTGGCCGCGACGCTCACGCCGACCACGCCTGTCACCGATGTCACGGTGCCGAGCACGGAGCCTGCGGCGCCCGGCGAGCCGGTCAATGCGCCGACGACGCCGGTGACAGGCGCGAGCACGCCGCCTGTTGCGCCTGTTGCGCCGGTCGCGCCCGTCAGTCCGCCGACGACTCCCGTGACGGGCGCGAGCACACCGCCCGCACCCGATCCGCTCACCCCGCCGAGCACGCCTGTCAGCGGCGCGAGCGGACTCGCACCCGGCGCGCCGTGCACCAGTCCGCCCGCCGATGCCACCGTCTGTCCCGTCGTCGATACGAGATTGCCGACGCCCGCCGTGACCGGATTGCCGCCCGTCGCGGCGATGTTCTTGCCCGCGTTGTTGAGCGTGCCGCCGAGCGTCGTCAGCAGAGTGTTGACGGGCGTGCCGAGTCCGGTCGCCGCGCCCACGGTCTGCGTCGTCGAGCCGGCGAGCGCGGTGATCGGCGTGATCGCCTGGCTGGTCGTCTGCGTGAGTTGCTGCACGGGCGCGCTCGTGAGCGTCTGGCCGAGCACGCCGCCCGTCTGCGTGACGGCGTTCCCCGCGATCCCGACGATGCTGCCGACAGGCGTCGTCACGGGCGCGAGCGGCGACAGCGCGCCGCTGCCGACGCTCGACACGAGCGTGCCCGCGCTCGATACCGTCGCGCCCGTCTTTTCGACGACGCCGCCGAGGCTCGCCGCCGTCGTGCCCACCGGATTCGCGCTCGTGCCGATGGTGCCGAGCCCGGCCGAGACGCCATCGCCGAGCGTGGACACAGCCCCGCCGAGATTCGATACGACATCGCCCGCGGCTTTCGTGGTGCCCGCGCCGACGCCGGGCGCGGCCGTCGAGCCGATCGCCGTGCCGACGCCCGATACCGTGCCGCCGGCGGCGGACACCACGTTGCCGGTCTTGTCCGCGACGGCGGCGACGGGTTGCGGGGTCGTGCCGCTGCCCGATCCGCCGCTGCCGCCGCTTCCGCCGCCGGTCCCCCCGCTGCCGCCACCGGTGCTGCCGGTGCTGGTCCCCGAACCGCCGCCCGACCCCGTCCCCGTTCCCGAACCGCTGCCGCCAGCCGAGCCCGAACCGCCGCCATCGCCGGTGGAGATCGCGCCGGACCCCGCGCCCGAACCCGCCGACTTGCTCATCGTTCCTGATCCGCCGCATGCGCTGAGTGCGAGCACGCTGGCGACCGCCGCCGCGACGATCGTCTTCGCCAGGATTTCGCGTCCGATATTCCTCGTATTCATTTGGCCCTCGATGTCTTGTATTGAACGAACCGCGGGCGATTAACTGCATTAGGTGTGCCATCGCACGGACAGAAAAGGTGGTCGATGAATGCGTGGGCGATTTGATCCCGCGCGTCAAGAACTTACGTAAAGGCGTGGGCTTAAGCGGCGCTAGTGAAATCGGTTCCGAAGCGCTTTATGTAACGTTACGAACGATTGGTGGTGTTACGGCGCGACGGGTTACGCGTCGCGCCGTACTGCCGATAAGCAGGAAATAAATGCTCTGCGTCATCGCGCGAAGCAGTTGCTTCTACTGATATTCCGGATACGGTTGCCAAAATGCAGCATTCGTAAAGCGCGCATCCAAATAAACGGTCAGACAATAATTGATTTTGAGATAGGCTTGCGTTATAAATCGGCTAACCGAAACCTCTTTCCCTGGCAAACGTTCGCGAGGTGTTATCGAGAGAGAAGAAGGCGACAAAAAATCAGAGTTGTAATGCACATTCGACGTGTGGTCCGGGCGGAGGCGTTGCACGCGCCTGCCCGACGCACGGCGGAAAAACATATGCGGCCAGAGAGAAGCAGCACCAGACCGAGGACATAAAAATGACAGCAAACATCCTGCAATTCATTCGCGACCGCCGCGGGATTACCGCCATCGAATATGGATTGATCGCCGGTGTTCTCGCACTCGGGATCATGACGGCGGTCGGCGATGTCGCCACTCAACTGAAAAGCACGTTCGAGGCGATCAAGACGGAGCTGTCGAAAACCACGTCTTGAAGCGATGAACGGCATTCGCCGTTATTCGACTCGCGCCTGATCGGCTAATCGCGGAAATTCGCGCCGGTTAATTCCGGCGCGGGCATTCCCATTATCGGGCGTCTCTCAATCAAGCATCCGTATTAAACCGGATGAAGGTTTTCGCATTGCCATGCTTTCAATCGAATCCGCGATATTTATCGCCTGGGCGCTCGCGATCGTCATATTCGACTGGCGGCGCAGGCTGATTCCGAATGCGCTCATTATCGTGGGTGCATCGTGCGCGCTCGCGTTTGCCGCCGCGCGTATTTCTCCTTTCGATACGTCCATCGGCGTCGCGTTGATCGGCCTTGCCGCGGGATTCGTCGCGCTGATGCCGTTTCACGTGCTCGGCATGATGGGCGCCGCCGACGTCAAGGCGTTCGCCGTGCTCGGCGCGTGGTGCGGACCGCGCGCGCTCGTCGGGATCTGGGTGGCAGCGAGTCTCGCGGCGTTCGTGCATGCGCTCGTGCTGCTCGCGCGCCGCCGCGCCGTGTTCGCATTGCGCGATCTCCCCGACACGGCGACGCTCGAACAACGCAGGCGCAACAGCACGCCGTACGGTGCGTTGCTGGCGGCGGCCGCTATCGGGCATCTCGCGCTTTTCGCGACCGGAGCGCACGCATGACGCGCCGGCCCGGCCGTCACGCTCAACGCGGCAACATGGCGATCGAATTCGCGATCGTGTTTCCGCTGTTCTTCGCCGTCTTCTACGAGATCGTCACTTACAGCCTCATCTTCGTAGCGCAGCAATCGCTGACGCTCGCGGCCGAAGAGGGCGCCCGCGCCGCGCTGCGCTTTCAGGCGAACGCGCAGAGCGTCGACGACGCCCTCGCGCGCCGCGGCGCCGCTGCCTGCGAGACCGCGAAGGGCCTGACGAACTGGCTCGCGGGCTTCGCGCAATGCACCGCCGCGCCCGCGCCGTGCACGTACGACGCGACGCTGCGCTGCATCGAGATCACGCTCGATTACGGCTACGCGCAACGGCCGCTCGTGCCGACGCTGCCGCTCTTCGATCTGGCGCTGCCCGATGCGCTCGTCGCGCGCGCGATGGTTCAACTCGATCCGGACAACGTGCTATGAGCGCGCGCGTCCGCATCCTTTTTTGATGACGTCATGGCCCATCTCACCCGCACCTTCGCCATCCTCCTGTTCGGGCTCGCGCTCGTCCTGGGCATCTTCGCGGTGATGCTCGCACGCGAACCCGCGCCCGCGCCGGAGCATGACCTCGCGCCCGCGCATGCATCGGCGATGGCGACGCCGCAGCGCCTCGTGCCGGTCGTCGTCGCCGCGCGCGATCTGCCCGCGGGCAAGGCCATCGACGCCGACGCCCTCACGCTGCGCATGCAGGCGGAATCGTCACCGGGCGCGTTCGGCGACAGCGCCGCGCTCGTCGGACGCGTGCCGCTCACGGCGGTGCAAAAGGGCGCGCCGCTGACCGCCGACGTGTTGTCGAGCGGCCTCGCCGATGTCGTCGTGGCGGGCGAGCGCGCGGTGGCCGTGCGCATCGACGAGACGAATGCGGTCGGCAACTACGTGCGTCCGGGCGATTACGTCGATGTGTTCTTCACGCTGAAGCGCGAGGGCGGCGCGGCGAACGGCGATGCCGAGATCGCGGCGACGCAGGCGCGGCTGCTGTTGTCGAAGGTGCGTGTGCTGAGCATGGGCGACGCGTCGCTCGGATCGGGCGAGACCAAAGGAAAAGGCGCGGCTCAGGCGAGCCCGCGCACGGCGGTGCTCGCGATCCGCACCGCCGATATCGACGCGCTCACGCTCGCGGAAAGCGCGGGCCGGCTCGTGCTCGCGCTGCGCAATGCCACCGACGACGAAGCGCCGGCGCCGCCCGCGTTCGCGCCGCTGCATGCATCGGCGCGGCCCGACAGCGCCGCCGATCGCGCAGCCGCAGGCATTTCGCTCGGCACGCTCGCGGGCGCGCGTGTCGCAGCGCGTGCCGTCGATAAGCCGCGCAGCGCACGTCCGCCCGCGAGCGACGAGATCGAAGTGATTCGCGGCGGGCGCGCGGAACGCGTCGCGTATTGAACGAACCGCAGGCCACACATAACGATGACAAGAAAACGGCAACGCAGCACCGGATCGAATCGATGGAAGAGAGCGGCGCTCGCCGCATGTTTGGCGGCTGCGCTCGCCGTCGATGTGTACGCGGCATCGCGCGATGCTTCGCAAGCCGAAGCGCCGTCAGCCGCCGACGCGAACGTCATCGCGCTATCGACGGGCGCGCAGAAGTCGCTCGCACGCGGCCGGACGATCACGCGCGTCGCGGTCGGCGATCCGTCGGTCGCGGATGTGAACGTGCTGAAGGGCGGCGGCGTGCTGCTCGTCGGCAAATCGGCCGGAACGACGAACCTGATGCTGTGGGAACGCGGCCGCGATGCGCCGCTGTCGTACACGGTCGAGGTCGCGGCGGCCGCCAGCGCCGCGCTCGCCGACGCCGACGCGCCGCAAGTGCGCGTGCTGGGAAAAACCGCCGTGCTCACCGGCACCACGCCGACGATGGACAAGCATCAGCGCGCGGTGGCGGCGGCGCGCGCGTCGGTGGGCAAGGACGGCGCGCTCGTCGATGCATCGGCGGTGGCGACGAAAAGCGTCGTCCAGGTCGATGTGAAAGTGGTCGAGTTCAGCAAGACCGTGCTCAAGGAAGCGGGCTTCAATCTGTTCTCGCAGAACCACGCGGGCTTCGCGTTCGGCACCTTCGCGCCGAGCGCGCTCACGAGCGTCACGGGCGGCGCGACCAGTCCGCTCGCCGTGACCGCGACATCGCCGATCGGCTCCGCGTTCAATCTGCTGCTCAACTCGACTTCGCGCGGGCTGTTCGCGAACCTGAGCCTGCTCGAAAGCAACAACCTCGCGCGCGTGCTCGCGCAGCCGACGCTCGTCGCGCTGTCGGGGCAAAGCGCGAGCTTTCTCGCGGGCGGCGAGATTCCGGTGCCGGTGCCGCAATCGCTCGGCACGACGACCATCGTCTACAAGCCCTACGGCATCGGACTTGCGCTGACGCCGACGGTGCTCGGGCCGGCGCGCATCGCGCTCAAGGTCGCGCCCGAGGCGAGCCAACTCGACTTCGCGCACGCGATCACCATCGATGGCGTGTCGGTGCCCGCGCTCACCACGCGACGCGCGGAAACCGCCGTCGAACTCGGCGACGGCGAGAGCTTCGTGATCGGCGGACTGGTCGATCGCGAGACGGCTTCCAACGTCAACAAGGTGCCGCTGCTCGGCGATCTGCCGATCATCGGCGCGTTCTTCAAGACCTTGCAGTACTCGCAGCAGGATCGCGAACTCGTGATTATCGTGACGCCGCATCTCGTCGCGCCGATCGCGAAGAATGCGGCCTTGCCGTCGACGCCGGGCCAGCAATCCGAACAGCGCGACGGTCCGGTGTGGCGCTCGTTCATCGGCGGGGCGCTGTCGTCCGATGCCGCGCCGGGGTTCTCGCGATGAGCGCCGCCGCCGCGCCGCCGCCGCGCTTTCTCTGCGCGAGCCCCGACGCCGCGCGCCGCGACTGGCTGCAACGCGCGCTGGCGGACGCGGGCGCGGTCGACGCCGCGCCGTGCGATGCCGCGGGATTCGTCGCGCGCATCGGTGAAAGCGCGCCGGCGATCGTGTTCGTCGATTTCAGCAACGCCGGCGCGAGCACGCTCGCCGACGCCGCTCGCGATGCCTTTCCCGGCGTGCCGATCGTCGCGCTCGGCACGCTCGAGACACCCGCGCCGGCGCTCGCGGCGTTGCGCGCGGGCGTGCGCGATTTCATCGATATCGGCGGTCCCGGCGACGATGTTCTCGCGATCGCGCAGCGCCTCATCGACGAGCGGCCGCTTGCGCGCGGCGAGCCGCCAAGCCGTCACGGCAAGCTGACGGTGCTGCTCGGCGCGCGCGTCGGCGTGGGCGTGAGCACGCTCGCCGCGAATCTCGCGGTGAGTCTGCAAAGGCGCGGCACGCGGGCGGGCCGCGCGATGGCGCTGCTCGATCTCGGCCTGCCCGCCGCCGACAGCGCGCTTTTGCTCGACATGCGCTGCGAGCTGCATTTCGTCGATGCCGTGCGCAACCTGCGCCGCTTCGACGACACCTTCGTGAACACCGCGTTCGCGCGTCACGCGAGCGGCCTCGCGCTCACCACGCTGCCCGCCGATCTCGCGGAGATGCGCGCGATCTCGTTCGCGTCGGCGGTGAGCACGTTGAATCGGCTGCGCGCGTATTTCGATCATCAGATCGTCGATCTGTGCGGCTTCTCGAATACGGAATTCGTCGGAGAGACCTTGCAGGCCGCGGACGAAGCATGGCTCGTCTGCGATGCGAACGTCGCGTCGGCGGTATCGGCGATGTCGCTGCTCGACGCCTTGCGCCCCGCCGATGAAGACACGCCGCCCGCGAAGATCGGCCTCGTCGTGAACAAGTTCGACGCCGCGCTGAATTTCGGCGCGGACCAACTGGCGCAGCGGCTCGATCTGCCGCTCGTCGGCGTGTTGCCGGAGCGCGCGCAGGCGCTGGGCCGCGCGGTGAATCAGGGCCGCCTGCTCGCCGATTGCGCCGAACGCGATCCCTACGTGCGCGCGCTCGCACCGCTGGTCGCGCGTCTCGCGCGTCTGCATGGCGAGCTTCCCGATGAAGCCGCGCCCGAGCCGAAGGCGCGCGGCGGCGGGCGGCTGAGCGCACGCGCGGCGCTCGATGTCGCGCATCTCCTTCCCAACTTTCTCAGACGGTCATAGACGATGGCTCAGGACTTCAGCAAGGACATCGCGTTCGCGAACGATCTGGCCGAAGACGCCGTCGCGTTCGCGCATTCGCAGCAGTTTCAGGATGTGGCGACGGCGGCGCACGAGCATCTGCTTACGCGCATCGAGGAACTGGGCGCGGAGTTCGGCCGATGGTCGCGTCAGGCGATCCAGCAATTCGTCGATCTGGAGATGGACAGCTTCGTACGTCTGCGGCGCGTGCCGCTGAACGAGAGCGAAGTGCGGCTGGTTGCGGCGGCTTTGACGAAGGAACTCGCGGGCTTCGGTCCGCTGGAAGACCTGCTCGCCGATGCCGCCGTCGAAGACATCCTCATCAACGGCTATAGCGACGTGTATGTGTCGCGTCACGGCATGCTGGAAAAGATTCCGGTGCGTTTCGCGGACAACGCGCATCTGCTGCGCATCGTGCGGCGCATTCTCGCGCCGATCGGACGGCGGCTCGACGAATCCAATCCGATGGTCGATGCGCGCCTGCCCGATGGCGGCCGCGTGAATGTCGTGATCGAACCGCTGTCGATCGACGGTCCTGTCGTATCGATCCGCAAGTTCAGGCGCGATCCGCTGCGCCCCGACGATCTGCTCGCCAACGGCACGTTCGATCAGGACATTGCATCGCTGTTGCAGGCGGCGGTGGACGCGCGCTGCAACGTGCTCGTGTCGGGCGGAACGAGTTCGGGCAAGACATCGCTGCTGAATGCGCTCGCGTTCTTCATTCCTAAGCACGAGCGCGTCGTGACGATCGAGGATACGGCGGAACTCTCGCTGAATCATCCGCATGTGGTGCGGCTCGAAAGCAGGCCCGGCGGTTTCGATGGCGCGGGCGTCGTGTCGATCCGCGATCTGTTGCGCAATACGTTGCGGATGCGGCCGGACCGGATCATCGTCGGCGAAGTGCGCGGCGGCGAAGTGCTCGAAATGCTTCAGGCGATGAACACCGGCCACGACGGCTCGATGGGCACCATTCACGCAAGCTCGCCGCGCGAATGTCTCTATCGGCTCGAAATGCTCGCGGGCTTCGCGGGTTTTCAGGGCACCGAAGCGAGCCTCAGACGACAGATCGCCAACGCGATCGATTTCATCGTGCAGATCGGACGGCTCTCGAACGGGCGGCGGCGCATTCTCTCCGTGACCGAAGTCACCGGCCTCTCCGACAACATCATCGCGATGCAGGAGTTGTATCGCTACGAGCCTTCCGTCGATGCCAGCGGCAACGAAGCAGACCGCTGGGCCTGGCTCGGCATCCATCCGAGTTCGCCGAAGCTCGCGAAGTTCCGGCAGGCGCTCGGCGTCGCGCTGTCGGAAGGCTTCGGGCAATCGGGGCGTTTCGGCGGAGGCTTCAATGTATAGAGCCGTCGCCATCATCGCGATGCTCGCGCTGCTGTGCGCGGCGGCGGCGCTCATGCTGTGGCGGCGCGGCACGCATACGCGCGAGCGCGCGCTGACCGAGCGCTTCGTCGATCGGCAAGTGCAGGCGCCTCGGCCGCAACACGCTCCACGGCCCGTCGCGAGCGCGCCGGCCACGGCGGCGCCGAAGGGTGTCGCGTCCGGCATCGCGCGTGGGCGTGCGGCGTTCGCGAATCTGATGCATCGCGCGGGCATCGAACGTCCGCGCGGGCTCGCGGGCACGACGCTCGGCATCGCCGCGTGCGCCGGGCTCTGGTGCGCGCTGCGCGCCGGTCCGGTGATCGGCGCGGGCGTCGCCGCGCTCGTGCTCGCCGCCGTGTATGCATGGCTCGCGTGGCGCGCGCAGAAGCGCCAGCAGCGCATCGTGCGGCAACTGCCGCCGTTTCTCGATGGCATCGTGCGCATGATCGTCATCGGCCATAGCGTGCCCGCCGCGTTTCAGGCCGCGCTCGCGAGCGCCGAAGCGCCGCTTTCCGACTGCCTCCAGCGCGCGCTGCCGATGTTGCGCACCGGCGCGCAGATCGATCACGCGCTCGGCGCGGTCGCGCGGATGTATCGCGTGCGCGAGCTGGAGCTCGTCGGCTCGGTGCTGCGCGTATCGGTGAAATACGGCGGCCGCTCCGACGTGATGCTCGACCGCATGGCCGCGATGATGCGCGATCTGGAGCAGGCGAGCCGCGAGCTGGTCGCGCTGTCGACGGAAACGCGGCTGTCGTCGTGGGTTCTCGGACTCCTGCCGATCCTGCTCGGCGCGATGGCGATCGTGACCAATCCCGCCTATTTCGATGCGATGTGGAGCGACGCGCTCGGCAAGCGCCTCGTATATGTCGCCATCGCGCTTCAGATGCTCGGCGCATGGTTGCTGTACCGGCTCGCGAGGCTCAGGACATGAACATGACGCCCGCCTTGCTCGGCGCTTTCGCGCTCGCAGCCGCCGCGCTCGGGGCGGGTCTGTGCGGCGTGCTCGCGCTCGGCCGCTACGCGCGCATGCAGCGTTCGGCGCGCACGCTCGATCATGCGTTGAAGGAGCGCACGACGACGCCGCCCGCGCAGGAGACGACGCCGCGAATAGGCGTAGGCGTGCTCGCCGCGCTCGGCCGCGCGAGCGCCGCGTGGCTCGATACGCCGTTCGGGCGCATCGCGGTCGCGGAGGAGGATCGTAGGCTGCTCGAACGCTGCGGCTATCTCGACGCCGGCGCGCGCGGCCATTTCCTCGCGGCGCGCATCGCGGGGGCGCTCGCGGCGCCGCTCGCATTGCTCGTGTTCGGGCACAGCGCGGCGCAGGGCGCGCGCTTCGTGCTGCTGCTGTTCATGGCGCTGTCGGCGGGCTTCATGGCGCCGAAGTGGTTCGTGCGCCGCCGCGCGAACGCGCGTCAGAGTGCGGTGAACGGCGAACTGCCGATGTTCGTCGATCTGTTGCGGCTCCTGCAAGGCGTCGGGCTGTCGCTCGATCAGAGCCTGCAAGTGATGATTCAGGACTTCAGGAACGTGCTGCCCGTGCTGTCGATGGAACTCGCGCTCGCGCAGGCGCAGTTCGCCACCGGCCGCACTCGCGAGCAGTCGATGAAGCGCCTCTCGACGAGTTACGACAACGAGGATCTCGCCGCGATCGTGCGGCTCATCGTTCAGGTCGAAAAGCATGGCGGCGCGGTGCAGGAGCCGCTTAAGCAATTCGGCGACCGCCTGCGCGAAACGCGCCGCGCGCGGCTGCGCGAGCGCATCGGCAAGCTCACCGTGAAGATGACGGGCGTCATGGTCATCACGCTCCTGCCTGCGTTGCTGATCGTCACGGCGGGGCCGGGCTTCATCGCGGTGGTGCGTTCGCTGTCGGCGCTTCATCGATAAAGGGATGCTCATGATTCGTGCACTCGTTTTGCCCCTGATCTGCGCGACGCTCGCCGGCTGCGCGACGAAGCAGGAAAACGGCTATGGCGTCGGCATTCAGGCCGAGCGTCAGGCCGCGCTCGATCAGGCGCAGCAGAAGGACGCCGCGCCCGATACGCCCGGCATGTATCTCGCGCTCATCGACCGGATGCAGACGCAGGGGCTCTGGTTCGCGTCGCTCGCGCATATCGACGCATACGAGCAGCAATACGGCGAATCGCCCGACACGATTCTTCTGCGCGCCGACGCGCTGCGGCAGACCGGCCAGCCCGACGCGAGCGCCGCCGCCTATGCGCGCCTTGCCGGCACGCCGCTCGCCGCGCGCGGCCTGCGCGGTCTCGGCCTGCTCGCGGGCGAGGCGGGCGATTTCGCGGGCGCGACGCAGCGCTTCGAGGCCGCATCGACGCGTGCGCCGACCGATGCGCTCACGCTGTCCGATCTCGGTTACGCGCGGCTGCGCATGGGCGATGTCGCGGGCGCGCGCGTGCCGCTCATGAAGGCCGCCGAACTCGCGCCGAACAATCCGAAGATCCTGAGCAACGTCGCGCTGTTTCTGCTCGCGAGCGGCCAGGCGGCGAACGCGCAGGGCCTGATGACGCAGCAGAAGTTTTCGGCGGATGTGCAGCAGGCGATTCGCGGCGATGCGAAGCGCGTCGCCGATGCGGCGCGCGCAAGCGTCGCGTCACGCTGATATCGACGATGAGGAGAAGCGGATGAAACGAATCGGCATGCTCGTGCTGTGCATGGCTTGCGGCGCATTGCAGCACACGGCGCGCGCGCAGAGCGCAAGCGAGATCGGCCACGCGACGCAGACCTGGCTCACGCTTCAGGCGAGCAACGCGGCGTCGGCGCCCGCGCAGCCGATGCCCGGCGCGCAGGCGGGCGCGGCCTACGAGCGCTACCTCAAGTCGTTCGACACGCCGATTCCGGCGCGCTACGGCTCTTCGTTCGAAGACGCCGGGCGGCCATCGCTCGACGTGAACTATCGCGACATGAACTGACCGTTGATGACGACGCATCGATACATCGTGTCGGCCCAGCAGCGCCAGCGCGGCGCGGCGGGCACGCTCGCGGCGATCTGGCTCGTGGTCGCCGTCGCCGCGCTCGGTGCGATCGATATCGGCAATCTCTTTTTCGCGCGGCGCAGCCTGCAAAGCGTCGTCGATCTTTCGGCGAGCGCGGGCGCGCAAGTCGTCGATGCCGCCTGCACGCGCGCGACGGCCACCGCGAACGGCAGCGCGACGAGCAACGGCTTCGATCCATCGGCCACGGGCCACGGCCTGACGGTCTCCTGCGGGCGCTGGGACGCGCAGACGAACGCAGCGCCCGACTACTTCTCGACGAGCGGCACGCCTGCCAACGCCGTGAAAGTGACGGCCTCGCGCACGGTGCCTTACTTCTTTCTCGGACCCGCGCGGCAAGTGACGGCGACGGCCATCGCCAAATCGACGGACGTCGGCGCGTTTTCGATCGGCACGACGCTCGCGAGCATCGGCGCGGGCACGGTGAATAGCCTGCTCAATGCGCTCTTCGGCACGAATCTCAATCTGTCGCTGGTGTCGTATCAGGGGCTCGCGGATGCGCGCGTGCGTGTCGGCGATCTCGTCACGGCGGCGGGCGTCGGCACGGTCGATCAACTGCTCGCGACGAAGCTCACCGCCGCGCAGATCGCCAGACTGATGCTCACCGCGCTGCAGACGACGAACGTGGCGAACGCGAATCTCTCGACCGCGCTCGGCGCGATGGGCGCGATCGTCGACGCGAACATCCCCGGCAACCAGACGATTGCGCTCGGCAGCATCGGCGGCGCGCCGGGACTGCTGTCGGTCGGGCTCACGAACACGCAAAGCGCGCTCGATGCCACCGTCAGCCCGCTCGAAGCCTTGCTCGTGACGGCGGAGATCGCGCAGGCGGGCAAGGCCGCCGCGACCGTCGGCGCGGGGCTGACGCTGCCGGGGGTGATTGCGGCGGCGCTCAAGGTGCAGATCGTGCAGCCGCCGGTGCTCGCCATCGGCGAAGCGGGCAAGGACGCGAGCGGCAACTGGCGCACGCTCGCGCGCACCGCGCAGGTGCGTGCGTTCGTCGATGTCAGCGTGCTGCAATTGCCCTTGCCCGTGGGCTTCGGCGGCGCCCAGCCGATGGTGCATCTGCCGCTCTATATCGAAGTGGCGCCCGGCGCCGCGTGGCTCGTGTTGACGCAATGCCAGGGCGCGGCGTCGGCGCGCCGCTCGGTGATCGGCGTGCAGACGGGCATCGCGAACGTCTGCGTCGGCGATACGCCCGCGAACATGGGCGCATTCAGTTGCACGCAGCCCGCCACGCTCGTCACCGTGCCAAATCTGCTGACCGTGAGCCTCGCCGCGAGCCTGCCCGCGACGATGCCCGCGTCCTCCGCGACGCTGTCCTTCGACGGCGTGAGCGGCAACGGCGACGACTATCAGGCGGTTCCGTCGGCGCCGGGCGCGTCGCTCGCCAATGCGCTCTCGGGCCTCGGCGCGAGTCTCTCGGCGCCGGGCGGCCTCGCGGTCACGTCGCCGATCCTGCCGCCCTTGCTGCTCAACACCGTCGCGCCGCTGTTGCTCGGCCTTCTGGTGCCGATGCTCGCGACCGTGCTCACGGGCCTCGATCAGGTGCTCGTGCCTGTCCTGCAACTGCTCGGCGCGCAAGTGGGAACGAGCATGATTCACGACTTGTCGCTCACGTGCGGCGAGTCGCAACTGGCTTATTGAACGACATGAGACAGAACAGCAAAATCGATGGTCTCGATATCCACGTATGGGAGGGCAAGGCCGACGTCGTCGAACGCGTGGTGCGTGCGATGTCGGGTCAGGACGTGGACGTGCTGCGCGCGGACGGCACGTCGATCAGCGCGCCGCGCGAGTCCGACCGTCCCGCGCTCGCGATCATCAGCGTGAGCGTGATCGATGGCGGCGCGTTCGTGTTGCGCGACTGGGAAGCGCGTCATTCGATGCCGGTGGTCTGGGTCGGTGCGGCACCGCGCGAGCGCGATCCGTCGATGTTTCCGCCGGACTATTCGCATATCCTGCCGCTCGATTTCACCGGCGCGGAATTGCGCGCGATGGTCGCGAAGCTCGCGCGGCAACTGCGCGCGCACGGCGAGGACACGCAGGCGTCGCACGCATTGATCGCCCATGCGGAGTGCATGCAGACGCTGCTGCACGAAGTCGATACCTTCGCCGATTGCGACACGAGCGTGCTGCTGCATGGCGAGACGGGCGTCGGCAAGGAGCGCATCGCGCAACTGCTGCACGAGAAGCACACGCGTTATCGCGACGGTCCGTTCGTGCCGGTGAACTGCGGCGCGATCCCCGATGGTCTTTTCGAATCGCTCTTCTTCGGACATGCGAAAGGTTCGTTCACGGGCGCGGTGCTCGCGCACAAGGGCTATTTCGAGCAGGCGAACGGCGGCACGCTTTTTCTCGACGAGATCGGCGACTTGCCGCTCTATCAGCAAGTGAAGCTCCTGCGCGTGCTGGAAGATCAGGCGGTCACGCGCATCGGCTCGGCAACGCCCGTGCGGCTCGAATTCCGGCTCATCGCGGCGAGCAACAAGTGCCTGCCGCAACTCGTGAAGGAAGGCGCGTTTCGCGCGGACCTGTATTACCGTCTCGCGGTGATCGAGCTGAAAATTCCTTCGCTCGAAGAGCGCGGCGGGACCGACGAGATCGCGCTCTTCAAGGCGTTCATCAGCGATGTCATCGGCAAGGAGAAGCTCGATGCGTTGCCCGAGCTGCCGTACTGGCTCGCCGATGCCGTCGCCGATGTGTATTTCCCCGGCAACGTGCGCGAGCTGCGCAATCTGGCGGAGCGTGTGGGCGTGACGGTGCGGCAACTCGGCGCGTGGGACGAAGCGCGCGTGAAGCGCCTGCTCGTGCTCGCACGCAATGCGAGGGCCGCGCCGGAAGGCGGATCGGACTTGCTGGTCGATCGTAGCAAGTGGGACATGAACGAGCGCAATCGCGTGATCGCGGCGCTCGACGCAAACGGCTGGAGAAGACAGGATACGGCGCAGTATCTCGGCATCAGCCGCAAGGTGCTGTGGGAAAAGATGCGCAAGTTCCAGATCTTCGACGAAGAGCCGGAGACACGGCCGATGTAGCGCGGAGGATACGAGCATGCGATGGCGAGCGTGGCTGTTGATCCTGGCGTTGTGCGACGCGCATGCCGCGTCGCGCTATTACGCGCCGATGACCTTTTATCCGCACGACGCCGTGCGCGTTTCGCGCTTTGCGGTGATGCCCGGCGCGATGCAGGTGCCTTACGGCGCGGGCGTGAAAGTCGGCGAAGGCGAGTTCTATATCGTGTCGAACGCTTCGTTCAAGGCATTGACGGCGCACCAGCAAGCGGACGGCACGATCGCGCTCGTCCAGTCGAAGTGGACGCCCGAGCTGGCCGCGGCGCAGATATGGACTGTCGATAAAGAGGGCAGCGGCTTTCGCCTGTATTCGAAGCTCTACGGACGATACGTGACGCTCGGCGCGCGCGTGGATCTCGAAGCGCCATCGGGCGAAGCGCGGCAGAACTGGAGCATCGAAGCCGATGCGAACGCGGTGACCATCGCGGCGACCGGCACGAGGACGGGCCTCGTCGTCGCGCATCATGCGCTGCGCGACGGCGCGTTGGTCGAAGCGAACGCGCAGGCCGGACAATGGCGTCTGTACGAGGTGCACAACGAAGACGCCGAACATGCGTATCGCACGCTCGATGCAGCCCCGCAATCGACCTATGACAACGCCGCGAAGCGCTATCACCTGAGCGCATATGCGCCCGATGCGATCGAAGCCGGCAGGCTCGGCGGCTTTCGCTGGACCGATTCTCATCCGTCGGGGCTGTATGTGTCGAAGGGCGAGTCCGTCGTGATCGACGTGAGCGGTCTCGCCGACGATGGCCCCGATGGCCTCGTCATCATGGTCGGCAACAAGAACGGCTTCTACCGGCGTCAGCCCGCAGGCGATCCGCAGACGATCCTCGCGACGGAAGGGCGCAATGAATTCGTCGCGTCGCGCGATGGCTTGCTTTACTTCGAATATATCGATAGCGGATTCAACGAGCGGCCGCGTACTTCCGTCGATGTCTTCGTGCGCGAAGGCGGCCGTGCCGTGCCGTTCTACGTCGAAGGCACGACGACGCTCCTCGAATGGCGCGCGATGCTGCAACGTTATGCCGATGCGCCGCTCGTCGAGATGGTCGGCAGGCGCACGATGTTCACCGTCGCGCGTTCGATGTACGACAAGGCGGGCGCGGCGGACCCGGCCACGCTGCTCGGCTACGTCGAGCGCATCATGGGCTATCACGATGAACTGTCCGGGCTCGACGGATTCAGCGCGCTCGATGCGCCTTCGCCATTGCGCGTGCATTTCGTGCAGGACGCGATTTCCACGCACGCGGAGTTGCAGAACACGTATCTGTACGCGACGTACTACATGATCGGCCTGCCTTTGAACAGCGCCGCCGAGACTTTGCTTCAGCCCGCGAAGGCCGATGAATGGGGCGTGTGGCACGAGATGGGCCACATGTATCAGCAATGGGACTGGACGTGGCCGGGCGTCACGGAGACGACGGTGAACCTCTACTCGCTGCATGCGCTGCAACGTCTCGGCACGCCGATGGCTTCGCCGTTGCTACAGGTCGTCGATGCGCGAGGCAGAAAGAATCGGCTGGATCTCGCGGCGCTTTATCTTGCGCAGCCGTCGCGCAATTTTCTCGACGATGCGTCGTTTCCGGTGCCGTCCGAAGCGCTCTGGATCAGGCTCGTGATGTACGAACAGTTGCGCCGCGCGCTCGGCGACGGCTTCTATGCGCGGCTGCACAAGTATTATCGGCTGCATCCGCTGACGGAGGATGAAGGCGGCGAGAAGCGCGAAGTGCAGACCTTCGTGCTGCGCGCGTGTATCGCGGCGAATCTGGATTTGAGGGAGTTCTTCGAGCGATGGGGACTGCCGGTCGATGCGGGCACGCGCGCGGCGATCGGTGGGTTGAAGCTGAAGGCGCCCGCGATGGATTTGACGCGTACGAGGATTTGAAGCCAAAAAAGACGCCGACGCGCGAGGCGTCGGCCAAGTTCTGGCTTTACGAGGGCTGCCAGAAACGCTTCGATACTTCACGCCGCATCGGCAAGCCGCATGCTCCGGGACTCGTCGCGCCGCGTCGTCCTGCGCCGCGTCATCGCGCGGCCGGTACGCGCACCAGGCACGTTATCGATGCCGAATGCGGGCCGCGCGAGAAAGAAGCCCTGCGCGAGCACATGCGGCCATTGTGCGAGCCACTGCGCCTGCGCCGCCGTCTCGACACCCTCGACGACGATCGCTACCTTGAGCCGCGTCAGCAGCGCGAGCACCGACGAAAACACCAGACACGCATTCGGGCAGCGCGGCGCTTCGGCCAGCAGTTCCCTTGCGATTTTCACAGTGCCGAAGTCGATCGGACCAAGCGCGGCGAGACACGAATAGCCCGTGCCGAAATCGTCCATCGCCACGCTCACGCCCTTGTTCTTGAGATGCCTCACCACCTTCGGCATCGACGGCATGCGCGCCAGATCCTCGCTCTCCAGCAATTCGAGTTCGATGCAATCGGGCGTAACGCCGTGCGCGCGGCAGATCGAGTCCATGCGATCCGCGAAGCCGGGCAGCGCCGCGACCGAAGGCGGCACATTCACCGCGACCGAATAATGCTTGCCGCCGCGTGCTCGCCATGCCTCGATCTCGGACGCGACGGCGTCCAGCACGAACCATGTGAGTTCGCGCATGATCTCCGCGTCCTTGAACGCGTCGCTGAATGCGCCCGGCAGCAATACGCCGTATTCCGGATGACGCCAGCGAATCAACGCTTCCATTTGCGCGAGTTCGCCGCTGTCGACTCGGTATATTCCCTGATAGGCGATGCAGAATTCTCCGGCCTTGAGGCCATCGAGTATGCGATGCCTGAATGCATGATCCGAGTTCGGCGCGGCTTTCGCGACAGGCGAGCCGTGTGTCGTTCTGTTCATGCTTGAGCCATCCCCTCCCAGTTGGTCGTGGGAGCGGTTGCACGACTCATGCCAGAGGCGGCGTCTGTGCGCGATACGAAGCGTTTCACGCCGGTCTTCCATGCGGGATAACGTTTGCGCGCCGTTGCAGACCGTCACGCTTGCGCTACAAGGCGTTACCAAGGCGTTACGTTGCGTTCAGGGTTACGTAACGAATTCGTGACGTGTTACGCGCTATGTGGGGTGCCGCACATAAGCGGCTGTTGCATCGAGCGGCATTCTGATGCGGTTTTGCAGTTTGTGCCGAACGATCCTGGAACATTTGTAATCCCGACTAGCGGCATATGGACCGCGCGTGCCGGTCATCTCGCGATCAAAAAGCAATCTCCCGCAAACTCGACCGTCAGGCGGTCGCGGTCTGCTCCACTGGCCGCATCCGTTCGAGCGCGCTGCCGTCCTCGCGGAACAGATGCACGTGGCGAATGCTGAAGCCCGCGTTCAGCCGCTGTCCTTCGACGGCCGTCGATTCACCCGAGCCTTTCACCTGAATCACGAGCTCGTTAGGCAGCCGCACATGCAACAGCGTCTCGCCGCCGAGATGCTCGATCACCATGACTTCGCCGGACAGGCCGCTATCGATATCGCCGCCGCATGCTTCGATGAAATGCTCGGGCCGTATGCCGAGCGTGAGCGTTTCGCCCGCTCTCACGGTGGAAGCGGCGAACGGCAGCGTGAGCGGCTCGCCGCCGGGCAATTCGATGGTGACGCCCGCGGCATCGACGCGCATCACGCGCACGTCCATGAAGTTCATCTTCGGCGAGCCGATGAAGCCTGCAACGAAGCGATTGTGCGGCGTGCGATACAGTTCGAGCGGCGAGCCGATCTGCTCGACGCGGCCGTGATTCAGCACGACGATGCGATCGGCCATCGTCATGGCTTCGGTCTGATCGTGCGTGACGTAGATCATCGTCGCGTTGAGCTGCTTGTGCAGCTTGATGAGTTCGAGGCGCATCTGCACGCGCAACGCGGCATCGAGATTGGAGAGCGGTTCGTCGAAGAGAAAGACCTTCGGTTCGCGCACGATCGAGCGGCCGATCGCGACGCGCTGACGCTGCCCGCCCGACAACGCGCGCGGACGTCGTTCGAGCAACTGGCCGATCTGCAGAATTTCCGCCGCGCGATGCACGCGCTCCTTGATCTGCGCTTCGGGCAACTTGAGCATACGCAGCCCGAACGCGATGTTCTCGTACACCGACATATGCGGATAGAGCGCATACGACTGAAACACCATCGCGACGCCGCGTTGCGAGGGCTCGAGGTCGGTGACATCCTCGCCGCCGATCAGCACTTGCCCGGAATCGCTGCGCTCCAGTCCGGCGATGGTGCGAAGCAAGGTGGATTTTCCGCACCCCGAAGGACCGACGAAGACCATGAACTCGCGATCGGTCACCTCGATGTCCACGCCCTTCAGAACATCCACGCCCGCAAAGGCCTTGCGAATTTGCTGCAAATGAACTGCGCTCATACGTTGTCTCCCTGTGCCGCTGCGGCAATGCAGCATCGGACGCATCGTCGAATTCTTCTTGACAACCTGTTCGCGCCAAAATATACAATTGTAAAACCGAAATTACAAGTGAAACGACGCAGGACGAAACCGAACCCGCAAGCCTCACCCGCTCGATAAAAACCAAGGAGACAGGCATGAAGAAGCGCTTCATCCCGGCCACGCAGCTCGGGCCGATCAAACACGTCGCGGCAGTCGCGCTCTTGGCGGCGAGCGCGGCGTTCGCCGCATCGAACGCGCAGGCCTGGACTCTGAAGGAAGCGGCGCAGCCGTATTCGGGCACCACGATCAAGGCCATCTTTCTCGATCGCCCCGGCTACAAGGCCGCGCAGCAACTGATCCCGCAGTTCGAGAAAGAGACGGGCATCAAGGTGCGCTGGGAAGTGATTCCGTACGAGAACACGCGCGAGAAGGAAGTGCTCAACTTCGTGGGCGGCGGCGATCAGGACATCGTGCTCGTCGATGTCGTGTGGATCGGCGAATTCGCGAGCAACAAGTGGCTCGTGCCGATCAAGAAGTTCACCGACGATCCGAAGCTCGCGGACCCGAACCTGAATCTGAAGGGCTTCTTCCCGATCCTGCTCGATTCGTTCGGCACATGGGACAAGGTCGCATACGGTTTGCCGTTCGATAACTATTCCGGCCTCATGTTCTACAACAAGTGCATGTTGAAGGACGCCGGTTTCGACGAGCCGCCGAAGACCTGGGACGAGTTGCTCAACACCTATGCGCCGAAGCTCACGAAGGGCGACAAGTTCGCCTTCGCGTTGCAGTCGCGGCGCGGCGAGACGCAATCGGCGGATAGCTTCATGCGCGTGCTGTGGCCGAACGGCGGCTCGCTGCTCGATGCGAAGTTCAAGTCGAATCTGATGTCGCCGCAATCGCAGGCGGGCCTCGAATATCGGCAGAAGCTGATGAAGTACATGCCGCCGGGCATCGTCGACTTCGATCATGCTGAAGCGGTGAACGCGCTTGCGCAAGGTCAGGTCGCGATGATCACCGAATGGTCCGCGTTCTATCCGACGCTGACCGATCCGAGCAAGTCGAAGCTCGGCAACTGTCTTGCGATCACCACCGAGCCGAAGGGTCCCGCCGGCCTCAAGCCCGCGCTCGGCGGCTTCTCGCTTGCAGTGAACGCGAAGTCGAACGCGAAGAAGCAGGCGGCGTCGTGGCTCTTCATTCAATGGATCACGTCCGAAGCGATGGCGAAGCCTTATCTCGAAGCGGGCGGCGTGCCGGCGCGCATGGCGATCTATCAGGACAAGGCCGTGCAGGACAAGTACCCGTTCGTGAAGCCGATGGTCGAATCGTGGCAGGGCGGCGTGCCGGATTATCGTCCGCGCTTCCCGGAATGGCCTGCCGTGTCGGAGGTCATCGGCGAATGGGGCAGCAAGATGATGCTCGGTCAGGTGACGGTGAAGGAAGGCGCGCAGACCATCGGTCAGAAGACCGAGGACATCCTGAAGAAAGCGGGCTATTACGACGGCAAGAAGCCTTTGCTGAAGTAATTTCATTCAAGGAACCGGAGGCGATCGAATGGCATCACCTGCAATGCGTGCGCGAGGGCCGCGCAAGCCCGCGCGCTATTTCGGCGTCGTGCCGCGCTCGCCCGCCTTCTGGTTCCTGATACCCGCGATCGCCGCGCTCGCGATCATCGGCATCTATCCGCTGCTGCTTGCGCTCTATAACTCGTTTCATCAATACAAGCTCGCGGATCTCGCTTCGGGCACGCCGTTCATCGGCTTCGACAACTATGTTGCGACGCTGACCGATCCGAGCTTCTGGGGCGCGCTCGGACGCACGGCATTGTTCCTGTGCCTCACGTTGCCGATCGAGATCGCGCTCGGGCTCTTCGCCGCGCTCATGCTTCATCGCATGGAATTGCCGTGGATGCGCGCGGCGGCGCGCGTGAGCCTCGTCATTCCGATGGCGACGACGTATGCGGTCGTCGGCCTCATCGGCCGCTTGATCTTCAATCGTCAGTTCGGCGTGGCGAACTATCTGACCGGCCTCATCGGCATTCCGCCGCAGGACTGGCTCGCGGACCCGACACTCGCGTTCGTCTCCGTGATGATCATGGATATCTGGCAATGGACGCCGTTCTGCGCGCTGATCCTGCTCGCCGGACTCTCGATGGTGCCGAAGGAAGCCGAGGAAGCCGCGCGCCTCGAAACGCCGAAGTGGAGCATGATTCTCTGGCACTTGCAGCGTCCGTATCTGCTTCCGGGTCTCACGGCCATTCTCATTCTTCGCTCCGCCGACATGCTCAAGATGTTCGACGCCGTCTTCACCATGACGCGCGGCGGACCCGGCGCCGCGACGGAATTCATCAGCGTCTATATCCAGCGCGTGGGCTTTCGTCTCTTCGATCAGGGCATGGCGTCCGCACAGGCGATCATCCTGCTCATCCTGACGATCGTGCTGTCGCGTCTTTATATCCGTTTCGTGTATCGGGAGGCCGCGTGAGTTCGATCGACATGCCAGTCACGCAACGCGCAAAGCGCGCACGCGCCGCAAGAACACGCGCCACGGTATGGCATTTTCTCGGTCTCGTCGTCGTGTTTCTGTCGTCGGTGTTTCCGTTCTACTGGATGGTCACGACGAGCCTGAAAAGCCAGGCCGATGCGCTCGCGTATCCGCCGAAGTGGCTCTTCTCGCCGACATTTCATCACTACTCGGCGGCGCTCTTCGAGCATGACGTCGCGGGCAGCCTGCTGAATTCGCTCATCATCGCGAGCAGCACGACGGTGCTCGCGATCCTGCTCGGCACGCCCGCCGCGTATGCGCTCGCACGCTACGAATTTCGCGGCAAGGAAGACCTGTGGTTCTGGTTCATCTCGAACCGCATGGTGAGCCCGGTCGTGCTCGCGGTGCCGTTCTTCCTGATCGCGACGAAGCTCGATCTCGTCGATACGCATATCGTGCTGATCCTGCTGTATCTGACGTTCTCGTTGCCCATCGTCGTATGGATTTGCACCGATCAGTTCCGCAACATTCCGGTGGAACTCGACGAGGCCGCGCGTCTCGACGGCGCGTCGCCGTGGCGCGTGTTCTGGCGCATCAATCTGCCGCTCGCGATGCCGGGCATCGTCGTCTCCGCGATCTTCGCGTTCATCTTCTCGTGGAACGATCTGCTGTACGCGCTCGTGCTGACGCGCAGCGACGCGATCACATCGCCCGTCGCCGCGACGAGCTACATGAGCGGATATGAATTGCCGTGGGGCGAGATCATGGCGACGGGCACGCTGATCGTGCTGCCGATGGTCGTGTTCGCGTTGCTCGTGTCGGGCCGGCTGGTGCAAGGACTGACGATGGGCGCGGTGAAATAGAATGCCGCGGCCTTTCACCAAACAACGGACAGCATGACCACAAGCATGAGCAAGAGCGCACCGCCCATCGCCATCGCGGAAGCGGACGATTCCATCGACTCGGAAGAAGAGCTGCAGGCGCGCGTCGCGTGGCATTACTACGTCGGCAATCTGACGCAGCAGGAGATCGCGCAACGCATCGGCAGCAACCGCGTGCGCGTGAACCGGCTGCTTGCCGCGAGCCGCGAATCCGGTCTCGTGCAGATCACGATCAACAGCAAGATCGCGCCGTGCGTCGCGCTGGAAGAAGCGCTCGCGAAACGCTTCGGCCTCGAATGCGCGGTCGTCGTGCCGACCGGCGCGAACAACGAAGCGAACAACGCGGCGCTCGGCATCGGCGCGGCGTCGTACTTCGCGAAGCAGATAGTGGCAGGGCAGACCATCGGTCTCGGCTGGGGCCGAACGATCCGCGCCGTGCTGCGCGCGATGCCGCAGCGCACGTATGGCGCGGTGTCGGCGGTGTCGTTGCAGGGCGGCCTGTCGCATTGCCCGAGCATCAATACGTTCGATATCGTGTCGGACTTCGCGAACATCTGCCGCGCCGATGGTTATCTCTTCGCCGCGCCGATCTACGTGAGCAGCCAGAAGGCGCGCGACGTGATCCTTCAGGAAGAAACCGTGCGCGAAACCTACGAACTCGCGCGCAACGCCGACCTCGCATTGCTCACGTGCGGCGATCTGACGGAATCGCTCGTCGTGACTTACGGCATCGACAATCCCGAGCAACTGCGCACGTTGCAGAAGGCGGGCGCGGTCGGCGACATGCTCGGTCATTTCATGGATGAAGACGGCGAGCTGATCGATCATCCGCTGAACCGCCGTACCGTCGCGATCACGCTGGACGACTTGCGCCGCGTGAAGCGTGTGATTCTCGTGAGTGGCGGCAAGAAGAAATTCCATGTGACGCGTGCGGCGTTGCGCGGGCGCTATCCGTCGGTGCTCGTGACCGACGAAGACACCGCAAGACGTCTGTGCGACGAGCCTTGAAGACGACACCATGACAGCCATCGACAGAAACCGCGAATTCGCGGGCAAGACCGTGCTCGTGACGGGCGCGGGCAAGGGCATCGGTCATGCGACGGTGCATCTGCTGATCGAGCGCGGCGCGCGCGTGATCGCACTGAGCCGCAGCGCCGCCGATCTCGATGCGTTGAAGAACGAGACGGGCTGCGAAACCATCGCCGTCGATCTCGCGGATGCTCACGCTGCCCGCGATGCGGCGCGTGCGGTTCAGCCCGTCGATCTGCTGGTGAACAACGCGGGCATCGCTATCCTGGAGCCGTTTCTCGACACGACCGTCGAAGCCTTCGACATGACGATGAACGTGAATCTGCGCGCCACGATGATCGTCGCGCAGGAGTGCGCGAAGAGCATGATCGCGCGGGGCGTGGGCGGGTCGATCGTCAACGTGTCGAGTCTGTCGGCGAATGTTGGCTTTGCGCTGCACGCCGCGTATTGCGCATCGAAAGGCGGACTCGACGCCATGACCCGCGTGATGGCGAACGAACTCGGTCCGCATGGCATCCGCGTGAACGCCGTGCTGCCGACCGTCACGATGACGCCCATGGGCGAGCGCGCCTGGAGCGATCCCGCCAAGTCCGCGCCGATGCTCGCACGCATACCGATGAACCGCTTCGTGCAGCCGGTCGAAGTGGCGCGAACGATCGCCTATCTGCTCTCCGACGATTCGAGCATGGTGAGCGGCGTGAGTCTGTTGGTCGACGGCGGATTCCAGTCCTGTTGAACCCGCCTATTTCTCTAATCAAAGGAACGACGATGGAAGCACTGGTTCTCGAGGAAGCAAGACGCATCAGCTTGCGTCCGTTCAGCCTGCCGCAGGTCGTGGGTCCGCGCGACGTGCGCATCAAGATTCATACGGTCGGCATTTGCGGCAGCGATATTCATTACTACCAGCATGGCCGCATCGGACCGTTCGTCGTCAACGAGCCGATGGTGCTCGGGCACGAGGCATCGGGCACGGTGGTCGAAGTGGGCGACGAAGTGAAGCATCTGAAGGCCGGCGATCGGGTCTGCATGGAGCCGGGCGTGCCGGACATGGAATCGCGCGCGTCGCGAGAAGGTCTGTACAACCTCGATCCGAAAGTGCGCTTCTGGGCGACGCCGCCCGTCAACGGCTGTCTCGCGCCTTATGTCGTGCATCCGGCCGCGTTCACGTACAAGCTGCCGGATAACGTGAGCTTCGCGGAAGGCGCGATCGTCGAGCCGTTGTCGATCGGCCTGCAGGCCGCGAAGAAAGCCGCGATCAAACCGGGCGATGTGGCCGTCGTGCTCGGCGCGGGCACGATCGGCATGATGTGCGCGCTCGCGGCGCTCGCGGGTGGATGCAGCCGCGCGATCGTCTGCGATCTCGTGCAGGAGAAGCTCGATCTGATCGGCGCTGTGCAAGGCGTGACCGCTGTGAACATTCGCGACCGGCGTGTGCTCGATGTCGTCAACGAACTGACGGACGGTTGGGGCGCGGACATCGTGCTTGAGGCGAGCGGCAACGAGAAGGCGTTCGACGGCATCGTCGATCTGCTGTGTCCCGGCGGCTGCCTCGTGCTCGTCGGCATGCCTCAGCACGCGATTCCGCTCGATGTGGTCGCGGTGCAGATCAAGGAGGCGCGCATCGAATCGGTGTTTCGCTACGCCAATATCTTCCCGCGTGCGATTCAGTTGATCGCATCGGGCAAGCTCGATGTGAAGCCGTTCATCTCGCGCACCTTCCCGTTTGCGGAAGGCATCAAGGCGTTCGAGGAAGCGGCGAGCGGCGTGCCGACCGACGTGAAGGTGCAGATCGTACTGGAAGAATGAGATCGCGATTCATATGACGCGCCACATGCTGCATCGGCGCGTCAGAATGGCGCCTCGGCCACATGCCACAGCACGCCGGAGGGATCGAACACGAAGCCGACCTTCATTCCCCAGCTCTGCATCGCGGGCGCACGCGCGGGATTGACGGCGAAGCGCTCGCTCAGGCTTTCGGGATTCACGTCGCGCCACCACGCGTCGACATCGCGCACGAGCAGTTGCAGCATGCAGTTTTCCGCGAACTCCTTCACGTAGAAGTTCTGCAGAATGAAGCTGAAGCTTTCGGCTTTCAGCATCGCGATGTTGTCGTCCTGATGCGTGATGCGAAAGCCCAATGCTTCATAGAAGCGCTTGGACAGTTCGAAGTCTTTGGCGGGAACGAAAGGGCGCAGTGAGAGAAGTTGGCTCATCGGGAAGGATCAAGTGAGATAAAAGGCGTAGTGTAGTGCCGCAAGCATGTCACGAAAGCGACACGCCCAGCAACTTGCCGAGTCCGAACGTGCAGCCCGCGGCGACCATGCCGATCAGCACTTGCCGCGTCGCCGAAAAGATCGCGCCGCGTCCATTGAACAACGACGTGAACACGCCGATGCCCGCCAGGCCGAGTCCGCTCAGCACGATACATTGCGCGATGCCGCTGGCGCCGCTCGCCCACAGAAACGCGATGGCCGGAATGATCGCGCCCACCGCGAACAATGTGAAGGATGCGAGCGCGGCGGTCCAGGGATTGCCGCCAAGCTCGCGCGGATCGAGGCCGAGTTCCTCGCGCGTCAACGTATCCAGAGCCTTGTCCTTGTCGCGCATGATCTGGGCGGCGACGCGCCTGGCTTCCGCGGCGTCGATGCCCTTCGCCTGATAGATGAGCGCGAGCTCGTGGCGCTCCGCATCGGGCATGTGGTCCAGCTCGTCCTTTTCCTTCGCGATCTGCGTGCGCGCGAGTTCGCGTGCGTTGGTCACGGAGAGCCACTCGCCGAGCGCCATCGACGCTGCGCCTGCAACAAGGCCCGCGAATGCCGTAAGCAGCACGGTCCTGCTGTCGCTGCCCGCGCCCGCGACGCCCATGATGAGGCAGAAGTTCGACACGAGGCCATCGTTTGCGCCAAGTACGGCTGCGCGCAAATCATTGCCCGACGCCACGCCGCGATGCCATGATTCCGCCGCTGCGATCGCGCCGCCCTTGCTCAGGCCTTTGTTGCGATTCGCGACGTCCTGCACGATATCCGCGTGATGCCTTTCTTCCGCCGACATCTGCGCCGCATCGGGTTGTCCCGCATATTTGTCGCGATCGGCCATTTCGCCGGCGGCGACCGAGCGCAACACGAAGTCCGGTCCGAACGTCCGGGCGAGCGTGCGCATGATCCGCGTTTTCGCGCTGATGCGATGCGTTCGCACCGACACGCCGTTCGCCCGCAATTTCGCGGCCCATATGTCGGCGTGACGCCGCTCGGCCTCGGCCAGTTCCGCATAGACGCGCCGCTTGTCTTCCTGCTTTTCGGCTTGCGCGAGCGTGTCGTACAGCGCGGCGCTGTCGAGTTCGTCGGCGAGATTGGAGGTAAAGCGCCTGAGTTCGGTCTGGGACGCCATGACGTCACCTTTTATCGTTCGTCTCGTTGATTCAAAGAGTAAAGACGAACGACGTGTCTCGTCGCTAATACCCCTAAGATACGCGTTGAGTGAGAATTGAATCGCGTCTCATCGTCGTCATTGTTTAGTCGCAGCCTGCTTGCGATGAGACGGCAGCATGCGCGCCAGCGTGTTATCGCGCAAGACGAACTGATGAAACAGCGCCGCACCGACATGCAGGCCCACGAGCGCGAGCAGCACCCACGCGAACACGCGATGCCAGTCGCCGAGCGCGTGGCCGACCGGCGATCCGGTGGGCGAAAGCGGCGGCATCGGGATCGACGCGAACAGCGTGACGGGCCAGTCGCGCGACGACGCATTGGCCCAGCCCATCAACGGCACCGCGATCAGCAGGAGGTAAAGCAGCCAGTGCGTGTATCGCCCGAGCGCGCGCAAGGCGGCCGGCAAGGTTGCGGGCTCGGGCGGCGCGGCATGCATGCTGCGCCAGAGAAGGCGCACGAAGACGAGCAGAACGATCGCGACGCCGACGCCCAGGTGCCACGCGATCAAACCAACGGGCTTCGTGTCGCGATGTACGTCCGGCATCGTCCAGGCGAGCACGTACTGAACGAGCAGGAGCAGTGCGGTAATCCAGTGAAAGAGACGTGCGGGCGTATTGTAAGCAGACGCGGATTCAAGTCGCATGGGCCGATCCTCCGATGAGACCGCAATTGTCGGAGATGAGGCTTAACGCAGCCTTAGGGCCACGGCTTTCCGTGATTCATCGGTCAGGCAACTGAGATAGTATGGCTTTCAGGGCTGGCGGCATAAAGGTGCCCCCAGCGACCGCGCTCCTTCCCGACTACACGCATCACGATGACTGCCCATACGATCCGCGAGACTTCGCCCGCTGCCGCGTCGTCGAGCGAAATGAATACGTGCGGCGTCCCGCCCGTGCCCACTTCGTTCGCGCTTTTCAAGGCCTTCTTTTTTATCGGACTGACGGGCTTTGGCGGCGTATTGCCGTGGGCGCGGCGCATGCTGGTGGAGCGTCTGGGCTGGCTCACGAATCGCGAGTTCGCGGAGTTATTGCCGCTCGCGCAATTGCTGCCGGGACCGAATGTCGCGAATATCGCGACCGTGCTCGGGCGGCAATATCACGGCGCGAAGGGCGCGGCGATCGCGGTGTTCGGGCTCTATCTCGCGCCGACCATCATCACGATCGGCATCGCCTATCGTATGCCCGATGGGGACATGCGGCGATCACCGAACATCTTTTCGCGGGACTCATGCCAGCCGCGACGGGGCTCGTGATCGCGACCGTGCTCAAGCTCGTGACGAGCTTGCCCCGTAGCGTAGCGAGCATCGTGCTCGTGGCGGCGACGTTCATCGGCATTGCGCTCATGAAGATTCCGCTTCTGATCGTGCTTGCCGTGCTCGGGCCGCTCGGCACGTTTGCGATGCTGCGCCGCGCGCGCAAGGATTGACGCGATGTGGAACACGCTCGCCGATCTTTTCCTGCATGGCTCGATCTGGTCATTGCTCGCCGTGGGCGGCATGAATGCAACGCTCGCCGATATCCAGCGCTATGCGGTCGATACGCGTCACTGGGTCACGGGCGAGCAGTTCGTCACGTTCTTCTCGATCACGCAGGCCGCGCCGGGTCCGAACGGCATGGCGGTCGCATTGATAGGCTTTCAGGCGGCAGGGCTTGCCGGCGCGCTCGTTTCGACGGCCGCGAAGATTCTGCCTTCTTCCCTGATGGCCTACTTCGTGAGCGCATGGGTGGAGCGCAAGCAGGACTCGCGCATCGTCACGGCCATTCGCAAGGGACTCGCACCCGTGACCGTGGGCCTGCTCGTATCGGCCGCTTATGTGTTTGCACGCGAGACGGATGTGAACGTGTCGCGCGCGCTATGCACGGTCGTATGCGCGGCGGTGGCTTATCGCAGCAAGCTCAATCCGATCTATCTCGTCGCGGCGAGCGCGCTCCTCGGTCTCGCGGGCGTATTCGGCTGATTGCCTAGCCGACGAGCGCCGCATCCACATCGACGATGATCTTGCCGCGCGCCGTGCCATCCAGCAGCGCTTCATAAGCACGCTCGGCGCTGTTCAAGTCGAAGCGTCTCGCATCGATGCGGGGCGCGAGCTTGCCCGCTTCGGCAAGCCGCTTCGCTTCATACAGCATCTCGCCATGATGCGCGCGATGCTGTCCCGTCAATAGCGGATGCAGCGTGAACACGCCCGAATAACTTGCCTCGCGAAACGACAACGGCGCGAGCGCATGAGTGCCCCATCCCAACGCGCTGACCACATGGCCGAAGTGCTTTACCGCTGCAAACGATGCATCGAGTGAAGCGCCGCCGACCGTATCCACGACGAGATCGAAGCCCGCGCCATTCGTATGCGTGGCGACGTATTGCTCGACGCTCGTCTTGCGGTAATCGATCGGCGTCGCATCGAGGCTATGAATGAAGGCGTGATCACGCTCGCTTACGGTCGCGAATACATGCGCGCCGAGTGCACGCGCGAGTTGCACGGACACGTGCCCGACGCCACCGGCGCCGCCTTGCACGAGCACGGTTTGTCCCGCCTGTAAGCGCGCACGATCGACGATGCCCGCATAAGACGTGATGAAAGCGAGCGGCAGCGCGGCCGCGTGGCGCATCGAAAGATTCGCGGGCTTATGCGCGAGAAGCGCGGCATCGACCGCGGCATATTCCGCGAGCGAACCCTGAATGCCGCCGACACCACCGGTCATGCCATAGACCGCATCGCCCGGCTTGAACGCATCGACGCCCGCACCGACTGCTTCGACGACACCGGCCATATCGATGCCGAGCACGAGCGGAAGCGGATGTTTCGCATGGGCCGCTGCGCCCGCGCGGATCTTCGTGTCGAGCGGATTGAGCCCGCTCGCCGCGATGCGCACGAGTACTTGCCCCGGCCCAGGTTCGGGACGATCGAGCCCGACGAGTTCGAGCGGGCCGTTATGACGATCGAGTACGAGTGCTTGCATGGTGGACATCGCGGGCTCCCGGAAACATTGAAGGTTGATTGCAATGCGCTCATACTCCGCCATGCATGTTGGCATGTAAATCGACAGAACTGCACGGCGTTCATGCGAAAATGAATGGACCGAATCTCGAATGGAGCGACGTTCGCATCTTCCTTGCGATTGCGCGAAGCGGTACGCTCGGCGCGGCCGCGAGGATGATCGGGCAAACTCAGCCGACGATGGGGCGGCGACTGCGCGCGCTCGAAGAATCGCTGGGTCATGTGCTTTTCCAGCGTACGAGCGATGGTTTCGTATTGACCGACGAAGGCGCGGCCGTGCTTTCGTATGCCGAGCGCATGGAAGAAGAAGCGCTCGGCTTCACGCGCGCACTCGCGGGTCAGGACGCGAAGCTCACGGGCTTGCTGCGGGTTTCATCGTCGGACTGGTTCGGCGTGCATGTGCTTACGCCGATATTCGCGCGCTTTCTCGCGAAACATCCCGAGGTATCGATCGAACTCGTCACCGATGCGCGGCGCTATAACCTTGCGCGGCGCGAGGCGGACCTCGTATTCCGCATCACGCCATTCGATGAACTGGATGTCGTACAGCGCAAGCTCATGCATATCGATTACGCGCTCTATGGACGCGCCGATCTTGCATCACCGAAAGTGGGCGATGGAAAAGGGCAGACGCTCATCAGCATGGATAGCGCATTCGATCAGTTGCCGGACGTGCTTTGGGTAAAGCGCATGTTGCCCAGGGCGAAGATCGTTTTCGGCAGCAATAATCGCGACGCGCAAGCGCATATGTGCGCACAAGGCGCGGGCTACGCGGTTTTGCCATGTCCTCTCGGCGATGCCGATACGCGCCTTGCGCGCTTCGATCTTGGCGAAGCGCCGCCTGGAAGGGACGTATGGCTGGGTTATCACCGTGATCTCAAACGCGTCGCGCGACTGCGTGTCTTGCTGGACGAAACCATGGCAGCACTTGGCGAAAAGTAAATTGATTTACGCTGCAACTAACTGTCTTGTCAATTAGCATTCTTTAAATCCGTAAGGCTCGCGTCATTACCGGAGTTTCAGGCAATCAGGGCAATCAAAATAGCGCGCACCAATGTTAAGCGCGAGAACAAAGTTATCCGTGAGCGCGCCGCCATCCAAGCCTGATTTTTTAGTCGGCGCTACAATCCGGATGCCTGAAAACCGACTGCCGCCCCACGCAGTCGGCCATCTGCGATATCCGCCAAAACCTTATAAGCCGGAGCCGCTCATGACTACGCTTTCCATCAACGGCCAGAACCATACGGTCGATGCGCCGCCCGACATGCCGCTACTTTGGGTATTGCGCGACATCGTGGGACTCACAGGCACCAAATTCGGCTGCGGTATCGCGCAATGCGGCGCATGCACCGTTCATCTCGATGGCGTCGCCGTTCGTTCATGCGTGTTGCCGGTCGCAGCGGTCGGCGATCGCAAGGTGACGACGATCGAAGCAGTCGGCGACACGCCCGCCGGCAGGAAAGTGCAAGAAGCATGGCGTCGGCTCGATGTCGTGCAGTGCGGTTATTGCCAGTCCGGACAAGTCATGTCCGCGGCGGCATTGCTCACGACCGTTCCCGATCCCAACGATTCCGATATCGATGCCGCAATGGCGGGCAATATCTGTCGCTGCGGCACTTATCACCGCATCCGTGCGGCCATCAAGCAGGCCGCGAAGGAGGCGTGACATGTCGCAAGGATTGATTGAAGCGGGACGTCATGCGGCGCGCGCGGGGTTCTCGCGTCGCGCGTTTCTGAAGTTCGGTGTGACGGCGAGTGTCGCCGCAAGCGGCGGATTGCTGATCGGCTTCAGCTTGCCGGCCGCGAGCCAGGATCAGAACAAAGGCAAATCGGTGATCGGCGGCGATGGCGTCGAGTCTCCGCAAGACGGCGTATTCGCGCCGAATGCTTTCGTGCAGATCGACAAGAGCGGCAAGATCGTGCTCATCATGCCGAAGGTCGAAATGGGTCAGGGCGTTTATACCGCGTTGCCCATGTTGATCGCCGAGGAACTCGACGTGCCGCTCGACAGCGTCACGATCGATCATGCACCGCCCAACGAAAAGCTATTCACAGACCCGCTATTGGGCGGCCAGTTGACGGGCGGCTCGACTTCCGTGCGCTATGCATGGGAGCCATTGCGCCGTGCGGGTGCGGCCGCGCGCATGATGCTCGTCGCGGCGGCGGCGCAGCAATGGCAATGCGATCCGTCGTCGTGTGTCGCGCAGGGCGGCAAGGTGATGCATGCATCGGGCGATCGTAGCGCGAGTTATGCCGATCTCGCCGAAGCCGCCGCGAAATTGCCAGTGCCGCAAGACATCAAGTTAAAGGATGCGAATAACTTCAAGATAATCGGCACGCCGGTCAGACGTCTCGATTCGCCGGAGAAAGTCGACGGCACCGCGATGTTCGGTCTCGACGTGCGCTTGCCCGACATGCTTTATGCGGCTATCGTGAATTGCCCTGTATTTGGCGGCACGCTCGCATCGGTCGACGATAGCAATGCGAAGAAGATTCCCGGCGTGCGTCAGGTAGTGAAATTCGACAATGGCGTCGCAGTGATCGGCGACCATACGTGGGCTGCCAAGCGAGGCGCCGCCGCATTGCAGATTCAATGGAACGAAGGCCCGAGCGCCGGCGTTTCGACGAAGCAGATCGTCGATGACATGGCGAACGCATCGCAACATACGGGCGCTGTCGCGCGCAAGGAAGGCGACGTAAACGACGCGTTTTCGAAGGCGAAAACGCGAGTCGACGCTGTCTACGTCCAGCCTTTTCTCGCGCATGCGACGATGGAGCCGATCAACTGCACCGTGCACGTACGCCCCGATGGCTGCGATATCTGGCTCGGCACGCAAGTGCCTACGCGTATTCGCGATGCCGGAATGAAAGCGACCGGCTTGCCCGCAGACAAGATCGTCGTGCATAACCATCTGCTTGGCGGCGGCTTCGGCCGGCGGCTCGAATTCGACATGGCCACGCAAGCGCTCAAGATCGGCAAGGCGCTCGGCGTGCCCGTCAAGGTGACATGGTCGCGTGAGGAAGACATTCAGCACGACATGTATCGGCCATGCTATTACGACAAGCTATCCGCGGGACTCGATGCGGGCGGCAAGCCGGTCGCATGGACGCATCGCATCGTCGGGTCATCGGTGCTCGCGCGTTTTGCGCCGCCGGCTGTCAAGGACGGTGTGGATCCCGACGCGGTCGAAGTGGCATCCGATCTTCCTTATGATTTGCCCAACCAGCTCGTCGATTATGTGCGGCTCGAACCGCATGACGTGCCCACCGCGTTCTGGCGCGGCGTGGGACCGACGCGCGGTACGTTCGTCGTCGAAAGCTTTATCGATGAACTCGCGGTTCAGGCGAAAGCGGACCCCGTCGAATACCGGCGCGCGTTGCTCGGCAAGTCGCCGCGCGCACGCAACGTGCTCGACGTCGCGACGCAGGCGGCCGCCTGGGGAAAGCAATCGGTCCCGCAAGGTCAAGGGCGCGGCGTCTCGGTCATGCATGCGTTCGGCAGCTTTTTCGCGATCGTCGCGGATGTCACGGTCGATAAGGACGGCGCGGTGAAGGTGAACCGTATCGTGTGCGCGGTGGATTGCGGCATGGTCGTGAATCCCAATACAGTCGAAGCGCAAGTGCAGGGCGGCATCATCTTCGGCATCACGGCGGCGCTTTATAGCGAAATCACGATCAAGGACGGGCGCGTCGAGCAAAGCAATTTCACCGATTATCGAATGCTGCGCATTCACGAAACGCCGCCGGTGGAAGTGCATATCGTAAAAAGCACGGAAGCGCCGGGCGGCATTGGCGAACCTGGCACGGCGGCGCTCGCGCCGGCTATCACCAATGCGATCCATGCAGCGACAGGCAAGCGTATAAGGCAGTTACCGGTAGGCAATCAATTGCAAAGCGCTTGAGGAGGCTGTCATGAGAAATGCATTCAAGCCTCTGATTGCGACGATGTTCGCATTCACGGCTTCGGCCCACGCGGCCGACGATGCGCTGGTCGCGCGTGGCGCGTATCTCGCCAAGGCGGGCGATTGCGTCGCGTGCCATTCGGCGCCGCGCGGCAAACCACTTGCCGGCGGCTTGCCGATGACGACGCCATTGGGCGCGATCTACACGACCAATATCACGCCCGATCCGGACACCGGCATCGGCCGCTACACGGAAGAGGATTTCGCGCGGGCATTGCGTGAGGGCGTGGCTAAGGACGGCCACAATCTTTATCCGGCGATGCCCTATCCGTCTTATGCAAAGATCAACGACGAGGACATGCATGCCCTCTACGCTTATTTCATGCATGGCGTCACGGCTGTCAAGCAGGTGAATCGCGAGCCGGATATCAAATGGCCGCTCAATATGCGCTGGCCGTTGAAGCTCTGGAATGCGGTGTTCCTCGATAAAGGCATTTATCGAAGCAAGGCAGGCCAGGATGTCGCGTGGAATCGCGGCGCTTATCTGATTCAGGGCCTCGGACATTGCGGATCGTGTCATACCCCGCGTGGCATCGCGTTTCAGGAAAAAGGTCTGGACGAAAGCAGCAGCGCATATCTGACGGGCGGCTTGCTCGATAACTGGTTCGCTTCCAATCTGACGGGCGAGCACAATACAGGACTCGGACGCTGGTCCGAACAGGACGTTGCCACTTTTCTAAAGACGGGCGCGAATGCTCATGCGTCGGCATTCGGCTCGATGACGAGCGTCATCAACAACAGCACGCAAGGATTAAGCGATGCCGATGTCGGCGCAATGGCGCGATACCTGAAATCATTGCCTGCATCGGGCGGGAATGGCGGTGCGCAGTATTCATATGATCCTAAAGCCACTAAAGTGTCATTGACACGCCCGGCCGCGACGGACTCGGGTGCGCGCGTCTACACGGCCTATTGCATGCATTGTCATGGCGTGGACGGCCGGGGCTTTGCACCGATGCTCGCACCGCTTGCGGGTAATCCGAACGTTCTGGAAAAGGACCCGTCTTCGCTCATCAACGTCACACTGAACGGTACCGGCGATCTCGTGCTGAATGGCGTACCCGCGCCGTATCCAATGCCTCGCTATGCGCCGGTGCTGAGCGATCAGCAAGTCGCCGATGTGCTGACTTTCATTCGCGGCGCCTGGAACAACAACACGGCGGCGGTCCAAACCGAGGACGTGGCGAAGATGCGCAAGGCGACGCAGGCAGCGCGCTAAGAAGAAAAATCGATGACATCCAGATGAATCGAACTGGATGGATGCGCGAGAAACTTTCGATGCACGCGAGCGCTGATTCGTTCGTAGCCGTCGCTGAGCGCCTTTAACAGGCGCTCGTCGCTGGCGCCGGCCGGCGCCCAGAAGCACTGCTCCAATGCCTTGCGCGTGATGTTGCACTGAATCGCCTGCTCGCGAGAGAACGCGACAAAGCTTACCGAGGCGCGGTCTGCCGAGATCGTGGCATGGATCGAGAGCTTGCTTGTCATGTTCCGGCAGGAGAAATGCGGTTCGCTGGTTTTATTGTGTCAGAAATCTGCGAGTTCGCGCATCCTCGATTCAGCGTGAAACGTGCGCAAACGGCCAGAAGCAGGCGCAACGCGCGTGCCACACAGAGAACATCAGATGATTTAAGCGAACGTTCGTTCGTGACGATTCCGCGTTAAATGGCTGCTGAGTAGCGCGGGTTGCACCCGCCCGGGCGCAACATGTCACGCCGATCCCAAATGTCAAAGCCGGCGTGCACATCGAACTATGTCCAAGAAAAATGAAAACAAAAGCATGCTCAGGTGTACTACTCTAGGAACGATCATCCGAAGCGGCGCGGCATACCGGCTCAGGAAGCGGGTCGTGCGGCGCATTCCCCGGAACTCCACCGGCAACGTCCCCCGGCTTTCGTCGCGGCGGACTTGCCGCCAGCAGGAGCGGAACATGAAGCATCCATCGTTGATGGATCCCTGGAGCCGTACTCTGGCAATGCTCGACAGCCGTGCGAGTCGCCCAACGGAAGCAAACGAGAAGCTCGCACTGATGACACGGTCGCTCGTGCGCAACGTGCCGGTCAAGAGTGCATGCTTCGGGCTGCCCGAAGAGCATTGCGTCAGTATTCGCGTGCTGGAACGCCTGAGCGAATCGACGCTGGCGCTCTCATGGCACGATCCCACGTCGTTCAACTATTCGGAGCAGGTCTGGGCGCTTTGCACCGCCCGCAAGCGCGGAACATGCGCATTGAGCGGACAGGCAATCAGGCGCGGACAACCGGTCTATAGGCCGAGGCGTGTCGGCAGTTCGGTGCCGCTCAATAGCGGCGCGATGATTCTGGCGCTTGCACTGACACCGGCCGAACAGGAGTCAGGCGTCGTTTCCGAGTGATCGATTTCAACCCGGCATGACGCGTGCGCAACGCACGCGTCTTTGTCGCTTGCACGGTCCGCGCGAGTCACCAATCGTATGACGAGCGCGCTTTAGAGAAATCGATCTGGCTCCATGTCCCGCAAGCGCGCAAGTGACGCGCTTATGATATGCGGCATTTCAAATAGAAGTATTGCAAAGCAATCTTTTAACAAGAGTGCTTAGCGTGCCGTTATCCATATAAGATCTGCTTGTGACGGAAATCGGCGTCAAGGGTACTTATTAGACAAACGCCTTGCGATCCATCACGCAACGATCCGGGAGGGGACATGGCTACATTGGCGCAATTGGAAATCCAGATTCGGAAATTGCAGCAGCGCGCGGATGCATTGCGGGCAAAAGAGTCGGTCGAAGTGATCGCCAAGATTCGGGCAATGATGGATGAAGTTGGCTTGACGACAGCAGATCTCGCCAAGGCAGGCCTGGGAACAATGAAGCAGCGCGGCCGTCCGGCTGGGTCGAAGAAATCGGCTGCTTCAAAGAACGGCGCGGTCAAATCCAAGCTTCCACCGAAGTATCGCGATCCGGTATCGGGCGCGACCTGGAGTGGTCATGCGCGCCCGCCGGCATGGATCAAGGATGCGCCCGACCGCAGCGCTTATCTGATCGATGCCGCATCAGGCAAGAACGGCGCTGCGAAGAAAGGCGCGCGGCGGGGGCGTGCGGCATCGACATCGCGGACTTCTAGCCCGAAGCGGCCTGGCCGACCGGCCGGGAAGAGCACTTCGCGCAAGAGTGCGCGGAGCGCCGCGGCCTAAGCGTTACATGCTCTAGGCGAGCAAGGGACTGCGCGCGCTTGAGAATCCGCTTGCGCGATCGTAAGCGAGCCCGAGTTGCAGCACGCCCAGATCGCCTTGTGTCGGACCGATGATCTGCAATCCGGCCGGCAAGCCTGCGGGGCCAAAGCCGGCCGGTGCGCTCAATGCGGGCAGCGATGCCATCGTCGCTGGAACGACAGCTTCCATCCAGCGATGATAGGTATCCATCTCGCGGCCAGCGATAGCATGCGGCCAATCCAGTTCCGCGTCGAAAGGAAAGACCTGAGCCGATGGCATCAATAGATAGTCGAAGTTATCGAATAGCGCGTTGATCGCCTGATACCATGCGGCACGGTCGCGAATTGCGCGCGAGACATCTTCGCCCGATAACTTCAGACCTCGTTTTATTTCCCATACCGCTTCGGGTTTGAGCAGCTTGCGCTTTGCGGCGTCACGATAGAGCGGCGCGTTGGTGCCGGAGAACGTGAGGCTGCGCAGATCGAGCCATGCATTCCAGAGACGATCGAGATCGAAATCGATCCTGGCCGTCTCGATGCTGCAACCCGCTGTTTCGAAGTGATGCAGCGCCGATGCATACGTGTCCATCAAGCCTGCTTCCATCGGCAGATGTCCATTCATGTCGCCTAGCCAGCCGATGCGCGTGCCGCTCATGTCGCGATCGAGCGCGTTCGCGAAATCGGCGGGCTTGTCGCTTCTGCGGGACAGCGGCGCGCGCGCATCGAAGCCCGCCTGCACCGACAATAACAACCCAAGATCGGGAATGTTTCGCGCGATCGGGCCCGCGACGCTGAATTGCTGAAAGAACACGTCGTCGCTTGGCGCATAAGGCACGCATCCCGGTGTCGTGCGAAAGCCGAAAACGTTATTGAACGCGGCGGGCGTGCGCAAAGAACCCATCATGTCGGAGCCATCCGCGCATGGCAGCATGCGCAGTGCGACCGAGACGGCCGCGCCGCCGCTGCTGCCGCCTGCGGAGCGCGATTGTTCGAACGCGTTGCGCGTGGTGCCGTACACCGGGTTATAGGTGTGTCCGCCCAGGCCGAATTCCGGCGAATTCGTGCGGCCGATGAATATCGCGCCTGCCTTGCGCATGCGTTCGAACACGACTGCATCGACCCGCGTGATTTCGTTTGCATATATAGGCGAGCCCTTCGTCGTGACCATTCCGGCGACGGGCAGGATGTCTTTGGGCGCCTGCGGAAAGCCGTGCAGAGGTCCGAGGCTTTCGCCTTGGGATAACTGCGTATCGCGTTCGGTGGCGAGCGTGTGCAGGACAGCGCGATCCTGCATCGCGACGATCGCATTGACCGCGGGATTGATGCGATCGATGTGCGTGAGATAGGCGTTCAATACTTCGACGCACGAGACCTCGCGTGTTTGAATCGCTTGCGAGAGCGCGATGGCGTCGAGTGAAACGATATCGTCGTCGGGCGATGATGCGGTCATGGCTTTGTCGTGAATGAGAGGACGGATTCAGCGATGAAACTCGGGAAGCACATAGGCGGCAACCTCTTCGATGATACCGCGTGCAGGTCGTCGTTCCGATGCGATGTTGAGCGTCACATGATGTGTACCGCTCTCGCGCATCTCGTGCAAAAGCGCCACGAGCGCGCGACGCCCGGTGCGATAGCCGAGGGAAATATCGGTTGCGGGCTCGTTGGCATCGTTGCTGAGATCGAGTCGCATCGCGACGCCAAACGCGCGAAAGGCGCCGGACGCTGCGCGATCGACCGCTGCGCGCCACATGCTGTATCGGCCGCGCTGCGCTTGCGGTTCGCGATGATAAGTCATCCAGCCAAGCGAATGACGTGCGATCCAGTCGACGCTCTGACCGCCGGAACCGACGGCGAGCATCGGAATGGAAGCGTTCTGGCGAGGCAGAAGATAGAACTCGGGCGCGCCTTCGGGTGCCTGGTCGGGCATAACACGAGACGGCAAGGTAACGGCTGCGGCGAGCGTGGCCCAATGCTGTCGATATAGATCGCGCCGTTCATCGGGATCTTGGCCGAACGCCGCATATTCCGGCGGACGGTCGCCCGAACCGACGCCGAGAATGAAGCGACCGCGAGAGAGTGTATTTACGGAGATCGCGCCCTTCGCGACATGAAGCGGATGTCTGAGCGTCAACACGATCGCGCCGCTGATCAGTGCGATGCGCTCCGTATTCGATGCTAGCGCGCCGAGCATGACCCACGGATCGAGATGTCCGACCGGGTCGGGATAATCGATGCTATTGAGCGGAACATCGCGAACCCAGAGCGCGCGAAAGCCGAGTTGATCGGCGAGTCGCGCGATGGCCATCTGCTCGTTGAAGTCGACGATGCTTTCGTTGTCGCGTGTGATCGGCAATGTTATGCCGATGGAAAGCTTGTCTTGCGCGAATACCGCATTCGCGATGGGAGACGAGGCCAGAGTGTTTTCGCTTGCGGTCATGACACGCATTGCGTCAAGGAAAGGTCTTGACGCCGATGGTATCACCGGCGTCGTGTGACCAGCGAAACGACATACGTCACGACGATATTCACGACGAGTGCAATCAGGCCGATGTAGACCGGCCATGAAGCGTCACCGAGATGCATGACATAGACCGGCTTGAGTCCCTGCGAGATCGCGAGGCCCGTGCCCAATACGATTCCGAATAGCCAGCCGAGAAAAAGGCCGGGCGTCGTGAGCCGGCGCGTGAAGAGCGTGAACACGATGGCCGGGAAGATTTGCAGAATCCACACGCCGCCGAGCAACTGCAGGTCGATCGCATATTGCGTCGGAAGGAACACGATGAACAGCAACGCGCCGAACTTCACGACGAGCGACACGAGCTTAGCAGTCGATGCTTCCGCCGCCGACGACATATCGGGCGAAACGAGCGGACGCCACAAGTTGCGGGTGAACAGATTCGCCGCGCCGATCGACATGATCGCCGCCGGCACGAGCGCGCTGATCGCGATAGCCGCAGCCGCGAAGCCCACGAACCACGATGGAAACAGCGTGCCGAACAGGGCCGGCACGACATCCGATGCCGACTTCACATGCACGCCCGCCGCGATCGCCATATAGCCGAGCAGCGCGATCAGCCCGAGCAACAGCGTATAGGCGGGCAGAAAGATGGCGTTCTTGCGCACGGTCGCCGCGGACGAAGACGAGAGCACCGCGGTCATCGTATGCGGATACATGAAGGCGGCGAGCGCTGAACCCAGCGCGAGCGATGCATATGCCGTGAATTGACCGGGCTGGAGGATGATGCCCGTCGGACCGCCCTTCGTCTTGAAGTATTGATCGGCCGCGTCGAATACGTGTGCATAACCGCCGAGCTTCACAGGAATGAGCCATATCGCCGCGATCACGACGATATAGATCATGATGTCCTTCACGAAGGCTATCATCGCGGGCGCGCGCAGGCCACTCGTATAGGTATAGAGCGCCAGAATCACGAACGCGATGATGAGCGGCAGCTCGCCCGTCACGCCGAGACCCTTGATGACCACTTGCATGCCGACGAGTTGCAGCGCGATATAAGGCATCGTCGCGACGATGCCCGTGACCGCCACCGCCGCCGGAAACCACTTGCCGCCGTATTCACCCTGAACGTAATCCGCGCCGGTGATGTGGTTTTTCGCATGTGCGATCTTCCACAACTTCGGCATCACCGCGAATACGAACGGATAAACGATGATCGTGTAAGGCAGCGCGAAGAAGCCATAAGCGCCCACCGAATAGACGAGCGCCGGCACGGCAATCACCGTATAGGCGGTATAGAAATCGCCGCCTACGAGAAACCATGAAATCAACACGCCGAACTGACGGCCGCCCAGACCCCATTCGTGAAGCTGCGTGAGATCGCCGCGCTTCCAGCGCGCGGCAAAGAAGCCTACGACGGTCACGAGCGCAAAGAACGCGATGAAGATCGTCATCGCAACCGGATCGACCGGTGTGAGATCGTTCATTTCAGGCCCCTGTACACGACATAAAGCAGGAGCGACGTGAGCGGCACCCACAAGAACTGATACCAGTAGAAGAACGGGAATCCCGCGAGTGAAGGGCGTGTGTCGTTATAGAACGGCAGCCAGAGCAGGGCGACGTAGGGTATCAATAGCACGATCCAGAGCCAGGGGCTGCCGGGCGTATCGTTGTTGGATTCCAAAGCCTGTCTCCTCATGAATCAGCGCTGACAAGATGCGAGCAAAGGCCGCGCCGCTAAGGCTGCGCATTATCCAACTTATTCCGCTTTGTTGCCCAACCGATAAATGGGGGGAGAAGTTATCCGGCTTTCACAAAAACACGACCAACGCTTACGAATCAATAACCGATCGAGATTGAACTCGATTGCCGACAAGCATGGCGCGCTTGCCGCCGAAGCCTGCGACCTTGAGATAGTCGAATCCGTTATCCCTGAGCGCGCGTTTGACGAGGCCCGCGCTGGTATAGGTCGCGAATGTCGCATCTTCTCTGGCAATGCGTGCCAGCGACGCGAAGATCGCGGGCGTCCACATGTCGGGGTTTCTGGCTGGCGCGAAGCCGTCGAGATAGATGGCGTCGGCTGCAAGGCCGTGGTCGGCGAGATGCGGCAAGAGCGTGCCCGCATCGCCGAAAGCGAGTGTCAACGTGACCGCGCCAGCGAGGAATGCCAGCCGATGCACGCCGGCTTCGAGCGGCGGCCATGCCGAAGCGAGCGCATCGGCGAGCTGTGCGACAGCGTTGTCGTCGATGATTGCGGCATGCGCGGCACGCAAATCGCTCGCGCTGAATGGATGCTTCTCCACCGACACGAATTCCAGCGCCGGCGAGCGTTGCGGATCGTCACGCCATGCCGCCCATGTCGCAAGGAAGTTGACGCCCATGCCGAAGCCCGTCTCGACCACCGTGAAGCGCGGCTTTTTGCGCCAGCGCGCGGGCAAGCCATTGCCGTCGAGAAAAACATGGCGCGCCTGAGCGAGCGCGCCTGCCGCGCTGTGATAGATGTCGTCGTGACGCGGCGAGTACGGCGTTCCGTCGTCGCGGAACACGAGCGGCGCGCAGCTCAGCGGCTCATCCATCCTTCAGTCACCGGACGACGACTGATTCAGCGTAATACCCAATTCGCTCGCCATTTGCTGAACCATCGCGCGCAATTGCGCGACTTCGTGAGTCAGGCGCTTTTGCTCGGACTTCAATGCTTCGAATTCGGAAAGCGAAAAGGATTCGCCGCCCGGCGTTTCGCGCAAAGGGATGTCGGCCAGGCTCACCTCGCCGCATAGCAAATGCATCCAGCGGCTTTCGCGCTCGCCGGGTGTGCGTGACAGCTTCACGACGCGCGGCGGATCGTTGGCGGCAAGCTCGTCGAGAAAGCTTTCCACCGATGATATGTCCGCAAACGAATGCAGCCTCGCACTGTTCGCGCGCAGTTCCGCCGCCGTTTGCGGGCCGCGCAGGAACAAGGTTGCAAGCAGCGCAACCGATTGGCTCGGCACGCCGAGCACGCGATTCACGTTATGTTCGAAGCGCGGCACCCGGCTACTGCTTCCTTCGAAAACGAGGCTCAGGCGCTTCAGGCCATCGATGGTCGTCAACACCTCGTCTTCGCTCACGTTCATCACCGGCGCGCGTGCGGTCTTCTGATTGCAGCCCGAGGTTAGGGAATTCAGCGAAAGAGGATATGTGTCCGGCACGGTATGCTGTTTCTCGACGAGCACGCCGAGCACGCGTGCTTCGAGAGGCGTAAGTTCGCGTAGAGTGGGACGGGGTGCGGCTTCGGAAGGGGTGTTCATGGGCGTGATTGGCGTGCGATGAGACGCCTATGATACCGGCGCCGCACAGGGTTTCCGTATTCCGCGCACCGTCATGCAGCATGAAAAGCAACCTTCGGCTGTGCAACCGTCCTGCGCGATGCGCTTTTTTGGTGCAAACGGTTAAAAAAACCTGGCGCAGACGTACTTTATTCAAGGAGGTGAACCGCTCATATCATTGGCATTGAAGTTGCTTTTTCTCATTCGGCACTGGGCTGCCCGCGCAATCGATGTTCCACACTAAAAGGTGTGAGAGATTAAGAGAGCATCGCGCTACGAGGTCGCCTGTCGACGTATCCGGAAGGCCGGATACGCCGCGTCTTTTGGCTCTTCAAGCGTTTCGCGAGTGCAACCAGTAAAACGAGCGACGGGAACCGCCACCCGGCATGCACTTCATTTGGAAGACCGGCTATGACGCAAGCATTCTTCAACGAGATGTTCGAGCGCAGCGATCTGGAGGCGCGCGGCCTGACGGCAGTGGCATTTCGCGGCGTCGGCGATCCACGCACGCACTACCGCGACTTCATGAACTGGCTCGCCGCACAGAGCGAGCAGCAGATCGACATCAAGCGCGCGGAGGCGGATCTCAACTTCAGACGCGTTGGCATCACATTCGCGGTCTATGGAACGAGCGATCTGCCGGGCATCATTCCCGAGCGCACGATTCCCTTCGATGTCATTCCACGCATCTTTCCGGCCGACGAATGGCGCTCATTGGAGCGCGGCTTGCGACAGCGCGTCAACGCGCTAAACCGCTTCATCCACGACATCTATCACGATCAGGACATCATCCGCGCGGGCATCATTCCCGAGGCGCAGATACTCGGCAACGCGCAATATCGTCCTCAGATGCGCGGCGTCGATGTCGCGCGCGATATCTATGCGCATATCGCGGGCATCGATATCGTGCGTGCGGGGCAGGGCGAGTTCTATGTGCTCGAGGATAACCTGCGCGTTCCGTCGGGCGTGTCGTACATGCTGGAAAACCGCAAGATGATGATGCGGCTCTTTCCCGACCTCTTCGCGCGCAATCGCGTTGCGCCGGTCGCGCATTACCCGGACTTGCTGCTCGACACCTTGCGCGCGTCCGCACCGGCCGCCGCCGCGGAGAATCCGACGATCGTCGTCATGACGCCGGGCATGTATAACTCGGCCTATTTCGAGCACGCGTTTCTCGCGCAGCAGATGGGCGTCGAGCTTGTCGAAGGTCAGGATCTCTTCGTCGAGAACGACTACTTGTATATGCGCACCACGCAAGGGCCGCAGCGTGTCGATGTGATCTATCGCCGCGTAGACGATGATTTTCTCGATCCGCTGGTGTTCCGCCCGGATTCCGCGCTCGGCGTGCCCGGATTGATCGGCGCATATCGCGCGGGCAATGTCTCGCTGTGCAATGCAGTGGGCACCGGTATCGCGGACGATAAATCGATCTATCCCTACGTGCCGGACATGGTGCGTTTCTATCTCGGCGAAGAGCCGATCCTGAATAACGTCCCGACGTGGATGTGCCGCAAGCCCGACGATCTCGCATACGTTCTCGATCATTTGCCCGAGCTCGTCGTCAAGGAAACGCATGGCGCGGGCGGTTATGGAATGCTGGTGGGACCTGCATCGACAACCGCGCAAATCGCCGAGTTTCGTGCGGTGCTCGAAGCGCATCCGGAGAAATACATCGCGCAGCCGACGCTCGCGCTCTCCACATGTCCGACGTATGTCGAGTCGGGTATTGCGCCGCGTCATATCGACCTGCGGCCCTTCGTGCTGTCGGGCACCGAAGTGCGCATGGTCCCCGGCGGTCTGACACGTGTTGCGTTGCGCGAAGGCTCGCTTGTCGTGAATTCATCGCAAGGCGGCGGCACGAAGGACACGTGGGTACTGGAGCGCTAAGGAAAAGTTCTGAAGAAATCGCGGCGCCATTAAAGACAACGACAAACAACCGGAAACACCCATGCTGAGCCGTACCGCGGATCATCTCTTCTGGATGGCGCGCTATACCGAGCGCGCCGAAAACACTGCCCGGATGCTCGATGCGAACTATCAGCTCTCGCTCTTGCCGCAGTCCGACGAATATGCGGAACTCGGCTGGCGCGCGATGCTGTCGATATCGGAATTGAGCGGCATCTACTCGGCTGCGCACCACGGCATGAAAAGCCGCGAAGTGATCGACTTCATGGCGCGCGATTTATCGAACCCTTCATCGATCGTCAGTTGTTTGCGGGCCGCGCGCGAGAATGCTCGGGCCGTGCGCAGTTCCACCAATAGCGAGTTATGGGAATCGCTCAACACGACCTGGCTAGACTGCCAGCGCATGCTCGCTGACGGCATTCTTGAGCGCGAACCTTATACCTTCTTCGAGTGGGTAAAGTTTCGCTCGCATCTATCGCGTGGGGTTCAGCTCGGCACGCTCGTGAAGGACGACGCGTTTTATTTCATGCGTCTCGGGACTTTCATCGAACGCGCGGACAATACGGCGCGCATTCTCGACGTCAAGTTCGAAATGATGGAACAGCGCGCCGATACTTCGGCACAACCGTTCGATTATCACCACTGGGTGGCGGTACTCGGCTCGGTATCGGGCTTCGAGGTGTATCGGCGCGTTTATCGCGATGTCATTACGCCGGAACGCGTTGCGGGGCTTCTGATTCTTTATGGCGACTGGCCGCGTTCACTCGCAGCGAGCATCGCGGAAGCGGAGCAACTGATCGGGCAGGTGACTAAAGGGCGCGACACCGAAGCGACGCGGCTCGCCGCGCAACTGAGCGCGGAATTGAAGAACGGGCGCATCCGCGACATTCTCCGCGGCGGGTTGCACGCCTACCTCGTGGATTTTCTCGCTCGCGTGAACGATCTCGCGGGCCGCGTGAGCCGCGAGTTTCTGTTGCCGATCGCGCCGGAGCCGGAGCCCGAGCCGCCCACGCAGACTCAGACCCAGACCCAGACGCAGACTCAAACTCAGACGCAAGGCAAAGGCTGAGCGCGTGCCTTCAGCGCTTGGCCGCCGCCGCGACGACGCGATGCACGAAGCGCAGCTTGTCGATGACGGCCGGCGCAAGCGTGAAGGGATATCCGTCCGGCATGCCGAGACTGCGATTCAAACTGTTCAGGACATAAGTGAGCGGAAACCAGCGTTTCATCAGGTTATCGAACGTAGTTTCCTCGACCGGCGTCTGGTCGGTGAGCGTGGGCTCGTGCGGACTGTCGGGCACGAGCACGAGGCCGCAGGAAACAGCGGTGTCGAGCGTATCGACGATATGCAGGTAATGCGCCCACGTTTCCGCCCAGTCTTCCCACGGATGCATCGTGGCATAGGCGCTGATGAAGTTGTCTTCCCATTGAACGGGCGGACCTTCCTTGTAATGACGATCGAGCGCGGCGGCGTAGTCGGCTTGTTCATCGCCGAATGCGGTGCGAAACGGCGCGATACGCGCGGTGTCGCCGATCAGCCGATCGAAAAAGTAATGCCCGGATTCATGGCGGAAATGACCGAGCAATGTGCGATACGGCTCGTGAAGCGCGGAGCGCGTTTTCTCGCGATGCGCGTCGTCGGCTTCGGCGATGTTGAGCGTGATGATGCCGTTGTTATGACCCGTCATCACGCCGTGACCTTGCGCATCGCCTTCGAGAAACTGAAATTCGAGGCCGCGTTCGGGATCTTCCTGACGCGACTTCACGGACAGGCCCAGCTCGGCAAAGGTGTACAGCAGGCGGCGCTTGGCGGCTTCGATGCGATACCAGTAGACGCGATTCTCCGGATTCGAGAGGTTCGGAATGGTGCTCGTCAACTGGCACGAGCAGCAGAGCGTATCGAGAGTATCGGGCGTATTGGCATCGGGCGCGGGGACGACCCAGTTGCAGACATTTTCGACCGCGTAGTTATGGCACGGCCGGTAGAAGAGATCGCTCGCAAGAGGATGAAGGCTGCGCCAGCGGCCGTCTTCGGTGTCCTCGAAGGCGCTGATCTGATTGATCTCGGGCACGTAACCGAGCCGCGCGCCGCAGTTTTCGCAATGCGTGTTTTCGAAGAAAACGAGTTGGTTGCAACGGTTGCAGTGAAAGGTCTTCATCGTGTGGTCGGTGGAAGTGTTATCGCGCGATGTGCGGTGCGCGCCGTAGGCGGTGTAGACGCAATCATCATGCCGCGAAAAGGCCGTTTTTCCATGACAAGCAGAAAAAGCGTTGCAGCGCGCGTTGCGTGCACGGCGTCAATTGAACAAAGGAGTCCGGCGTGTCCATTCGTGTCGCACTGAACCATGTCACGCATTATCGTTATGACCGGCTCGTCGGTCTGTCGCCGCAGGTTGTCCGTTTGCGGCCCGCGCCGCATTGCCGTACGCCGATCGTGTCGTATTCGATGCGCGTCGAGCCCGAGGACCATTTCATCAACTGGCAGCAGGACGCGTTTGCGAACTATCAGGCGCGCCTTGTTTTCCCGGAGAAAACGCGCGAATTCAAGGTGACGGTCGATCTCGTCGCCGAAATGGCCGTGTATAACCCGTTCGATTTCTTTCTCGAACCGTCCGCTGAAAAGTTTCCGTTTGCATACGCGCCCGAGTTGCTGCACGATCTCGCGCCCTATATGGTCAAGTGCGAGCTGACGCCGCGCTTTGCGGCATTCGTCGAAAGTATCGATCGCTCTCCGCGCGCCACGATGGATTACCTCGTGGCGCTCAATCAGCGGCTCTCGCATGAGATTCGTTATCTGATCCGCATGGAGCCGGGTGTGCAGACACCCGAGGAAACGCTCGAAAGCGCGGCCGGCTCGTGCCGCGATTCGGGCTGGCTGCTCGTCGAGACGCTGCGCCATCTCGGACTGGCCGCGCGCTTCGTGTCGGGTTATCTGCTGCAACTCGCGCCCGATGTCAAATCGCTCGATGGTCCTAGCGGCACCGAAGTGGACTTCACCGATCTGCATGCATGGTGCGAAGTGTTTCTGCCGGGCGCGGGCTGGATCGGTTTCGATCCGACGTCCGGACTGCTCGCGGGCGAAGGACATATTCCCGTCGCGTGCACGCCGGAGCCGGACAGCGCGGCGCCGGTCTCGGGCGCGGTGGAAAAATGCGAAGTCGAATTCGATCACGCGATGTCGATCGAGCGTGTGCGCGAAACGCCGCGCGTCACGAAGCCGTATAGCGAGGAAGACTGGAACGCGGTGCTGCGCATGGGCGAGCAGGTCGATGCGCAATTGAGCGCTTCGGACGTGCGCCTCACGATGGGCGGCGAACCGACTTACGTCTCGGTACGCGACCGCGACGAGCCGGAATGGAACACCGACGCGCTCGGCCCGACCAAGCGCGCCTACGCTGTTTCGCTGATGGACAAGCTGCGCGCACAGTACGGCGCGCGTGGCTTCCTGCACATCGGACAGGGCAAGTGGTATCCGGGCGAGCAATTGCCGCGCTGGGCGCTGTCGCTTTTCTGGCGCGCGGACGGCGAACCGTGCTGGCACGATCCGGCGCTCTTCGCGGATGAACGTCAGCCCGCGTCATACACGTCGGATGACGCCGCGCGCTTCATGCATCATCTCGCGGGCAAGCTTTCGCTGGATTCAAAATACATTCAACCGGGATACGAGGATACGCTGTACTACCTGTGGCGCGAGCGCCGCTTGCCGGTGAATGTCGATCCGTTCGACTCGCGCCTCGGCGACGAACTGGAACGCGCCCGCCTGCGTCGTGTGTTCGACGCGGGTTTGCCGTCTGTCACGGGGTACGCATTGCCGATCGCGCGTGAAGAAGGCGCAGGAGCGCAGCCGGCGCGCTGGGTGAGCGGGCCGTGGTTCTTCCGCGACGAGCGCATGTATCTGGTTCCGGGCGACTCGCCGATGGGATACCGCGTGCCGCTCGACTCGCTGCCGTGGGTCTCGGAAGGCGATTACCCGTGGCAGCACACGCACGACCCGTTCGCGCCGTCCACGCCATTGCGCACGGCGACTGAATTACGCATGCAATATGCGGATCTGGATAATGAATCGCGCATGCAAAATGCCGACGCGGGCGTGGCGGGACGCGCCGGAGCATCGGGTGAATCGGGTAAATCGGGTAGATCGGGTGCGCTTGCATCGGGTGAATCGCGCGATCGCATGCCGCAACGAGGCGAATCGGCCGGCTGGATCGCACGCATCGCGCTGTGCGTGGAAGCGCGCGATCCGTCGCGTGCGGCCGGTCCCAAAGCGGAAGCCGACGCCCTCAAGAAGCTCGGCAACGGCAACAAGCTCATGCATGTCTTCATGCCGCCGCTTACCTCGCTCGATGACTATCTCGATCTTCTGACTGCCGTCGAAGCGACCTCCGCCGATCTGAAGATTCCGGTGATCGTCGAAGGCTATCCGCCGCCGCGCGATGCGCGCCTCAAGATGTTGCAGGTCACGCCCGACCCTGGCGTGATCGAGGTGAATATTCATCCGGCGGCGAACTGGAACGATCTCGTCGAACACACGGAATTTCTCTATAACGCGGCGCACGAGTCATATCTGAGCCCGGAGAAATTCATGCTCGACGGCCGCCATACCGGAACCGGCGGCGGCAATCACTTCGTGCTCGGTGGCGCGACGCCTGCCGACAGTCCGTTTCTACGCCGCCCCGATCTGCTCGCAAGCCTCATCCGTTATTGGCACAACCATCCATCGTTGTCGATGCTGTTCTCGGGCCTGTTCATCGGTCCGACCAGTCAGGCGCCACGCGTCGACGAAGCGCGCAACGATCAGGTTTATGAACTGGAGATCGCGTTCGCCGAACTGCAACGTCAGCTCGACCTGCTCGGCGGCCGCGACAATGCGACCGTGCCGCCGTGGCTCATCGACCGCATTCTGCGCAACATCCTGATCGATGTGACCGGCAATACGCATCGCGCGGAATTCTGCATCGACAAGCTGTATTCGCCCGATGGCCCGACCGGCAGGCTCGGCCTGCTGGAACTGCGTGGCTTCGAGATGCCGCCACATGCCCGCATGAGTCTCGTGCAGCAACTGCTGTTGCGCGCGCTCGTCGCGCGATTCTGGGACACGCCCTATACCGCGCGCCTCACGCGCTGGGGCACGGAACTGCATGATCGCTTCATGCTCCGCACCTTCGTGCAGATGGACTTCGATGACGTGCTCGCCGAACTGCGCGAAGCAGGCTTCGCATTCGAGCAAAGATGGTTCGCGCCGCACTTCGAATTCCGTTTCCCGCTGGTCGGTGGATACGATACCAACGGCATCGCACTCACGATTCGCAATGCGCTCGAACCGTGGCATGTGATGGGCGAGGAAGGCGCCATCGGTGGCACGGTGCGCTTCGTGGACTCGTCCGTCGAACGTCTGGAAGTGCGCGTGCTCGGGCTGAATGGCAAACGACATGTCGTGACCGTGAACGGCGAGACATTGCCGCTGCAACCGACTGGACGCGTCAGCGAATACGTTGCGGGCGTGCGCTTTCGCGCATGGTCGCAGGCGGCGTCGCTGCATCCTACGATCGAGGCGCATGCGCCGCTCACGTTCGATATCGTCGATACATGGACGGGACGCGCGATCGGCGGGTGCCAGTATCACGTCGCGCATCCGGGCGGGCGCAACTATCAGACCTTCCCGGTCAACGCATATGAAGCGGAAAGCCGCAGGCGCGCACGTTTCTTCGCGACCGGCCATACGCCCGGTGCGATGCACGTCGAAGCCCGCAAACGCAGCCTCGAATTCCCGTTCACGCTCGACCTGCGCTATCGTTGAAATGCATTCATCATTCGAATAAAGAGCAGAGACGACTTTGGCTTATCAATCGACCTTGCCCTTCGATACCGCCGCGGCGCGCATCGATGCGCTCGCGCTGCTGCGCACGCTGCCCGCGCGTGAAGGGCACTGGGACGAACTGCGCGACACGGCGGGACAGTTGCGCGAGCCGTGGCGGCACTTCTTCGAGTTGCTCGGCGAGCAGGGCATCGCGCGGCTCGACGATGGCGTAAGCGCCGTCGCGCAGCAAGTGCGCGACAACGACATCACGTACAACGTCTATGCCGACAACGGCAAGCCGCGCGCGTGGTCGCTCGATCTCCTGCCGCTCATCATCGATGAAGAAGAATGGGCGTCGATCGAACGCGGCGTCGCGCAACGCGCACGCTTGATGGAAGCGATCGTCGCGGATGTCTACGGCCCGCAGACGCTGCTGCAACGCGGACTATTGCCCAGCGCGCTCGTGTTCGGACACCCCGGCTATCTGCGCGCGGTGAAGGGTTTCGTGCCGCCCTTCGGCCGCTTCCTGCAGATCGTCGCGGTGGATCTCGCGCGTGCGCCATCGGGCGCGTGGACGGTCGTCGCGCACCGGACGGAAGTGCCTTCGGGGCTCGGCTATGCGCTGGAAAATCGCATGATCGTCGCGAGCCTCTTTGCCGAACCGTTTCGTGCAATGCGCGTGAGCCGTCTCGCGGCGACCTATTCGCAACTCATCGCGACCATCGCGCAAGCCGCGCGCGCGACGATGCGCGATGACGAAGACGGCCGCAGCGATGCATCGAACGACGCGCCGCATATCGCGTTGCTGAGTCCGGGTCCGTTCAGCGAAACTTATTTCGAGCATGTGTTTCTCGCGCGTTATCTCGGCGTGACGCTCGTCGAAGGCAAGGACCTCACGGTTCGCCATGACAAGCTCTATCTCAAGACGCTTGCCGGCCTGTCGCGTGTGCATGCTGTCTTGCGACGCCTGGACGATGCGTTTTGCGATCCCGTCGAATTGCGCGCCGATTCCACGATCGGCGTGCCTGGTCTGTTGCAGGTGATGCGCGCGGGCAATGTGATGGTGTCGAACATGCCGGGAGCGGGCTTCACGGAATCGCCCGCGCTCAATGCATTTCTGCCGGGCATCGCGCAGGCATTGCTGGACGAAGAACTCGAATTGCCGACCGTGCCGACATGGTGGTGCGGCGAGCAGGCCGCGCGCCGCGAGGTCTTCGAGCGCGTCGACAGCGCGCTCATTGCGCCGACATGGCCGGGCCCCGAGGCCGAGCACGTGCCGGGCATCGATGCGGGCGTCCAGGATATTGCGGCATGGCGCGAGCGCATCGAACGCGCGCCCGATGTCTTCACGGTGCAGGAGGATCTGCCGTTCTCCAGTGCGCCGCGCTTTCACGATGGCGCGATCGGATCGCGTCCCTGCGTGCTGCGCGCCTACGCGATCGCGAACATCGACGGAAGCTGGAGCGTGATGCCGGGCGGCTTCACACGACTCGCGGCCGACAAGCGCGCGACGGTGTCCATGCAATTCGGCGGCAGCAGCGTCGATACCTGGGTGATGTCGAGCCAGCCCGGAGGGTCGGTTTCGTTACGACCCACGCCGATGAAGCCGGGCGATTTGCGCAAGCATCGCATCGTATCGAGCCGCGCCGCAGAAAATCTCTTCTGGGCCGGGCGTTACGGCGAACGCGCAGAAAACAACGTGCGGGTGTGCCGGCTCTTGCTCGGGATGCTCGATGGCAGTGTCGCCGAGGAACTCTTCCCGACACTCGTGGAACTCGCGTCGGAATGCGGGCTGATTCCATCGGTCGATACGCTCGCGCGCAGCACGCCGCAAGCATTCGAGCGCGTGCTCGTCGCAGGATTGCCGGAATCGGGCAGGGCGACGAGCATCGGCAGCAATCTCGCGGATCAGGCACGCGCATGCGGCGAGATACGCGACCGGCTTTCGACGGATCACTGGCGCACGATTCTCGCGTCGCGCAACGACTTTCGCGATGCGCTCGCGCGCCTCGTGTTCAGCGATCCCCCTGACGCAAGCACGGTGCGCATCGGTCGCGACTATGATCGTCTGATGCTTGCGAGCGCACTCGAACAACTCGCGACGCAACTGTCCGCGATCAGCGGCGCGCAGGGCGATCGCATGACGCGCGATCAGGCGTGGCGGCTCTTGTTCATCGGGCGGCACATCGAACGCGTCTCGACGATGGCGACGATTCTGCGCGTGGTCGCCGAGCGCGGCACGCTCGCATCGCCTGCCGTCTTCGATCTGCTCCTGCAACTCTTCGACAGCACGCTCACGTATCGTTCGCTCTATCCGGGCAGGCTCGAAGTGCCGGCGCTGATCGATCTGATCGTGGTGGATCAAACCAATCCGCGCGGACTCTATGGCGTGTACGCGCGCCTGCGCACGAAGCTCGACGAGATCGCAGCCGCTGCGGGCGGCGCACGCCGCGCACAAGCGACGCGTTTCGCGGACCTGCTCGTTCACGCCGATGCATTGCCGGATCTCACCGCGCTGTGCGAGACGGATGAGAACGGCCTACATGATGCATTGATCGCGCTATGCGACAGGCTCGTGGCATCGGTTTTCGCGGCATCGAATGAAGTGAGCGCGCGCTACTTCAGTCACGCGAACACGCTTTCCGCGCAGGTGTCGTCATGAGTCTCGGCATGAACGATACCGTGCTCGCGGTGACGCATCGCACGACCTATCGCTATTCGACGCCAGTCGAAATCGCGCAGCATCTCGCGACCATTCGTCCGCTGCATTGTCCGTGGCAGCAGGTGATTTCGCATACGGAGCGCATCGAGCCGGTGCCGTCTTATGTGCATAGCCGCGTCGATGCATTCGGCAACGACGTGCTGTACTTCTCGCTCGACGCGCCGCACGAGCGTCTTTCGATGACGAGCGAAACCACGGTGCGGCTCACGCCGCGCTGGAATGCGCTCGATGCAGAGGCCACGCCGCCGTGGGAAACCGTCGCGCAACGCATGCGCTATCGGGCCGGCGAGTCATTCTATCCGGAGAGCGAGTTTTGTTATGCGTCGCCTAACATCTCGCTCGATCATGCATTGCGCGCCTATGCGCAAGCCAGTTTCGATGCGGGCACGCCGCTCGTTGCGGGCGCCATCGATCTGATGCATCGCATTCACGAGGACTTCGAATACAAGCCATCGGCCACCGCGTTCGATACGCCCGCATCGCGCGCGTTCGAATTGCGTCATGGCGTGTGTCAGGACTTCTCGCAAGTGATGATCGGCTGTCTGCGTTCGCTGGGGCTGCCGGCGCGCTACGTGAGCGGCTACTTGCGCAACGATCCGCCGCCGGGACATGCGCGTCTTATCGGCGCGGATGCATCGCATGCGTGGGTATCGGTGCATTGTCCGCAAAGCGGATGGATCGATCTCGATCCGACCAATGACGTGCTCGCGGACCTCGATCATGTCACGCTCGCGACGGGGCGCGATTACAGCGACGTGTCGTTATTGCGCGGGATGATTCTCGGCGGTGGCGCGCATCATGTGGATGTGGCGGTGAATGTGCTGGCGCTTTGATGGTCGATTCGCTCGCGATGCATCGATCTTCGCGCACGGCCGACAGGGTTCGGGAAAGCAGGCTGCGCAATAGTGAGTTAATGTTCTACGCTTCGTCGTTCATGCGCGAGCGCGCCTGCGCATACCCTTTCGCTTTGCAAGGAGATTTCGCACGATGGAATACGTGAAACTGGGTTCGACCGGCCTCGACGTGTCGCGGCTCTGTCTTGGTTGCATGACCTATGGTGTGCCCGATCGCGGCACGCATCCGTGGACGCTGGATGAGGAAAAGAGTCGTCCGCTCATCAAGGAAGCGCTCGAAGCGGGCATCAATTTCTTCGATACGGCCAACACGTACTCGGACGGCACGTCGGAAGAAATCGTCGGACGCGCGCTGCGCGATTTTACGAAACGCGACGATATCGTGATCGCGACGAAAGTCTTCAATCGCATGCGTCCCGGACCGAATGGCATGGGGCTGTCGCGCAAGGCGATCTTCAACGAGATCGATAACAGCCTGAAGCGTCTGGGCACCGATTACGTCGATCTCTTTCAAATCCATCGCTGGGATTACCGGACGCCGATCGAAGAAACGCTCGAAGCGCTGCATGATATCGTGAAGGCAGGCAAGGCGCGTTATATCGGCGCGTCATCGATGTATGCGTGGCAGTTCAGCAAGGCGCTCTACACTTCACGCGCGAACGGCTGGGTCGAGTTCAAGACGATGCAGAATCATTTGAATCTGCTGTATCGCGAGGAAGAGCGGGAGATGATTCCGCTTTGCAAGGACCAGGGCATCGGCATGCTGCCGTGGAGTCCGCTCGCGCGCGGACGTCTTACGCGCGAATGGGACGCGACGAGCGCGCGTCAGGAATCGGATGCGTTCGGCAGCACGCTCTATCGCACGGACGACGCCGATCGCGCGGTGGTCGAAGCCGTGGCCGCGGTGGCGAAGGCGCGCGGCGTGCCGCGTGCGCAAGTGGCGCTGGCGTGGGTCGCGCAGAAGGCGCCAGTGAGCGCGCCGATCATCGGGGCATCGAAGCCGAATCATGTGAGCGATGCGGTCGCCGCGTTGACGCTCAATCTCACGGACGACGAGATCGCGCAACTCGAAGCGCCCTACGTGCCGCATGCGGTCGCGGGCTTCAAATGAAGCAGCAATGAACGCCGGGAAGCGCGCGGCTCACAACTGCGATTCGATCGGCAGGATGCTCAGCATCCAGATGCCCGCGCGCTTCATCGCAGACACGTCCGGCTCGCTGTCGAGCCGGGTCGTGTTGCCATTGGCGTCGGTGTCGATCCATACCATGCGCGTGCCGCCGTTGCCGTCATCTTGCAACTCGACACGCCACGCGATGCGATCGATATTCGCGCCGATGCCATCCGCCACTTGTTCGGCCGCTTCCGCGCTTTCGCAATAGACGCCGATCTCCGTATTCAACTCCACGGAACGCGGGTCGAGGTTCATCGAGCCGATGAAGATGCGCTTGCGGTCGAACACATACGTCTTCGCATGCAGCGACGCCTTCGACGATCCGAACGTGGACTTCTTCACGCTCTTGCCGTTATCCGTGGATGCGACGGGCTTGAGCTCATAGAGGCGCACGCCTGCTTCGAGCATGTCCTTTCGATAGCGCTGATAACCCGCATGCACTGCGGCGACATCGGTGGCGGCGAGCGAATTCGTGAGCACGGTGACGCGCACGCCGCGCGATGTCATCGATCGCAGCCATCGCACGCCTTCCTCGCGCGGCACGAAATAGGGCGACACGATCAGCATGTCCTTGTCGGGATCGAGATTCAATGCCTTGAATTGCGACATCAGATGGCCTTCGGTGTCGCCGGGCGCGCGCGTGATCTTCGCGGGATCGTCGTAGAGCAGCGTCGCCTTGCCCCACGAAAACGAGGCGTCGCGCTGCTGGATCACGCTCGCGAGACGCTCGCGCACTTGCGCCACATAAGGCGAATGCGTCTCCGACAACAGATAGGCATTGAGCTTCTCGCGATAGCCCGCAAGGGCATCGGGATCGGCGTGACGTCGCATCAGGTTATCGATCGGATAGGCCGCATCCGAGTTCCAGTAAAGATCGAATGCAGTGGATACCTCGGGCACGACAGGCCCGTGCACAAGCACGTCGAGATCGCCGAACGCGACCGTGCTCGATGCGCCGAAGTATTCGTCGCCGATATTGCGGCCGCCGAGAATCGCAGCCTGGTTATCGGCGATGAGCGCCTTGTTATGCATGCGGCGATTCACGCGAAAGAACTCGGCCGCCGAGCCCAGTTTTTTGAAGGTGCGATTCGCCACCGGGTTGAAAAGCCGCACCTGCACGTTCGGATGCGATGCGAGCGCGAGCAGGAACTGATCGTCGGCGTTGGTACCGAGGTCGTCGAGCAAAAGGCGCACGCGCACGCCGCGATCGGCTGCGCGCATGATCGATGCGGCCATCTCGCGGCCCGTCAGATCGTCGTGCCAGATGTAGTACTGGAGATCGAGCGTGCGATCGGCGGTCTCGCTCAGGATCACGCGTGCAATGAGCGCGTCCGTGCCATCCGATAGCAAGTGAAACGCATTGTCGCCGGGATGCGCGGCCTCGCTCGCGGCGAAGGCTGTGCCGAGGCGCGTGTTCGCGGTGTCGGTGAGGGCGTGTGTTTCCATGCGTCCGGTTTGAGGCGGAAGGCTCGCGCATGCCGACATCAGCAGCATCGACGCAACGGCGAACCATGTACGAAGTTTCATCGCGCACCCTCGGTTAGGCCATGCTCTTGTCCCGCCGAGCCCCTTCAGTCAAGCGCGAGCGCACGAAGCTGACGTGCTCGCGCAGGACGTAGAGCGCATCGGCGTGAGCGAGCGGCAGCCTGATCGTATCCAGCGATTCTTCTATGTAATCGAGTTCGACCAGCAGCGCGCGCCGCTCTTCTTCACTGGTGACGCGCATCGCGCCGCGCTCCACTGCGATCAGCGCGCCGTAATAGCGATAGATGCGCGAGCGCACGCGCCATCGATACAGCGCGGGCACGAGACGTAGCGCGGGAAAGATCAGCACCGCGACGGGCAGCAACAGCACGAGCGCGCGATCCGCGATATTCGCGAGCCAGAACGGCAGCGTTCGATAAAGAAAGCTCTTGCCCGAGCGGTAATAACGGCTGGCATCCTCGCTGATCGGAAATTCATGCGCGACAGGACTCGGGAACTGACCCGCGCGTTGCAGCAAGCCAGCCGTGCCGTGCACTTCCTGCGCCGCTTCGATGAGCAAGTCGGACAACGCCGGATGCAGAGTCGGCCGCGCGACCAGTTCGACGGTCGGGCTGATCAGATGCACGGACTCCGGCGGGATGCGCCGGCCGAGATCGAGCACGCCTGGGGGCAGTTCGATATCGTCGAGATAAGGGAAAAGGCGCGTATATGCGAGGGCTTCGTTGAAGTCCATCACCGAGATGCCGGGTACGCGCAAGAGGCGCAGCATCAGGCCGCGCGTCGCGGAGTCGCCGGAGAGAAAGACCGCGTCGGCTTCGTTGCTGACGAGTTGCGTGGCGGCTTGCAGGCCGTCTGTCGGCAGAAGTTTCGTATCGCCACCCGGATAGATGCCGTTGGCTTCCAATAGCTTCAGTGAGAGCGTGCGTGTGCCGCTACCTTCGCGGCCGATAGCGATGCGCTTACCTTCCAGTTGCGACAGCAGCGTGAGCCCCTTGCCGCGATAGAACACGACGAGCGGCACATACGACACGCTGCCGAGCGATATCAGATTCGACGCTTCTTCCCTCGTCGCGATGCCGCCTTGCACGAGCGCGAGATCGACGTGCTGCTTCGGATCGAGCAGGCGTTCGAGGTTCTGCACGGAGCCGTCCGAGGGCAGCACTTTCAGCGTGATGCCGTTACGCGCGAGCAGCTTCGCGTATTCCTGCGAGATGACGTAGAACGAGCTGTCGGGCTGGCCCGCGCTCATCGTGATGGTTTTGGGCGGCGCGGGATCGACGAGCCAGTAGACGAGCGCGACGATGATCGCAATGACCAGCACGACAGGACCGGCCGTCCACGTGATGTCGTGCAGGACGCCTTTTGCATGATCGCGAGGCAGATGCGGGCGTTTCATGCCATGCCTCGTCATGCGCGTGCGGTGGTGACTGCTTGTGTGCCGGGAAAGACATGGAGCATGTCGTGTCTGTGTCGGAAGCGGCGTTGATTCGCAGTGTAACGCGAGGTGCGCACAAAACGAGAAGGCCGGCGCGCATGCGGCCGGCCTTCGTATTCACCGATGCCCGCTTATGCCCAGTGAGCGGGAATCCAGAAGCGGCCGACCCAATGGCCCGGGATCAGGACCGCGCGGTGCGGCACGACATAAACCACCTTCGCGGGCGGCGGCGGCGCGACATACACCGTCTTGACCGGAGCCGGGGCCGGCGCGACCACCACCGTCTTGACCGGAGCCGGGGCCGGTGCGACGACCACCGTCTTGACCGGAGCCGGGGCCGGTGCGACGACCACGGTCTTGGCGGGCGGCGGCGGAGGCGGCGTGACCACGACCGTCGACGAAGCCGGGGGCGCTGCGACTACCACGGTCGTCGAAGACGGCGGGGGCGGCACGATCACCGGCGCGGCCACGACCGTCGTCCCGGTGACGACCGGCGCGGTGGCGACCACCGTCGTGCTCGACGTGACCGTGCCGCCGCCGACGACCGTCGTGCTATGCGAGCCGTTCGTGACCGTCGCGGTGCCCGAGGTCGTGACCACGCCCGGCGCTACGCTCGTCGCGCTGCCCGAATGCGCCACCGTGCCGCCGTTCGCCGTGTTGACGGTGCCGGAGCGGTTGCACGTGTAACCCGCGCAGTTGGTCGATGCGGAGTGCGTCGACGTGTTGCCGTTGGGCCCCGTCACCGAGCCCGACGACGAGTATTGTCCGGGCGCCGTGCGCGTCACGGTATCGCTGCCGGTCGCGGTCTTGCCGTTCGGGCCGGTCGCGCTGCCGTTGTGCGTGCAACTGCCGCCGGCGCAGCTCGTGTCGCCTGCGTGCTGCACCGAGCGGCCGTTCGGGCCGTAGGCGGTGCCGGAGTTGGAGAACTGGCCGGGCGCGGTGCGCGTCACGGTGCCGGAGTTGGTGCCGACGCGGCCCCACGGATTTTCGACCGCGCCCGCATGCGAGCAGCTTCCGCCGCCGCAGGAACCGACGTGCGCGCCCTGATATTCGCCGCGGCCGGTGTAGGCTGTGCCGCCGCGCGCCCAGCCGGCGAAGGCGGAGCTGCTGCACAGCGTGAGGGCGGCGGCGGCCGCGACGACCAGCAACTGGCGCACGCGGCGCTTGCTGGAATTCGCGTCGGAGGCGGAAGCAACGCGGACGTTTGAAGCGAAAGTCGATCTGTTTTTCACGGGATGTCCTTCTCGGTTCTCAAGGCCACGTTGCGTTTCGTGTGGCGACGGAAGTGACTATAGAGAAGGGCTCGCGTGAAGTCCCGCGGTAACTTATTTCACGCCATGTCACGCATTCGGAGATGGCGCGCGGGCTTATGCAGCAAGGCTTTGCCGGGTTTCATGGAGGCTCGCCGAGGCCGCGCGCGACATAAATTAGCGCATTGCGTCACACTGGCGGCTGCCGCTCGATCCATTCGTAATAACATATCCGACGAAACCATCATGGCCACATCCGATCCGATCAAGGTCGCCGTTCTCGACGACTATCAGCATGTCTCGCTTTCCATGGCCGACTGGTCGCCGCTCGACGGACGCGCGACGATCACCGTGTTCAACGATCACATCGCCGAACGCGACGCGCTGCTCGAACGCCTGCGCCCCTTCGACGTCGTGTGTGCAATGCGCGAGCGCACGCCGTTCTCGCGCGACATCATCGACCATCTGCCGAACCTGAAGCTGATTGCGTCGACGGGCGCGGCCAATGCATCGATCGATCTCGAAGCCGCGGCCGCACGCGGCATCGAAGTGCGTCACACGGGCTACGCGTCCACACCGACGATCGAATTCACGTGGGCGCTGATTCTCGCGATGATGCGCAACATCCCCGCCGAAAACCGCTCGCTGAAGGAAGGCGGCTGGCAGGTGGGTCTCGGCACCGAACTGGCGGGCAAGACGCTCGGCCTGCTCGGGCTTGGGCGCGTGGGATCGGCGGTCGGCGTGATCGGCCGCGCGTTTCGCATGAACGTGATCGCGTGGAGCCAGAACCTCACGCGCGAGCGCGCCGAAGAAAAGGGCGTGCAACTCGTCGACAAGGACACGCTCTTCAGGACTTCCGATGTGCTCTCGGTTCACGTGCGGCTGAGCGAGCGCACGCATCATCTCGTCGGCGTGAAGGAACTCGCGCAGATGAAGCCGACGAGCCGTATCGTGAACACGTCGCGCGGGCCCATTGTCGATAGCGCTGCGCTCGTCGACGCGTTGAAATCGGGCAGGCTCGCGGGCGCGGCCATCGACGTGTACGACGAAGAGCCGCTCGCTGCGAACGACCCGCTGCGCGCGCTGCCGAACGTGCTGGCGACGCCGCATATCGGCTATGTATCGGAGGAGCTGTATCGCACGTTTTATGGCGATACGGTGCGCAATATCGTCGAATGGCTCGACGCGCGCAAGGCGTGATCGTCCTGCTTACGAAGGCTTCGACTGGTCGGGCAGCAGCGAGAACAAGGTTTCGATTGCGCTGCTCGCGCGGCGCTTGCCGTCCGAGCGGCCCATCGCGAGATCGATGACCGCAAGCCCGACGACGAGCGCATGCACCATCGCCACATGCTCTTTCGTCACGGCGAGGCCCATTGCTTCGAGCATGCGCGTGATGCGCACCGCGACGCCGTCCGCGAGTTCGCGAAAGAGGCTGCGGATGGTCGGCTCTTCGTCGGCGGCTTGCGCGAGCGCCATCAGCACGCGGGTGTTCTCGTGGCGTATCGCGACATTGGCGATGGATGCCGCCGTGACCTTGGGCGACGCTTCGCCCGCGAAGGCATCGACGGCGGCGAGCTGGCCGTCGATCGCGGTGCGCGCGACGGCTTCGATCAACGCGAGACGCGTCGGATAATAGTACGTGAGATGACTCTGACGCACGCCCGCGCGCGCGGCGACGCGCGGTTGCGTGAAGCCCGAATAGCCTTCTTCGCGCAGAGTGGCGAGCGCGGCTTCGAGTATGGTTTGACGACGATCCTGCACGGGGCGCATTCCGGATTTTGGTTGATTTACCAAACCTTAGCGCGAGCGATGCACGACGTCAACCTCGTGAATTGTTATACGAAGGCGGTTGCGGATTGTTTGCGGGGTTCGTGTCGAGCTTGCGGATATCGATGATCGCATCGCTCGCGAGTAACCGAAGCGCTTCCTCCAGTGCATCGGCGAGCGCCTTGTCATAGACTTCGTCGCCATTCACATAGAGCGTGAACGCTTCGAGATACTTCGCCTTTTTAGCGGGATTTTCGATGGTTTCGCGCGTCCACCGATAAAGCGGATAGTGCTCGATGCCATCGCGCTCCGCCTGCGCCACGTAGTCGGCGAAGGCGTCGTACTGGCATTTCAATTGGGCAGCGTGCCTGATGAGCACTCCGTTGATCGGCGCGAGCTTTTCGCTCGCAGGGTCTTGACGCGCCAGAGCCGCGTATTCGGGCGCGAGCCGGATTCGAACTTGATATTGCCAGGATTCGGTCATGATGTCCTTTCAGCATTGAAAGCGGTAAAAGCACGCGCATGTGAATAATGCGATTCATGCACTACACTTCCTCTCGCATCGCGAAGCAAGCCGACCATCGATGTTCATCATTGCAGGCGACGAACAAGAGGAGGGTAACAGTGAGTCTTCGACACTCGATGTACTGCCCATGTTGCGACATGACGCCAGGCGCTGCAAGCCGCCGGCGCTTTCTGATGCTAGCGGGCCAGAGCGCCGCCGCGCTCGCGCTCTTTCCGCATCTCGCTTACGCCGACAACGACGTGCCGGCCATTGCCTACGACTCCGTTCCCGATCCGGTGCGCTTGCCGCGCGACGTGTATTTCGGCGAATGCTCCGGCGTCGCGCTCAATTCGGCGGGACATATCTTCGTGCTTTCGCGCGGCAATAGCATCGGCCCCGCATATGGCGCGGCCGCGGCGCAATTGCTCGAATTCGATCGCAACGGACGTTTCGTGCGCGAGATCGGCCATAACCTTTATGCGTGGTCGTTCGCGCATACGGTCAAGGTGGATCGGCAGGACAACGTGTGGGTAACGGACAAGGGCTCGGACATGATCATCAAGTTCACGCCCGAAGGCCGTGTCGCGATGGTGTTCGGACGCAAGCAGGAAGCATCGGATGAAGACACCGCGCCGCTCAAGCATCCGAATCCGCCGTTGCCTTCGGAGCCCGGCCGCTTTCGACAAGTCACGGATGTCGCTTGGGATGCCGCGGGCAACACGTACATCAGCGACGGATACATCAATTCGCGCGTCGCGAAGGTCGACAAGGACGGCAACTGGCTCAAGTCCTGGGGCGAGCGCGGCAAGGAGCCGGGCCAGTTCCATACGCCTCACAGCATTGCCGTCGACAGAAGTGGCCTGGTCTATGTCGCCGATCGCAGCAACCGGCGCATTCAGGTCTTCGACGGAGAAGGGAATTTTCAGCGGCAATTCACGATCGACGTGCCCGTGCCGCCTGATGCGCGCCCGGCTATCGGCAACATGCCCGATGAAGCCGCGATCGCGGCGGGCACGTTTGCGCCGGGATCGCCGTGGGCCATTTGCATTTCGCCGGGTCCGACTCAGTTCCTGTATTCCGCCGATGCATTTCCCGGCAGGATCTACAAGTTATCGCTCGATGGAAAACTCTTGGGCGTGCTCGGTCGATCGGGCAAGCAACTGAAGCAGTTCGGATGGATTCACGAAATGGCGTGTCCGGCGGAGAACACGTTGTTCGTCGCGGAATTGCTCAACTGGCGAGTGCAGAAGCTCGTACTGCATGGATGAATGCGGCATCGCTTCCCGGCATTTTGCATGCATACGGAATGCACGCAACATGCGATCGCGGTAAATGCATGCGATATCAGCCGCCGCGCGCAAGTCCCGTTTCCATCGCCACGCCGTTCCACAGGTGCATCGCCGCATAGGCGCGCCACGGACGCCAGCGCTCGGTGCGCGCGCGCTGCTGGGCAGGCTTCGCAAGCGACGGATCGCGTCGCGCGATCGCCTGCATGAGAACGAGATCGGCGTCGGGCCACGCGTCGGGATCGCGTAGCGCGCGCATCGCGACATAGCCGACGGTCCACGGCCCGATGCCCGGCATCGCGAGCATGTCCCGTTTCAGCAGTTCGATGTCGGCGCCTGGTTCGTCGAGCGGCAATGCGCCGGTCGCCACCGCGTGGGCGAAGCGTTGCACGGTCTCGATGCGCTTCGTCGGCATGCCGATCTTCTCCAGGTCGGCTGCGGCGAGCTCGGCGGGCGTGGGAAAGCGCCACGCGGTGCCTTCGTGCGGATGGCCCGCGATCTTTTTCCCCGCGCGCTGCACGATGCGGTTCGTGATCGTCGATGCGCCTTTCACGCTCACCTGTTGCCCGACGATCGTGCGCACCACGAGTTCGAAGCCGGACCACGCGCCCGGCACGCGCAAGCCCGGCGCGGCCGCGACGAGTGGCGCGAGCACCGGGTCATCGCCGAGGCATCGGGCGATTTCGCGTGGATCGACATGCAGATCGAACATGCGCGAGAGCGGCGCGGCGAGCGCATCGGCGTGGCGCGCCACGGCGCCCTCGACGTTCACGACGAGCCGATGCCTGCTTTCGTGCCGCGTGACTTCGATGGTGCCGTCGTCGCCTTGCCATTCGATCGCGCGCCGATACACGCCGTCTTCAACCGACTCGACGCCCGCGGACGCCCGCCCGGCGATGAATTTCAGCATGCGCGTCCAGTCGAAAGGCCGCTTGAAGGGCAGTTCGAGCGTGGCGTTCGATACATCGATGGTTGAATGCATTTTGAATGCCGTACGCGCGATGGTCGATTGCATGCCGATCTTACTCCGGCGGCTTACATGATCGCCGCGCGCCGATGCTCACTCTTCGCTAACTTTCGGCGGCCACAATGCCTCACATCGACAGCAACGATTCAGCGACAACAGCCAAAGGAGCCGAACATGAACGCCATCTCGATCAGCATCGCCGCCATCGTCATCACCGCCGCGCTCGCGGCCATCGCACCGGTCACGCATTACACGCAGCATGAAATCGCCATGCTCAGTGCGCATGCGGCGAGCACACGCGCCGAGGTTCAGCTCGGCACGGGCAGCGGGCTGACGGCCTGATCGATGCGCGCGATCACTGACGCCGCGCGAGTTCCATCGTGCTCGCGTTCAGCATCTGTCTGAATTCTGGGTCTTGAGATAGGGTCTGTCGCGCGCTCGTGACCAGTTGCGGACGGCGGTCCCATTGATCGGAACGCACGACGCAGCGCGCGAGGACATCACTGTAGATGGGACGAAGCCCTTCGCGGTCGTGCACCGCGGTCAGTCGGGCGATGCGGACTTTCTCGTCACGCGTGAGTCCGCGCGTGAGACAGTCGACAGTCTGGCGGTCCATGGCGGCCTGCGCATTGTCGAAGTCCGAAGAGTGATAGAAGGTGATGCCGGTAATGACGAGCACCACGCCGAGCGCGATGCATGCCCCTCGAATTCTGGTCAACGTTTTCCCCGATAGAAGGCTCTGGCGGCCCTGGGCCGGTATCGTATCCCATCTTCCGAGAAATCGCGTGACCGTTCTATTCTCTAGCGCTCATCCACCGTCGACTTTGTTCGTCGCACGCTTTTTCTGCGTCGCGGGTTTCACCGTCGTCAGCGTGCGCTCGGCGAGAACCGCGTCGCGCTTGGACAGCAAGTGCTTGCGCAGGATCTCGCCCATGCGCCTGCCGTCGCGAGTCTCGAGCGCCTCGATCATCTCTTCGTGATCGCGAATGGCGCTGTCCCACTTCGGCGTCTGGAAGTTCGAACGAAAACGCAGCGCCATCAGCCGCCGGTTGATCGACACATAGGTCTGACGCAAGGCGGTATTGCGCGCGGCTTCGTTGATCTTGTCGTGAATGGCCTGGTTGCGGCTGTAATAGCCCGAGAGATCGTTCTGCGCGCGGCACGCGAGCATCGCGTAATGCAGCGCCTTGATCTCCGCGATCTCCAGCGGCGTGATGCGCTCGCACGCCAGTTCACCCGAAAACGCTTCCAGCCCGCTCATCAATTCGAACATCTCGCGAATCTCGAACTCGCTCATCTGCGATACCGATGCGCCCCGGTTCGGCGAAATCTCGATCAGGCCTTCGGCGGCCAGCACCTTCAGCGCCTCGCGAAGCGGCGTGCGCGAAATGCCGAGCGTCTCGCATAGCTTGCGTTCGTTGAGCTTCACGCCCGGCGCGAGCAAGCCCTCGACGATGAAGCCGCGCAAGTGATCGACGACGGTGTCGTGCAGGCGCAGCCGCTCGACCTTCGGCAGTGACGAGGAAACGTGCGTTTCCGGAAAATCGGGATTTTGCATTCAATACCTCTGATTCCATTTGCGGCAATTTTAACCCAGCGCAAGCGGAAAAAACCGCCAGCGGGTTATCCCTAGGCCGTTCGGCCTATGTATTCCTTTACGCGCCTCGATCGCTGCGTTATTGTATTTTGCATTCAAAATTACATTTAAGAGGACGCGGACTCATGTTCAAGCTCGACTTCCATCCTGCTGGCCGTCACTTTCTGCAGATTCCTGGGCCGAGTCCGGTCCCCGATCGCATTCTGCGTGCAATGAGCTATCCGACGATCGATCATCGCGGCCCCGAATTCGGCGCGCTCGGATTGAAGGTGCTCGACGGCATCAAGAAGGTCTTCAAGACGAGTCAGCCGGTGGTGATCTATCCGGCATCGGGCACGGGCGCATGGGAGGCGGCGCTCTGCAACACGCTGAGTTCCGGCGACACGGTACTGATGTACGAGACGGGCCACTTCGCGACGCTATGGAAGAAGATGGCCGAGAACCTCGGGCTCAAGCCGGAGTTTCTGGGTTTGCCTGGCATCGACGGATGGCGGCGCGGCGTGCAGGCCGACATGATCGAGAAGCGCTTGCGCGAAGACACGCAAGGCGTGATCAAGGCCGTATGCGTGGTGCATAACGAAACGTCGACGGGCGTGACGTCCGATATCGCCGCCGTGCGGCGCGCCATCGACGCCGCGAAGCATCCTGCGCTGCTGATGGTGGACACGATCTCGGGTCTCGCGTCGGCGGATTATCGTCACGACGAATGGGGCGTGGACGTCACGGTCTCCGGGTCGCAGAAAGGCTTGATGCTGCCGCCCGGAATCAGCTTCAATGCGGTGTCGGAGAAGGCGCGCGAGGCGTCGAAACGGGCCACGCTGCCGCGTGCATTCTGGGACTGGACCGAGATCATCGAGATGAACAAGCAGGGTTACTGGCCTTACACGCCGAACACGAACCTGCTCTACGCGCTTTCGGAAGCGCTCGACATGATCCTCGGCGAAGGGCTCGATAACGTGTTCGCTCGCCATCAACGGCTCGCGGCCGCGTGCCGCTCGGCGGTCACCGCATGGGGACTCGAGATTCAATGCGCCGATCCCGCCGTGTATTCGCCGGTGCTGACGGGCGTGATGACGCCCGAAGGCGTCGATGCCGATGCGGTGCGCAAGCTCATCTACGAACACTTCGACATGTCGCTCGGCACGGGGCTCGGCAAGGTGAAGGGACGCATGTTCCGGATCGGCCATCTCGGCGATTGCAACGATCTCACGCTGATGGCCGCGCTCTCCGGCTGCGAGATGGGATTGAGGCTCGCGGGTATCGAAGTGAAGGGCAGCGGTGTCGCGGCGGCGATGGACTATCTGACGAGCCACGTCGCGAAGCCCGCGCTGAAGGCGGCAGCATGAGCGCCGTGTTCGACGCGGACGCGCTCGCACGGCTTTTTGTCGAGGCCCGCGCGCATCGGGCGAAGCTCGACGTGTTGCCGGAAGGCGCGCGCCCGCAGAACGCCGATGAAGCCTACGCAGCGCAGGAAGCGACGTTGCGTGCGCTGAACGCGGACATCGGCGGATGGAAGGTCGGCGCGAAATCGCACGATGGCCCGATTCAGGGCGCGCCGCTTCCTGCCGATGGCACGCATGATTCCGGCGCGCGTCTCTCGATGCATGCATTCGGCAAGGCCGGGCTGGAACTCGAAGTCGCGTTCAGGCTCGGCCGGCGCTTCGAGCCGGGCAGCGGTCCCTATAGCGATGAAGACGTGTTTGCCGCGATCGAGTCGGTGCATGCCGCGATCGAAGTCGTGGCGAGCCGTTTCGCCGCGTGGCCCGATGTCGAGAAGCCCTGGCAACTCGCCGACCTGCAGAATCATGGCGCGTTGATCGTGGGCGATGGCGTGCCCTACGACGCGGCGTTTCCTTTCGTGTCGCCCGCGATGACGTTCACCTTCGACGGCGCGCCGCTCTTTCAAGGCGCTCCCGCGAACCCTGCGGGCGACCCGCGTCGTCTGCTTGCCTGGACGGTGAACCACAGTGTGTCGCGCGGGTTTGCCGTCGAGCGCGGCACCGTGCTCACGGCGGGCTCGTACACCGGCCTCGCATTCCCCGATGCGCCCGGCACGGCTGTGGGCAGCATCGAAGGCTTGCCTGCCGTCGAATTGCATTTCGCATAACGCATTCATAAGGCCACGAACCGCACAGCGCTCTGGCACTCACCGACAGCGACGATGCTCAATTCCCCTACAGACCGGCTCGTCAAGCCGATTCATTTGATGCCCGCTTCCGCGCGTGCGCGGCCCGGGTCCACGCCGACGCCGCTGCAGGCGCGACTGCAACGCGAGCTGAAAGGCGATGTGATGTTCGATCGCGCATCGCGCGGGCGCTACGCCACCGATGCGTCGATCTATCAGATCATGCCGCTCGGCGTCGTCGTGCCGAAGGATCAGGACGATTTACGCCTCGCATTGCAGATTGCACGCGACAGCCACGCGAACGTGCTCGCACGCGGCGCGGGCACCAGTCAGTGCGGGCAGACGGTCGGCGAGGCGCTCGTCATCGACACGACGAAGTGGCTCAACAACATCGTTCATTTCGACAAGGATGCACGCACGGTCACGGTCGAACCGGGCGTCGTGCTCGATCATCTTAACGCGTGGCTCAGACCGTATGGCCTGTGGTTCCCGGTGGACGTTTCGACGAGCGCGCAATGCACGATCGGCGGCATGGCGGGCAACAACTCGTGCGGCTCGCGCTCGATGGAATACGGGATCATGGTGCATAACGTCGATGCGATCGACGCGATCCTCGCCGATGGTCACGAAGCACGCTTCGGCAAGCTCTCAACCATGACGAACGATGCACGCGTACGCGATCTCGTCGACGGCGTGCGTGGTATCGCGCTACGCGAGCAGCAGGAAATGCGCGAGCACATCCCCAAGGTGCTCCGGCGCGTCGCAGGCTACAACCTCGATCTCTTCGATTGCCAAAGCCCGCTCGCTTTCAGCGCCGACGGCGAGCCGAATCTCGCAAGTCTGCTTGTCGGTTCGGAAGGCACGCTTGCGTTCAGCCGTCAACTGACATTGAAGCTCGCGCCGCTGCCCGCGCACAAGACGCTCGGCGTGGTGAACTTCCCGAGCTTCTACGATGCGATGGATATGACGCAGCACATCGTGAAGCTCGGACCGGTCGCGGTGGAACTCGTCGATCGCACGATGATCGATCTCGCGATGTCGAATCCCGCCTTCCGCCCTGTGATCGAAAAGGCTTTGGTCGGCGAGCCGAAAGCGATCCTGCTCGTCGAGTTCGCGGGCGCGGATCACGATGCACAAGTCGCGAAGCTCGCGCAACTCGTCGAACTGATGAGCGATCTCGGCTTGCCCGGCTCGGTCGTGCAGATGCCCGACGCGGGTCCGCAAAAAGCGCTGTGGGAAGTGCGCAAGGCGGGCCTCAACATCATGATGAGCATGAAGGGCGACGGCAAGCCGGTGTCCTTCATCGAGGATTGCGCGGTGCCGCTCGAACATCTGGCCGAGTACACGAGCCGGCTGACCGAAGTCTTCAGGCAGCACGGAACCGAAGGTACGTGGTATGCGCATGCGAGCGTCGGCACGCTGCATGTGAGGCCGATTCTCGACATGCGCCGCGACGGGGCCATCAAGATGCGCGCGATCGCGGAAGAGGCCGCGGCGATGGTGCGCGAATACAAGGGCGCATTCTCGGGCGAACACGGCGACGGCCTGTGTCGCGGCGAATGGGTTGCGTGGCAATACGGCCCGCGTATCAATCAGGCCTTTCGCGAGATCAAGCAGCTCTTCGACCCGGAGAACTGCTTGAGCCCGGATCGAATCGTCACTCCGCCGAAGATGGACGATGCGCGCAACTTCCGCTTTCCGCCTTCTTATCGCGAGCGCGCGATGACACCGCGGCTCGACTGGTCCGCATGGAACGTGACGCGTGATCCATCGACGGGCGAAGAGGGCGCGGCGGGATCGGGCGGCGATCTGTCGGGCGGACTCGCGAAAGCGGTCGAGATGTGCAACAACAACGGTCATTGCCGCAAGTTCGATGCTGGCACGATGTGCCCGAGCTATCGCATCACGAAGGACGAGCAGCATCTCACGCGCGGCCGTGCGAACACGTTGCGGCTCGCGTTGTCGGGACAGTTGGGCGATGACGGGCTCGCGAGTCAGGATGTGAAGGACGTGCTCGATCTGTGCGTGTCGTGCAAGGGTTGCAAGCGTGATTGCCCGACAGGCGTCGATATGGCGCGCATCAAGATCGAGGCGCGCGCCGCATGGACCGAACGTCATGGCCTGCGCTTGCGCGAGCGATTGATTGCGTTCCTGCCGCGCTATGCGCCGTATGCGAGCCGCCTGCCGGCGCTGTCGAACGCGTTCGAAGCAAATATGCCGGGCGTTGCACGCTGGCTCAAGTCCAGGCTCGGCCTCGCGCCGCAGCGAATGTTCCCGCGCTTTGCAAAGCCCTTCCTCACCGATGCGGCCAGCAAACCGGTTGCATCTGCGACTAACGAAGTTCTGCTCTTCGTCGATACCTTCAACAACTACATGGAGCCGGAGAACGCGCGGGCCGCAAAGCGCGTGCTCGAATCGGCCGGCTACACGGTTCACCTGAACATCAAGGCGGGCGAGCGGCCGCTGTGTTGCGGACGCACGTTCCTCTCGGCGGGTCTCGTCGATGAAGCGAAGGCCGAAGCGCGCCGCGCGCTCGATGCGCTCATGCCGTATGTCGAACGTGGCGTGGCGATCGTTGGACTGGAACCGTCGTGCCTGCTCTCGTTGCGCGACGAGTTTCTCGGATACGGCTATGGCGATAGCGCTCGCGACCTCGCGCGCGTGTCGTTTCTGTTCGAGGAGTTCCTCGTGCGCGAAGAGGCGGCAGGGCGCTTGCGACTGAAGCTGAAGGCGCTGGATCGATCGAAAGCGTTGCTGCATGGCCATTGCCACCAAAAGGCATTCGATGCCGTGCGCCCCATCGAGAAAGTGCTCGGCTGGATTCCGGGGCTCGAAGTGAAGACGATCGAATCGTCATGCTGCGGCATGGCGGGCAGCTTTGGCTATGAAGCGGAGCACTACGCCGCATCGCAGGCGATGGCGGAACTGTCGCTATTGCCGACCGTGCGTGCGGCACCTGATGCCCTGATCGTGGCGGACGGCACGAGTTGCCGTCATCAGATCGCGGACGGTGCGCAAAGAGAAGCGCTGCATGTCGCTCGCGTCCTCGCGATGGCGCTCGACGCAAAGGATTGACGACGGCAGGACCAGAGTTTCATTCACCGAAGCAAAACAGCGGACAGCAAACGAGCCGCGACCCAGGAGACAAGCGATGACATCACCGCGCAAACCACGCATTCGCAAGCTGCGCCGCAGAACGCAATAAGCGGGCTCATATCGAGCCGCTGTCCTCATCCGACGTACCACGCGAAGTTCCGCATGCCGTGACATCGGGCGCCTTTCGAAAAGCGAAGGCGTCGCGCGCACGCACGCGGCCAACAAGGAGACGATGATGTTCCGTCGAGCCACGACGCGCGTTCTGTTACTGCTATGCGCGATGTATTTCATCACCTATATCGACCGGGTCAATGTCAGTACCGCGGCGGCCCAGTTCGGCGCGGAGCTTGGCCTCTCGCACACGCAGGTCGGTTTTGTGTTTTCCGCCTTCGCGTATCCGTATCTTGTGTTCCAGATCATCGGTGGATGGGTAGGCGACCGTTTCGGTCCACGCCGCACGCTCACGCTATGCGCGATCATCTGGGCGGGCGCCACCGTGCTGACCGGTCTCGCGGGCGGCTTCGTGTCTCTGATCGTGGCGCGCGTGCTGCTCGGACTCGGCGAAGGCGCGACCTTTCCGACCGCCACGCGCGCGATGTCCAACTGGATGCCCGCCGACCAGCGCGGATTTGCACAAGGTATTACGCATGCAGCATCACGTATCGGTAATGCGGTGGCGCCGCCGCTCATCGTCTGGCTGATGGTCGCGACGAGCTGGCGCGGCGCGTTCATCATCACCGGGATCATCAGTTTTCTGTGGGCGCTGGCGTGGGTCTTCTACTTCCGCGACAACCCGCGCGATCATCCGCGCATCACGGAAACCGAATGCGCGACGCTCGCGACATACTCGGGCGTGAAGCAACGCGCGCCGGTGCCGTGGCGCACGCTGCTCGGCCGGATGGCGCCCGTCACGGCCGTGTATTTCTGCTATGGCTGGGTGCTGTGGCTCTTTCTCGGCTGGATTCCGCAGTACTTCCTGCATAGCTATCACATGCAGCTCGGCAAGTCGGCGCTATTCGCATCGGGCGTGTTCTTCGCCGGCGTGCTCGGCGACTGGCTCGGCGGTTCACTCACCGACCGCATCCTGAGAAAGAGCGGGAATGTGCGCCTGGCGCGCAACGTGATGGTCGGCGTGTGCATGCTGCTGACGCTTCTGTCGCTCACGCCGATCATGCTGATCTCAGACATCTCGATCACGCTCGCGGCGGTGTGTCTCTCGGCCGGCTTCTTCTTCAATGAGATGACGATCGGCCCGATGTGGTCCGTGCCGATGGACATCGCACCGAAGCACTCGGGCACCGCGTCCGGCATCATGAATTCCGGCTCGGCGCTGGCGGCCATCATCAGTCCGGTCGTGGGCGGCTGGCTGATCGACCGAACGGGCAACTGGAATTTGCCGTTCACGGTGTCGATGATCCTGATGGCGGTCGGCATCATCCTGTCGTTCACGATGCGCCCGGACCGCACGCTCGAAACCGACGAGGAAAAGAAGGACCCGGCAGACGCGCGCAAGTTCGTGTAATCGGGTGGTGGTGGCGGCGGTTCAATGCGTTTTGCATGCATTGAACCGTATCGGATAACGCATTCAACATTCTGCATTCAATTCGAGGAGGCGATGTGGCGGAACCATCCATCCTGATCGAGCGCGATGGCGATATCTCGACGGTCGTGATCGACCGGCCCGAGAAGCTCAACGCGATGACCAAGCCCTTGTGGCGCGCGCTCGGCGAGACCATCGAGAACCTTTCCAGCGACGATACGGTGCGCTGCATCGTATTGCGTGGCGCGGGCGAGAAAGCGTTTTCGCCGGGCAACGATATCGGCGAGTTCCGCACGGATCGATCGAATGTCGAACAGGCGCGCGAGTACGGCGCGATCATGCATCGCACTTTGAATGCATTGCGCCAGTGCCGACATCCGATCGTCGCGATGATTCATGGCATCTGCGTCGGTGGCGGACTCGAGATCGCGGCGATGTGCGACCTGCGCATTTGCGGCGAATCGAGCCGCTTCGGCGTGCCCATCAAGAACCTCGGCCTCGTGATGGCGCATGCGGAAATGGAAGGGCTCGTGCGTCTCGTGGGCCCCGCCGTCGCGCTCGAAATTCTTCTCGAAGGACGTATTTTCGATGCAAAGGAAGCGCTCGCGAAAGGACTCGTCACGCGCGTCGTCGCGGATGGCGAAGTGACCGCGCACACGTATGAAACCGCGCGGCGCATCGCGGACGGCGCGCCGCTCGTCGCGCGCTGGCACAAGCAGTTCGTGCGCCGCGTGATGGACCCCGCGCCACTCACCGACCAAGAGCGCGACGAAGGCTTCGCATGCTTCGGAACCGAGGACTTCCGCACCGGCTATCAGGCCTTCCTCGACAAGATCAAACCGCAATTCAAGGGACGTTGACATGGCAGACACGAAACCGGCGGCCGCGCCCGGCGCGGGGCCGCTTGCAGGCATGCGCGTGATCGAGCTTGCACACATCATGTCGGGGCCGATCTGCGGGATGATGCTCGCGGACATGGGCGCCGATGTCATCAAGGTCGAAAAAATTCCAAACGGCGATGATTGCCGGCGCTTCGCGCCGATTCTCCCGAGCGGCGAATCCGCATCGTTTTTGATCGTGAACCGCAACAAGCGCGGCATCGCCCTCAATCTGAAGACGGACGGCGGCAAGGATGTGCTCAGCAAGATGCTCGCGAGCGCGGATGCGGTGACGGAGAACTACCGGCGCGGCACGATGGAAAAGCTGGGCATGGGCTACGAAACGCTCAAGTCGGTGAACCCCGGCCTCATCTACTGCGCGATTTCGGGTTACGGCCGCAGCGGGCCGATGGCCGACAAGGGCGGCTTCGATCTCATCGCGCAGGGCATGAGCGGCCTGATGAGCATGACCGGCGAGCCGGGACAGGCGCCGATCAAGGCGGGCTCGCCCGTCACCGACATCAACGCGGGCATCCTGGCGGCGCTCGGCATCAGCGCGGCCTATGCCAGAAAGCAGACGACGGGCCTCGGCCAGATGGTCGATACGTCGCTCTTCGAAGCCGGCCTGCAACAGATGTACTGGGCCTTCGCGAACTACTTCGCGGACGGCACGGTGCTGCCGAAAGCGGGCTCCGCCAATCCGACGAGTGCGCCGTATCAGGCGTTTCGCACGCGCGACGGCTGGATCAACATCGGTGCGGCGAACCAGCGTAACTACGAGCGGCTCGTCGGCGTGTTGAACATTCCCGGCCTCGCCGAAGACGAGCGCTTTCAGACCAATGCGGGTCGCCTGACGCATCGTGAAGCGCTCGTCGAGATCCTGAGCGCGCGCCTCGTCGAGCGGACCACCGACGAGTGGCTCGTCGCTTTCGATGAAATCGGTCTGCCGAGCGGCGCGGTGCTCGGCGTGCCGGAGGCGTCGTCACATGAGCAGGCGATCGCGCGCGGGATGATCGTCGAGACCGAACATCCACTCGCGGGTCCGATCCGCGGCCTCGGTTTGCCGATCCATTTCTCCGAGGGATCGACACAGGCTTCGCGTCCCGCGCCGCTTCTCGGTCAGCACACAGCCGAGGTGCTCAACGAATACGGCTTCGACGATGCGCGTATTCAGGCGCTCAAGGATGAAGGCGCGATCCTCGAAACGGAAGTTCCGGCATGACGTCGACTTCACGCGTACCGGTTTTATGCATTCGACATGCAAAATTCAGCGCTATGATCGATGCCTGATCCCGCTTCATCGACACGACTCGCCATGACCCTCGCACCTCCACCCGCCGCCCGCGTGGGCGACCCGCTCGCATCCGTCGCCACGCCTTCCCTGACGATCGATCTCGATGCCTTCGACGCCAATCTCGCGGCGATGTCGGCGTTCGCCGCACGGCATGGCGTCGCGTTGCGTCCGCATGCAAAGGCGCACAAGTCCAGCGAGATCGCCAGGCGTCAGATCGAAGCGGGCGCGGTCGGCGTGTGCTGTCAGAAGTTGTCGGAGGCCTATCCGTTCGCGGCGGCCGGCATCGCGAGCATTCATGTGAGCAACGAGTTCGTCGGCGTGGACAAACTGGCCATGGCGGTCGAGTTGGCCTCGCATGTGCGCCTCTCGGTTTGCGTGGATGCGTTGCCGCAAGTGCATGCGCTCGGCGACGCGGCAAAGCGTGCGGGCGTGTCGATCGATGTGCTGCCTGAAGTCGATGCCGGGCAACATCGCTGCGGCGTGACGAGCGAGGACGCGCTGCTCGAGCTCGTCGACGGTATCGCGTCGCAGAGCGTGTTGCGCTTCGCGGGGATTCAGGCGTATCACGGCGGCATACAACATGTCGCCGACTGGGCCGCGCGCAAGAACGAAGCAAACCGCGCCGCCGACGTAGCGGCACGCTACGTGCAGGCGCTCGATGCACGCGGCGTGCGTTGCGGCATCGTGACGGGCGGCGGCACCGGTACCGTCGAGTTCGATGCCGCGAGCGGCGTCTTCACCGAGCTGCAACCCGGCTCATATCTCTTCATGGACGGCGACTATGGCGGCATTGGCTGGGGCGGCGAGTCACGCTGGCGTCACAGCCTTTTCGTACTGTCGACCGTCATGAGCGCGACGCGGCCCGGCATGGCCGTGTGCGATGTCGGCCTCAAAGGGCTCGCAGTGGATTCAGGCTTGCCGCGCAGCGTGCACTGGCTCGACGCGAAGGGCGATCCGGCGCTGACCTATATATCCGCCAACGACGAGCACGGCATGTTGCAGGCGCAGCACGAGCCCGACGGCGACTTCGCGGGACTGGTGGGCAAGCGCGTTCTATTGCCGCCCGGACATTGCGATCCGACCGTGAATCTCTACGACGAATACGTGTGCCATCGCAATGGCCGCGTAACGGACATATGGCCTATCGATGCGCGCGGTCTTTCACGCTAGGCCGATGACTCCTTGAGCGGATAGATCGTCGCGATCAACGCATCGAGATCCGCGACGATCAGGCCGACGACGAACTGCGCCACTTCCTGCGCGCCATGCGTCGCCTCCTGCTTCGCGAGGATGTTCTTGAGTTCGATCACGGTGGAGCGTGCGCGCGCGAGTTTCGTATCGTCCTGACGATTCGATGCAAGAACGCTGGCGAGCGTCTCGAATAGCGACTGCAATTCGCGGCCCGTTGCGCCGAGCCGTGCCGCGCAGGTCTCGCGATCGAGACGCGACACCGCCTTCGCGAGAAAGAGCGCATCGCTATGCAGACGCCGCAGAAAAGGCGCGGCCTTGTCGATGGCATCCGAGCGGCGATTCTGCACCAGCACGATGATGTGCTCGCGCTCGGCTTCCTTCAACGCATCGTCGAACGCTTTTTGCGCGTCGGTGCTTTGCTTTTCGAGGCGCGTCGCGCGTGCTTCGTCCTGTTCGCCGGATAGATACAGCCCGATCAACTGACCGATGCTCTTCAAGGTATCGGCGACGCTGGCATGTGCCGACGTGAGCGCGCGATTCGGCCAGAGCGCCGCCACGACGAACGACGATGCCGCGCCGATCAGAATCTCCAGCACGCGATGCATGGGCCGTTCGAAAGGCGAGCCCGGTCCCGCCGGAATCAGCACGACGATCACGAGCGTCACACACGCAAGCCTGAACGCGGGACGCTTGGCGCTCAACGCGGCAAGCGGCAGGAGCGCGACGGAGAAGACCGCGAGCGGCGGCGCGCCGCGCTCCATCGCGACGATACCGAGCACGCCCGTCACCGCACCGATGAATGCGCCGATGATCTGATCGCGAGCGGTATCGACGGCTTGCGTGAGGCTCGGTTGCGTCACGATGACGAGCGTCGTGATGAGCGCCCAATAGCCTTCGGGAAGCGCCGCGAGCCGCGCGGCGGCGTAGCTGATCGCGCAACTCATCAGCGTACGAAGGAGGCGTCTTGCTTCCGGTGCGCCGAAGAAGGCGCGCACGCGTCGTCGCGTGCGAGTGATCGCTGTCATGCGGTTTCGTTCGGTGATGAAGCGGAATGATCGGCGAAGACGCGACCCATGCGCGTGCTCGTGCTGCATTATGCCAATGCGCACGGCGCGAAATGAAAGATGTGAGGGATGAAAAGAAACAAGGCGGCGCGCATGCTCCGTGTTACCGAGCATGCTGCCGCCCTTGTGCCGCGACGTACCGAAGTCTCGACGAAGCGTCAGGGTGTGTCGTCAGGTGAGCATCGGCACCGCTTCGATCAGCGCAAGCCCGAGTAGCGCCCCGATGGCTGCGCTGATGAGCTTCGGATGCCAGCGATCCAGATGCAGCGCCGTGAGCAGCGCGCCGATCAGGATGACGCCGAGCAAAGCGAAAACGACGACAAGATAGCCGATTTCAAACTCGTTATTGATAAGCACGACGCTGGCCTCCCGCCGGCTGGAACCGGCTGACTTGCGCATTGCGCCGCGCTGCGGCCCAGGTCAATCCGCCCGCGCGACAATTCAATTATATATCACGTTGTGACGTATTTAAAGTTGCGCGGCGAGCGTCCGCATGGCTAACTCATCGTGCAGGCCCGGCGTTGAGCGGCAGTTTCGACGCACGCGCGCTGTCCGCCGTCATCTTCGCGCCGCCGGGCTTGTAGCCGTTCGACATCAGCAGGAAGGCCATGATGTCGGCATAGTCCTGATCTTTCATCTTGCCGGGACGATCCGCGGGCATGTTGGTCGTCATGTAAGTAAAGATGCCGCCGACAGTAAGGTGCGAATTCGACGGAGGCGCGAATGCAGGACCTTGCAACGCAGGCGCGGTCACGCCCTGGAGCTGCGCGCCGTGGCACTTCGCGCATGAACTCGAATAAAGCGTCTTGCCGTGCGTGGTTTGCGCCTGTTCGAACGATGGCGGCTCGACGCCACCCTCATTCGCGACCTTGATGAAGCGGCCTGCGCGCGTTGCGTTGGCATCCGCGAGCATGATGCCCACACGCACGGACGATGCGTGCGATGGCTCGTCGAGATAGCGCATTGCCGACGCGGTCTGCGAAGGCAAGGCCCATTGCTTCGTCAGCGCCTGCAAGCGGCCATCGTTGGTCATCGACGTGAGCGCATCGTCTATGCGCGTGCGCAACGCGGCGGTCCTTGCGCCGAACGCGAAGGTCAGTTGCCAGTCCGCATACGGTGAATCGGCGGTCGCGACCGTGAAGCTGTGCTCGGGATGCGCCACGCGATACGCGACGACTGCGGGATACCATACGATCGCGCGTTGCGCGCGTCCGTTCGCCACCGCTTCGACCGTCGATGCCGACGTGTTTTCCAGATCGAGCGTCACGTCGTGTTGTTGCACGGCGATCAGTTGCGCCGGGCTCGCATAGGTCGCGGCGACCGTGCGCTTCGCGGCGTCCTTCAGATCCGCGCCGGGTGTTTCGATGCTGACATAGCCCGCGCGCAGATAGCCGCGCGAGAATTGCATCTTGCCGCCGGATGCATCGGCGACGGTGGAACGTGGAAAGCCCGCAATCACGTCGCAATCGCGCGCGAGTGTCTTGTCGAGTTCCGTGAGCGACACGCCGTCGTCGTCGCCCTCTCCGATGCCGTTTGAAACGATCGTCGCCGCGATGTTGGCGCGGGCGAAGACAGCCTGCGCGACGCTGCGATCCAGCGCCGCCGACGGGCTGCCGGGAAACGTGCAGATCTTCACGGCGGCATCGGAGGCCGATGGCGCGAGCGCGATGCATGCGGCCAGCATGCCCGCCGCGCGAATGGAGTTGAGAGGATGATTCATGTCGAAGCGTCCGGTGATGACAGTGAGCACCGCAAGCGCGCGATGACGCGAGCTCGCGGTCCGATCAGATTGGGTCAGGTGCGATTCAGCGCGAACACATAGAGCGTGCCGCCGCGCGGGACCTTGTCCGCGGCTTTCGCCATCGGTCCGCCCCAGATCGGATTCGCGCCGCCATAGCCCGCGAGAATGGCGACGTATTCCTTGCCATCGATCTCATATACCGAAGGCTGCGCGATGATGCCGCTCGCGAGCTTGGGGCTTTGCCACAAGACCTTGCCGGTCTTTTCATCGAACGCATAGAGATGGCCGTCGAGCGAGCCGCTGAATGCGAGACCGCCCGCAGTCGTCGCGACGCCGCCGTTCCAGGGCAGCTTGCTCCAGTGGCTCCAGACCTTCTTGCCGGTATCGACATCGATGGCCTGCAGTTCGCCATAACCTTTGCTGCCCGGCTCGGGCTTGATCTCGAAGCCTTCGCCGAGATAAGGCAGACCTTCCATGTAATTCACCGACTTGCCCGACAAGGACATGCACGCATGCAGGGCCGGCACGATCGCGAGATGCGTTTGCGGATCGTATGACACGGACCACCAGTTCTTGCCGCCCAGAAAGCTGGGACATGTTTCGATAGTCGTGCCTGTCTTCGGATACTTGGCTGCATCCTGAATCGGCTTGCCATCGTCCGTATAACCCGTGACCGATGTCGCGGTGACGAAAGGCCGCGCATAGATCAGCTTGCCGTTGCTGCGATCGATCGCATGGAAAAAGCCGTTGCGGTCAGCATGAATGATTGCGTCGTAGTCCTTGCCCTGATACTTGATGTTCGCGAGCACGGGCGTGTTCACGCCGTCATAATCCCACGTGTCATGGGCCGTATATTGATAGTGCCACTTGAGATCGCCTGTCTTCGGATCGAGTGCGAGCAGAGAATCGGAGTAGAGGTTGTCGCCGGGACGAAGATCGGCGAGCCACGGTCCCGGATTGCCGACACCCCAATAAAGCGTCTTGCTCGCCGCGTCGTATGTGCCGGTGAGCCATGCGGGCGCGCCGCCATGTTCCTGCATGCCGTCGGGCCATGTATTGCCGCCGGGTTCCTTCGCGCCAGGCACCGTATAGCGCTTCCAGAGCACCTTGCCGTCATTGGGATCGAGTGCCGCGATGAAGCCGCGGGCGCCATACTCGCCTCCTGAACTGCCGACGACGAGTGCGCCATCGAGCGCGAGCGGTGCAAGCGAGAACGCATAGCCGACGCCCGGATCGAACATCGCCTTCTTCCAAACGAGCGCGCCTGTTTGCGCATCGAGCGCCGCTACTTCGCCGCTCAACATCGCGACGTAGACATTCTTTCCGTATAACGCGACGCCGCGATTGACTACATCGCAACATGCGGTCTTGAACGATCTCGCATCGAGATTCGGCTCGTATTTCCAGAGCTGTTTGCCCGTCGCGGCATCGAATGCATAGACGTTGTCCTTGGGCGTCGTCACGAAAAGAAAGCGCCCGTTGACGATGGGTGTCGCTTCGAAGCCCTGTTGCAGGTCCTTCGGAAACTTGTAGCTCCATACCTGCTTCAGGTTCTTCACATTGCTCGTGTCGATCTGCTTGAGCGGCGAATGACCATGACCGTTATACGTGCGGTAGTACGTGAGCCAGCCTGGATCATCCTGTGCGCTCGCGAGCCGCTCATAGCTGACATCGGGATACTGCGTCGGCGTGGTGCTCGCCGCGATGGCCTGATGCTGCGCTACGCTGAATGCGGCAACGGCGCCTGCTGCAATGGCCGCGATGCGCAATGCCGGACTGAAGCGAATCTTCATCGTTGTCTCCTGGGTATTGTCGATGCAACTTCTTTTTGAATCTCGATAGCGATGCGAAACGGTTGCGGCATCTTCAAGGCAAGTCATATGCCATTGACCATTCACGCACGCGAGTGCCTTGCTGCATGCGGATCTCATGCACGAGCACTGCGCGCGAGGGCGCATGTGGCATTGATGCGTGGGTGTTGCATCGTGGAGCAGTGGGACGTTTGACGTGTTGCCCGATGTGACAACGCGAGTTCAGCAGAGCCAGCCGAGACGTCGCGCTTCATCGATGAAGCGATACACGTCGACTGCAAGCCCCTCCATGCCGAAGCGCACTTCGAGCTCGCCGATGATGTCGTCGAGTTCGCGCGTGCCATCACAGCGCGCGAGTATTTCGCCGGCGCTGCGATTGAGTTCGACGCTGCCGCTCGGATGCACGATTTCGCACGTGCTCATGTCCGCATGCCAATGCAGCTTCAGAGGCGCACGCAGACGCGGGCGCGTGGGTGCGCCCGCATGCGCGGTCGTTGGGTTCATGTGGGACGGAGAAAGAAGGGTGCAGGCCCGGGTGCGATGCAACCCGGGCTTGCATCATCGAAGCATCAGCGTGTGGCGATATACATCGTGATCTCGAAGCCGAAGCGAAGATCGGTGAAGGCGGGTGTCGTCCATTGCATGTTCATCTCCTTGGGTGATGTTCGAGTTGGATCGCGAAGCGTTCGCAATCGGACGTCGAAAATGCAAGCTCTATGCCTTCGATGAAAAGACAGTGCATGTGCACGCTTCTGCCTTTCAGTTCAATTTCGAAGATGCGCGGCCGATGTGCCGCGCTGTGCCTCTTCGTGACAGGGGTGTATCGAAGTGGAACACCGCATGGAACAGCTCATTGCTCCATCGGTGAACAAGCGGGCATCTTGCGATAGATCGTGTTGCGCGAAACGCCGAGCGAGCGCGCGGCGGCGGATACGTTTCCACGATGTCGCGCGAGCGCGGCCGCAATCACGGATGCCGTGACTTCCTGTAGCCGTCCCGAAGCGAGCGTCGATGAAGGGTACGCTTCAGACATGTTTTGTACATTGCCGAGGGGCTCGTCGAAGAAGTCCTCCGGAAGATGTTCCCGACGAATGCAGCCATCGTCGTCCACCATCGCGGCCGCGGTGCGCAGCAGATTGCACAGTTGCCGGAAGTTGCCGGGCCACGCGTAACGCTCGAAGAGCGTCATCACTTCATCGTCGATGGACAGGCGCATTCCGCACGCTTCGTCGGCGCTCACGGCCTGCAGCATCTTCGTGATCACGGTCGCGAGGTCGGTGCGCTCGCGCAATGGCGGCAGCTTGACGACGAGTCCATTCAAGCGATAGTACAAGTCTTCGCGAAAGCTGTTCTGCTCGATCATCTCTCGCAAGTTGCGGTGCGTCGCGCAGATGATGGCCACGTCGACCGGTATCGACTTGCTGGAACCGAGTGGATCGACGACGCGCTCCTGCAGCACACGCAGCAGGCGCACTTGCAATGGATAGGGCATGTCGCCGATTTCATCGAGAAACAGCGTGCCGCCATTCGCCTGCAGCAGCTTGCCGGCCGCGCCCTTGCGTCGTGCGCCGGTGAACGCGCCTTCCTCATAACCGAAGAGTTCCGATTCGATCAGGTTCTCCGGAATCGATGCGCAGTTCACCGCGACGAATGGCCCCGCGCGACGCGGAGAATCGCTGTGAATCGCCTGCGCGAGCAACTCCTTGCCGGTGCCGGTCTCGCCGGTGACGAGTATCGGTATGTCCTTGCCGATGACCTTGCGTACCTTGCCGATCACCGCAGCCACTCTGGGATCGCCCGTATCGAGCGATGCGAGTTTCGATGACGCATCGATCGCAACGGATACGCGCGGCGCGGGTTTGTTCGCGACGGACGAGGACGTCATTCCGGCGATCGGGGCGCGGTTCAGGCGCACGCGTGCGCACACGACGGCGCCGTTGTTCAGGTCGAGGGGAATATGCGGCGCGCGGCTCGCTTGCGAACGATCGATCAGTTGCGCGCTCGTCAGTCCGAAACACCGCATGGAACAGCTCATTGCTCCATCGGTGAACAAGCGGGCATCTTGCGATAGATCGTGTTGCGCGAAACGCCGAGCGAGCGCGCGGCGGCGGATACGTTTCCACGATGTCGCGCGAGCGCGGCCGCAATCACGGATGCCGTGACTTCCTGTAGCCGTCCCGAAGCGAGCGTCGATGAAGGGTACGCTTCAGACATGTTTTGTACATTGCCGAGGGGCTCGTCGAAGAAGTCCTCCGGAAGATGTTCCCGACGAATGCAGCCATCGTCGTCCACCATCGCGGCCGCGGTGCGCAGCAGATTGCACAGTTGCCGGAAGTTGCCGGGCCACGCGTAACGCTCGAAGAGCGTCATCACTTCATCGTCGATGGACAGGCGCATTCCGCACGCTTCGTCGGCGCTCACGGCCTGCAGCATCTTCGTGATCACGGTCGCGAGGTCGGTGCGCTCGCGCAATGGCGGCAGCTTGACGACGAGTCCATTCAAGCGATAGTACAAGTCTTCGCGAAAGCTGTTCTGCTCGATCATCTCTCGCAAGTTGCGGTGCGTCGCGCAGATGATGGCCACGTCGACCGGTATCGACTTGCTGGAACCGAGTGGATCGACGACGCGCTCCTGCAGCACACGCAGCAGGCGCACTTGCAATGGATAGGGCATGTCGCCGATTTCATCGAGAAACAGCGTGCCGCCATTCGCCTGCAGCAGCTTGCCGGCCGCGCCCTTGCGTCGTGCGCCGGTGAACGCGCCTTCCTCATAACCGAAGAGTTCCGATTCGATCAGGTTCTCCGGAATCGATGCGCAGTTCACCGCGACGAATGGCCCCGCGCGACGCGGAGAATCGCTGTGAATCGCCTGCGCGAGCAACTCCTTGCCGGTGCCGGTCTCGCCGGTGACGAGTATCGGTATGTCCTTGCCGATGACCTTGCGTACCTTGCCGATCACCGCAGCCACTCTGGGATCGCCCGTATCGAGCGATGCGAGTTTCGATGACGCATCGATCGCAACGGATACGCGCGGCGCGGGTTTGTTCGCGACGGACGAGGACGTCATTCCGGCGATCGGGGCGCGGTTCAGGCGCACGCGTGCGCACACGACGGCGCCGTTGTTCAGGTCGAGGGGAATATGCGGCGCGCGGCTCGCTTGCGAACGATCGATCAGTTGCGCGCTCGTCAGTCCGAAGAGCGATGAAAGCGTGTGCGCGCGCAACGCCGAAAGCGGCAGGCCGAACTGAAACTGCGCACTGCGGTTGGCGGAGAGAAAGCGGCCATCGCAGGTGAAGGCCATGATGCCCTCCATCAGCGTGCCGAGAAATTCGGGGCGGCTATGGAACGCGATCTGCAGCATGCCCTGAAAAGTGCTGGAAAACAGATGGTTTTCGATCATCTGCACCGACATGCGCGCGAGCGCCATTGTGTGGCGATGGTAGCTTCGATGATCGCCGGTGACGTCCAGCACGCCGATCAGATCGCCATAAGGATCGAGGATCGGCACGCTCGAGCACGTCAGAAAGCGATTGGCCGCGAGATAGTGCTGATCGCCATGCACGACGGTCGGGGAGCATTCAGCGATCGCAGTGCCGATCGCATTGGTGCCTTGTCGTTCCTCGGCCCAGTTCGCGCCGGCTATGAGCGCGACCTTTTCGGCGCGTGCCAGGAAGTCGTCGTCGCCGGTGGAATGGAGAATGAGGCCTTGAGCGTCGGTCAACACGATCATGCTCTGCGTGTTGACGATTTGTTCACGCAGCGTTTCCATCACCGGCGTCGCGTGTGCGCATAGCACGCGGTTTTGTTCGAGCTTGAGCAGCAAGTCGCCATCGGTGAGCACGTCGTAATCGGGACGAGTCGATTCGTTCAGGCCGAATGTCTCCGACCGCTCATGCGCCTTGCGGATCGACGGGATCAGCCAGCCGCTCTCTCGCTCATCGTGGGTCGCCGCGATCTCGCGGACATCTTCTTGCATCATCTCCTCCTTGTGCAAGTTCCGGTCGTATCGCCGGTTGCGTGAGCGCGGATAAAAGCAAGTCCTGAGCCAAAGGCCACGAGTGACGTTTGTGTTGGCGAAACGAAAGGATGTGAGATGTCGCCATGATGCAGACAGTGCCGCGCTTCGTGTGTTGGCCAGCATCTGACTTGTCGGCCGATGGTTGACGCGGGTTTGCATGTCACAAGCCCACGGCATAAGGCGCCGCAGGCTTTGAAGGCTTATGCCCGAGCGTTGGCATACAGAATGCAAAAGACTGAAGCGAGCGCCTCTACGCTCGATTCGATTCTAATCAACTCCCGCTTACGCACCGCAAGGAGAAACGCCATGGCGAACCTGAAGCTCGACGATCTGCAACATGCCCAGAAACTGTCCTCTGCCGAGATGTCCCGGATCGTCGGAGGCGACAAGAAAGAGCCAGCCGGCAAGCCGACTCATATCGACGCTCAAAGCGGCGTGCTGACATTCAAGGACGGATCACAGTGGACGATGGACCTCAACGGCAAGCTGCATCCGCTGTGATGCGGGAGCATCGCTCCCGCCATTGAGAAGGCCGGACGCGCCTCGCGGCGCGTCCGGCCTTTTGTCTTTTGCCTTCTGTGTTTTGCCTTATGTCTTTTGCATGCGGAATTACAGACCGGTTCTGCCCGCGGTGAGTATGAGCCGCAGGCCGAGCATGGCGATCACGCTCGCAGCAATGCGATCGATCCACTTCCTCGTGCGCAGATACATCTCGCGCGGACGCTTGCTGGAGAAACCCAGAGCGACGACGGTGTACCACCCCGTCTCGATCGCGAAGACCATCGGCGGCAGCACGAAGTAGCACCACAGCGGAGGATGTTGCGGCAGAAGCGCCGCGAAGATGCTGCCGTACCAGATGGCAGTTTTTGGATTGCTCAGTTGCGTCGTGAGGCCGAGCCAGAACGATTTGCGCGCGCTCGTCGTGAGCGTCGGCGCGTCGTCTTGTGTCGGCATCTGCATGGGCTTCGCGGCGCCGCGCCAGATCTTCGACGCGATGTAGATCAGATACAGCCCGCCCGCGATCTTCAGCGCGATGTAGAGCCACTCGACGGCGACGAGCAACGTATAAAGCCCCGCGAGCGCGATGCCGCCAAAGAAGATGCCGCCAACGCCCATGCCGAGCGCGGTCGCGAGACCATCGGCGCGCGATATGCCGATCGAGTTGCGGGCCACGATCACGAAACTCGGGCCGGGAATCATCGCGCCCAGGAGCAGCGAGAACAGAATCGCGAATACGGCGGTGGATGCAGTCATCGGATTGTCTCCTTCTGTTCTGAATTCGCTCGAATGTGGTTTGCATGCGGCATACATAACGCACGATTGCATTCACGATGCATCATACGCGCGATGTTGCGGGTGTCGCTCTACGTATCGCCGCCAGCAACGCTGTCTTCGTGGATCGCGCGATTGCGTCCGGTGCGTTTGGCGAGATAGAGCGCGGAGTCGGCACTATTGAGCAGCTTGAGCGCGTCTTCGATCTGACGCGGCGAGGCGGTCGCGATGCCGATGCTGATCGTCAGCACGCGCCTGGGCGCGGCGCTGTTGGCGATGGCGAGTTGTTCGACTCTCTCACGAAGGCGCTCGGCGAACGTGAGCGCGCCGCTCGCCTCTGCGCCCGGCAGCACGACCACGAATTCCTCGCCGCCGTAGCGCGCAACGATATCGCCGGGCCGCTTCGCGGAATTCTGTATGCAATCAGCCACCGCGACGAGCGCATCGTCGCCCATCGCGTGGCCGTAGGTGTCGTTATAGAGCTTGAAGTAGTCGACGTCGACGAACAAAGCGGATAGCGGTTGATCGGCGCGGCGGGCACGTCGCCATTCTTCGTCGAGCCGGCGATCCAGCGCGCGGCGGTTGCACAGGCCGGTGAGCGAATCGGTACCTGCGAGCCGTTGCAGCTTCTCTTGCGCGATCGCCCGCGACCGCAGCGAGATTGCGAGCAGCCAGGAGATGACGATAAATCCGCCGCCGAACATCATGGTCAATCCGCCGATGACGATGCTGCGCTCGCGCCACGCAGCGAGCACTTCATCCTCGGCGGGCGCGACCGCCGCGATAAGCTGGGTGCCCGGCACATGCTGGAAGGTATAGAGCCGCCGCACGCCGTCGATTGGCGATCGCGAGAGATACGAACCGGACGACGCGTTCTGCATCGCAGCGAAGGTCGGCGACCGGGCGACGTATCCGGTGCCGTCAGAGGGCAATGCAGGCTTGCGGGCGATCATCACGCCGTCCTGCTGCACGATGAACACCGAGCCCGACTTGCCGACGCTCACGCGCGAAAGCAGGTTCTTGAAATAGGCGACGTTCAGCGCGATCACGGCGACGCCTGCGAACGAGCCATCCGGTGCATCGATGCGCCTGCTCAACGCGAGCGAGGTCGTACCTTTGCGCAGCCGGGATATGTACGGTCCGGAAATGAAGAGGCCGACGTCGGGATGCTCGGCGTGAACCTTGAAGTAGTCGCGGTCGTCGAAGAGCAGGTCGGAGTGCTCTGAAGGCTCGCGTTCAACGACGATGCGTCCTTCGCGATTCATCACGAACGCGCCGCCGATAAAGTTCGTGCCGGTGGCGCCGTCGAAGAGGACGAGCTTGCGCAGATCGGGAGGCAGCGCCATCACGGCGGGATTTTGCGTGCCGCTGACGATGGTACGCAACGACAGATCGCTCGATTCGACATTGCGTGCGATATCGGCGCTCAACGTGGCGACGAGATTGGCCGCTGCCTGATGGGCGTTTTGCAGCGCCTGCGCGCGTCCCTGCCATAGCGCGGCAAACGACAATACGGCCATGGAAATGGCGATGGCTGTGCCGATGAGTCCGGCGAGCGCCGGAAAGCGCGAAAACGCATCGGCGAAGCGCATCGCGGCGGTGCTGTTGCGTCGCATCAGCCGGCGACTGACCATGCGTCCGGTCTTGCGAACCGCATTCAATCTGGCGGGCATTCAGTTTCTCCGCGTGACGCCATTTCCGCACGACCCGGCACGACATCGTGTGCGGCGCGATCACGCCTTGCGTCGGAAAGCCCCTGTTTTCAGGGGCTTATTCGTATATGACGCGCATCTGATGAATAGTCCCGCGCGTGTTCGCACACCGATTGTAGTCGTTCCGACCGCATTGGTTTCGCACGGGCGTCCGGGAATCGAGCGACGTTGCCGGTGATGGTAGACGAGGTTGTCTACGTCATCGCATTCGAAAGATCGAAAGTCAGCCTATTTCACGAGGTGCAGCCGCTTCGTGATGATCGTGCCTTCCTTCCGATCGATGAGCCACGCAGCGTCGACCCTTCCATTCAATGTCGATGTCCTGCGCGTGATGTCGGTGGGTTCTTCGTCGGTCGGCGCGCTGTGCTCGACATCATCGGTCAGATAGGGCGGCGCGAGCGAGCAGATGAGCACGATCGCGAAGTCGCCACTGCCATGCTCGTGATCGAAACTCGGGAGCATGATCCGACCGTTGACTGTCGTTTTGATGCCGTTTTCCGGCTTCAACTGAATGACGTCGAAGTTCTGAACGAATCCCTTCGCCTTGGCCTCGGGCGCGACGACGAGCTTACGGCCGCTTTGTCCCTTCACCGTCTGCTTGAGCAGAATCGCGTCGGGGCTTTCGGGCGCCGCGAGCGAGACGTTCACCGAAAGCACTTTCTTCTTCGACAGGTAGCGCACCCCGTACGAAACCGGAATGACGAACGTGAATGTGCGATCGGTCTGCTCGCGAGTTTGACTCGCGCCCGCAGCCGCGGAGGCGCCTTGCTCCGTTTTTCGAAATGGACGCGACAGAAATGCCCGGACGCGGTTCGTGATTGAGACCGGCTGTCCTGGGGCAGGGTGACCTGCGAGCGCGTCGCGGACGTGCTCGGGATCGTCGCCGGTGAAGTCCGGGGCAAGCGCATCCGCGGACATGATGCCTTGCATCGATGCACCGCTCGCGGCTTCGACAGCACTCGCCGTATGGCCCGCGCGCGGCGCGGCCGCGAAAGCGCATATCGGTCCGAACGACAACGCGCAGGTCACGCACAGCGCTGCGCCATGTCCACGTTTCAATAAAAGCACCTGCCGCTCCTGGCGCATCGGCCGGTCACGATGAAGTGGCTATCTTAAAGCGAAGCGCGCGGATCGGCATGTTGCATGCGTGATATTGAATTCATCAATCCGCGCACCATCATCGCCGAGGAATCACACCACGCGTCGTCGTTGCGCGCAGGAAATCGAAATCGACGCCCTTGTCCGCTTGCGTCACCGTGTCATAGAACAGCTTTTGATAACCGCGATCCGCGCTCGGCACGCTAACCGGTGATGCGTTTGCGCGCGCGGCGAGTTCTTCATCGCTGACGAGCAGACTGATCTCGCGCTTCGATACGCTCAGGCGAATGCGATCGCCGGTTCGAACGTGCGCGAGCGGCCCGCCCACCGCAGATTCAGGCGTCACATGCAGAACGATGGTGCCGAATGCGGTGCCGCTCATGCGCCCATCGGAGATGCGCACGATATCCTTCACGCCCTTCACCGCGAGCTTGCGCGGAATCGGGATATAGCCGGCTTCCGGCATGCCCGGTGCGCCTTTGGGGCCGATGTTCTTCAGCACGAGAATATCGTCGGGTGTGACGTCGAGATCGTCGGAATCGATGCGCGCCGCGAGATCCGCGCCATTCTCGAACACGACCGCGCGGCCTTCATGCTCCATCAACTCGGCATTAGCCGCCGATTGCTTGATGATCGCGCCACCTGGCGCGAGGTTGCCTTCGAGCACCGCGATGCCACCTTGCGGATAGATCGGCTTGTCGAAGGCACGCACGACGTCCTGCTCGAATGCCGGACCCGCCGCTTCGATTTCTTCGCCGAGCGTGCGCCCGGTTACCGTCAATGTATTCAGGTTCAGGAGCGGTTTCAATTCGCGTAATAACGTGGCCATGCCGCCGGCCTTATGGAAGTCCTCCATGTAATGCGACCCGGACGGCTTCAGATCGACGAGCACGGGCGTCTCGCGTCCCATGCGATCGAGTGCCTTCAGATCGACGTCATAGCCCATGCGTCCGGCGATCGCGGTGAGATGCACGATACCGTTTGTCGAGCCGCCGATCGCGAGCAGCACACGCATCGCGTTTTCGAATGCTTCGTTCGTGAGGATCTTGTCGATGGTGAGGTTATCGCGCGCCATCTGCACCGCTTGCGTGCCCGTGAGTTCGGCGATGCGCATGCGATCCGACGTGACCGCGGGCGGCGATGCGCCGCCGGGCATCGTCATGCCGAGCGCTTCGGCGATACATGCCATCGTGCTCGCCGTGCCCATCACGGAACAAGTGCCCACGCTCGCGACGAGTTGATTGTTCACGGCCGCGATTTCCGCTTCGTCGATTTCTTCTGCACGAAAACGGCCCCAGTAGCGGCGGCAATCGGTGCATGCGCCGACACGCTCACCGCGATGCGCGCCCGTCAGCATCGAACCCGTGATGAGTTGAATCGCAGGAATGCCGGCCGATGCTGCGCCCATCAGTTGCGCGGGCACGGTCTTGTCGCATCCGCCGATCAACACGACCGCGTCCATCGGCTGGGCGCGGATCATTTCTTCCGTGTCGATCGACATCAGATTGCGCAAGTACATGCTCGTCGGTTGCGAGAACGATTCGGCGATCGATATCGTCGGAAAATCCATCGGCAAGCCGCCGGCCAGCATCACGCCGCGCTTTACCGCTTCGATCAGTTGCGGTGCATTGCCGTGACACGGGTTATATGCGCTGCCCGTGTTGACGATGCCGATCACCGGGCGATCGAGCGCACTGTCGGTATAACCCGCGCCCTTGATGAACGCTTTGCGCAGGAACAGCGAGAAGCCGTTGTCTCCATAGCTCGTCAACGATTTACGCAGACCCTTCGGTTGCACGGGTTCTTCGCCGGGTTTTTTCTTGAACGTATCGGTCATGGTCGCACTACCGTTTGATGAGCGTTGAATGTATCCGTGTTTCGATTATCGCGGCTTTACGCGAGCTTTGAGCGCGTGTGGCGCTTCCTTCAAACCATAGAAATATTTGTTTCCGGAAGCAACCGGCGCTGATGGTTCATCGCGTTTTCAATTCCGTCCGACAGACTCGGCGGCAGCAAGAAACGCTTGCACGAGGCGCAGTCGCGCGGAAGATCGTCCCCACAGCAAACCGACGAGACGCTTCGGTGCGGCATGCGGCAACGCCCACTTCTTCAACGATAGTCCGCCCGATTCGTGCGACGCCCAATCCGGTATCAGCGATACGCCAAGGCCGCGATCGACCAGCGTCGCGATAGCGGCGAGGCCATCCAGCTCGCAACGTTGATGCGGCTTGATGCCATGTTGCCGCAGATAAGCATCCGCAAGCTGTCCGCCGACGACATTGCGGTCATAACGCACGAACGGCTCGGTTTGCAGCGTGGCATGCACATCGGTAACGTGCATCGAAGCGGGTGTCAGAAGAACCAGCGCTTCCTTTCTGAACGTATGCCAGTCGCAACTCTTCGGCAGATTGAAAAGCGGCTGCGCAATCACGGCGGCGTCGAGATCGCCGCTCGTCACCTTGCGATAGAGGTCGAGCGACGTGCCTGGCTCCAGATAAAAGTCCATCTGCGGATGACGATTCAGCAGCACCGCGAGCGCATCGGGGATGAGGCCCGCCATCATCGTCGCCATGCCGCCGAGACGTAATTGACCGCCCAGTTGTTCCGTATTGTCGATGTCCGCGCGCAGGTCGCGGATATCGTGCAGCACGGCTCGCGCACGCGCCAGAATGCGCTCGCCAGCCTCCGTCGCGCCGACTGTGCGGCCCGAGCGGCGCACTAGCGTCGTGCCGAGTTCGGCTTCCAGCATCTTCACCCGTTGAGCGACGGCGGCCGGCGTGAGATCGAGTCTGCGCGCCGCTTCGGCAATGGAGCCGAGTTCGACGACGAACACGAAACTCTGCAGATAGCGCGAGTCCATCGATAAAAATATTTGGGTTTGAAGAAGCCAAAGGATACTTCCTCTTGCGCATGCGTGCCATCAAACTGATTGCAATCGCAATGACCTAAAAATCACGGAGACGAAGTTATGCCCATCATCGAATCGATTGCGGTTTGCGCGGCCGCGGTGCCGCTCGATCGCGTCACGTCGTTTTCCACTCGCACCGTTTCGACGCGTCACTATGGTCTCGTCAAGGTCCGCTCGACGGACGGCGTCGAAGGCATCGGCTTTTGCTATATCGGCAGCGCGGCGGGCGAGTTGCTGACGGTGGCGGTCGAGCAATTGCTCGCGCCGGTGTTGATCGGCAAGGACTCGTATGCTGTCGAAGGACTGTGGCAGGCGATGTACGACGAAGCGCTTCTGCAAGGTCGCGCGGGCACCGTGATGCGCGCGCTGAGCATTCTCGATATCGCGCTCTGGGATCTGAACGCGCGCACGCACGAACTGGCGCTGCACAAGTATCTCGGCGCACATCGGCTCGACACGGTGCCCGCTTATGCGAGCGGCGGTTATTACCTGGAAGGCAAGACGCCGGAGATGCTCGGCGAGGAAATGGCGAGCTATGTCGAGAAGGGTTTTCGCGCAGTGAAGATGAAGGGCGGAAGACTCTCGCCGCAGGAAGAGGAACGTCGTGTGAAAGCGGCGCGTGAAGCAGTGGGGCCGGACGTCGAACTCATGATCGACATGAACAATGGCTGGACCGATATCACGCAGGCGCTGCAACACGTGAGGCGCTTCGAGCAATACGATCCGTACTTCATCGAAGAGCCTTTCTCTCCCGACGATGTCGACAATCACGCGCGTCTCGCCAAAGCCACGCGCATTCCGATCGCAACCGGTGAAATCGGCTATGGCCGCTGGTATCACAAGGAACTGCTCGACAAGGGCGCGGCAGCGATTCTGCAAACTGATGCGGCGGTGTGCGGCGGTATTACCGAATGGCGCAAGATCGCGGCGACGGCTGCGAGCCATGGCGTCGTGATGTGCCCGCACTGGTTTCACGATCTGCATGCGCCGCTCGTCGCCGCGACGCCGAATGCGCGCTATGTCGAATTCTTCTGGGACGATCAGGTGCTGAACTTCCGCAGGCTGATCGACCGGCAGTTATCGCATCGCGATGGCCGCGTGAAGCTGCACGATGCGCCCGGTCTCGGCTTCTCGTTCGACGAGAAAGAAGTCGCGAAGTATGCCCGATGGAAGCGCATCGCCTGAGATCAGCCGTCGATCGTCTCGTGCACGCCTTGTTCGCCGCGCTTCCAGTAAGCGGATGCGCGAATGCGCTTCTTGTCGACGCCGCGTTCATCGCATAGCAGCTTGCGGACCGCGCGCATCAGCGTGGCTTCGCCCGCAGCCCACACATAGCCTTCGCCATCGGGCACATAGGTTTCGCGCAAGGCGAGCAGCAGCGCACCGCCGGGATGCTCGCTCTCGTTGCGATAGCGCCATTGCGCATAGAGATCCGCGCGCGTATCGAATTCGATGCGCGCGGATTGATCGGCGACTTCGATCAGCGTCGCGACGCGCGTGCCTTCGGGCAGTTCTTCCAGCCGCCGCGCGATGGCAGGCAGCGCGGTTTCATCGCCGATCATCAGATGCCAGTCGAACTGCGTCGGAATCACGAACGATCCACGCGGTCCGCCGATGCCGAGATACTGACCCGGCGCGGCTTGCGCGGCCCATGCCGTCGCGGGGCCGGCTTCATGCAATGCGAATTCGATATCGAGCTCGCGCGCTTCACGGTCGAAGCGACGTGGCGTGAAATCGCGCGCGATGGGACGCGGCTTCGAAGGATCGAACGTGGGGCCATCGGGACCGGCTTGCGGGATCGCGGGCATCGCCTCGCCGGGCTGCGGGAAGAACAGCTTCACGTGATCGTCGAATGAGGCGCTGACGAAATCTTCGAGCGAGTCGCCCGTGAAGGTCACGCGCACGAGATACGGATTGAGCGCCTCTACGCGCGTGACTTGCACCAGGCGAAACTTGAGCGGGTGGCGTACGCGCGTGACTTCGAGATCGGGCCGGTCTTGCAGAATGGAATCTGTCATCGTGTATGGCTCCTTCTTACGCCTGTTTCGGCGCGGGGTTCTGTTCGATTTCGGCCGTCGCGCGCGCAAGGATCGCGGCGATGCGGCGTTGCTCGTCCTGCGATGCGTCGGTGCGCAAGAGCAGCGCTTTCTTTAGCGCACGGCGCGCGGCAATCAGTTCGGGCGCCCAGCCGCTGTCGGCGGCGGTGTCATCGACTTCCTCGCCCATATAGGCGCGGCGGACGAGATCCATTTTGCGTGCGAAATGCGTGAGTTTCGCGAGCATGATGTCCACGCGCTCGCGGTTCGACGCGAGATAGTCGCGGCCCGCATCCGAGAGCGCGTAGCGCTTGCGATTGCCTTCCAGTTCGACGGTCGCATAGCCCAGCTCTTCCAGATACGTGAGCGCCGGATAGACCATGCCGGGACTCGGCGCGTAAAAACCGTTCGAGCGGTCTTCCAGCGCCTTGATGAGTTCATAGCCATGACGCGGCGCTTCGGCGAGCATCGCGAGCAGCAGCAGTTGCAGATCGTCGGACGAGAACTTGCGGCCGCGCGGCATGCCGTCTTCGCCGCCGAATCCACCCATGCCGCCCATGCCACCGGGACCGCCGCCGAAGCGGCCGCCGCCACCATGCCGATGACGGCCGATCATGCCCCAGCGTTCGAAGACCGAGCGCTCGGCCCACTCGGGGGCGTCGAAGGGGAAAGCAAATCCGAATGCGCGGAAACCGGCTTCACGCGCGCGCTGAAAGCAACGAGATTTCATAGGAACACTCCAGATGTGTCGTAAAACATATCTAAAGATATATATCGTAAGAGCGTCTGTCAAGCACGATTCGCAGGGCGCGGGACGGCGGCACGCATTTTGAACACCGCATACAATCACGCGAATTGTCCTTTGCATCCATAAAACCATGAGCCACTTTCGTCCTGTCAGGCTGGAGCACGCCAGCCGTCTCATCAATCACGGTCCGACCGTCCTCGTCACCAGCGTGCACGGCGGACGCCGCAACGTGATGGCCGCCGCCTGGTCGATGCCGGTGGAGTTCACGCCGCCGCGTATCGCCGTCGTGATCGACAAGCGCACCTATACGCGCGAACTGGCTGCCGCGAGCGGCACGTTCGGCCTCATCGTGCCGGGCGCGGCGATGATCGATCTCGCTTACGCGGTCGGCACGACGAGCGGGCGCGAGGTCGACAAGTTCGAAGCCTTCGGCATCGAGACCGTCGAAGGTCCGGTGCTCGGCCTGCCGCTCATCGAGACGAACTGCGCGGCGTGGCTCGAATGCAAGCTCATCGACGAGAAGCACACGGAAGACGCCTACGACACCTGTTTCGCGGAAGTCGTCGCGGCCGCCGCCGACGAGCGTGTGTTCGTCGATGGGCACTGGTTCATCGACGAGTCGAATCAGCCGCTGCACACGATTCACCATCTGGGCGCGGGCAAGTTCGTGCGCGCATCGTCGATGGAACAAGCAAAGCCGCTCACGCGCTGACACTCATCCGCTTCGGCCCGCACACAAGGGCTAAAGATTTCCCGCTTCCCCGTCGATAAAGAGACGTCGACCGCGAAAGACCGAAAGGCTATTCGCGGCGGCGCTTTTTGAGCGCGCGATCCGTCATTCGAATTCGGACGCGGGCGATAGATGGGCGAGGACAGGTCCCATAAGGTCTGCTGCGGCGCGCCACCACACGGCGCGCGGCAGAGCGACCGCACCGGCGACCGCTCGCACCGTCAGGGGAATGGGGTGAGGTATGAAACAGCGTTTTTCGGTTGTGCGGTTCCTGGTTTATCTCGTCGGCTTCACGAGTCTCCTCATGCTGAGACTCTTCGTTTCGCCGAACGGGCAGGGCGGCATTCTCGCGTTCGTCGCTAGTGTGGCGGCGATCGCGGCGGGATACATGGTGTATTACGTGTCGTCGGAAGGCTATCTGCGCAATCTGATGAGCGGCGTCGTGGTCTATCTCGCGCTCGCGGCCGTGGTGGCCGCATGTCCGCCGTTCGTGCTTGCGCTGGCGTTCTGGTCGGTCACGGGGCTCCTTAAGCAGCGGCGCGCGCTGCTCGTTCACGCGATGTCGAGCATCGTGCTCTTCGTTCTGATTTTCCCGATGCCGCTCGCGCAACGTATCGGCATGCCCGAACTGGCGGGCGCGCCCGCGGGCATCGCCTATATGGGATTCGCGCTTGCGTGGTCCGCGTGGGCGTCACGCAGCCCGCTGAAACTCGGTCTCTTCAAGTTCGCGACGATGCTGCTCGCGGTGCCGCTCATCGCCTCGTTCGTCGCACTGGTGGGCGGCGGCATGATCAGCCGCCCGGAGCGGCGCGTGCGCAACTCGCTGATGCGCGCGCGCAAGGCGATGACGCTGGCGTTGCCCGCGCCGGAGGTCGCCGTGCCGCGAGAGGTCGTCGTCGAAATGCGCTGATTTCGCGCACGCGGGCGAGGGTGACGTCATCGATCTCCCTGTGATAAAAACGTGCCACGGCGGCTTGCAGGCACACGAATAGTCACAGGAGACGCGATGACTTCCCCCCGGCGCGACGAGATCGACGAAATCAACGCAATCGACACGATCGACCAGAAAGCCCCGCACGAGCCGCTCACCTCCTACTATTCCGACGAGCCTGCCAGGCGTCTCTGGCTGCGCGGCATCTTCGATCGCACCGCCTCTGATTACGACGCCATCGAGCGCGCGATGGCCTTCGGCTCCGGCTCGTGGTATCGCAACCGCGCGTTGCGTTCGGCGGGTCTCTCGCGCGGCATGCGCGTGCTCGACGTCGGCATGGGCACGGGGCTCGTCACGAAGGAAGCGGTCGCGATCACGGGCGATCCGGCGCTCGTCACGGGCGTCGATCCGAGCCCGGGCATGGTCGGCGAGGCGCATCTGCCGAAGGGCGTAGAGACGCGCATCGGCACCGCGGAAAATCTGCCGTGCGACAGCGCCGCGTACGACTTCCTCAGCATGGGTTTCGCGCTGCGCCACGTGAGCGATCTCGCGAAAGCCTTCGATGAATACTTCCGTGTACTCGCGCCCGGCGGACGGCTCTGCGTGCTGGAGATCACGCGGCCCGCGCATGGCATGGGCGTCGCGGCATTGAAGTTCTATATGCGCGGCGTCGTGCCGATGATCGCCCGCATCGTCGGAAAGAAAGGGGAAAGCGTCGAACTGATGCGCTACTACTGGGACACGATCGAGGCCTGCGTGCCGCCCGACACCGTGATCGCCGCCATCGAACGCGCCGGCTTCGCGAACGTGCGCCGCGATGTCGAGCTCGGCATCTTCTCCGCTTATTGCGCGACGAAACCGGCGGCCTGAGCCGCGTCTAGAATCACGGCGGCGCGTCCGCTCAGCAGCAATCTTCCCGCGCAGTGAATGGTGAAGCGGTATAGCACGGTGACATCGTCGCCGCCCATGCGCTCGGCTTCGATATCGAGCGGGGCGGCGAGCGTGTCGAGACGATCGACGTGCATCTGAACGCCACGCACGCTCGTCAGCATGCCGACGCGTGGACGTGGGCTTTCCTCGCCGACGAGCGCGCCATGCACCGCCATCGCCTGCGCGGCGTATTCGATGCCGCACACCGACGCGAGCCGGCCTTTCGACCGCAGCGGGTTGTCCGGGCGAAGATGGCTCGTCGCTTCGCAGCGGATGCGTTGCGCATCCCACGCGACGACGGCATCCAGCAGACACATCGCGCCGCCATGCGGAATGCGCGCGGCGATCCAGTCGCGATCGAGCATTTGCGCAGCCGTCATGACGGGTCGATATCCACGGCGACGCGGGTGCCATCGAGATAATCGAGCACGACATTCGATGCTTTCCCGCACGCCAGCGCTTCGAGCAGCGGCAACGCGCGCGCGGCGGGATTCGACAGGCGCAGCGCTTCGAAATCGGCATCGGCGAAGGTGAACGCGTTCGCATCGGTGAGATGCACGTCGATGCGCGCGAGCGTGCGCTCGCTCTTTTGCGGCGCGAGCACCAGCGCGACGCCGAACGCATCCGCGATCGGGCGAACGTGGTGCAACGGCTCCGGATATTCCGTGTCATACGCGACGAGCAGCGTCGCGGCGCCATCGACGCTCACTTGCGCGAGGCTTTCCAGCAGACCCGCCGCGAAGCTGCCGTCATACGCGCACAGCACATTCGATGCGGCCATCGCGCGTGTCGCGATGCTCCAGTAGCCTGCGGGCGCGTTGTGGACGGAGTTATGGAAGCGCGTCGGCGAGATTTGCGGATCGTCGCTCGCGAGGGTTTCGCAGATCGCATGAAAATTCCCGCCATCGCCGCCGGATGCCGCGAACACGGCGGCGAGCGTCGCGGCATCGCGGCCGCTTTGCGCGACGGCTTCGTGCGCAGCCGCGAGCGCCGCGCGCACGACCGGCCCGGTGCGGCGGCGTTCGGCGGAAGGCAGACCGGCGGGCGCGGGCAGCACGGTCTGCGCGGCTGTCCGCGAGGCGCGCCGCGCGAGCACGTCGGCGGTGTGAGGCCAGCCGGCGAGTCCTGGCCCGATCACGCCGACGCCTTCGATAAAGCCACGCAATGGAGTCATGCCGGGCCCGCTCCCTTGCGTCCGAACACGAGACTGCAATTCGTCCCGCCGAAGCCGAACGAGTTGGACAGCACCGCGCGCAACGGCGCGCCGCGCGATGCGAGCACATAGTCGAGGCCGAGCGCGGGGTCCGGCTCGCTCGTGTTGGCGCCCGCCGGGATCATCTGATGCCGCAACGCGAGCGCGGCGATCACCGCTTCGAGCGCGCCCGCCGCGCCTAGCGTATGACCCGTCGCGCCCTTGGTCGAACTGCACGGCACGCGGTCGAACAGGCTCGTGAGCGCGCGGCTTTCGGCGGCGTCGTTACTGGGCGTCGCCGTGCCGTGCAGATTGACGTAGCCGATATCGCCCGCGTCGAGTCCAGCGCTCGCGAGCGCCTGCTGCATCGCCATGCGCGCGCCGAGTCCTTCGGGATGCGGCGACGACATGTGATACGCATCGCTCGATTCGCCGATGCCGAGCAGACGGATCGCGTCGTCATCGGCGTGGCTGGCCGAGTCGCGTTCGAGCACCGCGAACGCCGCCGCCTCGCCGATCGAAATGCCGTTGCGCTTCACGTCGAACGGTTTGCACGGCCCCGGCGCGAGCAGTTCGAGCGAGTTGAAGCCGTAGAGCGTGGTGAGACAGAGCGTATCGACGCCGCCCACCACGGCCGCATCGATCAGACCGGTTTCCAGCATGCGCCGTGCGGACCCGAACACCTTCGCCCCCGACGAACACGCCGACGACACCGACACCGCCGGTCCGCGCAACCCGAAGTACGCGCGCACGAAACCGGCGAGCGAATAGGGATTGTGCGTGGTCGCGTAGTTGAAGTCGGCGGGCAGCGCGCCGGTTTGAGCATCGCGCCGCTGATAGGCGAGTTCGGTTTCCAGAATGCCCGCCGTGCTCGTGCCCATGAACACGCCGACGCGTTGCGCGCCATGACGCCCGATCGCCTCGCGCACGCGCTCGTCGAAGCCGTCCTGCGTCATCGCCAGTTGCGCGAGGCGGTTGTTGCGGCAGTCGAATTCGGCGAAATCGGCGCGTACCGGCGCGTCCTCGATGCCGGCGACGCGGCCCGTGAACGTGTGCAGCGCGGCGCCTTCGAAGTCGCACGGCGCGAGTCCGCTGCGCGCCGCCGAGAGCGCGTCGAGCGTCGCGTCGAGGCCGCGGCCCGCGCAGCTCGTGGCGGTGAAATGCGTAAGCAGAAGAGGGTTCACTACGGGCTAGATTCCCAAAGTCCGATGGCGTTCGAATACGATGAATTGTAACAAACGGGCCTTTCGGGCCGCGCCCGCCTCAGTCTACAGGTCGCGCAATAATCAGACGATTGGCGGTGTGTGCGCCGTTGCCCATCGGACGGATCGTCACGTCAAAGCGCAGATCGCCGAGCAGCGCGAGCCATTGCGCTTCGCTGCGCACCGTGAGTCCATTCGTGCGCCCCGAGCGGGCGATCTGCATGCCGAAATCGACGGCGCGATCGACGTTCGCGCGCCAGCCCGCGGCGGCATCGCTGACGCGCAGCAGGAGCAAGCCATCCGCGGCGAGACTTGCGCGCACGCGGCGCAGCACGGCTTCCTGCGCGTTTGCATCGACGTAATGCAGCACATCGCACGCGACGACGACATCCGCCTGCGGAAACGGCGCGACGCGAATGTCGTCGCAGATGAAGCGAATGCGCGCCGCGTGCGCCTTCAACGCGATGCGCGCCCAATCGATGTCGCGTGGCGTCAGATCGATGCCGTGGATCGAATGCGGCACGGGCGGGGCGGGCCAGAGTGCGGGCCATGCTTGAGCCGCGTCATCGCGATGCCATGCGTGCGCGCCGACCAGGCACGCAGCGAGCAAACCCTGGCCGCTGCCGAGATCGAGGATGCGCGCGCCATCGGGAATCAGGCCGTGCGCGAGGATGTGGGCGAAGAACGGATCGTGACGCAGTTTCGCCGACGCGAAGTGCCATGCGAAGCGGCCTGCGGCGCGGTAGGGGAGGCTGGCGGTTTCGATGAGTTTGGGTGGGAGCATGGGGGTGGGCGAGCGGATGCTTGTGAATTTTAGGCTTTTGCCGGGATCCACCGAAAGCCTAATCAACCGCCCCAACCCCACTCAATCCCGCCCCCGAAGCGTATCGAGCTCCCCCGCATAAAACCGCTGCAACTCACCGATGAAAGCCTGCAGCGCAGCATGATCCCGCCCCGGCGGCGCAAACCGGCGCCCGAGCGTCACACGATAAGTAATAGGCAGCGCGGGCTTTCTAAAAATCTGCCACCCCTTACCAAGAAAGCCCGAATCCGTCTCGATGATAAGCGTCTGCACCGGCACTTGCGCGCGCCCCGCGATCAGCGCGATGCCACCCTTCAGCGGATTCACCGACGCATGTTCCGTGCGCGTGCCTTCGGGAAACAGCAAAAGCGGCGAGCCGCGCTCCAGTTCGGCGACGGCAGCGCGAATCAACCCGACCGGCGTATCGTTGACGATGTACCCCGCGAGCAGCGCCCCCGGCCCGAGAAACACGTTCCCGGCGACATCGCCCTTCATCACGCAACACGTATCGGGAACGCGCGACGCGATCAGCAGCGCATCGAGCAGGCAAGGATGATTCGGCGCGAGGATCATTGCGGACTGGCCCGCGAGTGAATCGAGTTCGGAAAGATCGAAGCGACACGCGCCGAGCGTGCGCAGGAGCACGAAATAACCCTGCCACACGCGCTGCACGACGCCGCGCCCCACGCGCCGCCCGGCATCGGCGGAAAGCACGCGCCGCAGGATCCACGCGAACGGAAACCACGCGAGACACACGAGCGCCAGCACGACGAGCGCGAAATAGAACGCCACGCATTGCCACGCGGATTCGAGCGCGCGGACCAGCGAAACCCGCTCGCCCGCGCCGCCGATTTTCCGATGGGCGTCACTCATCGCTCGCCACCATTTTCGACGACTGCCCGAACACCCACGCCACCGCCACGCCGCCCGAGAGCACGCTCTTTTGCCGCACGAGCGGGCTGTCGGCGAAGCTCGCGCCGGCGAGGTTCGCATAGCGCATGAACGCGCCGACCCAGTAACGGCTGAAGCGCCGCGACATCGACACCAGCGCCTGGGTGCCCGCGTAGCCGCCGTTCGCCTGGAACGCGGGACGGCCGGGCGTCGCGTATTGCGGCGCGACCGTGTAGTAGTGGTCGCTGTATTTGCCGTCGGCGAACATCGGTCCGGCGAGCATGCCGACGCGCAGTCCCGACACGCCCGCGACATCGACCAGATCGAGATTCAGGTTCGGCTCGAACTGCCAGCCGACCGTCTTCGGCGACGATTCCAGCGTGATGCCCATGCGCACCGGCAGGCGCAGATCGAGCAGCATGTCGCGCGACGGCGAGCGCCACAGGTGCACTTCCATCGACGGGCCGATTTCGATCGTTGGCTTGAGATCGGGCATGCCGGCGCGCGCGTTGTCGTCGCGGCTGGACACGGGCAGCGAACCGAGCAGGCTGATATTGAAGTTGACGCGGTCGGTGTCCAGCAACTGGCCGCGCACGCCATCGCGATCGGCGCGAAAGAACTTGCCGCGATAGATCACGTACGGAAACGGAAAGACCCACGCGCGCGTCTGGTCCGAGCCCGGATAGTGCGGGAAGCCCGCCACGCCCATGCCGACGCCGACCTCCCACAACGGCTTGCTCGGCGGCGGCGCTTCATCGGCGCACGCAACCGTGCTCGCGGCAAGCAACATAAGGGGCGCAAGGCGCGACAAGCGAAATCCCGGCATCGTGATCAATTGGCCGATAGCTCCGCGCGTTTCGCGTCGCTCAGATGGCGGCGTCGCTGGCGATATGCGCGCAGCGAATTGCGCCAGTCGAGCGCGGCCGAAATGTAATAGATGCCCTTGAACGCGCGCAGCGAATGCCAGATCGGCGTCGTGCCGAAGATATCGCCCGCGAGCAGCGACAAGAGCGCTTCCTTCATGCGCAGCGGGTTTCTCGGGCCCATGAAGAGATCGCGCATCGTCGGCGAGGTCATGCGGTAGATGAACCACGAAAATTCGCGCGGACCGTGACGCACATCGCGGTCGAACTTCGCGAGCGCGGCGGGCGCATCGGCGGGATTCGAAAGCGCCGCGTCGATCGCCTCCGCGCCCGCGAACGCGCTCTGCATCGCGAGCATCACGCCCGACGAGAACACCGGGTCGATGAACGCGAACGCATCGCCGAGCAAGAGGAAGTTGCGTCCGTGTGTCATGTCGCCGGTGTACGCATAGTTGCCCGTCGCGTGGACTTCGCTGATCAGTTCGGCATCTTTCAGGCGCTCGGCGAGCGGCGCACACAGCGCGATGGTCTCGCGGAAGAACGTTTCGAGCGACGTGCCCTTCGGACGCCGCTTCAGATACGCGGGCCACACGACCGCGCCGATGCTCGTCGCGCCGTCCGCGAGCGGGATGAACCAGAACCAGCCGTGCTCGAACCAGAACACGGTGATGTTGCCTTCGTTCTGGCCGTCGTTGCGGCGGGCATTCCTGAAATGGCCGTACAGCGCCGACGAATTGTGGCGCTCGTTGCGGCGCTTGGTCTTGAAGTGATTCGCGAGCAGCGTGTCGCGCCCCGACGCATCGACGACGAAACGCGCGCGCACTTCCTCGATGCGGCCATCGTCGTGCTCGGCGGCGATCGTCGCGCTGGCGCCATCGGCCGCGAACACGACATCGCGCGCGCGGCAGCCTTCGCTCACGTGCGCGCCGTGTTTCGCCGCGTTGCGCAGCAGGATTTCGTCGAGCTCGGAGCGGCGCACCTGATACGCGCTCGGCATCGATTTGTCCCAGGCATCGGCGAAAAGAAAGCGCTGCATGCGATCGCCATGCTGCGGCGACACGAACTCGGCCGCGAGCTTGACCATGCCGATCGCGCGCACTTCATCGGCGACGCCGAGCCGTTCGAAGAGCCGCAGATTCGCCGGCAAAAGCGATTCGCCGATATGAAAGCGCGGATGCCGCGCCTTCTCCAACACCCGCACGCGATAGCCGCGGTCCGCGAGCAGCGTCGCCGCGGTCGATCCGGCTGGTCCGCCGCCGATCACCGCCACGTCCCAGGTTTGCGTCGCTTCGCTCATCCCACTCCTTTCGATCCGATTCAAGCGATTCCGCCGTTGATCGACAGAACCTGCCCCGTGACATAAGCCGCCGCGTCCGACACCAGATACGCGACCATGCCCGCGATTTCCTCCGCCGTGCCCGCGCGTTGCGCCGGCACCAGTTGCTTGATGCGCTCGGGCGGAAAAGCCTGGCCGAGCATCGGCGACTCGACGACGCCCGGCGCCACCGCGTTCACCGTAATCCCGCGCGACGCGAGTTCCTGCGCGAGCGCGCGCGTCGCGCCGATCAGGCCTGCCTTGGCGGCCGCGTAATTCACCTGCCCGCGATTGCCCATCAGCCCCGACAGCGACGACATGTTGACGATACGGCCCCAGCGCGTGCGGATCATCGGCATCAGAAGCGGCTGCGTGACGTTGAAAAAGCCGTCGAGCGTCACGTCGAGCACGCGTTTCCACTGCTGGCGCGTCATGCCGGCCATCGGCGCGTCGTCGTGGATGCCCGCGTTGTTCACCAGAATCTGCACCGGGCCGTCGGCCAGGATGCGCGCGATCGCGGCGTCGGTGGCGTCGGGATCGGTCACGTCGAAGGCGATTGCATGCGCCGTGCCGCCCGCCGCGCGAATTGCTTGCACGCAGCTTTCAGCGCGTTCGATGCCGCCGTTCGCGTGAATCCAGACTTCGTGTCCGGCCGCGCCCAGCGAGCGGCCGATGGCTTGTCCGATCGCGCCGCTGCCGCCTGTCACGAGCGCGCGCATGGCCTGGTTTCCGTCATCGATTGCATTGCGCCTGTCCGTATTCCGTGTTGCGCGGCCGCATCGGCGAGCGCACGAGCGTGCGCGTCGTTCAGTCTCGATGCGGCGGATTTCACTTGCATGACAGCGGCTGTCGAGGCTTGGCGCCGCGCGTTATCGGGTGCGATGCGCCGCGACGTGCGCCGCGAGCGCGCCGAGATTCGCGAAGATCTTCTGATTATCCGGATTGTCCGAGCGCAGCTCGAAGCCGTATTTCTTCGAGATCAGGAGCGCTATCTCCAGGATGTCGATGGAATCGAGCCCGAAACCTTCTTCATACAATCGCGTATCGGCCGAGACGGCCTTGGGATCGACGTCCTCGAGATTCAATTCGGCGACGATCAGCTCGGCGAGCTCTCTTTCCAGTTCATTCATCGTATGTGCAGACCAGCCAGAAACGCGCGCAAGGCGGCTCGTAAGACGTGCGCCCCGCGTACTCCGCACGCCACCGGCTGCCTGTTATCGAGATAATTGCAGTGGCGAAATTCTAGACGATGCCCTCTGGGACGCCTAGTAGGAAAGGTAACCGGCCGGAAGATGTGCCGGACCGCGATATTTCTGAGAAAAATCAGCGGTTTCGCCACGGGGCGGGACCCCTGCGCCGGTAGGGTAAAATCCGCCGGTCTGACGAATGTAAGATCATCGAACAATCGGTTACAGACCGGGCGCGCAAGGGCGCGGGAAAATGATCGTCAGGCGGGCGACTGCCGAGTTTTTGTTCAATAACGGAGCGTTCTGAAGAGAACGCCGCAGCCGCATTCCATGTTGCGTACCTTTTTCCTTCTTTCAGGCGCACCGCGCGCACGCGGAGCACGCCGATGAACGCAGCCCGCTTTCTTCGCGCGGCGGGCGTCGTCGGCGCGATCGCCGCTTACCAGCTTGCCGCGCATCATGCCGCGTCCACGCCGGACGCGCACGGTCTCGGGCTCGCGCTCGTTCTCGCGCCGATCCTGCTCTTCGCGCTGAATGCCGTCGTGCGTTCGCCCGCGCGTGGCTGGCTGCTGCCGCTCTGGGTGCTCGCGTGCGTCGCGTTGTGGCTCGGGCGCGCGCCGCTCACCGCGCATTTCGGCTGGGGCCTGTGGCTCGAACACGCGAGCTTCAATCTCGCACTCGCATGGATGTTCGGCCGCACGCTCGTTCAAGGCCGCGAACCGCTTTGCACGCAGTTCGCGACGATGGTCCACGGCCAGATCGAAGCGCGTGTCGTGCGCTACACGCGGCATGTCACGCTGGCGTGGACGCTCTTTTTTGTCGCGACCGCGTTCGTGTCGACGGTGCTGTTCGCGTGCGCATCGATCGTCGCGTGGTCCACGTTCGCCAACTATCTCGCGCTGCCGCTCGTCGGGCTGATGTTCGTCGTCGAATATGCGTGCCGCCGCATCGCGCTGCCGGACATGGAGCCGTCGAGCATCATGGACGCCGTGCGCGCCTACACGCAGTCGATGCAGATGCGTCGCGGCGGGGCGCAGTAATGTCGTCGAATTCATCGCACATGCAGACCTTTCCGCTGGTTTTCCATTCGTCGCCGGATCAGACGATCGCCTGGCGCGACGGCGCGCCCGTCACGGTGCGCGCGTTTCTCGCCGACGTGCAGGCGCTCGCCGATGCGCTGCCCGAAGGCGGACATGTATTCAACGTCTGCACGGACCGCTATCGCTTCACGGTGAGCCTGTGCGCGACGCTCGTCGCGGGCAAGACGAGCCTGTTGCCCTCGACGCATACGCCCGAAATGGTGCGCGCCCTCGCCTCGTTCGCGCCGGACGCGTTTTGCCTGCACGACAACGACGATTGCGCGATCGACCTGCCGCGCTTCCGGTATCCGCAAGCCGCCGCCTCTCGCGTGACGAGCGAGGCGCATGTCCCGCACATCGACGGCGCGCGCGTGGTCGCTTACGTGTTCACGTCGGGTTCGACGGGCGTGCCGGTGCCGCATCGCAAGACGTGGGGCTTTCTCGTGAAGAACGTGCGCGCGGCGGCAGCGCGTCTCGGCCTGCTCGGCGAGGCAAGCGCGACGCTCATCGGCACCGTGCCGCCGCAGCACATGTACGGCTTCGAATCGACGGTGCTGCTCGCGCTGCTCGGCGGCCTCGCGTTCAGCAACCGCCAGCCGTTCTATCCCGTCGATATCCGCGCGGAACTCGCCGCCGTGCCCGAGCCGCGCGTGCTCGTCAGCTCGCCGATTCATCTGCGTGCGCTGTTCGCGAACGAGGAAGCGTTGCCGCGCGCGTCGCTGGTGCTGTCGGCGACCGCGCCGCTCGCGGAAAAGCTCGCGCTCGATGCCGAAGCGCGTCTAAACGCGCCGCTGATGGAAATCTACGGCAGCACCGAAACCGGCCAGATCGCGACGCGCCGCACCGCGCGCACCGCCGCGTGGGAACTGTTTCCGGACATCGCCCTGACGCCGCGCGCCGACGATGCCGGCGAACAAACGATGTGGGCATCCGGCGGCCACGTAGAAGTGCCGGTGCCGATGGGCGACGCGCTCGAACTCATCGACGACACGCATTTTCTGCTGCACGGGCGCAAGGCCGATCTCATCAATATCGCGGGCAAGCGCACGTCGCTCGCGTATCTGAATCATCAGTTGAACGCGGTACCCGGTGTGATCGACGGCGTGTTCTACATGCCCGACGAAAGCCCCGCCGACAGTGAAACCGTGCGCCGTCTGATGGCGCTCGTCGTGGCGCCGGAGCTCGCGGCGGCGGACTTGCAGCGCGCGTTGCGCGAGCGCATCGACGCCGCATTCATGCCGCGTCCGCTGCTGTTCGTCGATTCGCTGCCGCGCAACGCGACCGGCAAGCTGCCGCGCGAAGTGCTGACTCAGTTGATCGAACAGGAACGCAGCCGCCGCGCCGCGCTGAGCTTCACCGTGCCGCCGGAACATCCCGCGCTCGCCGGACATTTCCCCGGACGCCCGATCGTGCCGGGCGTCGTGCTGCTCGATCACGCGCTCGACGCGATCGGTTCCGCGCTCGGAAAGAACGTCGGCGCATGCAGGATCGAATCCGCTAAATTCCTGAGCCCGGCCGCTCCCGGCGAAGCGCTCGACATCACGTACGAAACCTCCGCGAGCGGCGCGATCCGCTTCACGATTCGCGCGGGCGTTCGCGCGGTGGCGAGCGGCGCGGTCGGCATGATCGACAACGGCACGCAAGCATCGTGAACGAGCCGCGCAACCGCGACGACTGGGCCGAGCGCCAGGAACGCAGCAACCTCGCGTTGCTGCGCTTCATGACGTGGATATCGCTGCGTTTCGGGCGGGGCATCGGGCGCGTGTTGCTGCGGATCATCACCGCGTATTTCGTGGTGTTCGCGCCGCGTGCGCGACGTGCATCGCGCGCTTATCTGAATCGCGCGCTCGGCCGCCATGCGGGCTGGCGCGATGGCTATCGCCATGTGTTCTCGTTCGCGTCGACGATTCACGACCGCATATACCTGCTCAACGAACGCTTCGATCTGTTCGATATCCGCACGCATGGCGTCGAGGATGTCGAGGCCGCGCTCGCCGGCGGACACGGCGCGTTCCTGATGGGCGCGCATCTCGGCAGCTTCGAGGTGGTGCGCGCGATCGGGCGGACGCAGCCGCATATCCGCATCGCGATCACCATGTACGAAGAAAACGCGCGCAAGATCAACGCGATTCTCGCCGCCGTGAATCCGGCCGCGCATCACGACGTGATCGGGCTAGGCAAGGTCGATGCGATGCTGAAGGTGCGCGAACGGCTCGATGCGGGCACGCTCGTCGGCATTCTCGCGGATCGCACGCTGCGTCAGGCGGGCGACGCGTTGAAGCAACGCGAATTCCTCGGCGCGCCGGCCGCGTTTCCGCTCGGACCGCTGCATATGGCGGCGGTGTTGCGGCGTCCGGTCGTCTTCATGACGGGGCTGTATCTCGGCGGCAACCGCTACGATATCCACTTCGAAACCCTCGCCGATTTTTCGATTATCGGGCGCGGCGAGCGCGCCGCCGCAGTCGATGCCGCGCTCACGCGCTACGTCGCGCTGCTCGAAAAATACTGCCGCGCGGCGCCGTACAACTGGTTCAACTATTTCGACTTCTGGCAGGCGAACGCCGCGCAGCAACCGGCGCAAGCGCGCGCGGCCGGCGCACGTCTGCGCGAAGTCACGAGGGATTCCTGAGCTTATGCGAGTTTTTTCCGCGATGCTGACCGCCGCCGTGCTGTGCGTCATGTCGGCGCCGACTTTTGCCGCCGATGCGTCCTGGACGCTCGATCGCCTGATGAACACGCTCGGCGCAAAAAAATCCGGGCGCGCGCAGTTCACCGAGACGCGCTATCTGAAGATCGCGCAGGAGCCGCTCGAATCGTCGGGCGAACTCGTGTTCGTCGCGCCCGATCATCTGGAAAAGCATACGGTCAGCCCGAAGCCTGAGAATCTCGTCGTCGATGGCGACATGCTCACCGTCGATCGCAACGGCCGCAAGGTGACGATTCCGCTGCGCAACTATCCGGAACTGGGCGCGTTCATCGAGAGCATCCGCGCGACGCTCGCGGGCAACCGTTTCGCGCTGGAGAACGCGTACAAGGTGTCGGTTGATGGAAAGGGCAACGACTGGACGATGACGCTCGTGCCGATCGATTCGCGCATGAAGCAGAAAGTCAGCTCGATCACGCTCGCGGGCAGCGGCGCGGCGCTCGCGCGCGTCGAGATCAAGCAGGCCGACGGCGATCGCTCGCTCATGCGCCTGCAAGACGCGTCGGCGCACTGAACACCGTATGCGCGCTGTCCTTCGTCAGCCTGCGGTCATTGTCTGGCTGTGCTTTCTCGCGGTGTGCGCCGCGATCATCGCGCGTACGAACTTTTCCGCCGATCTCTCCGCTTTCCTGCCGCGCTCGCCCAGCGAACAACAACGCGTGCTCGTCGAGCAATTGCGCGATGGCCTCGTTTCGCGGCTGATACTCGTCGGCATCGAAGGCGGCGATGTCAACGGCCGCGCCGATGTCTCCCGCAAGGTCGCGGCGAAACTGCGCGCGGACAAGCGCTTCTCCGCGATCAGCAACGGCGAGCCGGTCGGCGCGGCGCGCGACGAGCGTTTCGTTTTCGAGCATCGCTATCAATTGAGTCCAGCCGTGACGCCCGAGCGCTTCAGCGTCGCCGGCCTGAAAGACGCGCTCGCCGACAGCCTCGATCTGCTGAGCTCGTCCGCTGGGATGATGACGAAGGACTTGCTGCCGCACGATCCGACCGGCGAAGTCACGGCGCTCATCAGTCAACTCGACAGCGGCGCGCAGCCTTCGATGCAGGATGGCGTATGGGCATCGCGCGACGGCCAGCGCGCCGTGCTGCTCGCGCAGACCGCGAGCGCCGGTTCCGACACCGATGCGCAAGCCAGCGCGATGGCCGCGATCCGCGATGCGTTCGGGCAAGCCGCGCCGGGCGCATCGGCGTATCGGCTGCTGATGACGGGACCGGGCGTATTCGCCGTGGAAACACGCGACACGATCATGCACGACGTGCGCTGGCTGTCGGCGGCGAGCATCGTGCTGATCGTCGTGCTGCTGCTGGCGGTGTATCGCTCGGTGCCTACGTTGCTGCTCGGTCTGATGCCGGTGCTGTCCGGCGTCGCGGCGGGCGTCGCCGCCGTGAGCCTCGCGTTCGGCACCGTGCATGGACTCACGCTCGGTTTCGGCACGACGCTGATCGGCGAGGCCGTCGATTATTCGATCTATCTCTTCGTGCAGTCGGCGGGCGTACAGCGACGCGAATCGCTGAAGGACTGGGTCGCGAGTTTCTGGCCGACGATCCGCCTCGGCGTGCTGACGTCGATCTGCGGCTTCGCCTCGATGCTCTTCTCCGGCTTTCCGGGCCTCGTGCAACTCGGGCTGTATTCGATCGTCGGTTTGTCGACGGCGGGCATCGTCACGCGTTTCGTGTTGCCGCACGCGTTGCCGCAAGGCTTTGCGATCCGCGACGTCTCGCGCCTCGGCAATCGGCTCGCGCGTGTCGCCCGCCATGCGTCGCGTTTGCGCGTGGCGCTCGTTGTGTTGTTGTTGGCGGCAGTCGCCACCTTGTTCATGCACAGACACGGGCTCTGGAGTCAGGAGTTGGCCGCGCTGAGTCCGGTTCCAAAGGCGAGCCAGGATCTCGATGAACGTCTGCGCGCCGACGTCGGTGCGCCGGATGTGCGCTATCTCGTCGTGGTGTCGGCGGCGAACGAGCAGGCGGCGCTCGAACGGGCGGAAGCGGTGGCGCGTCGGTTGCAGCCGCTCGTCGATGCGCACGTGATCGCCGGTTATGAAAGTCCGGCGCGCTATCTGCCGAGCGACGCCGCGCAACGTGCGCGTCTCGCGAGCCTGCCTTCGGCCGGGGAACTGCGCACGCGTCTCGCCGTCGCGCTGCGCGATCAGACGATCCACGTGAAGCCCGAAGTCTTCGAGCCGTTCATCGCCGATGCCGACGCGGCCCGCACGCAGCCGTTGCTGCGTCGCGCCGATCTGCAGGGCACGTCGATGGCGCTTGCCGTCGATTCGCTCCTCACGCAACGCGACGGCCACTGGACGGCGATGCTGCCGTTGCGCGCGGCCGAAGGCTCGGATGTGGAGGCGCAGAAGATTCGCGCGGCGGTGACGGCGTCGCAGGTGCCGGACGCGCTGTTCGTCGATATGAAAGCCGAAGCCGACCGTCTCTATCAGAACTACGTGCACGAGGACATTCGCCTGTCGCTCGGCGGATTCGCCGCGATCGTCGTGCTGCTCGTGCTTGCGCTGCGCTCACCGGTGCGCGCGGCGCGCACGCTCGCGCCGCTCGTCGCGGCGGTGATCGTCGTGATCGCGGGGCTCGCGCTCGCGGGCAAGTCGCTGACGATTCTGCATCTGATCGGCATGTTGCTGATCGTCGCGGTCGGCTCGAACTACGCGCTCTTTTTCAACTATCGCGCGCACGCCGAAGACAACGCGATATCCCCGCAAACGCTCGTGTCGCTCGTGATCGCGAATCTCGCGACCGTGCTCGGTTTCGGGCTGCTCGCGCTTTCCAGCGTGCCGATGCTCAAGACCTTCGGGCTGACGATCGGCCCCGGCGCGATTCTCGCGCTGCTGTTCTCGGCGATCCTCGCGCCGCGTTCCGGATTTTCGCGATGAACGCGCCCGGCCAGCCGCGTCGATGGACCCCGACGCCTTTGATCGGCGGCGCGGCGGTCGTGCACGCGGGCGCGCTCGCGGCGCTCGCCGTATCGCCCGCGACGTGGCCGTGGGCGGCGGGCGGCGTGATCGCGTCGCACTGCGCGCTGGCGGCGGCGGGACTCTGGCCGCGCAGCGCGCTGCTCGGCCACAACTGGACGACGCTGCCGGAAGCGGCGGGCGCGTCCATCGCGATCACGATCGACGACGGCCCCGATCCCGACGTCACCCCGCGCGTGCTCGATCTGCTCGACGCGCATCGCGCACGGGCGACGTTTTTCTGCATCGGGGAGCGCGCGCGGGAACATCCGCGCATCGTCGAGGCGATCGTCGCGCGGGGGCATGCGGTGGAGAATCACAGCCAGCGGCATCGGCACAACTTTTCGCTGATGGGGCCGGGTGCGATGCGGCGTGAAATCGACGCGGCGCAAACGACGCTCGGTGACATCGCGGGCGTGCGGCCGCTGTTCTTTCGCGCGCCGGCGGGATTGCGCAATCCGTTTCTCGAACCGGTGCTGTGCGGTCTGGGGCTTCATCTCGCGAGTTGGACGCGGCGCGGCTTCGACACGCGCACGGGCGATGCGGCGCTCGTTGCGCGGCGTTTGCTCGATGGGTTCGCTGCGGGCGATATCTTGCTTGTTCATGATGGGCACGCTGCGAGGGATGTGTGTGGCGTGCCTGTCGTGTTGGGTGCGCTCGATACGGTACTGCGGGCGGCGGCGGATCGGGGGTTTGGGACCGTGACTTTACGTGATGCGATCTTGCGGTAGGGGTTGGTCGTTTGCCGGATCCCGTGATCGTGTTGGTTTATTAGCGTTGCCCCTGTGCGGGGCGGCACCTACTTTCTTTGCTGCTGCAAAGAAAGTAGGTGTTAGCGCCGATGTAAAACTGACCCTGTCGCCGACATAAAATTGACCCACCTGGGAGACGATGGCGGCTTTTGCCGCCGATGCTGACTCAGGAGCAAG
>NZ_JARUXO010000003.1:261420-504899 GCF_031451275.1 Caballeronia sp. LZ029
TACAGCGCAGCCCGAGGGTGCGGGGGTGAGTGGGTTTTGACATGCCGGTCTTGTCGCCCAGGGGCGCGAGCGCTCGACCGTTTGCGTTTTTCACTGCTTATTCTCTTCGAAGATGACCCGTATGCGGGTTACGTTATTGTTGGTTCAACGCACCGGCGGGGACTTCTGCACATAGTGAGGAGTGTGTAATACCTAGCTTGTGCAGCCACCCGCGGCCGGGACGGTAGCTGGTCCAAGTGGGTCCGTCAAATCGGAAACATCTGAAAATAAATGCGGACAGCGATCCCGTATCGACCACATGCGAGTGGACGCTGCGATTGTCACTGGGTTTGATGTCGCACAACCTCTCATTCAAGACGGAAAGAACGTTGAAATCCGTCCTCAACCTGCTCTCCCTGCGGACTACATCCCGCACAGCTCCCAACGCCACGCCCTTGATCTGATTGCTACGTATCGCTGGCATATCGCTGCTGAAGTCCCAGAGTGGCCTCAGCGGTGTCCATTCTGCTCCACCGCTTAATATCCTTTTATGCCACAGCAGTTCTAGTCTCCGCGCGCGGCCCTCGACCGCACTACACGCTGAAAGCCGCCTCCTCGCTGACAACGCCCGCATTCGACGCGTCCCTGCGTAACCGCCCGATCGCCGCGCGATTCACTTTCCCCTGCTCGGTAAGCGGCACGCGTTGCACGGCGGCCATCCGCACGGCCTTCGCAACGTGCACGCCGCACGCCGCTTCGAGCGCACGCATGCATCGCGCGATATCGACACGCTTGCCCGCCCACGGCACGACGACGACATCCCACAGATAGCCGCGCGCGACATCCGCCGATGCCACGGCGCGCGCATAGCGGACATCGGGCAAGGCGCACAGCGGCGTTTCGATTCGCGCCGGACCGATGACCGCGCCATCGATCTCGGCGACATCGGCGGCGCGTCCGAGCACATGCAGATGCACGTTTTCGTCGATGAAGCCGATATCGCCGGTCAGGCACCAGCCGTCGCGAAACTTCTGCGCCGCTTCGATCGGCTGCCGGTGATAGCCCTGCGCCACCGCTCTCGATCTCACCTCGATGGCGCCGTGCTGTCCCTCGCGCGCGAACCTGCCATCGGCGCGGCGAAGACGCACATCGACGCCCGGCCGGATGCGGCCCGCCGTGTCCAGCAAACCGGGATCGGCCAGATAATCCGATGGCGTCAGCACGCTCACGAGCCCCGCCTCGCTCGCACCGTACATATGCGTGAGCACGGGTCCGAGCCGCGCGATCGCGCGCCGCCGCAGAATCGCGGGCGCCGATCCGCCGATATGCGCGATCGAGCGCAGCGAAGACAGATTGCGCCGATCGACGTCCGGGTGATCCATCGTTTCGAAGAGTTGCGGCTCGACGAGGAGCACATCGGTGATGCGTTCGGCTTCGATCGTCGCGAGCGTGTCGGCGGGATCGTAGGACGGTTTCAGCACCACGGTGCCGCCGCCCATCAACGTGTTATCGACGAGCACTTGCGACAGATAGGCGAGCGCCCCGTTGACGAGCTGCCGACGGTCCTCGGGACTCGGCGCGCTCACCATCGCCGAATACACCGCGAAGCTGCGGCGGCTCGCTTTCGGCGCGCCGGTCGAGCCGCCCGACGATACGACCACCGCGAGATCATCGCGTCGTGCGCGGCTTTGCACGGGCACATCGTGCTGCACGCGTGCGCGCATATCCAGACGCGAACGCGCCGGGCCCGTGCCGACATAAGCGAGGCGCGCGCCGCTGCGCTCGGGCACCAGATGTCTTGTCTCCGCGAACGCGACGAGCAATGCCGGCTGCATGCGGGTCACGAACGCCGCGCGCTGCTCGGCCGATGCGATCGCGGGCAGGAACATCGTCGCCGCGCCGAGCAGGTTCGTCGCGTAACGGATGGCGAGCGCGTCGGGGCAATTCGGCGCGAACATCGCGACGAGCGCGCCGCGCGTAATGCCGAACGACGCGAGCGCCCGCGCATAGCGATAGATCGATGCGCGCAGCGCGCCGCCCATCACGTCTTCGTCGAGATAGCGCAGCACCGCGCGATCGGCGTGCGCATCGAGTTGATCGAGCAGGACATCGACGTAGGACCGATAGGCCGCTTTTTCACAGGTTTCCATGACCGCATCCCTCCTTTGTGAGCGATGGATGCAGTGTGCTTATGGAGAATGAGGTGAAAATGAGCGGCTACGCGATCTCTTTCGAAAGCACGTCGCCGATGGCGCTCGCCGTCGCTTCCACATTCCGCTCATTCAGCGCCGCGACACACATCCGCCCCGAACGAATCAGATAGACGCCGTGCCGCTCGCGCAGCACATCGACTTGCGCGGCGGAAAGCCCCGTATACGTGAACATCCCGCGCTGCGCCAGATATCGCGCGAGCATCGCGTCGGGCACGTTGCCGCGCAGCCGTGCGTGAATCTCGCCGCGCATACGCGCGATGCGCGTGCACATCGACGCCAGCTCCTCTTCCCACGATTGCCGCAGCGCCGGCGTCGTGAGCACGTTCGCGACGATCATCGCGCCGTGCGTCGGCGGGTTGCTGTAGTTCGCGCGCACGGCGCTCGTCAGTTGCCCGAGCACGCGCGGAGCCGATTCCGCCGACTCGCAAACCACCGACAGCGCACCGCAACGTTCGCCATACAGCGAGAAGTTCTTCGAGAACGAATTGGCGACGAACGCCGGCACGTTCTGACGCACGAGCTCGCGAATCGCGAACGCGTCCGCATCGAGCCCGGCGCCGAATCCCTGATACGCCATGTCGATGAACGGCAACAGCTCACGCTGCCTGATCGCTTCGATCAGCTTCACCCATTGCGCATCGGTGAGATCGACGCCGGTCGGGTTGTGACAGCACGCATGCAGCAGCACCACGCTCCTCGCGGGCAGATCGCGAATGGCCGAAAGCATCGCGTCGAATTTCAGGCCGCCGCTCGCTTCGTCGTAGTACGGATACGTGCCGACCGTGAAGCCCGCGCGCTCGAAGATGAAGCGATGGTTGTCCCACGTCGGATCGCTCACCCAGACTTGCGAGTCAGGGAAATAGCGCTTGATGAAGTCCGCGCCGACCTTGAGCGCGCCGGAGCCGCCGAGCGTCTGCACGGTCGCGATGCGGCCTTCGGCGCGCGCCACGGAGTCATCGCCGAAGACGAGCGACTGCACGGCGTCGCGATATGCTGCGAGCCCCGACATCGGCAGATACGGCTTCGCCGCGGGTTGCGCCAGCCACTGCGCTTCGGCTTCGCGCACGGCGCGTATCACGGGCAGACGGCCTTCGTCGTCGTAGTAGATGCCGATGCTGAGATTGACCTTGTTGTCGCGCGGGTCCTTCGCGAAGTCTTCGTTCAGCGAGAGGATCGGATCGCCGGGATAGGCATCGATGTGTTCGAACATGACTGTCTCCTTCAGACGCGCGACAACGCCGCACTCGCGCGACGACGGTTGCGAACGGCATAACCCACGCCCAGCACCGCGAGCCACACCGGAATCAGATAGACCGACATGCGCAGATCGGGAATCAGGCACATCACCACGAGAATGCCGCCGAGGAACAAGAGGCACAGATAGTTGGTGAGCGGATAGCCGAGACTCTTGAACACGGTCGTCTCGCCGGCGCGCGCCTTTGCGCGGCGGAATTGCAGATGGATGAGGCTGATCATCGCCCAGTTGATGATGAGCGCCGACACGACGAGGCCCATCAGCAACTCGAACGCCTTGCCCGGCATCAGATAGTTGATGAGCACGCACGCTGCCGTCGCGATGGCGGAGACGCCGAGCGCGATGAGCGGAATGCCGCGCTTGTTCACCTTGAGCAGCGCGCGCGGTGCGTTGCCTTGTTGCGCGAGGCCGTAGAGCATGCGGCTGTTGCAGTAGACGCCGCTGTTATAGACCGACAGCGCCGCCGTGAGCACCACCGCATTGAGCACGTGCGCGACGAAGTTGCTGTTCATCGCGTGGAAGATCAGCACGAACGGGCTGCCGCCGGTCACCACCTTCTGCCACGGATACAGCGAGAGCAACACGCCGAGCGCGCCCACGTAGAAAATCAGAATGCGGTAGATCACCTGATTGGTCGCACGCGGAATGGTGTGCGACGGATCGTCCGCTTCGGCGGCGGTGATGCCCACGAGTTCCAGCCCGCCGAACGAGAACATGATGACGGCCATCGCCATCACGAGACCCGAGAAGCCGTTCGGGAAGAAGCCGCCGTGACGCCACAGGTTCGTGACGCTCGCTTCCGGTCCGGCGCCGCCCGAGACGAGCAGCCAGCCGCCGAAGCCGATCATGCCGACGATCGCGACCACCTTCACGATGGCGAACCAGAACTCCAGCTCGCCATATGACTTCACGCTCGTGAGGTTGATCGCGTTGATCACGCAGAAGCACACGAGCGCGGACACCCACGTCGGGATGCCGGGCCACCAGTACTGCACGTAGATGCCGACCGCCGATAGCTCGGCCATCGACACGAGAATGTAGAGCACCCAGTAATTCCAGCCCGACAGAAAGCCCGCGTATTGCCCGCAATACTTGTCCGCGAAGTGGCTGAACGATCCCGCGACAGGCTCGTCGACGACCATCTCGCCAAGCTGACGCATGATGAAAAAAGCGACGATGCCCGCGATCGCATAGCCGAGCAGCACCGACGGTCCCGCCGTCTTGATCGTCTGGGCGATGCCGAGAAAGAGCCCGGTCCCGATCGCGCCGCCGAGCGCGATCAACTGAATGTGACGGTTCTTCAGGCCGCGCTTGAGCGTGCCGTGTCCCTCATGTGCCACGTGTCTCTCTCCTGTGCTCAATTTAGGGGAATCAGTGTAAATTTGTTACGGCACAATATGATTTTCTAAGACGCGCAGACAAACCCTAGGTTCCGCGTCCGGATTTCATGATTGGGCTCATCGGAGAAAGAAAATTGCAGACTATCGAGTTCGATCGTATCGACCTGCGTTTGCTCGGGATTCTGCAGTCGCGCGGACGCATCTCCAATCTCGAACTGGCGGAAGCGATCAATCTGTCGCCCGCGCAAACGCTGCGGCGTCATCGAAGGCTGGAGGAACTGGGTGTGATCAAGGGCTACGAGACACGGCTCGATGCGCAGGTCCTCGGCTTCGGCGTGGTGGCCTTCATCCAGGTGACGATGGAACGCGGCCACGTGCGCGATCTCGCGAAGTTCAAGAACGTCGTCGCCAAGCTCGCGGAGATACAGGAATGTTTCGCCGTGACCGGCGATATCGATTACATGCTGAAGGTGATCGCGCGGGATCTGAAGGGGCTGTCGGAGTTTCTGCTCGATACGCTGATGCGCATTCCCGGCGTGAGCGGCGTGAAGTCGAGCGTGTGTCTCGACGAGCTGAAGTGCGTGAGCGCGGTGCCGCTGGACGCCTAGCGCGGCCCGCGCTCGCCTGCGCGATGTTCAGATCGACATCCCGCCCGACACTTCGATGCGTTGCGCGTTGACCCAGCGATTGTCCTCGGACAGCAACGACGCGATCATCGGTCCGATGTCGTCGGGCAGGCCCGCGCGGCCGAGCGCAGTCATGTCGGCGATGCGCTTGTTCAGCTCCGGATTGTCGCGCACCATGCCGCCGCTGAAATCGGTCTGGATCGCACCCGGCGCGACCACGTTGACGGCGATTCTGCGCGGCGCGAGTTCCTTCGCCAGGTACTTCGTCAGCACTTCGACCGCGCCTTTCATCGAGCCGTACGGCGCGCTCTCCGGCACGATGATGCGTGTCAGTCCCGAGGAAATATTCACGATGCGACCGCCGTCGCGAATCAGCGGCAGCAGCTTCTGCGTGAGGAAGAACACGCCCTTGAAATGGACGTTGTAGAGCGCATCGAGTTCGGCTTCCGTCGTCTTCTCGATGCTGTTGTGATGCGACGTGCCCGCGTTGTTGACGAGAAAGTCGAAACGGTCGGCGCCCCAGTCGGCGAGCGTCGTGCGTACATCGTTCACGAAGGCGTCGAAGGCGCTCGTGTCGCCGGTATCGAGTTGCAGCGCGCGCGCCTTGCGGCCCGTCCCGGCGACGAGCGCCGCGACCTGCCCGGCTTGCGCCTCATTGCTGTGATAAGTGAAGATACTGTCGATGCCTCGCGCGGCAAGGCTCAGCACCGTGTTTCGGCCAAGCCCGCGGCTGCCGCCCGTGACGATAGCGATCTTTTCCTTCGACATGGCTCACGCTCCTTCAAAGCCCACAGAATAGCGAGCGGAGCGCCGATCGATAATCCACTTCAATCCGCACGGGCCGTGCGAAAAGTCGAACAGCCGCGCGATCAGCCGCACAATCAGGCGCGTTGAAGCACGCGCGAAAGCACTTGTTCTTCGAGTTCGGCGAAGCCCAGCGCCGTGCGTGTGCGCGGCCTTTGCAACGACACCGCGGTATCGAGCGTGATGCGCCCCGCGTCGATCAGCACGATGCGATCGCCGAGCGACACCGCTTCCTGCACGTCGTGCGTGACGAGCAACGCGGTGAACTTGTGCTCGCGCCACAGCCGCTCGATCAAGCCCTGCATCTCGATGCGCGTCAACGCATCGAGCGCGCCGAGCGGCTCGTCGAGCAACAGCAGATCAGGCCGATGCACCAGCGCACGCGCGAGCGCCACACGCTGACGCTGCCCGCCCGACAGCCGCGACGGCCAGTCCTTCTCGCGTTCCGCGAGGCCCACTTCGGCGAGCGTCGCGCGGGCATCGTCGCGTTTGCTGCGGGGCAATCCGATCATCACGTTGTCGAGCACGCTCTTCCACGGTAACAGGCGCGCGTCCTGAAACATGATGCGCACTTGCAACTCGCTTGCGCTCGCCGGTGCGTTGCGCTGAACGACGCCGCCCGTCGGCTGATCGAGACCGGCGACGAGTCGCAGCAAGGTCGACTTCCCACAACCGCTTCGTCCGACGATCGACACGAAACTGCCGCGCTCGATCGAGAAATCCAGTTGATCCAGCACCTTGCGCTCGCCGAAGCGCTTCTCCACGCCGCGCAGCGAGACGGCGAGATCGCGGCCCGCGAACGGCGCGCGCGCATGGGGTTGCGTTTCGGCGCGCCTGAATACGGGCGTAAGCGTATCGATATCGATCAGATTCATGATTGCGCCTTCGTTTGATAGGCCGGATGCCAGCGCAGCGTCGCGCGTTCGATCGCGCGAGCGGCCATGTCGGCGAACTTGCCGAGCAGCGCGTAGAGCAGGATGCCGACCACCACGACATCGGTTTGCAGGAATTCGCGGGCGTTCATCGTCATGTAGCCGATGCCCGATTGCGCGGAGATCGTCTCGGCGCCGATCAGCCTCACCCCCATCAGGCCGAACGCGAAGCGCACGCCCACGTGAATCGACGGCAACGCGCCCGGCAAGATCACATGCCGATACAGCGCGAAGCCGGACAGACCGTAACTCTTCGCCATCTCGATCAGATCGCGATCGACCGAGCGAATGCCGTGATACGTGTTGACGTAGACCGGAAAGAACACGCCCAGCGCCACCAGCACGAGCTTGGCTTCCTCGCCGATGCCGAACCACAGGATCAGGAGCGGAATCATCGCGAGCGCGGGGATGTTGCGGATCATCTGCACGGTCGAGTCGAGCGCGACTTCGGCGGGCTTGAAAAGACCCGTCGCCAGCCCGAGTACGAAGCCGATGCCGCCGCCCATCGCGAAGCCCGCGAGCGCGCGGCCCGCGCTGACCTTGACGTTGGCCCACAGATCGCCGGATTCGATCAGCGTCCACGCGGCCTTCACCACCGCGAGCGGTTCGGGCAGCACGCGCGACGAAAGCCCGCCGGTGCGCGCGGCGCTTTCCCACGCGATCAAAATCAGCACCGGCACGAGCCACGGCAATGCGCGGCGAGCGATGGCATTGAGCGTCATGATGCCGACACCTTCGGCAGCTCCGACGTGCCGATAACTTCGCCGAACGGCCCCGACAGCGGTCCGCTCGCCTGCTCGCGCTGCTTGCGCGGCAAGAGCGGAAACACGAGTTCGGCGAAGCGATACGACTCTTCCAGATGCGGATAGCCCGAAAGAATGAAGGTGTCGATGCCCAGTTCCGCATATTGCTTCATGAGGCCGGCGACCTGCTCCGGATTGCCGACGAGCGCGGTGCCCGCGCCGCCGCGCACGAGCCCGACGCCCGCCCACAGATGCGGATACACCTCCAGCTTGTCGCGGCTGCCGCCGTGCAGCGCGGCCATGCGGCGCTGGCCTTCGGAGTCCATCTTCGCGAACTGCGCCTGCGCGCGGCGAATGGTGTCGTCGTCGAGCTTGCTGATGAGCTTGTCGGCGTCCGCCCATGCTTCCTGCTCGGTCTCGCGCACGATCACATGCAGACGAATGCCGAACTTGATCGAGCGGCCTTCGTCGGCGGCGCGGCGGCGGATGTCGGCCAGTTTCTTCTCGACGTCCTCGGGCGGCTCGCCCCACGTCAGATACGTGTCGATGTGCTTCGCTGCGATATCGTGCGCCGCCGCCGACGAGCCGCCGAACCACAGCGGCGGATGCTGCTTCTGCACCGGCGGATACAGCACCTTGCCGCCCTGCGATTGCAGATGCTTGCCGTCGAAATCGAAGCTGCCGTTATCGTGCGACTGTTCGAGCAGGCCGCGCCAGATGGTCAGGAATTCGTCGGTGATTTCGTAGCGCGTGTCGTGATCGTGGAAGACGCCGTCGCCGGCGAGCTCGTTCGGATCGCCGCCCGTCACGACATTGATGAGCAGACGCCCGTTCGAGAGCCGGTCGAACGTCGATGCCATGCGCGCCGACAATCCCGGCGAACTCAGGCCCGGACGGATCGCGACGAGAAACTTCAGACGCTTCGTCGCCGGAATGAGGCTCGACGCGACCACCCATGCGTCCTCGCATGAACGGCCCGTGGGCAAGAGCACGCCTTCATAGCCGAGCGTATCGGCGGCGACCGCGATCTGGCGGAAGTAGTCGTAATTCGCGGCGCGCGCGCCTTGCGAGGTGCCGAGATAGCGACTGTCACCGTGAGTGGGAATGAACCAGAAAACATTCATCGCGGAATCTGCCTCGTCTGTTCGTCGTGTGTTGAATGAGTGCTTGCCGCGAACGATGGCAGCGGCGCTCCGACGAGTCTAACGACGCGTCGCGCGCAGCCGAACCATCGATTCGCGCGAAGGATATGCGTGATCGTGCTAACGCCCGGAACGCGCTCAGGCGACGTTCCAGCGCGCCTCGGTCACGTCGAGTTTCTTCGGAATCAGCTTGAGCCCGGTGAAGGTATCGGCGATCTGCTGCTGGTACGCGAGCGTGGCCGGCTCGATCTGCTGCACGCCGTACGACGTGCGCCTGAGCGCGGTTTCGAGGATGTCGGTATCGAGCCCGACGAGCGGCGACAGTTGCGCGGCCACGGCCGGCACGTTGTCGCGCGCCCAGCGATCGACTTGATCGAGTTCTTCGAGCACGGTATGCACGAGCTGCGGCTGCGCCGTGGCAATCTTGCGCGTCGCGAGGTAGTACTGCACGTTGCGCACGAGCCCGCTCGCGTCGGTGAGCTGACGGGCGCTGGCCTGCTTCTCGGCGGCGGCGAGATACGGGTCCCAGATCGCCCATGCATCGATGCTGCCCTGTACGAAGGCGGCGCGCGCATCGGCGGGCGCGAGATAGACGGGCTGGATATCGGACCAGGCGAGGTTCGATTTTCTGAGCGCCTCGACGAGCAGAAAATGAACGTTCGATCCCCTGTTCAGCGCGACTTTCTTGCCGCGCAATTCCGCGACCGACTGGAGCTTCGAATCCTTCGGCACGACGATCGCCTCGGCGCGAGGCGCGGGCGGCTCGTGGCCGATATAGACGAAATCGACACCTGCCGCCTGCGCGAAGATCGGCGGCGTTTCACCGACCGTGCCGATATCCACCGCGCCCGCGTTGAGTCCTTCGAGCAGTTGCGGCCCGGCGGGAAATTCGAGCCATTGCACGGTGATGCCTTGCGCGGCGAGGCGCTTGTCGAGCGAGCCGCGCGCCTTGAGCACGACGAAGTTGCCGTACTTCTGATAGCCGATGCGCAGTGTCTTCGGCGCGTCGGCGGCTTGCGCGATGCGCCCGGCGAGTCCGCCCGACAGCCCCGCACCGAGCGCGGCGAGCGTGAAAAGCGTGCGGCGACGCGCGGGAAGGGAGGGCGTGCTCTTTCGGTCGGACATGCGGGGTTCCTCGTTGATCGAAGGCATCTTTACCGATGCCACTCCGAGGATGCTATCAACGCCCGCCTTTGCGGCTAAACGAGAAATCGTGATATCGATATCGTGCTTCGCGAATCTCATTCGTCACGCATATCGATAGCGCCCGATATTATTTGTCGCGCACGCGCCGCGCCTCTAGCATCACGCTTCCCTCAATAGCATGCGTGTGCATCATGAAGATCAAGCATCCATTCAAAGCCACTCTGTTCTCGATCCTGCTCGCGTGCGGCGTCGTGAGCGCGCAGCCGTCGCTCGCGGCGAATCAGACCGTGCGGGTCGGCATCATGTCCGGCGAAGACGAGGACGTGTGGCGCGCCGTCGCCGCCAATGCCGCGAAGCACGGCATCACGGTGAAGGTCACGACCTTCTCCGACTACACGCAGCCGAACGAAGCGCTCGCGCAGCACGACCTCGACGCCAACTCGTTCCAGCACAAGCCTTATCTGGATGCGCAGATCCAGGCCCGTCACTACGACATCGTGCCCGTAGGCTACACGTATGTGCAGCCGATCGGCCTGTATTCACGCAAATGGAAATCGGTCGATGCGCTGCCGCAGAACGCGGCCATCGGCGTGCCGAACGACCCGAGCAACGAAGGGCGCGCGCTTCTGCTGTTGCAGGCCAACGGCGTGATCAAGCTGCGCGAGAACGTCGGCCTCCTGCCGACCGCGCGCGATATCGCGAGCAACCCGAAGCACGTGCAGATCAAGGAACTGGATGCGGGCATCGTCGGCCGCGCGATCGGCGATCTCGACGCTGCCGTCGTCAACACCGACTGGGCGATCAAGGCCGGCATCAGGATTCCGCAGGAACGCATCGCGCAGGAGCAGGTGCCGGGCAATGCGTATCGCAACTTCATCGCGGTCAATGCGAAGGATGCGCAGGCGCCGTGGGTCAAGGCGCTCGTCGAAAGCTATCAGCAGACCAACGTCGCTTCGTCGATTCTGAGCGTGTATCACGGCGCGACGCTGCCCGCGTGGGAGGGCGCGCCCCAGCATTGAATCGCCGAAGTCTCGATGACGCGGCGGCGCAATGCCGCCGTGATGCCTGAAGCCTTTGCCGCGCCACCCGATTGTCGCGCGCCGTTCTCCAAAGCGTCTCCCTGACGGGCGTTTATCCGCCCGCGCACAGCCGACATACTCGCGCTCATTGCGACATTTCGATGCGGCGGCATTCGCCGATCAGGCAAGAGACTCATCATGAACATTTCACGGTTCTTCATCGACCGGCCCGTTTTCGCGGCCGTGCTGTCGGTGGTCATTCTGCTCGCGGGACTCATCGCGCTCACCAAGTTGCCCACTGCCGAGTATCCCGAGGTCGTGCCGCCTTCGGTCGTCGTGCGCGCGCAGTATCCCGGCGCGAATCCGAAGGTGATTGCGGAGACGGTGGCTTCTCCGATCGAGGAACAGATCAACGGCGTCGAGAACATGTTGTACATGCAGTCGCAAGCGAACAGCGACGGCAACATGACGACGACCGTGACCTTCAAGCTCGGCACGGACCCCGACAAGGCCCAGCAACTCGTGCAGAACCGCGTGTCGCAGGCGTTGCCGCGTCTTCCCGAAGACGTGCAGCGGCTCGGCGTGACCACGGTGAAGTCATCGCCTACGCTCACGATGGGCGTGAATCTCGTATCGCCGAACGATCGCTACGATCTCACCTACCTGCGCAACTATGCGCTCATCAATATCAAGGATCGCTTCGCGCAGGTGCCGGGCGTCGGCGAAGTCGTGCTGTGGGGCTCGGGCGATTATTCGATGCGCGTGTGGCTCGATCCGACGAAAGTCGCGCGGCAGAACATGACCGCGACCGATATAGTGAAAGCGATCCGCGAGCAGAACGTGCAGGTCGCGGCGGGCATCGTCGGCGGCGCGCCGATGACGACGCATGTTCCGCTGCAACTGAGCGTGAACGCGCAAGGGCGTCTGAAATCGGAGGACGAGTTTCGCCGCATCATCCTGAAGACTTCGCCCGATGGCGCCGTCACGCATCTCGGCGATATTGCGCGCGTCGAACTGGGCGCGTCGGAATATGCGCTGCGCGCGGGCATGGACGGAAAGAAGGCTGTGCAGATCATCATCTTCCAGCAGCCCAATGCGAACTCGCTGCAAATCTCCGACGATATCCGCAAGATCACCGCCGAGCTGCAAAAGGACATGCCCGAAGGCGTGAAGGCCGAGATCGTCTACGACCCGACGCAGTTCGTGCGCGAGAGTATCGACGCGGTGGTGCACACGCTCTTCGAAGCGGTGATTCTCGTCGTGCTGGTCGTGATCGTGTTTCTGCAGACATGGCGCGCATCGCTCATTCCGCTGCTCGCCGTGCCGGTGTCGATCGTCGGCACGTTCTCGCTGATGCTCGCGTTCGGCTTCACCATCAACGCGTTATCGCTGTTCGGCATGGTGCTCGCGATCGGCATCGTCGTCGATGATGCGATCGTGGTCGTGGAGAATGTCGAGCGCAACATCGCGTCCGGTCTGTCTCCGCTCGAAGCCTCATACGAAGCGATGCGCGAAGTGAGCGGGCCGATCATCGCGATCGCGTTGACGCTCGTCGCGGTGTTCGTGCCGCTCGCGTTCATGTCGGGGCTGACGGGACAGTTCTACAAGCAGTTCGCGATGACCATCGCCATCTCGACGGTGATATCGGCGTTCAATTCGCTCACGCTCTCGCCTGCGTTGTCCGCGCTGCTGCTGAAGGATCATCACGCGCCGAAGGACTGGCTCACGCGCGCGATGGATCGTGTGTTCGGACCGTTCTTCAAGCTCTTCAACAAGGTGTTCAATCGCGGCTCGGAGCGTTATGGCAGCGGTGTGCGCGGCATCATCAACCGCAAGCTCGCGATGAGCGTGATTTACGCCGTGCTGCTCGGCGGCACGGTCCTCTTCGGCAAGATCGTGCCCGGAGGCTTCGTTCCCGCGCAGGACAAGGACTATTTCGTGAGCATCCTGCAACTGCCCGCGGGCGCATCGCTCGATCGCACCGAGAAGGTCGTGAGCGACATGGGCCGGATGGCGCGCCAGCAACCCGGCGTCATTCACACGCCCGAGTTTCCGGGGCTTTCCGTCACGGGTCTCATGAATTCGTCGAGCAGCGGTCTCGTGTTTTCGGTCGCGAAGCCTTCGAAGGAACGCGGCAAGGGCGAAACGGGCGCGGATATCGTCGCGGGTCTCAACGCGCAGTACAGCGCGATCAAGGATGCGGCCATCGCCACGTTCCCGCCTCCGCCGGTTCAGGGGCTCGGGACCATCGGCGGATTCAAGCTACAGATCGAGGATCGCGGCGCGCTCGGCTACGAAGCGTTGAACAAGGCGACGCAAGCCTTTCTCGCGGCGGCCGCGAAAGCGCCCGAGCTCGGACCCGCGTTCTCGAGTTATCAGATCAACGTGCCGCAACTGAATGTGGAGCTTGATCGCGAGAAGGCGAAGCAACTCGGCGTCTCCGTTACCGATGTCTTCGACACGATGCAGATCTATCTCGGCTCGCTCTACGTGAACGACTTCAACAAGTTCGGCCGTGTGTATCAGGTGCGCGCTCAGGCCGATGCGCCCTTTCGCGCGAACGCCGACAGCATCCTGCAACTGAAGACGCGCAACGAGCGCGGCGAGATGGTGCCGCTATCGTCGCTCGTGAAAGTCACGCCGACGTATGGCCCGGAGATGGTCGTGCGTTACAACGGCTTTCTCGCCGCCGATATCAACGGCGGTCCGGCGCCCGGCTATTCGTCGGGTCAGGCGATGGCGGCCGTCGAACGCATCGCGAAGGAAACGCTTCCGCGCGGCATCCGCTTCGAATGGACCGATCTCACCTATCAGCAGATCCTGACCGGCAATGCCGCGTTCTGGGTCTTTCCGATCAGCGTGCTGCTCGTGTTCCTCGTGCTCGCGGCCATGTACGAAAGCGTCACGCTGCCGCTCGCGATCCTGCTGATCGTGCCGATGAGCATTCTGTCCGCGCTCGCCGGCGTGTGGCTCACGCGCGGCGACAACAACATCTTCACGCAGATCGGCCTGATGGTGCTCGTGGGGCTGTCGGCGAAGAACGCGATTCTGATCGTCGAGTTCGCACGCGAGCTGGAGATGCAGGGCCGCTCGATCGTGCAGGCGGCCATCGAGGCGTCGCGGCTGCGCCTGCGCCCTATCCTGATGACGTCGATCGCGTTCATCATGGGTGTCGTGCCGCTCGTGATGTCGACGGGCGCGGGCTCGGAAATGCGCCGCGCAATGGGCATCGCCGTGTTCTTCGGCATGCTGGGCGTGACGTTCTTCGGCCTGATGCTCACGCCCGTGTTCTATGTGATCCTGCGCAAGCTGTCCGGTTCGAAGCCGCTGCGCGACAGACCCAACCGCGCGACTCCGGCTGCTTCACCCGTGGCGCGCGTGCAGGCCCAAGAGCAAGCGCGAGAACCCGCGTTGCTCGACTGACGCGATTACGCCGTGCGCTGCAAGGTCTCGGCGAGATGATTGACGACCGCGCGTGTCTTGGCGGCCATCTTCTGGCCGAGCGAAATGATCGCGTGCACGGGCGGACCGTCGACATCGGCTTCGGGCAGCACATGCACGAGCCTGCCGGCGCGCACATGCGGCAACGCCACGCGATCGAAAATCTGCGCGATGCCGAAGCCCGCGACGGCCGCCTCGACGAGCGCCTGACCGTCCGCGAGCACGAGCACCGGCTGCGGCGCGAACGCTTTCGCCGATGCACCGTCGCGCAAGGTCCAGGGCCGCAGCCGCCCCATCGGGCCACGGAAGATCACAGCGTCGTGATCGCCCATTTGATCGATGCTCTCGGGCGTGCCTTTGCGGTCGAGATAATCCGGCGACGCATACAGGCCGCTGCGCAGATCGCAGAGCTTGCGCACCGTCAGTTCGCTGTCCTCGGGCAGCGCGCCGATGCGCACGACGACATCCCATCCCTCGCCGATCGGGTCCGACATGCGATCGGTCAATGCAAGCTCCAGCGTCACCTTCGGATGCTTCGCGCGAAAGTCGAGAAAGCTCGGCAGCAGCAGCCTGCCGAAGCCCGCGGGCACGTCGATCTTCACGCGTCCGGCCGGCTCCGAGCGGCGCGCCGCGAGTTGCTGCTCGGCTTCGCGCAGTCCGTCGAGCGCATCGCGCGCAGCTTGCAGATAAGTCTCGCCATCTTCGGTGAGCCGCACGGCGCGCGTCGTGCGTTGAAAGAGGCGCGTGCCGAGCCGCGCTTCCAGCCGCTGCACCGCCTTGCCCACATTCGACTTGCTGTTGCCCATTTCTTCCGCGGCGCGCGTGAAGCTGCCGGTTTGCGCGACCGCCACGAAGACGGCGATTTCGTTGATCGGTGCATCGACGCGCTCGCTCATTGCTCGCCCCTTTTGTTGGTGCAAAGCACTGTAGCAGCGTTGTCCGGACATCGCCCGCCATGCCGATTGTCTCCGCGCGAGCGACGGTGCGACGCCCCCAGCAGCGTTTATCGGCGCGACCATTCCCGCGATACTTCATTCCAACGGGAAGCACTCCCGGCACTCCTTCACCGATACGAGGCACACCATGAAACTCTTTATCGCTCAGGCCACCTGTTCGCTCGCGGTGCAAGCCGTCGCCAACGAGCTGGGTCTCGCGCCCGAACTCGTGCATTTCGATGTATTCGGCAAGACGACCTCCGATCAGTCCGACTTCGCCGAAGTGAACGATCTGCTCTATGTTCCCGCGCTCCAGATCGACGGCGAAGCGGAACCCTTGACGGAGACGATCACCATCGCGTCATATCTCGCGGACCAGCATCCCGAGTCCGGACTGATCCCGAAACACGGAACGATCGAGCGCGCGCGCATGGATCAGTTGCTGACGTTCATCGCGACCGAGATCGCGCAGAAGCATATCCCGCTCATGCGCAAGCTGATGACGCCGGAAGGCATCGCGTTTCACAGCAACAAGCTGCTCAAGGCGTACGGCAAGCTCGACGCGCGTCTCGCCGATGGCCGCGCGTATCTCACGGGCGAGCAATTCACCGTTGCCGATGCCTATGTGTGGGCAACGATGTGGCACGAACGCTCAGGCGTCAATCTGGATCATCTGACGAACCTGAAGGCGTATATCGAGCGTATCGAAACGCGCGCCTCGGTACGCAAGGCGTTACGCGACGAGGCGGAACTCGTCGCGGCGCACAAGGAACGGCTGGCGGCGTAAATGTGGCGGCGAACCCGCCCGTCGATTCAATGAAGACGCCGCACCGCGCGCAGCAGCAGGTCGCCGTCTTCCGTGATGCGAGGCAGGCGGGCGCCGCTCACGAGTTGTTCCATCGCGATGAGCTGGCGTTCGAGAAGCGTGTCGAGTTCGTGCCGGTCGCCGATCTGGTCGGCGGCGTCCTTGACTAGCATGAGGGTTGCAAATTCGTGTGCGCTGAGCATACCTGTCTCCCGATCGTTCGAATAACTGATGTAGGTCGGCGTCGGTTGAAGGCAGGGGCGCGCATGATTTCAGCGCGCGCTTCAGGACACATGACCCGGGGGTACCTCTGGCCGCGAAAAGCAGCGGGACTTGATAATAGGGCGGGGTCGTCATCCGCGGCAATTCGGGTCGTCCCGGATATTGGGAGTTTGAAAGCCGCCAATCGCGATTCTCACAGCCCGCGCACCACCTCTCTCACAAACGCCGCAATGACCTCCTCGTTCCTCGACAGAAGCAGAAACGATCCGACCCGCGTCGACACGAGCAGCCCCGCTTCGATCATCGACGCGATATGCGCCGAAACGGTCGACTGCGAAAGCCCGCTGCGTGCCTGAATCGCGTTCAGGGGCACGGCGCCGGCGAATGCGGCGTGCGCGTGCGGGAAAGCTTCCGGGGCTTTCAGCCACGCAAGGATGTCGCGGCGCAAAGGATTCGCGAGCGCCTTGTGGATGAGATCGGCGTCCATTTCAGAACATGTCCGGTGCAGGTTCGCCCTTCCCGGCCCGGACGACCGTCTCCTGCCCGGACCTCGATGCGATGAACGGACCCGTGATCATGCTCGAATAGCTCTGCCCCGGTCCGACCATCGGGAACACATCGGCGTTCTGATCGATCATCACTTCGAGAAAGGCCGGGCCATCGAACGCGACGAATTCACGCAGCTTGTCTTCCAGTTCGCCCGGCGTCCGGACGCGACAGGCAAACTCGAAACCATCGGCCTGCGCCGCCAGCACGAAATCCTTGCGATGCAGCGCCTTGTCGCTCACGAACATGCGCCCGTCGTAGAAGAGCCGTTGCCACTGCCGGATCATTCCGTCGCCGCAATTGTTGAGCAGCAGCACCTTGACCGGCACGCCATAGGTGCTCGCCGTTTCCAGTTCGCCGATATTCATGCGGATGCTGCCGTCACCGTCGATATCGATCACGAGCGCATCCGGCCGCGCGAACTGCGCGCCGATCGCCGCGGGCAATCCGAAGCCCATCGTTCCCATGCTTCCCGATGTCAGCAGGCTTCGAGGTTCGACAAAATCGAAGAACTGCGCGGCCCACATCTGATGCTGGCCCACGCCCGTGCTGATGATCGCCCGCCCGCCGGTGATGTCGCTGAGTTTCTCGATCACCCATTGCGGCTGAATCGCGCGATTGTCGCGATCGTAGTTCATGCCGTGACTGCGCTTCAGATCGTTCACATGTTCAATCCAGCCGGAAGGTGCCCGCGATGCAGGACCGTGCTCCATCAGCGCAAGCAGCGCGCGTTTCGCGTCGCCTACGTGATTCCAGTGCGTTCGTTGGACCTTGTCGATCTCCGCTTCGTCGATGTCGATATGCGCGACATGGCGCGCTCCCGGTGCGAACGCATCGGGACGGCCACCGGCCACGCGGTCATCGAATCGCGCACCCACGGCGATCAGGAAATCGCAGTCTTCCACCGCATAGTTCGCACACGCAGCGCCGTGCATCCCCAGCATGCCGAGCACGCGCTCATGTTTCGCGGGCATCGCGCCGAGTCCCATCAATGTCGTCACGACGGGAATCTCGTAGCGTTCGCTGAAGCGGCGCAATTCGGCCGACGCACCGGACGCGATCACTCCGCCGCCCACGTACAGAAGCGGTCGCCTGCTTTGTGCAAGCAGATCGAAGAATGCGGCGCATTTGCGTTCATCGAGACGATCGGCCTTCGCCATCTGACGAAGACGCTCCGAATAGCCGCGAAGCTGCAACGTGCCCTGCCCGCGATACACGCCCTTCCAGTTCTGAATGTCTTTCGGAATGTCCACGACGACCGGCCCCGGCCGGCCCGTGCGCGCGATCTCGAACGCGGTGCGCAGCGTCTGTTCCAGCTTGTCCGGATCGGTCACGAGAAACACCTGCTTCGCGCACGCCGACATGATGTTGAAGACCGGCGCTTCCTGAAACGCGTCGCTGCCGATCGCGGCGCGCGGCACTTGTCCGCAGATGAGCACGACGGGCACCGAATCCCCGTTGCAATCGGCGATAGGCGTGACCGCGTTCGTCGCGCCCGGCCCCGATGTCACCATAAATACGCCGACCTTGCCGCTGGCTCTCGCATAGCCCGCCGCCATGAAGCCGGCCGCCTGCTCGTTGGCCGGCACGACGAAGCGAATCTGCTTCTGCGGCTGGTCCGCATGCATTTCGTTGAAGCGGAAGACCGCGTCGTAAGTCGGCAGGATGGCGCCGCCGCTATATCCGAACAAGGTATCGACGCCTTGTTCGGCAAGCACGCGCAGGATGATGTCGGCGCCTGAAATCGCCTCGTCGATGTGCTGGGTCATCGCCGCCTCACTTCGCGAATGCACGCGTGATGACATCGCTTTGCCGCGCGACATGCTCGCCGTGATAACCCGGCGCCGTCGATGCGGAGGCAGCGGGTCCAACATACGAGAGCGTCGCGCCCGCTGGCAGCATCTCACGCAACTGCGGCTCGACGAAACTCCATGCGCCCTGATTGCGCGCTTCCTCCTGACACCAGATCACACGCTTCACGTTCGGATAACGCGCGAGCACCGCGGCGAGCCCTTCGGATGGAAACGGATAAAGCTGTTCGACGCGGATGATCGGCGTATCGTCGATGCCGTGCTTGCGGCGATAGTCGAGCAGCTCGAAATACGCCTTCCCCGAAGTGACGACGACACGCTCCACGTTGCCGTCACCCGCCGTATCGGTGGCCTCATCCGGCAGGATTTCACGGAACGCGCCGTGCGCCAGCTCGTCGAGCGTGCTGACCGCTTCTGCGTGCCTGAGCAGCGACTTGGGCGTCATCACGACGAGCGGACGGCGATCGAACGCGAGCGCCTGCATGCGCAGCAGATGGAACATTTGCGCGGGCGTCGTCGGCTGCATCACGCGCATGTTGTCCTGCGCGCTCAGTTGCAGATATCGTTCGAGCCGCGCCGATGCGTGCTCCGGTCCCGCGCCTTCCTGTCCGTGCGGCAGCAGCAAGGTCAGCGCGCTGCGCTGTCCCCACTTGGCCGCGCCCCCCGCGATGAACTGATCGATGACGACCTGCGCGCCATTCGCGAAGTCGCCGAACTGCGCTTCCCAGATCACGAGGGCATCACGTTTCACCGTCGAATAGCCGTATTCGAACGCGAGCACGGCGGCCTCGGAGAGAATCGAATTGGTCACCGTGAAGCGGCCCTGCACGTCGCGAACGTGATCGAGCGGGATGAACACGCCGTCGGCACGGCTCGCGCGCTTCTGGTTATGCAGCATCGCATGCCGATGATTGAACGTGCCTCGCGCGCTGTCCTGTCCGCTCAGACGCACATCGACGCCCGCGTGGAGCAGCGAAGCGAACGCGAGATGTTCGGCCATGCCCCAGTCGAGCGGCTTCTTGCCGCTCGCCATGTCGCGGCGCGAGTTGAGCAGCTTGTTGACGAGCGGATGAAGCTCATAGCCATCGGGCACGCTGGAGATGCGTCGCGCCAATACGCTCACTTGTTCCGGCGACGGCGGCTCGTAACGCGTCGGGATAACCGCATCCGCTGCACCCGATGCTTCGATAACCTCGCTCCCGCGCGCCTGATCGAAGACCTCGCGCCGTGCGCCGGCGAGCGCCTCGACCTGCTCCGCCGTCATCGCGCCTTGCGCGATCAGCTTGCGCGCGTAGAGCGTGCGCACGCCGGGATGCGCCGCGATCGCGCGATACATCAAGGGCTGCGTGATCGCGGGCGTGTCCTGCTCCTGATGCCCGTGCTTGCGAAAGCAAACGAGATCGATCACCACGCTGCGCCTGAACTCGGTGCGATAGTCGAGCGCGAGGCGCACGGCCATCGCCACGGCTTCCGGATCGTCGCCGTTCACGTGCAGAACCGGCGCCTCGATCAGCTTGACGATATCGGTCGCATAGAACGACGAGCGCGTATCGCGCGGGTCCGAGGTCGTGAAGCCGATCTGATTGTTCACGACGACATGCACGGTCCCGCCCGTGCCATGTCCGCGCGTGTACGAAAGGCTCAGCGTTTCCATCACGACGCCCTGACCGGACATCGCGGCATCGCCGTGAATTTCGACGGGCAGCACGCTGCCGGCATCGTCGGATATGAACGCATCCGCTTTCGCGCGCGCCATGCCCTGCACGACCGGATTCACGATTTCCAGATGCGACGGATTGAACGCGAGCACGACCGCGACCGGTCCGTCGGCGGTTTGCGTGATGGTGCTGAAGCCCTTGTGATATTTGACGTCGCCTTCCGGAAGCGTGTCCGCGTGCCTGCCTTCGAACTCGTCGAATAGCGCGTCCAGTGGCTTGCCCGCGATGTTGACCAGCACGTTCAGGCGTCCGCGATGCGCCATCCCCATCACGACGGAGCGCACCTTCTTCGACGCGCCGTATCGCACGAGTTCATCGAGCAACACGATCAGCGATTCGCCGCCTTCGAGCGAGAAACGCTTCTGTCCGACATAGCGCGTGTGAAGATGCTTTTCGAGTCCCTCGGCCGCGCTCAGGCGTTCGAGAAAACGGCGCTGATCCGCGGTCGAAAACGATGGCTTCGCCCGCGTGGATTCGAGTCTCATCTGCCACCAGCGCCGTTCGTTCGCGTCGGTGAGATGCATGAACTCCGCGCCCAGTGTGCCCGTGCAGGTTTGCTCCAGCGCAGCGACGATCTCTTCGAGCGTCGCGTCCTCGTCGAAGAAATACGTGTCGGCGGTGCTGAATCGCGTGGCCATGTCCGCCGCCGTCAAGCCGTAGTAGGCGGGCGTGAGTTCGGCCAGCGCGCGCGGCGGCTCCCATTGCAGCGGGTCCAGGCGAGCCGTGCGCGTGCCGACCGTCCTGAACGCGGCGATGAGCGCCTGCACCGCGACCTGCTTTCTTGCAAGCGCGAGTCCATCATCGCGCGACATCGGCATGTAGTGCCGCCCTCTGGCAAGCTCGATGAAGCTCGATACCACCGGCGCGTGCGGCTCGTCATCGCGATCGCTTCCGTCGATGGCGGGTGTATCGTTCAGCGCATCGAACCAGGCGCGCCATTCATCGGTGACCGATGCCGGATCGCCCAGATAGGCTTCGTACTGCTCCTCGACATACGGTGCGTTGGCGCCGAACAAAAATGAGTTTTGATGTTTCTCGATCAACATGATGACTATCCTTCGAATGCTTTCCCGAGATGAAGTCTAGTCAGCCGCGCTCGCGCCGGCTCATGCATCTGGCGCGTTGGCTGGCCAGTCGATGCCGGATTTGGGCCACGCCCGCCTGCGTGCAGTCAGGCGCTCGCTTGTTACATCGAAGCAAAAGTCAATTACCGGGCAAGGCGTGCTTCGCGCGCGAGCGTTGGGATAGACTGGGCCGTCCCCAGCGATTGAAGCTCCTACTTAACGAAGGTCACGGCATGAAAGTCGCCATTGTTCTGTTCGACGGCGTGCAGGCACTCGACGTTGCAGGCCCGCTCGACGTGTTCGCGGAAGCCAACACGCATCTCCCCGATCATCAGCGTTATGAAGTCTCGCTCGTCGGGCGCGAAGCGGGCATGGTCACGTGCTCGAACGGAATGCAGATCGTCGTCCCGGTCGGCTATCTCGATTCCGATACCCAATACGATTTGCTGCTGGTGGCCGGCGGACCGAACCTGCCCGACTGGAACCCGCCCCACGAATTCATCTCGTGGCTGCAAAAGCAGGTGCGCGGCGCGGCGCGATTCGGCTCGGTCTGCAATGGCGCGTTCGTGCTGGGTCATGCCGGTTTGCTCGACGGCATGCAGGTCACGACGCACTGGGCCGATGCGGGCCGCCTCGGCAAGGCGTTCCCGCGCGCACGCGTGCAGCCGGACAAAATCTTCATTCGCGATGGCCGCCTCTTCACCTCCGCCGGCGTGTCGGCGGGCATCGACCTCTGTCTGGCGCTCGTGGCCGAGGACTGGGGACACGAACAGGCGGTTCGCGTCGCCAAGCGCCTCGTGGTCTACATTCAGCGCGAAGGCGGGCAGTCCCAGTACAGCCCTTATGTCGCGGCGGACAAAGAAGAAGCGCCGATCATCGGCAAGGTGCATCGGTATGTGACGGATCATATCGGCGATGCGCTTTCCATCGAACAGCTCGCCAGCGCGGTGTCGGTGAGTCGTCGCACGTTCTCCAGAGTGTTCGCGAAGTACGCGCAGGTGACGCCGTCGGCGTTCGTCGAACAGGTTCGCGTCGATACGGCGAGGAAACTGCTCGAATCGAGCGATGCGCCGCTCAAGACCGTCGCATTCAAGTGCGGCTTTCACAACGCCACGCACATGCGCACGACTTTCTCCCGACGCTTGAACGTCACGCCGAAGCAGTATCGCGAGCGGTTTCGTGGCACGCCGCAAATCACGACGCTGCCGATGCCGCTGGCTTATGAAGACGTCGCCGAGGAATTCGTGCTGGAGGAACTGGCGGAAGCCGCATAGGTCCTGCATGAGCACGACGCCTGTGACCGGAACCTCGCCCTTTCTTGCGGATATCGTCGCGCCGAAGTTATCGGTGATTTTCTGCGGCATCAATCCGGGGATGCTCGCCGCATCGACGGGCCATCACTTCGCGGGACGAGGCAATCGCTTCTGGCGGGTCGTGCATCTCGCCGGCTTCACGCCGGAGCAGCTTCATCCCGAAGACGATCGCACCTTCCTTCGATACGGATACGGCCTCACCACTGCTGTCGCGCGTCCCACGGCGCGCGCCGATGAGTTGTCGCGCTCCGAGATCGAGGCCGCGGCGTCGGCGTTCGAGGAGAAGATCGCGCATCTCGCGCCGCGGTATATCGCGTTTCTGGGGAAGATGGCGCTGTCGGCCATCACCGGCAAGCGCGATATCGCATGGGGACTTCAGGCCGAATCGTTCGGCGGCGTCCATGCATGGGTATTGCCGAACCCGAGCGGTCTGAATCGCTCCTTCAGCCTCGATGCATTGGTGAGCGCATATCGCGAGCTTCACACGGCCGTTGCATCGGCGGATGAGGATCACGCCGCGCGATCGGCGTAGGCGCGTGGCGCATTTGCCGCCTGCCAGGAAGGCGACTGCCTGAAGCCGCAGCCATCGACGATGGCGACGAGCACTTCCATCTCACCCAATCTGTCCATTCCGAATCCCGCTCGCAAGTTGTTTGCGTTGCGCTTGTAGGCAGCATGTCCTGCAAGGCGGTGCGCGATGGTGAACCGTTGCGTTCAAATTCGATGACCTTGGCCGAATCGGCACATTCATTGGCCCGATTGCGCTGTCGCTCGTCCTTCAACAACGAAGCCTCGTCGCCGACAATAAAGCTACGCGATGCGCGGCGAATATCGCCCCATCGATTTACATCGTTTCACTAACTAATTTAAGAGCCTCACATGTTCTCTGCCATGCTGGAAGTCAATCCCGTTCCCGAGCAATTCGACGCCTACCTCGGCATGGCGAAGATGCTGCGGCCCGAGTTAGAAAAGATCGATGGCTTCATCGACAACATGCGCTACGCGAGCCTGACCCGCGACGGCTGGCTGCTGTCGTTATCGAGCTGGCGCGATGAGAAGTCGCTCGTGCGCTGGCGTACCGAGGCAAGGCATCACAAGATCATGCAGGCCGCGCGCGATCGGGTATTCGCGGACTATCGCCTGCGTATCGGTCAGGTCGTCGCGGACACGCATATTCCCGAAGGACAAGCGTTGCTGGAACAGCGTCTGGATGTCACGGAAATTGGCGAAGGCAAGGCCGTGACGCTGCTCGATGCGAGCCGCAAGCCCGCGTGGATAAAGCAGGCCGGCGCGCGAGGCGTCGCTGAATCGCTGGGGCTCGATCTGGCCGCGCCCGGCCTCGTCGCGTGGGATGTATTCGATGCGCTGCTCGCGCCTGGAAACGTCATCGCCGTGGCGACGTGGCGCGATCAAACTGCCGCCGATGCGTTCTCACGCGAAGCCACGCTGCCAAGCGATGTGCGCCTGCGCCACATTCGCGTGATCCGCGAGTACGGCATGTTCGATCGCCGCGAAGCGCCGCAGTACTTCGAAGAGGCACAACGCCGGATGTGATGAGCACGCATATGAACACGACCGATTCCGTTCTGGACGCACCTCGCGAGATAACCGCCGAACGCGCGCCCATGAAACAGCCCGCGCTCTCGCGGCGTCTTGCCGCTGGCCTGATCGGCATGCTGCTCGCGTCCCTGCTCGCGATACTGAACGAACAGGTCACGGCATTCGCGATGGCCGACATCCAGGGCGCGCTCTCGATCGGACACGACGACGGAACCTGGCTCACCACCTTGTTCGAAGCGGCCAACGTCGCGACGATGGTCTTTGCGCCGTGGTTCGGCATCACGTTCACGCTCAAGCGATTCACCATCGGCGCCGTACTGGCCACGATGTTCTTCGGCGTACTGTGTCCGTTCGCGCCGAACCTTCCGGCGCTCTATACGTTGCGCGTGCTGCAAGGCATCGCCGGCGGTTGTCTGCCGCCGATGCTCATCATCGTGGCGCTGCGTTATCTGCCGCCGAAGATCAAGCTATACGGGCTTGCCGGATACGCGATGACCGCGACCTTCGGGCCCGCGCTCGGCACGCCGCTCGCCGCGTTGTGGACCGAGTATGTGAGCTGGAAGATGGCTTTCTGGCAGATCGTGCCGCTCGGCGTGGTGAGTTGCATCGCGATCCGGCAAGGTCTTCCCGACGATCCGCTCAAGCTCGAACGCATCCGCTCTTTCAACTGGACGGGGTTTCTCACCGGAGGCCCGGCCATCGCGATGCTCGTGATCGGCCTGTTGCAAGGCGATCGACTGGACTGGCTGAATTCGGATTTCATACGCGTGATGTTCATCGGCGGAACTGCGTTGCTGGCGGTGTTTCTCGTCAACGAATGGTTCCATCCGGTGCCGTTCTTCAAGCTCCAGTTGCTGTCGCGAAGAAACTTTGCGCACGGACTCACGACGCTCGCTGGCGCCGTGATCCTGCTGGTCGGCGTGGCCGCGATACCAGGGCAGCATCTCGCGAGGATTCACGCATACCGGCCGCTGCAAGCGGCGCCGCTGTCGTTGCTGGTCGCGCTTCCGCTCCTGCTTGCGCTGCCATCGACGGCCGCGCTGCTGAACCTGAAGCGCGTCGATTCGCGCTGGGTGATGGCGGGCGGCCTGTCGCTGATGATCGCGACCTGCCTGATGGGAAGCTTCATGACCTCCGAATGGATCCGCGACAACTTCTATCTGCTTCAGTCCTTGCAGATCGCCGCGCAACCGATGGTGATTCTCGCGATCCTGATGGGCGTCACGACGGGTTTGCCGCCGACCGAAGGCCCCTTCGCCTCCGCGATGTTCAACTCGCTCAAGACCTTCAGCGCCGCTGCGGCGACCGCGTTGATCGAAGGGCTCGGCACGGCTCGCGAGCGTTTCCATTCGACCATGCTCGTCGATCAACTCGGCAATCGGGCGCTCGTCACGAGTCAGGGCATCGACACTGCCAGTGGTCTCAGCGAACTCGCCCATCGCGTGCATGAACAGGCATTGGTGCTGATGTCCGCCGATCTCTATCGCGTGATGGCGTGTGTTGCCATCGCGCTTCTTCTCCTCGTTCCGGTGTTGCCCGTGCGGATCTTTCCGCCGTGGACCGCTACGCCGCCCTCTTCCCACTAAGGGAGGCTTTCATGTCATCCATCATCCGCTCTCGTTCCAGACTCGTTCGCATTGCAACGCCGATGATCGCGCTCGCCGTCGTCGCGTGGGCGGGCGTCAGGCTACTTTCCGATTCGACCAGCCAATCCACGAACGATGCCTATGTTCAGGCCGATTTCACGCTCGTCGCGCCGCGCGTCGCCGGCCAGATTGCCGATGTGCTCGTCGACGACAATCAATCGGTCAAGGCGGGCGAAGTGCTGGTGCGCATCGACGATAGCGATTTCCGCGCGGCGCTGATGAGCGCGCAGGCCGACGTGAGCGCGGCAAGCGCCGCCGTCGCGAACTTCGATGCCGAAATCGCGCGGCATCCGTCGCTCGTCGATCAGGCGCGCGCGACACTGCGATCCGACGACGCCGCCATCGAGTTCGCGCGGGCCAACGCATCGCGCTATCAGAATCTTTCGGACACGGGCGCGGGCACCGCGCAGGAGCAGCAGCGTGCGGCCAGCACGCTCGCGCAGCAACTCGCGCAACAGGCCCACGACCGCGCCGCGCTGACCACGACCGAGCAAAACCTCGACGTGCTGCGCACCCAGCGCGACAAGGCGGCAGGCGCGCTGGCGCGCGCCGAAGCGGCGCTCGTGCAGGCGAAGCTGAACCTGTCGTACACGGAGATTCACGCGCCCGTCGACGGCAAGGTCGGAAGGCGTTCCGCGCGCGTCGGCGCATTCGTCACGGCGGGCGCGCCGGTGCTCGCCATCGTTCCGCTCGCGGATGCTTATGTCGTCGCCAATTTTCAGGAGAACCAGATCACGAAGATGCGGCCCGGCGAGAGCGTGCGGATCAGGATCGACAGCTTTCCCGGCGTGGTCATCAAAGGCCGTGTCGATAGTCTCGCGCCCGCCACCGGCGTGAATATCCACGGCAAGACCCCGAAAATGCCGGAGGATAACGAATCGTCGGACGAGCTTGGCGTGCTTTCCGACAACGCTGTCCCATCCGTTTCTCTCACTTCGTCAGCGCGATCCAGACCCCGCTTGCCAAAGCGTTCCGCGATCTTTTGGGCGGGAATGCGCGTGCTGCAGGACCAGACCAACTCGTGCGCGCTCGACTCCGAGGTAATGCGGTTGCCGGAATCGCGCTGATAGTCCGTTAGCTGTACCTTGTCCCCTACCGCAGCGCGCCAGTTGAAAGCGCCCGTCGCGTAAGTGATCTCGGATTCGTACGCTTCTGCCTTACTGAAAACCTTGGTTTCGAACCGGACACGATCTGCATCGAGGACCACCGGCCAGCGATTGAGGACCCTCACCCGATCCCAGCCGTCGTCGCTGTGAACAAGCCAAAAGAACCCGCGTATGGGGTGAAACAGAAGATATTCATCCCAGGTCCACCCGCGCGCAGTATCACGGCAACGCATGAGGCCCAGCACCGCATACTCGGCCCCATCGAAGATAGCCTTGTCGCCTAGTGAAAGCGCGGTCTCCACGCTTTCCGCTTCGCTGTGTTTCGAGAACACCTGAGCTTTGTCACCGGTGCAATCGATGCCCGTGTGACACGTTCCACAGCTGACGAAATCCGCGAGGCCCGCAACGAACGAAACCGGAGCGCCACATTTCGGGCAATCGAAAGGCACGACATCGCCGCGATATCGCCCGGCCGACTCGCGGATCTCCATTTCGTCGCGCAGCCCCTGACAGCCCAGCCTATCGAGCTCGACTGCCGCACCACGATAGACAACCGGCCTCCCTCCTTGCTCGGATACACCGGCGTCAGAGTAATCGAGCGTGGCGAACGCATCGTCGCAACGGCAGTCAACGACCCGCGCGACCCAGCCATCGCCGATATGAAACGGCAACTCTCCCTCGCCGCCGCTGCACTGCGCGGTGCGAATGTCCGACGCCTGATACAAGACCTCGCCGAGCCGGATCGCAACACCGGGCTTGATCTCCTCGAACGCGGGAAACGTAGCCTGCGACAACAGATCGTCACGCGCAGTCATGACGTAGTCGCCCGATGCATCGGATAGCCAGGCGTCGCTCCCGTCATCGCAAGCGCAATACCACTCATTCCAATACCCAGCGCTGTAGCGCAACTGGATCCGGCCGACGACCGTGAACGCTCGGCCCTCATACCGCCCCGTCACGCCGATACGAATCGGCGAGTAGTCCTCGAGAGCCTCGGTCATCGCGCCGATGCGCTCGAGTGCGTCGCCGCTCTTGAGCAGCGTACTGCGGCAATACGGGCAGATTGCCACTACTGCCGACGCGGCGCGGAATTCGACATCCGCACCGCATTGAGCACAAACAGATCGGAACATCGTGAACTCAGCCCGTCAACTTCTTCAGGATCTCCGCCTTCGCAGTCTCGTATTCCTGCGTCTCGATCAGACGCTGATCGAGCAAGGACTTCAATTGCGCGAGACGCTGTGCGAAATCGACAGGCACCGATTGCGTCGACATATTTACGGGCGTCGCCTGAGCGGCCGACGCGGCATTGAGACTCTGCGCCATGGCCGCACCGAGGCTTGCGCCCGCCGCGATACCCGCACCCACGCCGGCAATCCCGCCTTCGTTTTGTGCCGCGAGCGGGATGGCCTGCGCGGTCTGATACTTTGTGTAGGCGTTCATGTCCCCGATCATGCCCATCGAGATCCGTGCGTCGAGCGTGCGCTGCAGTTCGTCGGGCAGCGACACGTTTTCGACGGCGAATGAGTCCAGCGCGACGCCATAGCGCTCGAATACCGGCGCAAGCTCCGTCGTCATTCGTGCGGACAACTGGACCTGACTGGCCGCCATGTCGACAAACGGAATGTCCGCGCTGCCAAACGCCGCGCTCATGGATTGCACCACGAGGTTACGCAACTGGTTTTCGAGATCGTCGACGGTGAACACGTCGCGCGTGCCGCTGATCTCCCGATAGAACTTCCCGGCATCGCTCAATCGATAAGAGTAGATACCGAAGGCGCGCATCCGCACCATGCCGAAGTCCTTGTCCCTGATCGTGACGGGTTGCGCGGTTCCCCAGCGTCGCCCAAGCTGCAGACGCGTGCTGAAAAAGTACACGTCGGATTTGAAGGGAGACTCGAACAGTTTGTCCCAGTTCTTGAGGTAAGTCAGCACCGGCAGCGTGCGCGTGGTGAGTTGATGCAGACCCGGCCCGAACACGTCGGCGACTTTGCCTTCATTGACAAAGACCGCCATTTGCGACTCTCGGACGGTCAATTGCGCGCCATAGCGGATTTCGGCGTCTAGCATGGGATAACGCCACGCGAGTACGCCTTCCGCGTCTTCTGTCCATTGCAGGATATCGACAAACTGCTTGCGTAAAAATAACCCGAGACCCATCGACGCGTAACCTTTTATGAAATTTGACTTCGTAGCGGATTGATTCAATACGGCAGCAGACCTGGCGCATTTAACTGAGACACGCGGCGTTAACCACGCCGACTGTCAGTGAAACAGCCCCCATCAGCCCACCCATCGCGACATTGTTATCCTCGATTGCGCGGTCCATGCCGGGCAGAATGCGCGCGAGCACCGCATGTGCGAGGAGTTGCACAATGAGCGCGCCCACGGCCCACGCCGTCACCAGCGGCAACGTTGCAAAGTGAACGACGCTCGACGCCAGCGTGAGGCTAAAACCCAATAATGCGCCGCCTAGCGACAGCACCGCGGCCACGTTGCCGCCGCGGATCAACGCGAGTTCGTCGAAAGGCGTGACCTTGATATAAACTCCGGCGAACCCAGCCAGCAGAATAACAGTCGATACCAGATGGACTGCATACGAATAAGCCTGCTCCATGTTTGTCTTTCACCCGCCCCGCAAAAGTGACATTTCCTGACAATTCAATCTCAATAATCGCAGCACTCCAGCGATTCGCGCAGAGTATATCCAGTGTCATGCTTTTCGCCCATCGGAGACGTGGTGCATAAACGCGTTCTCGTTTTATCCACACTGGTCGTCTCGACATGCGGGCTCGGTTATGAACTGATCAGCGGCGCGCTTTCGAGTTATCTGCTTGGCGATTCGATCCTGCAGTTCTCGACGGTGATCGGCTGCTATCTGTTCGCAATGGGCATCGGCTCGTGGCTGTCCCGATACATCGAGGACGACGATGTGCTCGACCGCTTCGTCGATATCGAATTGCTGGTGGGATTGCTGGGCGGCATTTCCGCTGCCGCGCTGTTTGCCGTGTTCGCGTGGCTGTCCACGCCGTTCCGAGCGGCGCTCTACGCATTTGTGCTCGTGCTGGGCGTACTGGTCGGCATGGAAATCCCGCTCGTGATGCGCGCTTTCCATCAACGCCGCGAGACCTTCCGCGATACGGTGAGCAACGTGCTCACCTTCGACTATCTCGGCTCGCTGGCCGTATCGCTCATCTTCCCTCTCGTGCTGGCGCCGCGGCTCGGTCTGCTGCGCACAGGCTTCCTGTTCGGCATACTGAACGCCCTCGTCGCGCTCGCCACCACTTATGTTTTCCGCACCCAGTTGAGTGCGGTGCCGCAGAAAGTGCTGCGCGCCTCTCTCGTTATCGGGCTGCTCGCGGCCGGGTTCGTCGCGTCGGAGCGGCTCTCTCATTGGGCCGAACATGGGATTTTCGGCGACGAGATCGTACATGCCGAGACCACGCCTTATCAGCGCATCGTGCTCACGCAATGGCATGACGACATGCGCCTGTACCTCAACGGCAATCTTCAGTTCTCCTCGCGCGACGAGCATCGCTACCATGAGGCGCTGATCCACCCCACTTTCGAGGCGCTACCGTGGGCGCGTCACGTGCTGGTGCTGGGCGGCGGCGACGGTCTCGCGGTGCGCGAGATCCTGAAGCACAAGGAGATCGAGCACATCACGCTCGTTGACCTGGACCCGGCGATGACGCGGCTCTTCTCGACCTCGGCTCCGCTCGTCAAGCTCAATGGCGGCTCGCTGAAGGACCCGCGCGTGAGCGTCATCAACGACGACGCGGTGCGCTGGCTGGAATCCAATACGAATGTATTCGATGCGATCGTGGTCGATTTTCCCGACCCGACGAACTTCGGTATTGGACGCCTCTATTCCGTTCCGGTATATCGGTTGCTCGCACGGCATCTGGCAGAAAAAGGCTATGCGGTCATCCAGTCGACCTCGCCCTACTTCGCGCCGCACGCATTCTGGACCATCGTCGCCACGTTGCACGAAGCTGGACTCAACACGTGGCCGTACCACTGCTACGTACCGTCATTCGGCGACTGGGGCTTTGTGATTGTCGGCAAGCGCGCGGACTTCGCAGTGCCGACGCGTTATTCGGTTGCCACACGCTGGCTCGATGCCCAGACTGCCGCCGACATGTTCCATTTTCCAGCGGACATGCCGGCGCTGCCCATGGCGCCAAACCATCTTAACGACCAGCCGCTCGTGCGTCATTTCGACGAGGACTGGAAACACGTGTTGCGCTGATGAACCGACGCACTTTTCTGCTTGCGTCAGCTTCGGCGTCGCTCGTCGCGTGCGGACGCAGCGGCTGGCTCGAGACGACGCCGGCCGTCGGCTACCCCGGCATGCGCGAAGGTCACGCACTACGCGATCGCGCCACGCTGCCGCCACCATCGGCCGTCCACACTGTCGACGTGGCGATCCTCGGCGCGGGAGCAGCCGGCCTTTCCTGCGCGTGGCAACTCGCGCGCGCGGGACACCGAGACTTTATGGTCCTGTCCGGGCCGGAGTATGGAGGCAACTCGGCTGGCGGGACATTCGGTGATCTTGGCTACCCCAAGGGAGCCCATTACCTGCCGCTGCCTTCCAAAGAATCGACGCACTTGCGCGATATGCTGAGCGACCTCGGGATCATCGAAAGCGGCGCATTTACCGATCGTCCGACCTTCGACGAACGCGTGCTGATCCACGCACTCGACGAGCGGCTGTATCTGAACGGCCGATGGCAGGACGGGCTGGCCCCTGCTACATGCAGGGCGCGAAGTCGATCAACGTCTATCTGCTCTTCAACCATAACCCGACGACGTGGCAAGGCGGCATCAACTTCACGGCGTTCTTCGGCGGCAACTCGCTTTCGCAGCCGTATGCCGATCGCAACTTCGTCGGCCTTTTCGCGACTCGCAATTTCTAGGCGTTTCGTATGCATCCGGACTCCACGCCCGGATGCGCCGCCCAGTCCAATTAAATGAGGACGTCTCATGCTAAGCAGGTTGATCGGTCGCCTGGAGAATCAGCTTTTTCGTCATCGCTTCGTCGTGTTGCTGGCCCTTGCGCTGCTGACGGCCACCATGGGATGGTTCGCGATCCAGCTTCGGATGGACGCGGGCTTCGAAAAGCAGATTCCCGTGGGGCACGAATACGTAAAGACGTTCCAGCAATATCGCAACGAACTCTTCGGCGCGAACCGGCTGACCGTGGTGGTCAAGGCGCGTCACGGAACGATCTGGACCAAGGCGGGGCTGACGCGCCTCTACAAGGTCACGCAGGCGGTGATCCTGCTACCCAACGTCGATCGCCTGGGCGTCCAGTCGCTCTGGACGCCCAACTCGTTCGTCAACGAAATCACCGAGGAAGGCTTCCGCAGTCAGCCGATCATCTCCGGCACCCTGACCGACGACACGCTGACCCCTGACGATGTCGCGAAGATCCGGCGCTCCACTTCGGACGGCGGCTTCATCGGGTCGCTCGTCTCACGCGACCAGACCGCCGCGATGATCACGGCGGAGATCAACGAAACGGGCGCGGATGGCAGGAAGATCGACTATGTGGCGTACAACCACATGCTCGAAAAGCTGCTGCGCCAGCCCTACGAGGACGGCGACTATGAAATACAGATCATCGGCTTCGCCAAGCAGATCGGCGACATCGCCGACGGCGCGAGTTCGGTGCTGGTGTTCTGCGGGGTGGCGCTCCTCCTGACCGCGCTCGCGGTCTACTGGTATTGCCATTCGGTGCGCTTCACGGTTCTTCCGGTCATGTGTTCGCTCACCTCGCTCGTCTGGCAGTTCGGCGCGCTGCGCTTGCTGGGCTACGGACTGGACCCGCTCGGCGTGCTCGTTCCTTTTCTCGTCTTCGCGATCGGCGTATCGCACGGCGTGCAGCAGATCAACTACATCACCCGCGAACTCGGCCACGGCAAGTCGTCGATGGAGGCGGCCAGGCTCAGCTTTTCGGGCCTGTTCGTTCCCGGCACATTGGCGCTGCTGACCGCGCTGGTCTCGTTCGTCACGCTGCTGCGCATACCCATTCCGATGATTCGCGAACTCGCGATCACCGCATCGCTCGGCGTGGGCTTCAAGATCGTCACCAATCTCGTCATGCTGCCGCTCGTCGCGTCGTACTTCACCTTTTCGCGCGAGTACGCCGACAAGGTGTTGAAGAAGCGCGAGCAGCGCGTCGGATGGCTGCGTATCCTGGCGCGCGTGGCCAGGCCGCGCAATGCGGTGATCGTGCTGGTGGCGGTCGGCGCCCTGTTTGCGACGGCGGTCTGGGAAAGCCGCGACCGCGTCGTCGGGACGCTTCAGCCCGGCGCGCCGGAACTGCGGCCCGAGTCGCGCTTCAACCGCGATGCGGTGTCGATCGCGAGCAGCTTCGACGTAGGGCTCGACTGGTTGTCCGTCGCCGTGGAGGCGCCGGCCGGCTCATGCGACAACCCCGCCGTCGGCACCTTCGACGATCAGCTCGCCGATTCCCTGAGACGCGTACCGGGCGTGGTGTCGGTCGCGTCATACCCGGCGATGCTCCGCCAGTACAACGAAGGCTATAACGAGGGCAATCCGCGCATGAGCGCCGTGCCGATCGACCCGGTGAACTACGCGGCGCTCTCCGCCGAGATCGGGCGCGTGCGCGGCTATCTGAACAAGGATTGCAGCATGACGGCCATCCATGCATATCTCAGCGACCACAAGGCCACCACCATCAGTGCCGTCATCGCGGCCGTCGTGAAGTATCGCGACAGTCATCCGACGCCCGGCATCAAAGTGCGGCTCGCCGCCGGCAACGCCGGCTTGCTGGCGGCAATCGACGACGAAGTCGAGAAAAGCGAGTTGCCCATGATGCTGTATGTCGGCGCGGCGATCGTCCTGCTCGTGTTCTTCGCATATCGCGACCTGCGCGCGGTCATCGCGTGCTGTCTGCCGCTCACGGTGGGAACCTTCATCGGCTACTGGTTCATGAAGAAATTCGAGATCGGCCTGACGGTGGCGACCTTGCCCGTGATGGTGCTGGCGGTCGGCATCGGCGTGGATTACGCGTTCTATATCTATAACCGGTTGCAGGCTCATCTCGGCGCCGGCGAGGAGATCGTCCGGGCGCTCGAACATTCCATTCTCGAAGTGGGTATGGCGACGATATTCACGGCCATCACACTCGCCATCGGCGTCGCGACGTGGAGCTTCTCCGCGCTCAAGTTTCAGGCCGACATGGGCAAGCTGCTCGCCTTCATGTTCATCGTCAATCTGGTCATGGCGATGACCGCCTTACCGGCGCTCGCAGTCGTGCTGGACAGGCTGTGTCCGCGCCGCAAGCCGGTTCGGCCGCCCAGCGTATTCAGTCATTGAGAGGCGAACATGAAGAGATATCCTTTCGGCAAGACGTTCGCGGCGCTCTGTATTGCGTCGGCCATTCCGGCGCTCGCGACAGTCGCCGTGGCAACCGCCGGCACGGACCAGGCGCGCCCTGAACTCCGCGTTCAGCCCGCCGAGCAACTGACGACCGCGACGCGAACGCAGATCCTCGCGGCCACGCGCGCCGGCAAGCGCATCGTCGCGGTGGGCGATTTCGGCGTGGTGCTGCTGTCCGACGACGATGGCGCCACGTTTCGGCAGGCGCGCTCGGTACGCGCGCGCTCGACGCTCACGTCGGTCACGTTCGTCGACGATCGCACCGGCTGGGCCGTGGGTCACTGGGGCACCATCCTGAAGACGATCGACGGCGGAGAAACCTGGACGCTGGAGCGCTCCGATGTCGCGAGCGACCGGCCGCTCTTCTCCGTGCACTTCAGGAATGCGCGCGAAGGATTCGCCGTGGGCCTCTGGTCGTTGCTGCTGCACACCATCGACGGGGGCAACACCTGGACCGAGGTCAAGGTCCCGCCTCCTCCGGGATCGACGAAGGCCGACACGAACCTGTATCGCATGTTCGCGACCGCGCGAGGCACGCTCTTCATCGCGGCGGAACAGGGACGAGTCCTGCGCTCTACCGACGGCGGCGCATCGTGGCACTACCTGAATACCGGCTACGCGGGATCGTTCTGGACCGGCACGGCCACCAGAGACGGCACGACGATCGTCGCGGGTTTGCGCGGCACGGTCTACCGGAGCACGGATGACGGCGAGCATTGGCAACGCGCCGCGACATCGCTGCAAGGCTCGATCACCGATATCGCACAGCTCGAAAACGGCGACATCGTCGCCGCCGGTCTCGATGGAGATGAGTACACGAGCCACGACGGCGGCGTGTCGTTCCAGGGCGTGCAACGCACCGATCGCGCCGCACTGACCGCCGTGTCGGCTGCATCGGGTTCGAAACCCGTCTGGTTTTCCAAGGACGGACCTGTCAGATAGACGTGTCCGCCGCGATCTTGCATCGGCGGCGGCGTTCCCGAATCATGCGCACCTATCGCGACTGGCTCACGAGGCGCGGACCCACGATGAGCACCCAGCCCGCAGCAGCGCCGATAAAGCCGGCCGTCGCCAGGCTGACGAACGCCATGGTATCCGGGCCGAGTCCGCTTGCGAAGTAAGCGGTCATCCCGAGAAAATAGCCCACGATGCTGTCGAGCAGCGTGAGTTGCGCAAGCATCGCGACGACCACCAGCAGGAATACGACTACCGGCAGCGCGAAGACCCCGAGCACGGGCGCGAGACGATCGACGCCGACAAGCCCCGCCATACCCAGCAGATAGCCGATCAGCAGGCAGCAAACCGCCACCGCCCCGGCACGCACGCTGCCGCGCCCCGAGCCGAACGCAGTCCATCCGATGAACATCATCCAGACGGGCAACGACAAAATCGCGCTCGCCTGTGCCGCCAGCGCCGCGACCAGCGACACGAACACGACGGTCGCGGCGAACTGTCCGCCGCGTGCCGCATTGGGTCGCGTGTCTCGCGCTTCGGCCGGAGCCGCCTGACTCGTCTGTTCGTCGTTCATCGTCATTCTCCAACTGTCATGGATAAAACCACCCGCCTACGTCCCGCAACTCACGAGACAGCCTGCTCGCCGAGCCCGAGCCTTGCCAGCGCCCGCCGATATTCGATAGACATGCGATCCGCGGGAATGTGGATTTCATCGCGCAAATCGAGCGGCAACTGATTGGGAGACTGCGCTTCCACTTGCGGCGCATCTTCCGCATTGATCCGCATCGTGTAGTCGATCAGCGCTTGCGCCGGCGTGAGCCGGCTTTCATCCACCACGACCTGGAAAATCCGCGTCGACGTCGCGCTGACCGGCGATGCGATGTCGTAAATCCGGTAGACGTGCCCGGTCTTCGGATCGAAGACCTTGACCGACGATGCGAACGGCAACGTCAGTTCGTAGGAATAGACAGCGTGCCGATAGACCGGCGCGGCATCGGGATTCGAGTCGTCGGCATAGCGAACCTGTTCGGTGACGTCGGCCTGAAACGACAGCCGCGTCTCCGATATCGATACGTCGTACGGCGCGATGGCCTCTTCGGGTCCGCCGAAGGTGCCCGTGTGCACCCACGGCACATGGCAGATGTCGTTGAAGTTCTCGACATGCCGCGCCGCCGACGACTGCCACGTGCTCGTCGGCACCATCGCCACGGTGCCGCTGCCGTCTTCGATGGCGGGCCATTCGGGCAGGCCGGCGCGTGGCGTCGATGCGAGGCATACCCAGACGAAGCCATAGCGCTCCGTGCACGAGTACGTCTGCAACCGCAGCTTGGCCGGCACCGGAGAACCGGCGGGCAGCGCCGGAATCCGCACGCACACGCCCGCGCAGTCGTAGTGAAAGCCGTGGAAGCCGCACACGAGCACGCCGTCCTTGATCGAGCCGAGGCTCAGCTTCCCACCGCGATGACTGCATACGTCCCGCGCCGCCCTCACGCCCTCCGGCGTTCGGTAAAGGACCACGGGCACGTCGAGCAGGCGCGCGCCGGCCGGCTTGTCCGTCACCTCCGACGACAGCGCGACCGGATGCCAGAACGCCGCCAGCACGTTCCAGTCGGATTCGCTGAAGCCTGTGTTCGACGGCATCGCCGGCTTGGCCTGCGTATTGTTGACAGGGAGAAACATTGTCTCGACTCCTTAAAGATCCAGCGTGAGTGTGGTGCCGGGCTTGCCGCGCGACACGCAGATCATCATCCTGTCGCCGCACGCCTGTTCCCGTGGCGACAGGCAGTAGTCGCGATGTTCGATGTCGCCACCGAGCACGGTCGTCCGGCACGTGCCGCAGATTCCCTGCTCGCAATTCAGCGGCGGCTCGACGCCGTGTTCCCGAAGCACGTCGACGATGCTGCGATCGGCCGGCACGGTTGTCTCGACCTTGCTGCGCGCCAGTACCAGGTTGAAGCTCGCCGCGCTCGGTTCCGGTGCGGCGGGCGCGGCGAAATATTCGGTGTGCAGGGTGACGTCATGGCGCTCGCCCACCGACGCGGACACGGCCTTCATGAAGCCCGTCGGTCCGCACAAATACACGTGCGCGCCCGCAGGAATGCCTTGCGTGAGTCGCGCCGCGTCGAAGCGTTGATGAGGCGGCCCGTCGTCGAGATAGAGGCTGACTTGTTGCCCGAATGCGGCATGCTTCAGTTCGTCGCGGAAGGGCGTTCGCGCGAGCGAGCGCGTGGCGAAATGCATCGCAAACGCGCGGCCTTCGCGTGACAGGCGCCGCGCCATCGCCAGGAGCGGCGTCACGCCGATGCCGCCCGCGACCAGCACCGCCGGCGCGTCGACGTCCGCGAGCGCGAATGCGTTGCGCGGCGCCCCGACCGAGATGCGGCTGCCGGCCTCCACTGCGTCGTGCATGAACGCCGAACCGCCCCGGCCATCGACGACTCTCAGCACGGCGATCACGTACCGGTCGCGATCCGCATCGTCGTTCAGCAGCGAATACTGCCGCACCGCTCCGGTCGGCAGATACACGTCGATGTGGGCCCCTGCTTCGAACGAAGCCAACGGGCCGCCATCGGGCCGCACCAGTTCGAATGAACGAATCCCGTCGGCTTCGTCGATGACGCGCCTGACTCTTAGCTCCATCCTGTCGTTCATGACTCACATCCTCGGATTCGATCGCGGCGCCGGTCGGCTTGTGTTACGTCCGTCTCTCCGGGCCGACGATCGAAGCCCCCGCCTTGCGCTCGCCCGACAGGAACGCGGATAGCGCGGCCGCGAACGCCTCGGGCGCTTCGATGTTGCATAGATGGCCCGCGCCCTCGATGACCGTCAGCCTGCTTCCGGCAATGTGCTGCGCGAGATACTCGCTTTCGGACAGCGCGAACACGCGGTCATCGTCACCGGTGACGACGAGCGTCTCCACCTCGATGGACGGCAGCGCCCGACGAAAATCGGTCGTGACGAGCGCGCGCAGCGCCTGTTTGTACGATTCCGGCCGCAATGCGATGAGCGACAGGCGCAGCCGTTCGCGAATCGCGGCATCGGCTCTTTTGCCGGCCAGCACATCGACGAGACCCGGCGCGATATCGGCAATCGAATGGCCCGCCTCCAGCGGCCTGAGCCGCTTCGCGAGGAAGTCCTCGCGTTCGGCCGGCGTGAGCAGATTCGCTCCGGCGCTCGTCGCCGCGAGCGTGAGCGTCGCGACGCGCTGCGGACAACGCATATAGAAACTCTGCGCGATGAAGCCGCCCATCGACAGACCGACGATATGCGCGCGCTCTGCGCCGAGATGGTCGAGCAAGGCTTCGAGGTCGAGTGCGAAATCGTCGAAGACGAGTGTCTCGTCGGGGTCGTCGCTGTCGCCGTAGCCGCGGGCGTCCCAGGCGACGCAGCAATAAGCGCCGCCCAGCCGCTCCAGTTCGCCTCGCCAGTTGGAACGATTCCCGCCGACGCCGTGCAGAAACACGACGAGCGGTCCGGCGCCGGCGCGCTCGTATGCGAGCCGCACGCCGCCGCGGTGGTAGTGACCGGTCGAGATGTTCATCTGAGGCCGTCCGGCAGGACAGCGATCGCCTCGATCTCGATCAGGACGTTCGGATAGATCAGCCCCTCCACCTGCACGCCGGTGCTCGCGGGCCTGTACGCGCCGAAATATTGCTGGCGCACGGCCCAGTAATCGGCGGTGACGTTCTCGGTGAGTTCGCAGGCGAAATAGGTGGTCAGCTTGACGATGTCGGTCATCTTGCCGCCGGCGCGTTGCAGGATGGCCCGAATGTTGTCGAAGCACTGATGCGCCTGCGCGCTCAGGTCGCCCTCTCCCACGAGCCTCCCGTCCGATCCGAGCGCGATCTGGCCGGACAGAAACACCGTGTTGCCTCCTCGAACGGCGGGTGCGGGCGGCATCGCGTGCTCCCAATCCCATTCGGGCCGGATAGAAACGATATGGTTGTTGATCATTTTTTCCCTTGGAATGCGGACATCGCTGCCGCCGCGGCGGAGCGCGTGCGGCAGCCGTTTCGGAGTGCGTCGTCGCGTGCCGGGCGCGCGTGCTATTCGGCTACGGGCACCGCGCCCCGCAGTCGCGCACGCAACGCCCGCGTCTCGGCGAGATCGACACGCGGCGCGTCCGTCTCGACGATCACGACGCCGTAGTCATCGAATGCGCTGTCGGGCGAAACGTATTCGTCGAGCACGTCGCGCAGGACCAGCTCCGGGTCGCGATCAAGCGGATCGCCCCAGCCGCCGCCACCCTGCTTGCGCGCGAACACGATCTCGCCGGGCTGCTGGAAATAGCTTTCCCGCGCGATGTACACCGGCTCTTCGTTGGGCCCCGTGTAGTCGAGCACCACGAGATTGCCGACGCTTTCGCTGCCGCCCGCGAAGCCTTTGAGCGGATAGCGCGAATGCTGGACCTGGAAGTGATTGCCGACCGCATCCGTGGTGGCGCGCCGCTGCATCAGGTGCGCCGGAGAGCCGCGCCAGCGGCCGGGCGCGGCGGTGTCGATGCCGTACTCGTTCTGCAAATAGAGGAACGGGAACAGCACTTCCATCAGTTCGAACGACGGAATCCGCAGCGACCCGTGAGGCGCCGCATAGCCGCCCCATCCGTCGGCGCCATACGCGCCGCCGCTCGACACGGGCGCGGCCGAATAGTCGAAGCTGATGTAAAGCTCGCTGTCGTAGCGCTTGTTGAGGCCGAAGATCACATCGATGGTCAGGTCGATGAACGCCGAGCCGGTGCGCTCCGGCACGACCTTCTCCAGGGCTTTCATCGTCGCCTGACCGATGTCGTTGCCGATGCAGAGCGTCGAGTTGCCGACCGGCGCCGGCGAATACGGATTCACCACGGTGCCCTTCGGCAGATGGACCTTGATCGGCCGGAAGAACCCCGAGTTCACGGGAATCCCCGCCATCGCTACCGAGAATTCGGTATAGACCCACGACAAACTGTTGCCGGGCGCGCTGTTGATGAAGCCCTGCGTCTGCTCGTGCGTGCCCGTCAGATCGACCGAGCAGGTGTCGCCTTCCACCGTGATCGCCACGTCGACGTTGATGTCCTCGCCGCCGCCGAAGTCATGATCGAGAATGCTCTGGCCGCGATACACGCCGTCGGGCCATGTCGCGATCACGGAGCGGACTTGCTTCTCGCTGTAGTCGAGCAGGTAGCCGATCGTATCGATGATGGTTTCGAGGCCGTACTTCTCGATGAGACGCAGGATCCGGTCTTCGCCGACCTTGCACGAACCGATCATCGCGTTCAGATCGCCCATCATCGCGTCGGGCAAGCGATTGTTCGCGCGCAGCAGGTCGACGACGTCACGCCGCATCTCGCCCTTCTCGCAGATCTTCATCGGCGCGAGGCGGAAGCCTTCCTGCCAGATCTCGTTGGCCTTCGAGTTGTAGCCGCCCGGCACCGGTCCGCCGATCTCCATGAAGTGCGCGCGCACCGCCGGAAAGAAGACCGGCTTGTTGTTGTAGAAGATCGGCTTCATCACCGTCCAGTCGGGAAGATGACTCCCCCCGAAATACGGATCGGTCGCGATGATCATGTCGCCTTCGTTCAGGTTGTACTTGAACTCGCGCAGCATCGCCTCGACCGAGGTCAGCGAAGCGTAGATGTGGACCGGCTGCGAATTGGCGCGCGCGAGCAGATCGACCTGCGTGCCGCGTGCATAGAAAATGCCGGTCGAATAGTCGTGAGCTTCGGAGAAGGCCGGCGAGACCGATGTGTTTTCCATCGTCTTGCTGATTTCTTCGGAGACCGTCTCAAGGTATTGCCGGACGATCTCGGCGGTGATCCTGTCAACCATGTTCGCGCTCCCGGATTTCAGTGAGTGCAGCGTGTACGCCGCGGATGAGCTCGGTCGCGCGGTGATCGAGCGTCAGCGATTCGGGGTCGATCTCCACGCCATAGCGCTGGCGCGCGGACTCGACGCTCACGAGCCCGTCGACGACATCGGTCAGCACCTGTTCGGGCGCGCGCGCATACGGGTCGCCCCAGCCGGTCCCGCCGCCCATGACGACGGTGATCGTCGCATCGTCCTGCAACGGCCAGCCGGTGAGGACATCGAGGACATCCAGTTCCTTTTCGCCGATGCTGCGAATCTCGACTGCATTGCCGCTTCCCGCCTGCCCGCCATGCGGCGCGAGCCCGCTCCCCGAACGCGGAACGACGACGGCGCTCAGCCGCAGTTCACCTGCCGGCGGACGCGGAAGCGAGATGACCGCGCGCGTTCCCGGACTTCCCCGCTGTGTGCCGGGACCGCCGGAATCGGTCGCGTATTCGAATTGCTCGACGCGTCCGCCTCGCCCCGCTTCGTACAGTTCGACCGAAGGCAGCGGCACGCGCGCCGCGATACCGGGCAAGCCCCAGCCGTCGTGCTCGGCGGTGGCGTCGGTGTCGCCCAGCGCAAAGTTGGAGAAGTCGAACATTTCCGCCTGCTCGACGGTGCGGCCGTGACGGGCGAGGTGATGGATGGAGAACAGCAGCATCGCGTTCGACGTGACGCGTCCGCCGCGTCCCGGCAGCGCAAGATCGATCGCGGCGCAAACGGCCTCCGCGATCTCGCAGCCGGTATGCTGCAAGCCCCATCCCGTCGGCGCCGGGTAGCGCGGATTCACGAGCGTTCCCTCCGGCGCGATCACGTTCACGCAGCGCATCGATCCGGCATTGCACGGCACTTCGCCGCCGAAGGCCACGATGAGCGGCAGGACGGCAAACGTCGAACTCACGGACCGGCTCGCGTTGACGAATCCCGGCGACTGCGCATCGGTGCCGGAGAAGTCGATCGTCACCGTGCCGTCGCTTGCGCTCAGCGCCACGCGCACGGTTGCGTCACGGCCGCCGTGAGCGTCGTGTGCCAGCACGCCACGCCCTTCATGGCGACCGGGAGGAAGCTGCTCGATCAGCGCGCGCATGCGCCGCTCGGAATAGTCCAGCACCCAGCCGACCGCCGCCAGCAACGGCTCGCGGCCGTAGCTGTCGAGCAGGCCGCCGAGGCGCGCCCGGCCGATCTCGGCTGCCGCCATCATCGCTTCGATGTCCAGTCCGAACGCCACCGGATTGCGGCTATTGAGCGAAAGAGTTTGCAGCAGGTCGCGGCGCAGCTTGCCTTCCCGCACGAGCCGCACCGGCGTGCAGCGCGCGGCTTCCGCCCATAGCTCGGTCGCGCCCGGGTCGAGATTGCCGCGCACGTTGCCCGCGAAATCCTCCGTGTGACCGCACACCGCAACGTACAGCGTGATGGAATCGCCGTAAGAGACCGGCGCAACCAGCGTGAAGGTTTGCAGTCCCGCGCCGCCGCCATAGGGATCGTTCGTCAGCAGCATGTCTTCGGCGGACAGGTCGTACTGGAAATAGTCGATCACGGTGGCGGCCGTCATCGCCATCGGATACATGTAGAGCGGATTGCTGACCGCGATCAGTTGCCCTTCTTCGGTGAACAACGCGGTCGCGCAGCGGCGCGATACGCCGATGGTCGGCGAGTACGCCGTGTTGGCGAGCGTCGCTTCCATCTCGGCGACGACAGCCTCGAACTTGCTGCGCAGAATCGCGGCGGAAACAACGTCCTGTCTGGGTGGCATCGTCATGGCTTCCCCTTAGTCCAGGCTTTCGATGACGTAGGTCTGGTAGTGGTCGAGCACCGCTTCCTGGCCGGGATAGATGACGATCGTCGTCGCGGGTTCCTCGATGATCGACGGTCCCGCGATGATGTTGCCGGGTGTCACTTTCGTGCCGTCGTACACCGGCACGTCGAGATAACCCAGGCCTTCGAAGCTCGCCGAACGCGTGCCCTTGCGCGCCTGATCGGGCTTCTCCGAGCCGAACGGCTGGCTGCGGTACTTCATCGTGTCGCGCGTGCCGATGAGGTCGGAGCGCACACTCAGAATTTCGACCGGCTGTTCCGGCCGCTTGAACGAGTAGAGCTTCGCGTGCAGATCGTGGAAGTCCTGCAAGGTCTTCTTGAGCGTGAGATCCGACACGCGCTTCGTGCGCGAGCGGATCGGCACGGTCACTTCGTGCGTCTGGCCGACATAGCGCATGTCGATCGAGCGCTGTGCGACGACTTCGATCACACCGTGCGCCGAGGCGAGAAGCGCTTCCGGTTCACGCTCGATATCCTCGAAGATGCCGTTGAGCACATCGAGATCCACCTGGCCGATACGCGCGATGTAACTCTTGACCTTCGAAATCTTGAAGTCCGATATGAGGCAGCCGAGCGCGCAGAACACCCCGGCGTTCTTCGGCACGAGCACCGTCTTGATGCCGAGGTCCTTCGCCTGCACGCCCATGTGGATCGGCCCGGCGCCGCCGAACGCCATCAGCGCGAAGTCACGCGGGTCGCGTCCGCGCGACACCGACACGTAGCGCACCGCGTTGGTCATCGCACCGTTGGAGATGCGGAAGATGCCGCTCGCCGCCTCTTCCACCGAAATGCCCAGCGGCTCGGCGATGCGCGTGCGGACCGCTTCGCGTGCCGCCTCGATATCGAGCGCGATCTTTCCGCCGCCGATGGCGCCCGGATTCAGGTAGCCGAGAATCAGATTGGCGTCGGTGACGGTCGGCTCCTTGCCGCCGCGCCCATAGCAGGCAGGGCCGGGGTTGGAACTCGCGCTGCGCGGGCCGACGCGCAACGCGCCGCCTTCGTCGATCCAGGCGATCGAACCGCCTCCCGTCCCGATCGAGTGGATGTCGATCATCGGCGCGGCAACGCGATAGCGATTGACCCACGAATCGACACCGATGTCCGGCGCACCGTCGTTGATGAGGCAGACGTCGTAGCTCGTGCCGCCCATATCGACCGCGATGATGTCCTTGAACCCCGACCACTCGCCCACGGCGATCGCCGCCGTCACGCCGCCGGAAGGCCCCGACTGGATGAGCTCCACGCCGCGTTCCGTGCAGTAGGCGAGATCCATCACGCCGCCGTTCGAGAGCTTGATGAACAGCTTGCCGCCGAAACCGCTCTCGACGAGGCGCGCTTCCAGTCTGCGCAGATAGTTGCTGAGTTTCGGGCTCAGATAGGCGTTGAGCAGCGTGGTGCTGAAGCGCTCGAACTCGCGCACTTGCGGCAGCACTTCGGACGAGATGGAAATGTGCGCGTCCGGCAACTCTTCGCGAACGATCTCGCGAGCGCGAATTTCATGGACGGCATTCTGGAACGAAAACAGAAAGCAGATCGCCACCGATTCGACGCCGAGCTTCCTGAGTTCGCGCGCCGCCTCGCGCACTTCAGCTTCGTCGAGATGGAAAACGATCTTGCCTTCGCTATCGATCCGCTCGGTCACGCCCTTGCGCTTCTGGCGCGGCACGATCGGAAAGGGTGCCGGAAGACGGATGTCGAAATGGTCTTCCTTGAAGCCGGTGCGCAGTTCGATGATGTCGCGAAAGCCTTTCGTCGTGATCATCCCGGTGTTGGCCCCCGCATACTCCAGGATGGCGTTGGTGACGACCGTTGTTCCGAGAACGAAGGAACTCGTCTCGCGGAACAGCGTCTGCACGTCGGTGTGAAAATGCTCGGCCATCATGGCCACTGCATTGAGAATGCCGGTTGCCTCATCGGAAGGTGTGGTCAGCGTCTTGCCGCTGAATGTTTCACCTCCATTTCGGACAACGAAATCTGTAAATGTCCCACCGACGTCGATACCAATTTCGTAACCCACGAACGCTCTCCCTTATCAACGTGCGCGGATCGTCTCCGATGCCCGCGCTCATGCCGGATTTCGTCTTCGGAACTTGCTGTGTTCATCGGACGACCGCGCAGTTCGACAGCGCCGCACGACGTCCCGATGTGAATCAGGAGCCGTGGAGCCGCCGATCTGCCACCTTGCAAAGCCACATGCAAATGATTTCGATGCGCCGGAAAAAGCTCATGGGCGCGGATTTTCCTGCGCGCCATCGTGACCCGTCGCCAATACCGAACGCGACCGACTGTCTCGATGTCGTTCCTACGTCAATCAATTTATAGGTAACGCTACACATAAAGTATAGGTACTTTAACCATCAAATCAAGATAGCTCGGCGGCTTGACCGCAATCTTATGGGCTAGGACATACCCTGAGTTTTCTAATCAATAGGTATGTCGACCGATTAAAGTGCATACATAGATCGACATGGGGAATGCGGCAGCGCGCACGTAGACAGGCGGATCGACCAAAGGAGTCGATAGCGCCGCATGGCGGGCGATCATTGTGAGGAGAGGCTGTAAGGAGGGAGACAGCGATGGCCCAGGCGCGAGGGCTTTGATTCGACTATGCGACAGAGAGGACTTTGTGGCGACGCGCCGACGGCGAGTCGCCGAAACACGACATGCAGGTCAGGTCGAGGCGTTGCTCAGCGCTCTCCAGACGCCCTTTGTCGCGCGTCGCAGCGCGTCACGCTCGGGCACGCTCGGTCCGCTGCGTCGGCAGAAAACGATGAGTCCCTGGACATGGGCCATGATCAGCGTGCCGCGCATGGTGCATTCTTCGGCCGACAGGTTTGGATTGATCGCCGCGATGAGGTCGATCCAGATCTGGCAGAGTTGCTTGTTCCCTTCCACGACGAGTTCGCTTACGCCCTTGTCGCGCTCCGCCAGCGTCCAGATGTCGAGGCAGAAGGCGGCCACGCTGGACTTCGGCTGGCTCGCATCGACCAGAACGTCGTCGAAAAAATCGTCGATCAGTGCATCGAGACGCGCTTCGGGCGTGCGAAGCTTGTTCCTGCTCAGCTTGGAATAACGCTCGATATAGCGGCTGTAGGATTCGCGGATCGTCGCATGCAGCAGTTGGTCCCGCGTGCCGAAGTAGTGCTGGAGGGTGCTCAGTCGTAACCCGACGGCCTGAGCGACACGGTTCGCGCTGTAGCCCGCGTAGCCTTCGGATGCGAAAACGTCGATTGACGCTTCGAGGATTTCAGGAATGCGGCTCGCCTTGTTTCCGCGCAATCTCACTTTCGTCTCGGTAGGCTTGTCCCGTTCTTTACCTTGAATGTCCGCCGAAGTGATTTTGATCGCCATCGTTTTCATCAGGAAGTTCCAGTATCGAAATTTCTCGTCTTCGCGGTATCGGTGGATAGTTGCGCTCATCGCGCGGCGTCCCGGTCGCCATTCGCCGGACAGTTGCAGGCTATGCAACTATGCCACGTCCTGATATTAGCATGTCAGAGCGGGGAAATAGGTTCTATTACCTATAACCGGACGAGATGGCGCGGCGCTGGTCTCCAGCGTGCCCGAGAATTTCATTTCGCACTACTCCGATACTTAAAAGACCGATCGAATCATCCGCATTCGCGGATCCAGGCGCATTCGACCCACACCGCAGCTCAGTGCCCGCCAGCCCCCGCCGCGCCCGCACCCGCGCCCTTGCCCGGCTTCGTCAGCCAGATGAGCGGCACGATCGCGATGAAGATCACCGCGGACAGCCAGAAGATATCGTTGAGGCCGAGCATCGCGGCCTGCGTTGTCAACGAGCGCTCGAAGAAAGCCAGCGCCTGCGCAGGACTGCCGCCGAGCGTGCTTTGCACCGAACCGATCGCATCGACGAACGTGGGGTTATGCACGCTCGCCTGCTCGACGAGCTGCGAGTGATGCAGGATGGTCCGGTCATTCCAGCCCGTGCTCGCGAGCGATGTGCCGACCGCGCCCGCGAACACGCGCACGAAGTTCGACAAGCCCGCCGCCGCCGGAATCTTCGCGGGCGGCAGGCCCGACAGGATGATGGCCGTCAGCGGCACGAAGAAGAGCGCGGTGGGAATGCCCTGCAGCAGCGTCGGCACGACGAGCGTGAACGTATCCACGCCGGTCGTGTAGTGCGAGCGCATGAAGAACACCGCCGCGAATCCGAGAAAGGCGAGCGTGGCGAGCACGCGGGCGTCGGATCGCGGCATCAGCTTGCCCATCACCGGCGCGAGAATCACGGCGAAGATGCCGAGCGGCGCGGTGACGAGACCGGCATCGACGGAACGGTAGTTGAGATATTCCTGCATCCATTGCGGAAGCAGCACGAGGTTCGAGAAGAACACCGCATACGCGACGGAAATCGCGACCGTCCCGCCCAGAAAGTTGCGCCCCATGAAAAGCTTGATGTCGATCACCGGATTTTTCTCCGTCAGCTCCCAGATCAGAAAGAACACGAAGCTGATGAGCGCGAACACGCCCAGCGCGACGATCACCGGCGAATTGAACCAGTCGAGGTCCTTGCCCTTGTCGAGCATGATTTGCAGCGACGCCACCCACGCGATCAGCGAGATCAGTCCGACCTTGTCGATCGGCACGCGCTTCGCCGGTGTTTCGCGCTCGCGATAGATCGCCCATGTCACGCCCGCCGCGAACAGCCCGACCGGAATGTTGATGTAGAAGATCCACGACCACGAATAGCTGTCGGTGATCCAGCCGCCGAGCGCGGGACCGGCGATCGGTCCCACGGTCGCGGTCATCGCCCAGAGCGAGAGCGCGGTCGAGCTTTTCTCCTTCGGATAGGAGCCGAGCAGAATCGCCTGCGACAGCGGAATCAGCGGACCGGCCACCGCGCCTTGCAGAATGCGCGCGGCGAGCAGCACGGGCAGATTCGGCGCGATGCCGCACAGCCACGACGACACGACGAACAGCAGGATCGCCCAGACGAACAGCTTGATCTGGCCGACGCGCTGCGTGAGCCAGCCCGTGAGCGGAATCGAGATGGCGTTGGCGGCGGCGAACAGCGTGATGACCCACGTGCCTTCATCGACCGAGACGCCGAGATTGCCCGCGATCGTCGGAATCGCGACGTTGGCGATCGACGAGTCGAGCACGTTCATGAAGGTCGCGAGCGCAACGGCAAGTGTCGCGAGGACGAGCTTGCCGCCTTGCAGCGGCGCGGGTTGCGTGGTCGGGTTCATGGCTTTACCTGATTTGTTGATGACTGACCTGTCAGATATTTGGACGAAAAAATGCGCGTCAGCGTGACGTCACGTTTTCCGCGATGATCCTTTCGATCTCCGCGTTCGCCTCGTCGCCGTAGTGGCTGAAGACATCGGTTCGATACGACGTCGTCGATGCCGCGCCGAGTTGCGTGCCGGACTGATCGCGCGTTTCGACGTCCGTCTGCATCGACAAACCGATGCGCAGCGGATGCGCGTCCAGATCGCGCTGATCGAGCCGGATGCGCACCGGCAGACGCTGCACGACCTTGATCCAGTTGCCGGTCGCGTTCTGCGCGGGCAGCACCGCGAAGGCCGCGCCCGTGCCCGCCGAAAATCCTTCGACATGACCGTGGTACTTCACCTTCGCGCCGTACGCATCGGCGGTCAGCGTGACCGGCTGGCCGATGCGCATATGCGCCAGTTGCACTTCCTTGAAGTTGGCATCGACCCAGACGCCGTCGAGCGGGACGATCGCCATGAGCGGCGTGCCCGGCGCGACGCGCTGGCCGACCTGCACCGAGCGGCGCGCGACATAGCCTGTCACCGGCGCGGGCAGCGTATTGCGCGCGTTGTCGAGCCACGCGTCGCGCACCTTCGCGGCGGCGGCCTGCACATTCGGATGCCGTTCGATCGACGTGCGGTCGGTCAGCGCGTGATTCGACTCGGCCTGCTGCCGGCCCGCGTCGAGTGCTGCCTGCGCGGCGCTCACGGCATCGCGCGCATGAGCGATGTCCTCGCCCGAGACCGCGCCGGTGTCGGCGATCGCCATGCGGCGCTTCAGGTCCGACTGCGCGCGCGTCAGATCGGACTGGCGCTGCGCGACCGTCGCCGCGTAGTACGCGTTGTTGACGTACAGGCTGCTCACTTGCCGCACCGTTTGCGCGAGATTCGCTTCGGCATTGGCGAGCGCGACCTTCGCGTCGGCGGCGTCGAGCGTGACGACGGGATCGCCCTGATGGACGATCTGCGTGTCGTCGGCGTTCACGGCGATCACCGTGCCGCTCACTTCGGGCGTCAGTTGCACGAGATTGCCGCTGACGTAGGCATCGTCGGTCGATTCGAAGAAACGGCCCGTCGTGTAGTAATAGCCGGCCCAGCCCGCGCCGCCGAGCGCGATCGCCGCCGCGAGCAGCGAGAGCAGCAGCTTGCGCTTGCTGCGCGGTTGGGTCGTCGTGTCGGCCGCCGATTGATTCGCGTCCGTGCGTTCGGTGGTGATGGTGTCGCTCATGTCAGTGCTCCGTTCCCTGTTGGCCGATCAGCGTGCGGCGAGCGCATCGGCTGATGTATCCGTGTAGCCGCCGCCCAGCGCGGCCGCGAGCGCGATCTGCTGATCGCGCCGGTCCATCTTCAGATTCGCGACCGCGCGTTCGGACGCGAGCGCGTTGGTCTCCGCGTTCAGCACGGTCAACTGGTTCGCGAGGCCCGCGCGGTATTGCGTGAGCGCCAGTCGCTGCGCGCTGTGCGCCGCGTCCTGCGCGACGTTCGCATCGACGAGTTGCGCATCGGTCGAGCGAATCTGCGAGAGGTTCGTGGCGACGTCGTTCAGCGCGGTGACGAGCGTCTGGTCATAGGTCGCGACGGCGTAGTCGAAGCCGGCGTAGCGGTCCTTGAGTTGCGCTCGCAGCGCGCCGCCGTCGAAAATCGGCAGATGGATCGCCGGGCCTGCGGACACGGTGCGGCTTGCCGCCGTCAGCAGCCGGCCGAAGCCGAACGCGTCGAGGCCGAGCGACGCGCTCAGGTTGATGTCGGGGTAGAACTCCGCCTTCGCTTCCTTGATGTCGTGCGTCATCGCGTCGACACGCCAGCGCGCCGCGACGATATCCGGTCGGCGGCTCACGAGATCGGCGGGAAGATTGCCGGGCAGACGCACTTCATCGCCGATGCCGAGCTGCGGACGCGCGATCGACAAGCCACGGTCCGGACCCTTGCCGACGAGCGCCGCGAGCTGATAGCGCGTCGCGACGATACGGCCATCGAGCGCGGACAGCGCCGACCGGCTCGACGCGAGATCGGCTTCGGCGGTCTTGCGTTCGACTTCGGTATCGAGCCCGTTGGCGATGCGGCCCGCGGTGATGCGCACGATCTTGTCGCGCTCGTCGACCTCGCTCTGCGCGATGTCGTGCAGCGCATAAAGCCGCGCGAGCTGGTTGTACGTGCGCGCGATGGACGTGTCGAGCGCGAGCCGCACGGCTTCCGCGTCGGCGCGGCTCGCCTGCACTTGCGACACGGCGGATTTGAGCGCCTCGCGGTTCTTGCCCCACAGATCGAGATCGTAGGAAGCGGACAGCAGCCCCTTGTTCTCCGACTGCCACGAACCGGCGTACGGCGGCGGCACGAGCGCGTTCTCGGAAAATCGCTGGCGTGTGTAGGAATAGGACGCATCGACGCGCGGCAGCGTGCCCGCTTTCGCGGTTTCGCTATACGCAGAGGCCGCCGCGATACGGGCGCGCGCCTGTTCGAGCGTCGGGCTGCCGGCGAGCGCTTCGTCGAGCAGCGCGCGCAGTTGCGCATCGCCGAACTGATCGGCCCAGTCGGACGCCGGCCAGCGGCCTTCATCGGCGGGCAGGCTCTGCTGCGTCGCGTAGTCTTGCGGCTGCGCCGGTTCCTTGTCGCTATGGATGCCTGCGTAGTTCGCACACGCCGAAAGCACCGCGGCGAGCATCAACGTGACGCCGGTCCGCGCGATCCGCGAACCGAACGTGCTGCGATTTTCTTGCTTTTTCATTTTCTGACCTGTCAGATAAATGGACGAAAAAAATGCGCGGACGCCGTGCGCCGCGCGCTCAGTCTTCGAGAAACTTGTTCAGCAGCCGGCGGAATTCCTGGAACTCGCTCTTGCTGAACTTCCTGAGGCGCTTGTTCAGCACGACCGGCGCGATATGCGGCAACTCCGCCGCGACTTTCTCGCCTGCCTTGGTCAGCGTGAGATTCACGACGCGGCGATCTTCCAGACTGCGCGTGCGTTGCAGTAAATCGCGCGCTTCGAGTTTGTCGAGCATGCGCGTCATGAGGCCGGTGTCGATGCCGAGCAGTTTCGACAACTCGAACGGCGTCTGCGTCTTGCCGCCGCGCATGGACATGAGAATCCCCATTTGCTGCGTGGTGATGCCGAGATCTTTCAGCGCGGCGTCGAGTTCCGCGGCCAGCAGGTTGCGCGCCTTGTTGACCGCGAAACCGACGCTCTGCGTCAGTGTGAAGCTTTCGGGAGTGTAATGGTCCATGCCTGTTCTCCAGTGCGGCGAACTGCCATGGAACGTAACTTTACTGCAAAGTCAGATTTTGTCAACGTCTATTTCTTCACTTAGAGACCGGGCATGATTGGATAAGGAATCGTGTGATCCTCGACGCGCTTCACGCCCGGGATGCTTTCCGACGCGATCCGCATGGCGTCGAGCTGATCTCTCGACCAGACCGTGCCCCACAAATGCACGACGCCTTCACGCACAACGATATTGCGCCCCGGAAACGCCCAGCCGCGTCCCGCGAGGTCGCCCATCAGCATCGCGCGGATTTCCGCATCGCTTGCCAGCGCTTGCGGCGCGGCTTCGATGGCAAGCGACGACGCCAGCGCCTGCACCAGATTCGAACGGCTGACTATGCCGACGAGACGGCCGTCGCGCAGCACCGGCACGCGCTTGATGTGATGGCTTTCGAGCACCGCGGCGATATCGGCGAGCGACGTCTCCTCTTTCACGCAGATGGGCTCGCGGCTCATGATTTCGCCGACCGTCGGCGCATGCGACCTGATGTAGTCGGCCGCGCCGCCGTCGGAGCCGAGCATGTCGAGCCACCACGAGCGGCGCTTGCGCTTCTCGGTGCCGATCTCTTCCCGATGCAGCAGATCGCCCTCGCTGACCATGCCGATGACCTGCCCTTCCTGATCGACGACGGGCGCAGCGCTGATGCGATGCTCCACGAGCAATCGCGCCAGTTCATGCACTCTGGTTTCGGGCGTGACGGAAACGACGGGGGAAGTCATTACATCGCGTGCTTGCATCATGTGCTCCGGAAGTCGATTGACGAGGCCGTATCGACATGCGCGCTTCTGCTCGCGCAAGTCCGGAATCACTTTAAGGATCGACGTGCTTTTAACCGTTGACCTGCATCAAGCATTTCGCTGGAGCACACCTGCGGCCGACGGACGCGGCCCCGCCCGGCTCAATGTGCGTCGATGAACGCGGTGACATCGGCGAGAACGGGCGAATCCTTGCGCCGCTTCGCCGAAAATGACTTGACGACCGTATCGTGGCCGTAGCCCGCGTATTTCTTGAGCACGACGGCATCGTGATGCGCGCGCAAAGCCTCGGCGAAACGATCGCTGTTGCGCGGATCGACATCGGTATCCGCCGTGCCCGCGGCGAGCAGCATCGGCGGTTCGTTTCCCGAAACGAACGCGATGGGCAACGCTCCCGCGCGCAATGCTGCCGGAAAGATCTCGTCCATGTGCGGGTCGCTCGTCGGGATGGCGGCGTACGGCCCCGCGAGTCCGATCATCCCCGCAAGCGACGTGTTCGCGATGCCCTGCGCGGCCAGATAGCGCGGATCGGTCGCGAGCATGGCGGCCATGTGCGCGCCCGACGAATGACCCATCAGGAAGATGCGCCGGGGATCGCCGCCGAACTCGTGCGCGTGATCGCGCGCCCAGCGCACGGCTGCGGCGGCGTCATCGAGAAAGCCCGGAAAAACCGCCTCCGGATAGATGCGGTAGTCCGGCGCGACCGTCACGATGCCGTGCGCGGCGAGCGCTTCGCCCACGTCGCGCGAGTCCGATCGATGCCCGCTCTGCCAGCCCCCGCCGTAGAAGTACACGACGACGGGCAGATTCGCGCGATCGCGTGATTCGGGCGCGTAGACGTCGAGCCGCTCGCGCGGCTCCTTGCCATAGGCAATGCCGTCGGCGCGCTCGGTGCCGTGCTCGAACGCGCGCGTCGCGACTACGCCGCCCACACATGCTGCCAGCGCCAGCGCCAGCGCCATGAATTTTCTTCTTGCCGGGAAATGCATATTGCCGTCTGTTCTCCAACTTTCCAACTGCCATTAGACGCTGTGCAATTGCGAATGTCCGTACGCAAGATATCGAAAGCTTTTTGCAAGAATATAGTTCGTTCTCCAATCTGTTGCATGGCGTGATGCATGGCATCAAGTGTCATTCATACCGATTCCTGACACGTGCCTGCAACCAGCCGACGACTTTTGTATCTCTCCGCACATTACGACACGATCTGGCTGGATACGCTTCATCGTCGATGACACCGGTCCGCCCGGAATCGGACCTCACATATCGAGAGCGCCCAAGGCGCCGCGCACAACTCAAAGAGTCAAGAAAAATAAGGCAAGCCGTCGGGACTCGGTATTGCCATAACCGCTGAGGGAGCTTCACATGGATCGTTCGGAACCGCCCAACGAGGCGAGAGCACGCCTGCCGATTTTCGACCAGGAACCTGTTCGCACCGCACAGTCTCAGATGACTGCGTTCACCGCGGCGCTGCAGGCACACACGGGCCGGCCATTCACACACTACGACGAACTGCACGACTTCTCGGTCCGGGACTATCGCGTCTTCTGGAAGTGTTTCATGCAATGGACGCATGGACTGAAGTGGTCGGGCGATGCGGAGCCCGTGTGCGTCGGCGATATATGCGAGCAAGCGCGTTTCTTTCCCAACGTAACACTGAACTATGCGGAGAATCTGCTCGACTTCGCAGTTGCCCCCGCCGATGCGCCCGCGCTCACCGCCTGCCATGCCGACGGACGCCGCGTGCATCTGACGCGCGGCGAGTTGCGCGCCCGCGTCGCCCGCCTTGCCGATGCGCTCACGCAGCTGGGTCTGCGCGAAGGCGACCGCGTCGCGGGCGTGATGCGCAACGACGCCGATGCGATCGTCACCGCGCTTGCCGTGACCGCGATCGGCGCGACGCTGTCGACCGCCGCGCCCGAGATGGGCATCGAGACGCTGCTCGACCGCTTCACGCAACTGGAGCCGCGTTTCCTGTTCGCGCATACGGCCGCACAGCCGTTCGACACCGGCACGCCGCTCGCGCAAAAAATGGCCTTGCTCGCCGACGCGCTGCCGACGCTCGCGGGCATCGTCAGCCTCGACGGCGATCCTTCGGCCCTGCGCGCCACGCCGCCCGTCAACTCGCTCGACGCATTGCTCGCGGCCGGCGATCCGCGCCGTGTCGAATGGAAGCGCTTCAACTTCAATCATCCGCTCTTCGTGATGTTCTCGTCGGGCACGACCGGCAAGCCGAAGTGCATCGTGCACGGCACGGGCGGCAGCCTGATCGAGCATCTGAAGGAGCATCGGCTGCACTGCGATCTGCGTCCCGGCGATCGCATGTACTTCCACACCAGTTGCGCGTGGATGATGTGGAACTGGCAATTGTCGGCGCTCGCATCGGGCGTCGAAATCGTGACCTACGACGGGCCGATCGCATCGGTCGATACGTTGTGGCGGATCGTCGCCGAAGAGCGCGTCAATGCGTTCGGCACGAGTCCCGCGTATCTGAAGATGTGCGAGGACGCCGGTCTCGTGCCAGCGCGTGAATTCGATTTGAGCGCCCTTCGTTCGATGATGTCGACCGGCGCGATCCTCTTCGACGCGCAGTTCGAATGGGTCCGCAACAACGTGAAGCCGCTGCGGCTGCAGTCCATTTCCGGCGGCACCGATATCCTCGGCTGCTTCGTGCTCGGCAATCCGAATCTTCCCGTGTATGCGGGCGAAGCGCAGTGCAAGAGTCTCGGGTTCGATGTCCAGGCCTGGCGCGACGGCGCGCGCGCGCAAGGCGTCGGCGAACTGGTGTGCGTGAATCCGTTCCCGTCGCGGCCGCTCGGGTTTCTGAACGATCCGGACGGCGAGCGCTTTCACAAGGCGTATTTCAGCGCGAATCCCGGCGTATGGACGCATGGCGACCAGATCGAGTTTCCGCCGGAAGGCACCGCGCGCCTGCATGGGCGCAGCGATGGCGTGCTCGTCGTGCGCGGCATCAATGTCGGGCCGGGCGAGATCTACGGCGTGCTCAACGACATTCCCGAGATACGCGAGGGCATCGTCGTTCAGCAGCGCATGCGCGATGCCGCCAGCGCCGATGGTCCGGGCAATCCCATCGGCGAGCGTCTCGTGCTGCTCGTCACGCTGAAGCCGGGCGCGCGGCTCAACGGGACGCTGATCGCGCGGATTCGCCGCGATCTCGTGCGCCGCACGTCGGCCGCGCATGTGCCGGATGTGATCGCGGCCGTCGACGATCTGCCTATCACGCATAGCGGCAAGCTCACGGAAGCCGCGGTGCGCAACGCGGTCAACGGACTCGACGTGACCAACGCCGCCGCGCTGCGCAATCCCGCCTCGCTCGATGCGATCCGCACGCACCCGGCCTTGCAGCCCCGCTCCGCCGATTCGCCGCAAACCTACGCGACGCGCGAAGAACTGGAACGGCTGCTGCGCACCAAATGGGAGCAGTTGTTCGCCTTCGCGCCGATCGGCCGCGACGACAATTTCTTCGAGCTCGGCGGACATTCGCTGCTGGCGGCGCGGCTCGTCGCGGAATTGCAGCCGGTCATCGGCCGCCCGATTCCGCTCGCGACGATGCTGCGCGCGCCGACCATCGCGAAACTCGCCGACGTGATCGAGAACGGCGCGCTGCCGCAGACATCGGAAGTGCTGGTGCCGATGCGCGAAGGCGATGGCGCGCCGCTCTTCTTCGTGCACAGCGTGACGGGCTCGGTGCTCGAATGCACGCGGCTCATCGGGAGCCTGCGCAAGACGCGCCCGGTGTACGGTCTGCAAGCGATCGGGCTCGACGGTGAAACGCCGCCGCAACGTCGCGTCGAGGAAATGGCGAAAACGTACGTCGACGAGATTCGCAAGGTTCAGCCGACCGGGCCGTATGCGCTCGCCGGCTTTTCTTTCGGCGGGCTGATCGCGCTCGAAATCGCGCAGCAATTGTTCGGCGCGGGCGAGCGCACGGAATTCGTGTGTCTGCTCGACACCTACGTGCAGGAACGCTGGCTGCCGTGGTTCGCGCTGCTCGAATTCAGGCGCGATTATGCGAGCCGGCTGTTGAAGACGCTCTCCGGCATGTCGCCGAAAGCGCGCATCGGTTTCGCGGCGGCCAAGTTCCACGCCGCCGTGAACAAGGTGGCGATGCGGCTCGGGCGTGTGCCGCAGGCGCAGGCGGCACCGGCTGCCGCCGATCCGATGCCGCCGGTCCTGAGGCGCATGCGCGATACGTGCCGCACCGCGATGAACAACTATCGGCCGAAGCCGTACGCGGGCGGGCGGATCGTCTATGTGCGCGCGGCCTTGCGCGACGAGGACCGGGGCGATCCGCTGCCGCTGTATCGCAAGATCGCTCGCGGCGGGCTGACGGTCGCGGAAGTGCCGGGGAACCATGCGGGCGTGATCGAAGAACCGGGCGTCTATGCCGCCGCCGCCGCGCTCGACAGAGACTACGGCGTGGAAGACGAGTCGGAAGTGCGGCGCCGCGGTCACAGCGTCATGGTCCGGCGCGCGTAGAAGTGCTGACAGGATCGTCGGCCGCTCGCCGATAAGGAGCGGCCGACGATCCCGCGATCAGTTGTGACCTTGCTCGCTCTTGCCGACATAAGGCGGCGCGAAGCGGGTCCAGAAGAGATAGCAGGCCAGCACACTGGCCGCGCCCACTCCGGTGCCGAGCGGCACGCCCAGCGGACCGTAGAAGCGAATCAGAACCGCATTGGCCGCCAGCTTGGTCGCGAAGCCCAGCACGGAAATGACCGTGATCGCCCTGTAGCGCGCTTCGCTCGCGAACAACTGGATCAGCACGCACATCCCGAAAGAGAAAGGAATCTGCGAAAGCCCGAAGCGAAACAGGCTCGTGACCGCGATCGTGTCCTCGCTCGTGAACGCGCCCTTCTGAAAGAACAGCTTGATCGCATACGGCGCGAAGATATAGGCGATCGCGGCGCCGACCGAGCCCACGGCCAGCATCACGAACGACCATTTGATGGCCGTGCTGCGCGCCCGCGCATGATCGCCGCGATGCAGGATTTCCGAAAGGATCGGCAGAGTTGCGCGGCTGATCGCGATCGCGCCCATGCTCACGAGCAGCGAGAGCAGGCGGTTCGCATAGCCGAGCGTCGCGATGGCGCCATCGCCCATATGCGCCATGAAATACTGATCGACGGGAAGCCACAGATTCGCGACAACCGAGCCGATCAAGAGCATGCCCATCGAGCGCGTCATGCCCGGCCACTCCTTCGCCCGCAGCGACAGACGCGGACGCGCGGGCACGGCATCGGCTCGTTTAGCGAGTATCCGGAGCCACGCCGCCTGGATCACGATGCCGATCGTCGTGCCCACGATGAGCGGCATGGTCGACGTATTGTCGCGCGCGCTCAGCACGAAAACGAGCAACGCGATCGCCGGCACGCATTCGAGCAGCGTGTTGATGTGCTTTTCGGAAGCCTGGAGCCGGGCGGCCGAGATGCAGATCGTGAAGGCCAGCACGCCGACCGGCGTCATGCCGACGACCATCTGACGGCACATCTCGCGGGTCGATTCGGCGAGGCTTCCCGAGAAGAAGCCCACCATGTGAGGCCAGAAAAAATAGAGCAGCAACGAAAACACGATGCCGATGGCGAGCCCCGCCCCTTCGAGTTCGCCGAGAAGCTGGTTCTGCCGGGCCTTGTCGTTTCTGAGCGCGACGAGCGCGGGAACGAGCAGCACGCTCAACTGGTTCGTGATCGTCGCGGGCAGCCACGTGACGAGCGTGAGCGCGAGCTGATAGGCATCGACGGTGCCGCTGATGCCGTATCGGTACGCGATCGCCATTTCCTTCGATGCGCCGATGAACTTCCCGGCGAGCACGAATAACAGCAGGACGAAAGCGCTCCTCGCGATGCGCTTGTGATCCTGATGAACGCCAAGCAGACGCTCCCTTAGCGATTGCACTGTTGCGGTCAGCACGCTTCCTCCGGCAAATGAATCCGATCCGCGCAGGACCGGCTGGCCGCTTGCGCACCGAGGGAGCGTGCATCAAAGGCGACGGGCAGACTGTTCGCCACGCCACCGGCGCGCGATGATGCGGTTTGGCGCCGGCATTTCGCACGCTCGCCTGGTGTGCTACCGGGCAGAAGTCGGCGGGTATAACGTGCGAGAGTTGCGGCTGCGCGACGGCTTACCGAGGCCTCGCCATCGAGAAATCCAAAGCGTGCATGGGATGTCAATGAAGAAATCGATCGTGGTTGGCGGGATATTGATTGTCGTTTCCTTGCTCGTGATCAACACGCCCGGCGTAACCAGACACTTTCAGACGGTCTACGCTGCCTGGGACGATGGCCGTCTCCTGGATCGCCTTACATTCCATAACCTGATGCGCTGGTGGCGGCAGTTCAGAGACGAGCGCGACAGCGGCGCTCATCGCGCGAGCCTCACCAGTTCGCCGGTCCCGGCGACGGCGAGCTGCCCGGATACTTCCTTCACGCCGCCCAAACTGGTCGATCCGCGCAGCCCGAAGGCGTTCGGCGCCACCGGCAACGGCAAGACCGACGACACCAAAGCATTTCAGGCCGCCGTCGATGCCGGCGACGTGCTCGTGCCCGCTGGAACCTATGTGCTGAATCACACGGTCGTCATCACGGCCAGTAACCGGCATATTCAGTGCGAGCCCGGCGCGACGCTCAAAAAGACGGTCCGCGAGGACAGCAACATGTTCAACTTCGAGGGTCCGTCGACGGGGAACAGTCTCGTCGGCTGTAACTTCGTGGGCGCGAATCCGACTCGCATCCGTGACTGGGACAGCCCCGGACATTACGATATTCCGGTGCAGACCAACGGCGCGGTCGACAACTTCACGCTCGCGGGCAACAGCTTCCGCGATTTCTTCGGCCAGTCGATGTTCCAGACCGAAGGACAAGGCGGCGGGACCGGCGCCGTTCTCGTGTTCAACTCGTTCGCCAACTGCCCGCTCTACGGCATCGCGCTGGTGGGCTCGGTCAAGGGACGCATTGCCTACAATCTGGCGGATAACTGCCGTATGGGCCCCGAGAACAACGACGCCACGCAGGACACCGGCGGCAACGTCCTCGAATGCAACCGCATGATCAACGGCGGCAATATCACGGGCGGGTCGAATGGCGAGGGCGGCGTCGACTATAGCGGGAACGTCGTCCGTCATAACATCCTCGATGGCGGCTATATGCAGGTCAGCCCGCCCGAGCGCGGCAAGGCGGCGAGATATATCGACAACACCTGCAACGACTGCGGGACTGAATAAGCGCTCATTCTTCGCTCATTCTCGACGCCCACAATCCTTCTCAACCGATGCGTGACCACGCCGCACCGCGTTTCCAGGAGAAGGATCATGAAAAAAATCGGTTATGTCGCCGTCGCTACGCTGCTTGGTGTCGGACTGGTGGGTAGCGCTCAGGCGCATGTGTTCGTCGGCATGAGTGTGGGGATGCCTGTTATGCCAGTTATGCCTGTTGCGCCTGTCGTGGCGGTTGCGCCGTATGCGCCCGTGGTTCCGGTGCCGCCCTTTGCGCCGGTTGCGCCGGTTCCGGTCTATGCGCCGCCCGTCGCTTACTACGCGCCGCCCGCACCGGTGTATGCGCCGTCTGTCGCGGTGGGTTACTGGGGCGGGCGTCCGAACTGGGGATATCGGCATTACGCGGCGGGATACTGGAGGTAGTCGGCCGAGTTTCAGCCGACCTCCGACAGCACTCGCCGATCAGCAAGTGACTTGCGTCAGTTCCGTTTTGCCGGCTTGCCCATGATCGCGTCGAGCGATTCGCCGATCACCACGATTTCCGTGCGGCGGTTCTTCGCCTGGCCTTCGGGGGTGGCGTTGCTTGCTGCGGGGCGGTCGTAGGCGAAACCCTTCGTAGTGACGCGCGAGGATGCGATGCCTCGCTCTTCCAGCGCACCCGCGACGGTCTGCGCACGCGATTCGGAGAGCGCCTGGTTGTACTCGTGCGTACCGGTATCGTCGGTGTGACCCTCGACGATCACGGACTTCTTGCTGCGCTTGAGCAGCACGACCGCGCGCTGGATGGCGGGTCCGGAATCGCCGCGCAGACCGGACTTGTCGAAGTCGAAGAGCACGCGGTCGGGCAGACGCACTTGCACGCCTTCGGGCGTTTGGGTGACTTCGATGCCGACCTGCTGATTGAGGGCGATCTCCTTGTCGCGATCGGGGCCGGTGGCACAGGCCGCGAGAAGGGAGATCGAAAGCGCGCACGCGGTGAGGGAGAGGAACTGCTTCATGTTGCTTCCTGCTGTGGTGGTAAAGGGTTTCAGCCCCAACGGACTCCTTTCCGATTGCCCGACGTCTGCAATTCGAATGAAAGTGGGAAATTATTAACCAAAAATTCCATGCCGGGAGGCGATAAACTATCGCAGTCCGAATGGTTCTCGGAGGATTACCGACTATTCAAAAACTTAGAGGTAATGCGATGACGTCAATTTTCAGATCAGTCTGAGTGCGAAACACCGCCGACGCATCACGCTTCGGGACGTCGAGCGCTTACCGCCTTCGCGACAACACCACCTCCCCAGCAAACCCCATCGCCCCACCCTCCTCGATACGCACCCCTTCATTCCACTTCGCCATCCGTTCGGACCGTGAGAACGACCCGACCTTCAACTGCCCCGCGTTCCAGCCCGTCGCAAGATGAACGATCGACACATCCTCGGTTTCCCCCGATCTCGCCGACACAATCGACGCATAGCCATGCTTCCTCGCCGCCCGAAGCGCCGCGAGCGTTTCCGTCACCGTGCCTGCCTGATTGAGCTTGATGAGCGCCGCATTGCAAGCCCCTTTCGCCGCACCATCCTCGATAAGCCCGGCGCGCGTAACGAAAAAGTCATCGCCCACGATCTGCACCTTGCTTCCCGCCGCTCGCGTGAACGCGATCATCCCCGCTTCATCGTCTTCCGATAGCGGGTCTTCGATCGAGACGATCGGGTATCGCGCGATCCATCGCAGCAACTTCTCGATCATCGCGTCGGTGTCGAGCCGCACGTTGTCCAGCCCGAGCGTGTACTGTCCGCCTTTGCCGAATTCTGACGCGGCGATATCCAGCGCGATGCCCATATCCGTGCCCGGAACGAAACCCGCCGCTTCGATCGATGCGACCAGCACGTCCATCGCTTCCTCGTTGCTGGAGAACGCGGGCCACCATCCGCCTTCGTCCGCCACGCCCTGCGCCGCGCCGCGTCTGCGCATGAGCACGCCCGCGTGCCGATAGACCTCGGCGGTCATTTCGAGCGCCTGCGCAAAACTCGTGGCCGATGTCGCGATCACCATGAAATCCTGCACATCGACGCGCCGTTCCGCATGCGCGCCGCCGCCGAAAATCTGGATTTGCGGAAGCGGCAAGGTCACTTCCTCGTCGCCCGCGACGTGACGCCAGAGCGGCAAGCCGCGCTCATCGGCGGCCGCATGCAACGCCGCAAGCGATGTCGCGATCAGCGCGTTGCCGCCGAGCCGCGACTTGTCCGGCGTGCCATCGAGCGCGATGAGCATCGCATCGATCGCCGCCTGCTCCGCGACCTCGTGGCCTCGCAACGCGGGCGCAATCTCGCGCGCGATGCCGGCGATGGCCGTCTTGACGTCCTTGCCATCGAACGTTGTGCCGCCATCGCGGAGTTCCATCGCTTCGCGCGAACCGCGAGACGCACCGGCGGGCGCGATGCCGCGTCCCCGCGCGCCGGTTTCCGTGACGATTTCCACTTCGACAGTCGGCCGTCCGCGCGAATCCCAGATACGCCGCGCTCGCACTTCTTCGATTCGACTCATGCGGAAAACTCCCTTTGCCAGAACGTTGTGATGTCGGAGAGCGTGCTGTCAGGCCGTCCGATCAGTTCGATCGCGGCAGCGCGCACGCGAGCGCGGCGGTGTTCATCGAGATACTCCACCGGCGATTTGCCGTCCACGCGCGCCAGCAGCAGCGCCGCGAGCAGCGATGCGACGCGCTCGAGCAACGCGTCCGGTTTAGTCCACGCGATATGCGGCACGTAACGCTCGACCAGCTTCGCAAACGACAGCATCAGCGCAGCAAGCGCACCCGGCGAGCGCACCGACTTGAGCAGGAAATGATTGAGGCAGAAGGCCACATCGAAGGCAGGATCGCCGTACCACGCGCATTCCGCATCCAGGATCACCGGCCCCGCCGGTCCCAACAGGATGTTCTTCGGGCTGACATCGCCATGAACGAGCGCTTCTCGCGTGCCCGCCGTGCGCTCGATCAGCGAGCGCAGCGCCGCCGCCACTTGCGGGTTTTGTCGAGCGGCTTCTTCCAGATACGGTTCGAGACGGATCGCGTGAAAGGTATCGTCATTCGCGAACCGGGCGGCGATCTCGGCGTCGCCGGCGGTCGCTGCGTGAATCCGGCCCAGCACGTCGCCCAGTTGCGCCGCGATCGCCGGATCGACGCGGCCATCCATCAACTCGCGCTTCCAGTTCGCGTATGTCGGCGGGAGAAACGCCATGACGAAGCTCTTGGTTTCGTGATCGACGCCGAGCACTTCAGGCACATGCCCCGGCACGATCCGGCCAGCCGTCCGAAGCCAGCCGATCTCCGCATAGACGCGCTCGACCGGCACGATCCAGTCTTTCGCGACCTTGAGCTTCGGCAGAGCCTGCTTCAGGCAGTAGGTCTCATCGCCGATATCGAGCCGGAAAATATTCGAGGAGACGCCGCCGGTCAGCGGCGTGAGCGTCGCGGGAGCGGCGTCATCGGCAAGATGGAGTCGTCGCAGCAGATGCGCGAGTGCGGAAGGATCGTCTGCAAGATCGATGTAGTGGTCCACCCCTGGCGTCCTCGCAGCAGTGATTCGAACGAGCCGTCGTCGGCCAATGGTAGCCGATTCGCCAAGGGAAACACGCGAAGCGCATCTTTCTTGCTTACCGATGTTCCAGACCGCCGCTCACGCGCGGCCGACGACCAGCCGCCATCGCGGGCAATCCCGCCCCGGCCGGGGCTGGCACGGAGGAATGATGCGTCATACCCGAATCACCCCCGGCATTCGCCACGCAATTTCTGCCATCCTGATTGCACTGCTTACCTCATGCGGCGGTAGCAGCGGCGACTCGGGCGGAAGCAGTTCTTCGGCGCCCGCGGGTGGCGTCAAGTTGCAGGTTGTGGCGTTCGGAGACAGCCTGTCTGACGTCGGGACGTATCAGCCGATCGCGAGCGTGGTCGGCGGCGGACGATTCACGACGAATCCGGGGCAAGTATGGTCCCAGGACGTCGCGCAGTATTACGGCGACACGCTCACCGCGGCTTTCACGATCGACCTCGGGCACGAACTGAAGGCCCAAAGCGGATTGGGCTACGCGCAGGGCGGCGCCACGGTCGCCACGCCGGCCGATCAGAATCAGTTCCTGACGGACGTAATCGGCAACGTCGAGATGCCGGTCACGCAGCAGATTTCGAGCTATCTGTCGTCGCACGGCAGTTTCAATTCGAACCAGCTCGTGCTCGTCTGGGCCGGCGCCAACGACGTGTTGCGCGCGGGCAGTCCGCCCGCCGCGAACACGACCGTGCAGACCGCGGCGACCACGCTCGCGCAACAAGTCGCGCAGATCGTGCAAAGCGGAGGCGTGCATGTCGTGGTGGTCAACGTGCCGAACATCGGACTTTCGCCCGATGGCATCAAGTCGTCGGATGGCGGCGGCAACTTCACGCAACTCTCGCAGCTCTTCAACGCGACGCTGAACTCCGCCCTGCAATCGAACGGTCTGCAGGGCAAGGTCATCGTCGTCGACTCCTACGCCTGGACGACGCAGACTATCGCGAACTTTCAGGCCAATGGCTTCACCGTGTCCAACACGGGTCAGGCATGCGATCCGTCGAAAACACCGCACGACACGTCGCTGCTCTGCTCGCGGGCGACTTACGTCTCGTCGAACGCGGATCAGACGTACATGTTCGCCGACGATCTCCATCCGACGACGCGCATGCACGCTCTCTTCGCGCAGTACGTCGAGCAGCAGATCGCGGCGAGCGGGCTGGGGCACTGATCGCAACAGCGCCCGTTCGCCTACGCGCCGAAACCGAACAGCCGGCGCGGTGTCTCCCATTGAATCTGTCGACGCACCTGCGCATCGGGCACGATCTGCTCGAAGAGCGTCAGCAACGGCCCATAATCGAGCCGCTCCGGTGCCCGAAGGAACGGCCAGTCCGAACCCCAGACGCAGTTTTGCGGCCCGAACGCGCGTAGCAGCGCCTGCGCATACGGCCACGCGTCTTCGTACGGATGCGCGCGCGCCGAGTACTTCTGCCAGCCCGACAGCTTGACGCTCGCGTGGCCGCTGTCCGCGAGCCGCAGCAGCGCCTGAAAGCCGGGCTGCGCGATGCCCGCGCCGATGTCGGGCCGCCCGCCGTGGTCGATCACGATCGGCGCCGCCTGCCGCGACAGCCAGGATTCGAGCGCGACCATCTGGTCACCGGTTACCTGGATCTGCGCGACCATCCCGAGGTCCGCGAGCGACGCGAAGAGCGCGCCCGCGCCGAGCACGGCATCGACGCCTTCCATCGCCGGGTTGAACGCGACGCCGGCGACGCCCGCGCGATGCAGCGCCGCAAGCTCGTTGCGCGATATGTCGTCATCCACCACGGCGATGCCGCGCAGGCGTCCTTCGTATGTCTCCAGTGCATCGAGCAGGCATCGGTTGTCGGTCCGGTAGCCGCTCGTCGGACCGACGAGCAGTGCATGCCGCACGCCATACGCATCCATCACCCGGACGAACTGCGCGGCCGTGCCGATTTCCTGCTGCGCGGGCCGATACGGCGTGTCTTCCCGATACGGAAAGCGCGCGGGATCGAACACGTGGCAGTGACAGTCGATCTTGTCTTCTTCGAATACGCTCATCTCTGTTCCCCATTCAGACCGATGCGACGCCGAGCCCGTCGAACACGCGCCGCGCCGCGCGGTACGCAAGCGCCAGCCGCGCGTCGGCGGGCAGGGACGGATACGGCATCTCGACGCTCAGCGCCACATCCGCAGGCAACGCGCGCAGCAGCGCGTCGAGCGGTAGCGCGCCGTCGCCCGGCGGCAGGCGATCGGTGCGCGCTTCGCGGATCGCTTCGTCGTCGCTGGCGGGAAGCGCGGCGCGCGCATCGCACAGTTGCGCGGAACCGATCCAGCCGGGCGGCATCCTCGCGATATCCTCCGGCGTGCCGCCCGAGCGCGACAGATGTAGCGCGTCAACGAGCACCGCGAGATTCGGATGACCGACCCGCGCGATCATCTCACGAGCTTGCGCGAGCGAGCCGACATGCCGCCAGCGCATGAATTCCAGATCGATGCGCAAGCCGAACGGACGGCCGAGTTCGGCCAGCGCGGCAAGATTGGCGGCGAGGCGGTCCTCGTCCGGATCATCGCCCGATACGTTCACGCAACGCGCGCCGAGCGACGCCGCCGCTTCGAAGAGCGGCATGAACGAAGCGGGATCGAGCGCCGGCACGACGGGAATGAATTCGACGTCGTGTACCGCGATGCCTTCGCCCGCGAGCGCGTCCCGCAATTCATGGAGCGTCGCGGAGCCGGACGTCATCGGATATGCGACGCCGCCCGGCACCGCCGGATGCATGCGCAGACCGACCGCATCGAAACCCGCACGCGCGGCAAGCCGGACCCAAGGCACGGGCGCAACATCCAGCGCGGTCAGATGCGCGACCGCGAGAGGCCGCGCGAGAAACGGAGCGGCCTTCAATACGTGGCCCTCCCGCCCGTCAGATCGAAGGTGAAGCCCGTCGTGAAGCTGCACGCGGGACTCGCGATCCAGCTCACCATCGCGCCGACTTCGTCGATCTGGAGAAAGCGGCCCATCGGAATCTTCGCCTTGCTCGCCTCGATGTGCTGCTCCGACATCTCGTTGAACAGTTCCGTTTCGACCATCGCGGGCGCGACGCAGTTGATCAGCACGTTGTCGCGCGCCAGTTCCTTCGCGGCGGACTTCGTGAACGCGATCACGCCCGCCTTCGCGGCGGAGTACGCGGAGATGTACTGCACGCCCTCCTTCCCGGCGATCGACGCGACATTGACGATGCGCCCGCCGCCCCTCGCGCGCATATGCGGGATGGCGGCGCGGCAGCAGTAGAACACGCTGTTCAGATCGACGTTCAGCACGCGCTGCCACGCATCGACGGGATATTCCCAGCTCGGCGCGACCGGTCCGTTGATGCCCGCGTTGTTGACGAGAATGTCGATATGCCCGAGCGCCGCGACGGTCGCTTCGAACGCGCGGACGACCGATTCGTGCGATGCGACATCGACCTGCTGCAGATGATCGGCTTCGAAGCCAAGACGCCGCGCATCGCAGCCGGCGACATCGAGGTCCCAGATCGCGACGCGCGCGCCGTCGGCCTTGAGCTTCCGGGCGATGCCGAGGCCGATTCCGCGCGCCGCGCCCGTCACGATGGCGATGCGGCCGTCGAGAGAGTGACTCATTGCAATGATTTCCTTGAGGTCGTTCAGATGGAGGAGGAAGCGGAACCCGCGAATTCGATTCGCCTGATGTCGCCGACGACGAACACATACGAGAGCGCGCCAAGCAGCGTCACGGCCGAGATGAAGGCGAGCGCATACACGAACGAGCCTGTCGCGTTGACGATCAGCCCGACCACGAGCGGCGTGACGATGCCGGCCGCATTCGCGAACAGGTTGAAGATGCCGCCGCTCAGGCCGAGCAGGCCCTTCGGCGCGATATCGGAGACGATCATCCAGGCGAGCGCCGACATCCCTTGCGCGAAGTACGCAACGCACAGGATCGCGATCACGACGGTGATCGAATCGACGTAATTCGCCAGCACGATGCTCGATGCGGCGACGAGCCCGGCGATCACCGGCAGCTTGCGCGACCAGTTCAGCGAGATGCCGCGACGCAGCATCGCATCGGAAATCCAGCCGCCCGCGAGCGTTCCGACCGACGCGGCGATGAACGGCAGCACCGCGACCATGCCGACCTTCAGCCACGGCATGTGGCGTTCGGTGACGAGATAGGTCGGAAACCACGTCAGAAAAAACACGTTGGTCGAATTGCACGCGAACTGGCCGATGCAGATGCCGAGCATGCTGCGGCGGCGCAGGAGCGCGGCGATATCGGACCAGCGAAAACGCGTCGCCTGCTGGCTGCCGTCGACCACGCCGCCGCCGCTCGCGATGTAGTCGAGCTCGGCGCGATTCGCCCGTTTCGACTCGTGCGGTTCGCGAAAGCGCATGAGCCAGATCGAACCGAACACGATGCCGACCGCGCCGACGATGCCGAACAGCGCACGCCATCCATAGCGATGATCGATCCAGAAAAGCAGCGGGCTCAGAAACGCGAGACCGACATACTCCGCGAAGGTGTAGACGCCCGTCGCGCGGGCGCGCTCGCTCTGCGGAAACCATATCGCGACGACGCGGCTGTTGGTCGGAAAGCATGGCGCCTCCGCAATGCCGATCAGGAGCCGCATGATCAGGAGCGAGACGAAGCCCGTCGCGAGCCCCTGCAGACCGGTGAACAGCGACCACAAGGTCAGCGCGAAGAAATACGTCCAGCGTGTGCCGATGCGGTCGAGCATCACGCCGCCCGGAATCTGCGACGCGGTGTAGGTCCACGAAAATGCGGAGAAGATCACGCCCATCAGCGCAGGCGTCAGACCCAGTTCGTAGCTCATGCCGGGCGCCGCAATGCCGGCGACGCTGCGATCGAGGTAGTTGATCATCGTGCCGATCGCGAGCAGCGCGAGGATGCCGAAGCGCGCGCGGGTGCGCGTCGCGGCCGGCGCCGCCGCGGCGGCTTGCGCGCCGATCGCGCGAGGCGAGTGGGTCTGGTTCATCGTGTCTCCGTCCAATGTTTTCCGGTCTGCGCGCCGCCGTGGCAAAGGCCCGACGCGTCCTGGAAATACTAGAGAGTTGGCCGTGGGCTGTCGTATGCCGAGTTTCGGCTACCCTATAACCTTTGGTTAATCGCCCGAACGGGCAGCCGGAGAAACGATGCGCTTCAAGCTGCGGCAAATGGAGGTGTTTCGCGCGGTCATGCTGACGGGCTCGATCAATGCAGCGTCGAAAATGCTGTATGTATCGCAACCGGCTGTCAGCAAGCTCGTCGCGCATACCGAGACCACGCTGGGACTGCGCCTCTTCGAGCGCGCGAAGGGCCGCCTGATCCCGACCGCCGAGGCGCAGGCGCTGTTTCGCGAAGTCGAGCAGGTGTATCAGTCGGCGCTGCGCGTCGATGAATTCGCGCGGGCGCTCGCGCTCGGCCCGGCAAGCCTGCTGCGTATCGCGTGCAGCCCGTCGCTCGCGCCGGCCGTCGTCGCGCCTGCCATCGTCGAACTGAAACGGCAGTTGCCGGGGCTCAGAGTCGACTGGCATACGACGCTCATGGCCGACATGCCGCTCGAAGTGCTGAGCAAGAGCGTCGAAGTGGCGGTGACCTCGCTGCCGATCGAACACGAGCATCTCGAAGTCGTGCCGTTCATGCGCGGACGGATGGTATGCGTGCTGCCGCCGGATCATCCGTTCGCCGCGCGCGAGCGGATCGCGCTCGCGGACCTGAAGGACGAACCGATGATCCTGTTCAGGCGCGACATCCCGTTCGGCACGATGATCGCGCGGGCGTGCCAGCAGGCCGATGTCGAGCTGACGTCGGCGGTCGACGTGACCCGCGCCGATCAGGCGCTCGCGCTCGTGCGTGGCGGCCTCGGGCTCGCCATCGTCGATGAGTACGCGACCGGCGGCATCGACTGCATCGTGCGGCCGCTCGTCGAAGATCTGGAGATGGTATCGACGTTCGTCTATTCGAAGTTCTCGCCGCCGTCGAGGAGCGCGATGGTGTTGATGCAGGCCGTTTGGCGGCGCGCGGACGAACTGGGCCGGCGGATTGGCAACATGCCGGGCGAAACGAGTTGAGCGGCACTGGTTTCGGGGCGCATGAGCGTTGTCGATTTACCCGCGAGCCGCTCGTCGTCTATATGGACCGATCGAGTCCGTCGACATGGAGAACACATATGCGCAAGCTCATCGTTTCGGCTTTCATCAGTCTGGATGGCGTGATTCAAGCCCCCGGCGGGCCAACGGAAGACACCAGCAACGAATTCCGTCTGGGTGGCTGGATCGTGCCTTATGCCGACGAAACCATCGGCCAGCACGTGCAGAGTCTGCTCGCGCAGCCGTTCGATCTGCTGCTCGGACGCCGTACTTACGACATCTTCGCGTCGCACTGGCCGCACGTTCCGGCCGATTCGAAGAGCCGCGCCATCGCTGACGTCTTCAATCGCGTCGCCAAGCACGTCGCCACGCATCGGCCCGATGGTCTTGGCTGGCAGAACAGTCACGCGCTGCAAGGCGGTCTCGCCGACGCGGTGCGCGCGCTCAAACAAGAAAACGGCGCCGATCTGCTGACGTTCGGAAGCGGCGACATGGTGCGCCAACTGCTCGCGGCCGGTCTCATCGACGAACTTTGCCTTCTGATCTACCCCGTCATGCTGGGACGCGGCAAGCGCATGTTCAGCGACGACGCGCAGGTGTCCGCCTTCACGCTGGCGCATTCGACGCAGACGCCCGGCGGCGTGCTCATCACGCGCTATATCCGCGACGGCGAAGTGCGCACGGGCGCGTTCGAATAAGGCACCCGCTGAACCAAACCCGCTTGTGCTTAAATGTGCTTTCCGTTCAGCCACGGAGCACGTCCCGATGACGAGTACCTGGTTGCATAACCTTCCGTTATGGGAAATGACGCTCGTCGTTTTCGGCGTGGTCGGCATCGCGGGAGCGGGAATCCATTTCGTGGCGGGCCGACTTGCGGCGAGCGCGCATCGGCGGTCGTTCATCGCGCTCTCGCCCGGTCTTCTTTCGCCGATAGGCGTGATCTTCGGCCTGCTCATCGCGTTCACCGCCGCGCAAGTCTGGAACGATACGGCGCAGGCCAACGCCGCGGTGGATACGGAAGCCGGCGCGCTTCGCTCCGTCGTCGTCCTGTCCGCGGTTTTCCCGGAAGACGCGCAAGCGCAACTGCGCAAACTGGTGCGCGAGTACATCGAATACACGGCGACGACCGAATGGACTTCGATGGCGCAAGGCGCGGTCACGCTGAAGATCAGCCCGCCCACGCTGAACCGCGCGATGCAGTTTGCGCTCTCGTTGCCGGCGAACACGCCCGGTCAACAGACCGCGCAGCACCAGGTGGCGGTGTCTCTCGAACAGGCGCTCGAAGCCCGTCGTCAGCGCATTCTGGTGAGCCGCTCCGAGGTCAGCGGCATCAAGTGGCTGTGCCTGAGTTTTCTGGCCGCCTGCCTCGTCTTCGCCATCGCGCTGATTCATGGCGAAAACCGTTTGACGTCCGCCGTCGCGATCGGCTTGTTTTGCGTGTGCCTCGCGACCACCGTGTTGCTGATCCTTTCGCACGATCGCCCGTTCTCGGGCGCGATCGCCGTGTCGCCCGAACCGCTGTGGCAGGTCATCCCCGAGGATCGATGATTCCGTCGGCATCTTTCGCACGCTCGTTCGATCGACTATTTACTTGACATCTAAACTATCTAAACCTAAATTATCGATGTGAGAAGACAACGGTCGGAGAGCGAGCATGCGCATCGTCTGCATTGGCGGAGGCCCGGCGGGCCTGTATTTCGGGCTTTTGATGAAGCACCGCCACCCTGGCTACGACATCACCATCGTCGAGCGCAACCGGCCGTATGACACGTTCGGCTGGGGCGTCGTGTTCTCGGACCAGACGCTCGGCAACCTGCGCGCGGCGGACCCGCAAAGCGCCGACGCCATCCTCGATGCCTTCAATCACTGGGACGACATCGAAGTGCATATCGGCGGCCGCACGATCCGCTCGTCGGGTCATGGGTTCTGCGGCATCGGCCGCAAACGTCTGCTGAACATCCTGCAAGCGCGTTGCGAAGAACTCGGCGTGAAGCTCGTCTTCGAAACGCATGTCGTGAACGACGACGACTACGACGCCGACCTCATCATCGCGAGCGACGGCGCGAACAGCGCGGTCCGGCAGAAATACGCGGCGACCTATCAGCCCGACATCGATATGCGCGATTGCCGCTTCGTGTGGCTCGGCACGAACAAGTGCTTCGAAGCCTTCACGTTCGCATTCGAAAAGACCGAATGGGGCTGGTTCCAGGCGCATGCCTATCGTTTCGACGACAACACATCGACGTTCATCGTCGAAGCGCCCGAGCGCGTATGGCGCGCGGCCGGCCTCGCCGACATGAGCAAGGAAGACGGCATCGCGTTCTGCGAAAAACTCTTCGCAAAGTATCTCGACGGCCACGCGCTGATGTCGAACGCCACGCATTTGCGCGGCTCGGCGCAATGGATTCGCTTTCCGCGCGTCGTGAATCGCGAATGGGTGCACTGGCGCGATGGCGCGAACGGCAAGCGCACGCCTGTCGTGCTGATGGGCGATGCGGCGCATACCGCGCATTTCTCGATCGGTTCCGGCACGAAGCTCGCGCTCGAAGACGCGATTGAACTTGCGAACAGCATCGACACCGCATTTGCAAAACAGAACGGCGATCTCGAGGGCGCGCTCGCGCATTACACGCAGGTGCGCAGCGTCGATGTGCTGCGCATCCAGAACGCCGCGCGCAATTCGACGGAATGGTTCGAGCATGTGGACCGTTACGCGGACTTCGAACCGGAGCAGTTCGCGTATTCGCTGCTCACGCGCTCGCAGCGCATCTCGCATGAAAACCTGCGCGAACGCGATGCGCGCTATCTCGCCTCGTTCGAAGACTGGCTCGCCGCGCGTGCGGGCATCGAGCGCACTGCACAGCAACGTTCCGTGCCGCCGATGTTCACGCCGTTCAAGCTGCGCGGCGTCACGCTGAAGAATCGCGTGGTCGTATCGCCGATGGCGCAGTACTCCGCCGTCGATGGCGTCGCGGGCGACTATCACCTGATGCATCTCGGCGCGCGCGCGATGGGCGGCGCCGCGCTCGTGATGACGGAGATGACGTGCGTGTCGCCCGAAGCGCGCATCACGCCGGGATGCCCCGGCATGTATGCGCCGGAGCATCTTGCCGCGTGGACGCGCATCGTCGATTTCGTGCACGCGCAATCGGATGCGAAGATCGGCATACAGATCGGACATGCGGGCGCGAAGGCATCGACGCGCGTGAGCTGGGAAGGCATCGATCAGCCGCTCGACGATGGCAACTGGCCGCTCGTGTCCGCTTCGCCGCAACAGTATCTGCAAGGCGTGAGCCAATGGTCGCGCGAGGCGTCGCATGACGAACTGCGCGAGATCGAAGCGCAATTCGTGCGCGCGACCGAGATGGCAGCGCTTGCGGGCTTCGACTGGCTCGAATTGCACTGCGCGCACGGCTATTTCCTGTCGAGCTTTCTCTCGCCGCTGACGAATCAGCGCACCGACCAATACGGCGGCTCGCTCGAAAATCGTCTGCGCTATCCGCTCGAAGTATTCGCGGCGATGCGCGCGGCATGGCCGCAAGACAAGCCGATGTCCGTTCGCATCTCCGCGCACGACTGGGTCGATGGCGGCACGACCCCCGACGATGCAGTAGAGATCGCACGCGCATTCAAGGCGGCGGGCGCGGACATGATCGACGTGTCGTCGGGACAGGTCAGCAAGCAGGAAAAGCCCGTGTACGGCCGCATGTTCCAGACGCCGTTCGCCGATCGGATCCGCAACGAAGCGGGCATCGCGACGATCGCCGTCGGTGCGATATCGGAAGCGGATCACGTGAACAGCATCATCGCGGCGGGACGCGCGGATCTCTGCGCGGTGGCGCGTCCGCATCTCGCGAATCCATCGTGGACATTGAACGAAGCCGCGAAGATCGGTTACTTCGATGTCGCATGGCCGAAGCAGTATGCCGCCGCCAAGTCACAACTCGAACGCAATCTGGAACGCGAGCGTGCGCTCGCCGCCGACAACGCGCGCCTCACGCCGCAAGAACGCGCGCAACGCGCCGAAGGAACGGTCTGATCATGACAGCTCTCGCCGATAAACACGCGGTCATCACGGGCGGCGGCAGCGGCATCGGTGCATCGTGCGCCCAGGCGCTCGCAAAGGCGGGCGCGCGCATCACGCTGATGGGCCGCGATCTCGCGCGTCTCGAAGCACAACGCGACGCGATGCGCGCTCATGGCGATGTCGCGTGCGTGAGCGTCGATGTCACGAATGAAGCCGCCGTCGAAGAAGCGTTCTCGCGCGTCGGTGCCGTCGATATCCTCGTCAACAACGCGGGTCACGCGCAAGCCGCGCCCTTCACGCATACCGACGCCGCGCTCTGGCAACGCATGATCGACGTGAATCTCACGGGCGTGTTCCTCTGCACGCGCGCCGTGCTGCCTTCGATGCTCGAACGCGGCTATGGACGCATTGTGAATGTCGCGAGCACGGCGGGGCAAGTCGGCTATGCGTATGTCGCCGCGTATTGCGCGGCGAAGCACGGCGTCATCGGTCTCACGCGCGCGCTCGCGCTCGAAGTCGCGACGAAGGGCGTGACCGTCAACGCAGTGTGCCCCGGCTACACCGAAACCGAACTGCTGCGCGCGTCGCTCGATCAGATCATGTCGAAGACCTCGCGCAGCGAACAGGACGCACGCGACGCGCTCGTGCGCCACAACCCGCAACGCCGCTTCGTGCAGCCGGAAGAAGTCGCCAACGCCGTGCTATGGCTTTGCGCACCCGGTTCCGACGCGATGAACGGCCAGTCCATTTCCGTATCAGGTGGAGAAGTCACGTGACCCACGCCGCACGCAACAAGAAAACGACCGCCGCGACGGAGCAGAAAACGCCGCGCAAGGGCATCGAGAAGCTGGCTGACAACGTCGTCGATCTGGAAATGAGCACGGGCGCCGACAGCCACATGGGACTGCGCCTGTGGCTGCGCATGCTCACGACCACCAACCTCGTGCAAGCCGAATTGCGCAAGCGCCTGCGCACGGAGTTCGATACGACCTTGCCGCGCTTCGATCTGATGGCGCAGCTCGAACGTCACCCGGAAGGGCTGAAGATGACCGAGCTATCGCGCCGCATGATGGTCACCGGCGGCAACGTGACAGGCATCACGGATCAGCTCGAAAAAGAAGGGCTCGTCTCGCGCTATACCGATCCGAACGATCGCCGCTCGACCAGCGTGCGCCTCACGCCGCAAGGCCGCACCGCATTCGACAAGATGGCGACCGCGCACGAGCAATGGGTCGTCGAAATGTTCGGCGGCCTCGAACTGAACGAGAAATCGCAGACGCATCAGCGGCTCGGCAAGCTCAAGCAGCATCTGATGAATACGCTAAAGGACTGAAGGAGACAGCGATGACCTCATCCGCCGCCGACGCGCTTCTCGCCGGCAACCGCACCACGCTCGCGGACTATCGCGCGACGCACTTCGGCTGGTCCGTGACCAACGGCGTCGCGACCATCATGCTGAACCGCCCCGAGCGCAAGAACCCGCTGACGTTCGAATCGTATGCGGAGTTGCGCGACCTGTTTCGCCAGCTCGCCTATGCGACCGACGTGAAGGCCGTCGTGATTCACGGTGCGGGCGATAACTTCTGTTCCGGCGGCGACGTGCATGAAATCATCGCGCCGCTCATCGATCTGCCGATGCCCGAGTTGCTGCTCTTCACGCGCATGACCGGCGATCTCGTCAAGGCGATGCGTCATTGCCCGCAGCCGGTCGTCGCTGCCGTCGATGGCGTCTGCGCGGGCGCGGGCGCGATCCTCGCGATGGCGTCCGACATGCGCCTCGGCACCGCGCGCAGCAAGCTCGCGTTCCTCTTCGCCCGCGTCGGCCTCGCCGGTTGCGACATGGGCGCGTGCTCGATCCTGCCGCGCATCATCGGCCAGGGACGCGCGGCCGAACTGCTCTTCACGGGCCGTTCCGCGAGCGGCGACGAAGGCTATCAATGGGGCTTCTACAACCGGCTCTGCACGCCCGAAACCCTGCTCGACGAAGCCGCGAAGCTCGCCTCCGAACTCGTCGCGGGCCCGACCTTCGCGCATGGCATCACGAAGAAGATGCTGCATCAGGAATGGAGCATGAGCATCGACGAGGCGATCGAATCGGAAGCGCAGGCGCAGGCCATCTGCATGAGCACGCGCGATTTCGAACGCGCCTATCGCGCATTCGCCGCGAAGACGCGGCCCGTGTTCGAAGGAGACTGAATGAACGCCGATCTGCACGGCGCGCTCGCGTGGCCCTTCTTCGATGAACGCCATCGCGAACTCGCGCGCAATCTCGATGCATGGGCAAACGCGCATCTGAAGCACGTCGATCACGCCGATACCGACGCGGCCTGCAAGCGCCTCGTGCGCATGCTGGGCGACGCGGGCTGGCTCAGGCATTGCATCGGCGGGACGCAATACGGCGCATCGAACGACACGATCGATACGCGCGCCGTGTGCCTGCTGCGCGAAACGCTCGCGAAGCACGACGGCCTCGCGGACTTCGCCTTCGCGATGCAGGGGCTCGGCTCCGGCGCGATCTCGCTCGCGGGCACCGACGAACAGAAGGCGCGCTATCTGCCGCGCGTCGCGAACGGCACGGCACTGGCTGCATTCGCGTTGTCCGAGCCGGAAGCGGGTTCCGATGTCGCGGCGATGTCGCTCGATGCGCGCATCGATGGCGACAGTTACGTGCTGAACGGCGACAAGACCTGGATCTCGAACGGCGGCATCGCGGATTTCTATGTCGTGTTCGCGCGCACCGGCGAAGCGCCGGGCGCTCGCGGCATCAGCGCGTTTATCGTCGATGCGGATACGCCGGGATTGCAGATCGCGGAACGCATCGACGTGATCGCGCCGCATCCGCTCGCGCGTCTGCATTTCGATAACGCGCGCGTGCCGCGCAGCCGGATGCTCGGCGCGCCCGGCGAAGGCTTCAAGATCGCGATGCGCACGCTCGATATCTTCCGCACGTCCGTTGCGGCGGCGTCGCTGGGCTTTGCACGCCGCGCGATGCAGGAAGGCCTCGATCGCGCCGCGTCGCGCAAGATGTTCGGCCAGACGCTCGGCGATTTTCAACTGACGCAGGCCAAGCTCGCGCAGATGGCGCTGACCATCGACACGAGCGCGCTGCTCGTCTATCGCGCCGCGTGGCTGCGCGATCAGGGCGAAAGCGTCACGCGCGAAGCGGCGATGGCGAAGTGGCACGCGAGCGAAGGCGCGCAACAGGTCATCGACGCCGCCGTGCAGTTGTGGGGCGGCCTCGGCGTGACACGCGGCGTGGCGGTCGAATCGCTGTATCGCGAGATTCGCGCGCTGCGCATCTATGAGGGCGCGACGGAAGTGCAGCAACTGATCGTCGGACGCGACTTGCTGAAAGCGCATGGAGAACGTCAACGATGACACGCACCTTCGACATGCCGATGCGCATCCGCTTCGCGCATTGCGACCCGGCGGGCATCGTCTATTTCCCGCAATACCTCGTGATGACGAACGCGCTCGTCGAAGACTGGTTCAACGATGCGCTCGGTATCGACTATGCGCGGATGATCTCCGCGCGCCGCGTCGGGCTGCCCATCGTCAAGCTCAATTGCGAGTTCTCGCGACCGAGCCGCATGGGTGAGACGGTGACGCTCACGCTCGCCGTCGATTCCGTCGGACAGCGCTCGATTCGCATCGATATCGTCTGTCATTGCGAGGGCGAAGTACGCTTTCGCGCCAAGCAGGTTCTGGTCACGACATCGCTCGACGATGGCCGCTCGATCGACATTCCCGGCGATATCGCCCACGCCATCGAACATTTCGCGCCGGGCACGAGCCGCGCACTGAACGAGGAGACACGCTCATGAAAAAGACCCTTCTGCCTTCGGGCTGGATCAAGCCGCGCGGCTACGCAAACGGCGTCGCGGCGCGCGGCACGCAGGTGTATATCGCCGGGCAGATCGGCTGGGACGAAGAGGCGCGCTTCGTCAGCCGCGAGTTCGGCGCGCAGGCTGTGCAGGCGCTGCGCAATGTCGTGGCCATTCTGCGCGAGGCGGGCGGCCAGCCCGAGCATCTCGTGCGCATGACGTGGTACGTGACCGACAAGCGCGCCTATCTCGCGGCGGCGAAGGAAATCGGCGCGGCGTTTCGCGAGCTGATCGGCGATTACGACATCGCGATGAGCGCGGTGCAGGTCGTCGCGCTCATCGAAGACGACGCGCTGGTGGAAATCGAAGCCACGGCTGTCATCCCCGACTAAGCGGAGAGCACGATGGAACGGTCAGCACACGTCGATACATTCGCGCGCGATCATCTGCCGCCGCAGGAACAATGGCCGGTGTTCATGCTCGACAACGCCGATGTCGCCTATCCCGCGCGCATCAATTGCGCGACCGAGCTGCTGGATCGCGCAATCGAACGCGGATACGGCGATCGTCCCGCGATCTGGTCCGATCTGAACGGCGAACCGCATGCGACGAGTTATCGCGAGTTGCGCGCGCTCGTGAATCGCAGCGCGCATGTGCTCGTCGATGAAATGGGCTTGCGTCCGGGCAATCGCGTGCTGCTGCGCGGGCCGAATACCTTGCAGATGGCGGTCGCGTTCTTCGCGGCGCTAAAGGCGGGTCTCGTCGTCGTGCCGACCATGCCGCTGCTGCGCGCGAAGGAGTTGAAGCAGATCATCGACAAGGCGCATATTTCGGCGGCGCTCTGCGACGTGCGCCTGACCGAAGAACTGAAACGCTGCGAGACGAAGGGCGACGAGTTCCACTGCGAAGGACTCGCGCGCGTTCTCATGTTTCACGACGACGCGCCCGGTTCGCTCGAATCGCTCGCGGCGGCGAAGCCCGATCGATTCGATGCCTGCGATACCGCCGCCGACGACGTGTGCCTCATCGCGTTCACGAGCGGCACGACGGGCGCGCCGAAGGGCTGCATGCACTTTCATCGCGATGTGCTTGCGATGTGCGATCTCTTCCCGCGCCACATCCTTAAACCGACATCGGACGATGTGTTCTGCGGCACGCCGCCGCTCGCGTTCACGTTCGGTCTCGGCGGCCTGCTCTGCTTTCCGCTGCGCGTGGGCGCATCGACGGTATTGCTCGAAAAGCTCACGCCGGAAACGCTGCTGCAAACCGTCGAACGTTATCGCGCGACGATCATGTTCACCGCGCCGACCTTCTACCGGCAGATGGCGCCGCTCATCAAAGGCTTCGATGTGAAGAGCCTGAAAAAAACGGTGTCCGCGGGCGAAGCGCTGCCCGATTCGACGCGCACGCTATGGCGCGACGCGAGCGGCATCGAGATGACCGATGGCATCGGCGGCACGGAGATGATCCATATCTTCATTTCGTCGGCGGGCGCGGACGTGCGCGAGCATGCGATCGGACGCGCGGTGCCGGGCTACGTCGTGCAGGCCGTCGACGATGCAATGCAGCCCGTGCCGCCCAATACGCTCGGCAAGCTCGCGGTGCGCGGCCCGACGGGCTGCCGCTATCTCGCCGACGAGCGTCAGTCGAAGTTCGTGCGCGACGGCTGGAACCTGCCCGGCGATTCCGTCATGATCGATGAAGACGGCTACGTGTTCTATCAGGCACGCGCCGACGACATGATCGTATCGGCGGGCTACAACATTTCCGGCCCTGAAGTGGAAAGCGTGCTGATGCAGCACGAAGCCGTTGCGGAATGCGGCGTGATCGGCGTGCCCGATGAAACGCGCGGGCAAGTGGTGAAGGCATTCGTCGTGCTCAATCCCGGCTTCACGGGCGACGATGCGCTCGTCGCCGCATTGCAGGACTTCGTGAAGCGCACTGTCGCGCCTTATAAATATCCGCGCATGGTGGCCTTTCTCACTGCGTTGCCGCGCACCGAAACGGGCAAGCTCAAACGCTTCGCGTTGCGCTCGATGTAGCGGGAAGGAAAGACGTTTGCTTGGTAGAGTACGGGTCATGCCCGCCGCGAGGCGGCTCGCCCACTCTTCCGAGCGAACAAGAAAAATGCTTCTTTCACGACGTTTCCTTGTTGTTTCTCTTTCCGCCGCGCTTGCCATCTCCGCGCAAACTGCGACCGCCGCGAGCAAGACGCTCGTGTTCTGTTCCGAAGGCAGTCCCGCCGGCTTCGATTCCGCGCAGTACACCACCAGCACCGATTTCGATGCGGGCGCTCACGCCGTCTACGATCAGCTCGTCGAATTCAAACGCGGCACGCTCGATCTCGTGCCCGGTCTCGCTGAGAAATGGGACGAAGCGCCGGACGCAAAGACCTTCACGTTTCATCTCCGGCATGGCGTGAAATTTCAATCGACATCGTGGTTCAAGCCCACGCGCGACTTCAACGCGGACGATGTCGTGTTCACGTTCAAGCGCATGATCGATCCGAACGATCCGTTCCAGAAGGCGCATCCGGTCAGCTTTCCGTATCTGACCGATCTCGGCTACGACAAGAACATCGCGTCCGTGGAGAAGCTCGATGATTACACCGTGCGCTTCACGCTCAAGACGGCGGATGTCGTATTCGTGCGCAACATCGCGATGGAATTCGCGTCGATCGTGTCGGCGGAATATGCCGCGCAGTTGCTGAAGCAAAACAAGCCCGAGAACCTCAATCAGAAGCCGGTAGGCACGGGCGCGTTCGTATTCCGCGACTATCAGAAGGATGCGACGATCCGCTACGACGCGAATCCGACATACTGGAACCGGAAGGACGTGCATATCGACAAACTCGTCTTCTCGATCACGCCGGATGCCGCCGTGCGCCAGCAGAAGTTATCGGGCGGGGAATGCCAGGTGACGTCGTTTCCGCGCCCCGCCGATATCGGCGCTTCGAAGCAGGACCCGAAGCTCACGGTGCTGTCGGGTGTCGGCTTCAATGTCGCGTATGTGGGCTACAACACGACGCACAAGCCGCTCGACAACGTGAACGTGCGACGCGCGCTCGACATGGCGATCGACAAGCAGGCGATCATCAAGACCGTCTACGAAGGCGCGGCCACGATGGCGACGAACCCGATGCCGCCATCGCAATGGTCCTATAACAAGGCGTTGAAGGACGCGCCGCGCGATCCCGCGAAGGCGAAGGAACTGCTGAAGGAAGCGGGCTTTCCGAACGGCTTCACCATCACGCTATGGGCGATGCCCGTGCAGCGCGGCTATAACCCGAACGCGCGTCTGATGGCGCAACTGATTCAATCGGACTGGGCGAAGATCGGCGTGAAGGCGAATATCGTCACGTACGAATGGGCCGAGTACAACAAGCGCGCGAAGACGAACGGCGAGCACGACGCGATTCTTTACGGCTGGCTCGGCGACAACGGCGATCCCGACAACTGGCTCGGCACGACGCTCGGTTGCGATGCGGTCCACGGAAGCAACATGGCGAAGTGGTGCAACAAGCAGTTCGACGATCTTCTCGCGAAAGCGCGCCTCGTCACCGATCAGAACGCGCGCACGAAGCTTTATGAAGAAGCGCAGGTGGTCTTCAAGGATCAGGTGCCGTATACGCCGCTCGCGCACGCCAACATCTTCCAGCCGATCTCGAAGCGTGTGCACGGCTATCTGATCAGCCCGCTTGGCGGACATCGCTTCGACGGCATCACGCTCGACTGATCAGCCTCCGCGAAACCACGCATCGATGCTATCGCGCTCTTCGCGCTTGCCCGACTGCGTCTTGTACGCGTCGCCGCCACCGACCGCGCTGGTGGCGGCATCCGGCATAACGTGCGCGTCGCTCTTCGCGTGCGTCACCTGAACGGCCGTCGTGCCGTGAGATACCGGCGTGACCTTGCCGGAATCGTCCGCGAACGCGGGCACGGCTGAAAGCGCCGCGCTCGCAGCGAAAAGAATGCTGATGGTCTTCGCTCTCATGGCGATCCCCGTGAATGTGTCGATAAAAAGAGGCGCGATCGATCAACACGGTTACCGGAATCGAATCATCGTGCCGAAAGCATCGCGCCCGCCTGATCCATTGCATGGCCTGTGCCAATGACGATGGACGCATCGCTCCAATCCGCTCAAAGGCCCGTGAATAAAGGCATTCCGCCTGACGCTCGATAGCCGTCGCAGCGCACGCATGTCGGATGACGGCCAACGCTTCACCGTGCCCTGTGCGACGCAATCCGACAGCACGAACGCACGTGTGTCGTTTTCTGCCGTTTTCCAGACGCGTGAGCGAAGGCATGCACGCGTCCCGATCCGCACACTCTGGAAACATCATGCCGAGGGCCGCGTGCCTCATCGGCGGCCTTCTGCGCGACCACACCGCAGTCCTTCGTGTTCGCCTTGAAAATCAGGAGTGAGACAATTGAGTTCCTCGCACGAGCGCAATGCCCGCAGCAAATCGTCGCCGCATCTCACGCTGGGCGATATCACCGTCGTCGATCACGCTCTTCTGAAACGTGCCGTGGGCGCGATGGCGCTCGGCAATGCGATGGAATGGTTCGACTTCGGCGTCTATAGCTATATCGCCGTCGTGCTGGGCAAAGTATTTTTTCCGTCGAGCAGTCCGTCCGCGCAATTGATCGCGACCTTCGGCACATTCGCCGCGGCGTTCCTCGTGCGGCCGATCGGCGGCATGGTGTTCGGCCCGCTCGGCGACCGCATCGGCCGCCAGCGCGTGCTCGCCATGACGATGATCATGATGGCGGCCGGCACGTTCTGTATCGGCCTGATTCCGAGCTATCACTCGATCGGCATTCTCGCGCCCGTGCTGCTGCTCGTCGCGCGTCTCGTGCAGGGTTTCTCCACAGGCGGCGAGTACGGCGGCGCGGCGACCTTCATCGCCGAATTCTCGACCGATGCGCGGCGCGGCTTTTACGGCAGCTTTCTCGAAGTCGGCACGCTCGCGGGCTATATCCTCGGCGCGGGCACGGTTGCACTGCTGACGGCGACGCTTTCGCACGACGCGCTGTTGTCATGGGGATGGCGCGTGCCGTTCATGATCGCGGGCCCGCTGGGTCTCGTGGGCCTCTACATCCGCATGAAGCTCGAAGAAACGCCGGCGTTCAAGAAGGAAGCCGAGACGCGCGAGGCGCATGAACGCTCGCGTCCGAAGCAGCGCTTCACCGAGCTTCTCTCGCAGCAGTTCAGGCCGATGATGCAATGCGTCGGGCTCGTGCTGATCTTCAACGTCACCGACTATATGGCGCTGTCTTATCTGCCGAGCTTTCTGTCGGCGACACTGCATTTCGACGAAACGCATGGCCTCTTTCTCGTGCTGCTCGTGATGGTGCTGATGATCCCGATGACGCTCTTCGCGGGCCATCTCTCCGACCTGATCGGCCGCAAGCCGGTGATGCTCGTTGGCTGCATCGGGCTTTTCGCGCTGTCGATTCCCGCGCTTCTGCTCGTGCGCACGGGCGCGCTGCTGCCGGTGTTCCTCGGCCTGCTGATACTCGGCGCGCTGCTTTCCACTTTCACGGGCGTGATGCCTTCGGCGCTGCCCGCGCTCTTTCCGACGCGCATTCGTTACGGCGCGCTCGCGATCGGCTTCAATGTGTCCGTGTCCCTGTTCGGCGGCACGACGCCGCTCGTCACGGCATGGCTCGTCGATGCGACGGGCAATCTGATGATGCCCGCGTATTACCTGATGGCGGCATCGGTGATCGGCGTAGTGTCCGTGCTCGCGTTGCGCGAGACGGCGCGTCAGCCCTTGCTCGGCTCGGGGCCGTGCGTCGCCACGAAGGCGGAAGCGCTCGCCCTGACGCGCAAGAAGCTGAAAGTCGTTCAAACGGGCAGGCGCGAGCGCGAGGTCGTCCCGCAAAAGAAGCGTGCGTGAACGCCCCCGCGTTCATGCTGCAAGCGCATTTCTCAACGCTTCGAGAAACCTGACGTAAGCGGTCGCGCCGGGGTCCGCGTGCCCGATGCTGCGCTCCTGAACCCACGCCGCGCGGCCCTTTTTCGATTGCAGCGTGGCCGTCGCGCTGACCTGTTCGCTGGCCTTTGCGATCATCGCGTCGAGCGTGTCCGTCGCGCTGCCTTGCGATGCGGCCAGCACATCGAGACTCGGCACCAGCGCATCGAGCACGGTCTTGTCGCCGACCTGACTCTTGCCGCGTTCGATGATGCGCGCCGCCACCGCCTGGCCGATCGCGAGCGCCTCATCGCGCCCGATCGCGTCCTTGTCCTTCACCGTCTTCGCGGCGGCAAGCAGCCCACCGCCGACGAGCGCCGCGAACGTCGATGGATTCGCCGTCGAAAATGCCTTGGCGGCGGCCAGCATGATTTCGTTGAGCGTTGCTTCTTCGGGCAGCGCGCCCAACGCCTTTACGACCGCCGCCGATCCGGACTGCACCGTGATCCCGAGATCGCCATCGCCGAGCGCCGCGTCGAGATCGCGCAGTTCATCGGCATGCGCGGGCAGCGCGCCGAGCGCGCGTGTGAGGATGTCCCGCAGTTCCTTGCTGGTTACGCTCATCGCATGCTCCTTTCAGGACTCGGTGCCGTCGCGGAAGAACGGCGAGCGCGCGGGCGCTTCGAGCAGCGCTTCGAGCTCGTCGTCGAGCAGCATGACCGTGATCGACGCGCCTGCCATTTCGAGACTCGTCACGTATTCGCCGACATACGAACGCGCGATCTTCAGCCCTTCGTCGGCGATGAGCTTCGCTGAACGTCGATACAACAGATAGAGCTCTTCGAGCGGCGTCGCGCCCAGGCCGTTGACGAGCAGCGCGACGCGCGAACCTTTCGGCGCGGCGAGATCGCCGATGATTTGTCCGGTGAGACGTTCCGCGATGGCATCGGCGGATTCGAGCTTGCCGCGATGCGTGCCCGGCTCGCCGTGAATGCCGATCCCAATCTCCATCTCGCCTTCGGGCAGCGTGAACGTGGGTTTGCCGGCGGCGGGCAGGATCGTGGGCGAGAGGCCGACGCCCATCGTGCGGCAGTTCGCGTTGGCCTTGGCGCAGATGCGCGCGACATCGTCGAGCGAATCGCCGCGTTCGGCGGCTGCGCCTGCGCATTTGAAGGCGAACACCATGCCGGCGACGCCGCGCCGGTCGTCGGCGCGGTCTTTCGGTGCGGAGGCGACATCGTCGGTGAGCACGACCGTTTTTATGTCGATGCCTTCGGCTTCCGCGAGGTCCGCTGCGAGGTCGAAGTTGAGCACGTCGCCGCCGTAGTTGCCATAGACATAGAGCACGCCGGCGCCGCCGTTTACGGCTTTCGTCGCTTCGAAGATCTGCTCCGATGATGGCGATGAGAATACGTTGCCGACCGCTACGCCGCCGCATAGGCCCTCGCCTACGTAGCCGAGGAAGCCGGGCATGTGGCCCGAACCACCACCGGTGATGATGCCTACGCGGCCCGGTTTTGGAGCGTCGGCGCGGACCAGCGCGCGGTGGTCTTCAGTCGCGGATTTGATCCATTGCGGATGCGCGAGGAGGAGCGATTCGATGATCTCATCGACGAAGGATTCTGGGTTGTTGATGATTTTTTTCATGGTGTTTTTGCGGCTCCTTTTGGGATTGTTGGTTCGCTTGCTTGCTGTTGCGCTTGCGTGAAATCCTGCTTTCGTGTCGGTCTATTGGCTCTGCCCCTCCCCGGGGCGGGGGTCACTTTCTTTGCTGCTGCAAAGAAAGTAACCAAAGAAACAGCTATCCCCAGCCTAAGCACTTCACACCGGCCGCGGCACAGACGATTGGCCTAATGGCCCGGCTGTAGCGAGTGCCCTCGTAGGTCTCGCGGGGCTTGGACCGCGCACGGTCTGTCACCTCGCACCGCTTGCTTCACTGGTTCAGCACCAAGTAGCTCCAGCCCGCTTCGCGGCCGACCGGTCAATCGGGTTTGCATGTGCTTCTTCGACGGTTTCCCTCGCAGACCCAACGGCAGCGCGTAGCGCTGTGCCGAAGCTATTTGGTGCTGAACCAGTCCGTAGTGCCGTGCGATGTGTCAGACCGTGCGCGAGCCAAGCCCGGTAAGTCCTTTGGGGGCGACACTTAGGCGAGTGCCGCATGCGGCTGGCAAGCATGGCCAACGTGCGTGTGACCGCGGGCGGTGAGAAGCTGCTTTCTTTGGTTACTTTCTTTGCAGCAGCAAAGAAAGTGACCCCCGCCCCGGGGAGGGGCAGTGCTAATGGACCGACACGAAAGCAGGATTCCATAGAAGAAAGAGTTCAAACCTTCCTCCGCTGACTGAGCGCATCGAGCAACACGGCGGCGAAGATGACACCACCTTGAATGAACTGGGTCCAGAAGGGGTTCACGCCGAGCAACGAAAGGCCGACGTTGATGACGCCGATAAGCACCACCCCGATAAAAGTGCCGACGATAGAACCTCTGCCGCCAGCAAGCGAAGTCCCCCCAATGACAATAGCCGCGATAACCTGCAACTCCAGCCCATTAGCCGCCGAAGGCAAGGCGGAATTCAGCCGCCCGGCGAGCACGATCCCGGCGATCGCCGCAGTAACGCCCGCCAGCATGTAAGTAAAAAACACCACACGCCTGACAGGAATCCCAGCAAGCCGCGCCGCTTCCTGATTCCCGCCGACGGCAAACACCTGATGCCCGAACGTCGTCTTGCGCAACAACACATGCCCGGCGACGAACACGACCAACATGACGATCATCGGCATAGGCAGACCGGCGACGGTCTTCGCACCGAACATCGTGAACGCGTTGGGGAAATCGAACTTCGTGCGGCCATCGGAAATGGCGAGCGTGAGGCCGCGCGCCATCGCCATCGCGGCCAGCGTGACGATGAAGGGCACGAGCCTGAGCCACGAGATCACAAGCCCGTTGAGCGCACCCGCGAACGCGCCCACCGCGAGCGCGACGCCTAGCCCTGCCACGCCCAACCCGACCGCGCCCGGACTCGACCCCGCCATGACGGTCGCCGCCACCATGCCGCTCAACGCGACGAGCGAGCCGACCGACAAGTCGATGCCCGATGTGATGATGACGAACGTGCCGCCCACCGCTGCGATGCCCACCACGGACACCTGCACCATGATGTTCGTGAGCGTGCTCGTGGTGAGAAACTCGGGCGATGCGATCGACAACGCAATACAGATGATGACGAGCGCCGCGAACAAAGGCCCGATGCCGCTCCTCAATTGACGGATCACACGGCGCGACAGCGCCTCCGTGTCCGAACGATCGGCTGCCGTGGAGGTCATGCGCCTGCTCCTGTCGTTGCCCACTGAATGACCGTTTCCGAATCTGCCTTGTCTCGCGCGATCTCGGTCACGATGCTGCCGCGATACATCACCAGCACGCGATCCGACATGCCGAGCAACTCGGGCAGCTCCGAACTCACCATTACGACGGCCGCGCCGGCGCGCGCCATCGTCACCATGTGCGCGTAGATTTCCGACTTCGCGCCCACGTCGATACCGCGCGTCGGTTCATCGAGCATGATGACGACCGGACTCGTCGCGGTCGCGCGGCCTAAGATGACCTTCTGCTGATTGCCGCCCGAAAGCGTCCCCGTGATCTGCAACACCGACGACGCACGCACGCCGAAACGCGCGCTCGCATCCTGCGCGAGCTTGCGCTTTTTCGCGCGGCTCACGAAGCCGCCGCTCGCCAGCGCCTTCAGGCTCGACAACGCAATGTTCTCTTCGATGTTCGCTTCCAGCACGAGCCCTTCGAGCTTGCGATCTTCCGACGTATAAACGAGCCCGTGACGCACGCCCTGCGTCGGCGAATGATTGGCGATCTTCCTGCCCTTCACGAGAAGCTCGCCATTCGTCACCGGCAGCGCGCCGAAGATCGTCTTCAGCAATTCCGTGCGCCCCGCGCCAGCGATGCCCGCAATGCCCACTATCTCGCCCGCGCGCACCGAAAAGCTCGCGTTACGCAGCAACGGCGCGCTCGCGAGATTGCGCACTTCGAGCACGACCGGACCGTAATCGCGCGGCTCCCACGGATAGAACGATTCGAGATTGCGCGCGACCATCGCCTGCACGAGATCCGCTTCGGTCCATTCGGACATCGGGCGCGCGCCGACGGTCGCGCCATCGCGCATCACGACAGCGGAATCCGCCAGCTCGAACACTTCTTCCAGATGATGCGAGATGAAGATGATGCCCATGCCTTCCGCGCGCAGCCGCCGCACCACCGCGTACAGATTGGCGATGTCGTGGCTTTGCAGCGCGGCGGTCGGTTCGTCCATCACGAGAATGCGCGCATCGCGCGCGATCGCCTTCGCCACTTCGACGAGTTGCCGCTTGTTCAACGGCAGATCGCCGAGCCGCATCCACGGCGGCACGTTGTCGAGGCCCACGCGCGCCAGTGCCTCGCGTGCCATCGTGTTGGCGTCGCGCATCCTCACGAAGCCGTTGCGCGAAGGCATGCGGCCGAGGAACAGGTTCTCCGCGACCGTCATGTCGTTGATGAGCGAAAGCTCCTGATAGATGACGGCCACGCCCGCATCGATCGCCGCATGGGTGCCGCGCGCGAGCGGCATGCCGCCGATGTCGATCGTGCCTTCGTCGGGCTCATACGCGCCCGACAGCACCTTCACGAGCGACGACTTGCCCGCGCCGTTCTCGCCGACGATCGCCACCACATGTCCCGCGTGCAGGTCGAGACTCACGCCGCGCAGCGCCTTCACGCCGGGAAAGCTCTTCACGATGCCCTGCATGCGCAACAACGGCGCTTCGGTTTCCACGTTCATGTCGTGCATTCCGTATGCATTCCGTGTGCATTCCGTATGCGGGCCGCGCGTCGCTGGAACGCGCGGCCGCCGGTTGCCCTTACTGCTTCACTTCCTCGGACCACAGGCCGTACTTCTTCACCTCATCCGAATCGATGTTCGATTTGTCGATGAGCATCGTCGGCCATGCGTAGTTCGCGGGCACGTCCTTCTTCGCGTTGTAGTCCGCGATGAACTGCAGCGACTTCGCCGCCATCTGGATCGGGTTCTGCGAGATCGTCGCGTCCTGCTTGCCCGCGCGGATCGCGGAGAGCGCCTGCGCGGTGCCGTCGGCGCCGATCACGAGAATATGCTCCTTGTCGCCGAGCGGCTTGTAACGGCCCGCGTTGTCGATGGCCTTTTCCGCGCCCACGGTGTTGTCGTCGTTCGCGCCGAAGACCGCATCGATCTGCGGATATTTCTGCAGGATGCTCGTCATCGCGTTGAGCGACTTCTCCTGATCGAACGCGCCTTCCTGACGCGCGACCACCTTGATGTTCGGGTACTTCGCGATCTCTTCGCTGAAGCCTTTTTCGCGATCCGTCGCGGCCGTCGTGCCGACGAGAACTATCAGATCGACGACGAAGCCCTTCTCCACGCCATAGCGCTTCTTCAGATGCTCGGCGATCCACTTCGCGCCCGTCTGCCCGAGCGCGACGTTATCCGACGCGACGAACGACGTGACCTTGCCGCCATCCGATCCACGATCCAGCGTGAAGACCGGAATGTTCATCGAGTTGGCTTTTTCGACCGCGGGAATGATCGCCTTCGAATCGATCGGATTGAGCACGAGCGCGGTCACGCCCTGGCTCAGCAGGTTGATCGCATCGTTGACCTGCTGTTGTGCATCGCCGTTCGCGTTGGTCTGCACGAGATCGAAGCCCTGATCCTTCGCGCCGCGCTCGACGCCCGCCTTCAGTCCGACGAAGAACGCGTTGTTCAAAGTCGCGATCGAGAAGCCGATCTTGGGCTTGCCGCCCGCTGCGGTCGCGGCCGGCGCGCTCGCCGGCGCGCTTGCCGGTGCGCTCGCCGCCGAACTGGTGCTGCTCGTCGACGACGAGTTGTCGCTCTTCGAGCATCCGCTCAACGCGGCCGCCGCGCATAGCAATACGGCGCCGCTCGATTTGCCGAACGTTCCCCAACTGTCGAATCTTGCCGAACTCCAGGCCATGGCTGTCTCCGTTGTACGAGTTGTTCAATGCGATTTTTCGCTTCGATGAGGCTTCGCTTCCCGCCACGCGTTTCAGCGATCCTCCGTGTTGCGCCTGCCGTAAGTCTTGAACTTCTCCATCACTTCATCCATCTGTTCATCGGAAAGCAGGGGCGGCGCGCCGATCTGCAACGCCAGCAGATACTGCTTCGCCAGCACTTCCACTTCATGCGCGAGCCACACGGCGCGCGCAAGATCCGCGCCGAGCGCGATCACGCCATGATGCGCGAGCAGACACGCGCGGCGATCGTCGAGGGCGTCGAGCGCATGATCGGACAACTGCTGGCTGCCGAAGACCGCATACGGCGCGCAGCGTATCGACTTGCCGCCCGCCGCCGCGACCATGTAATGCAGCGCGGGAATATCGCGTCCATGAATGGCGAGTGCGGTCGCCGCGATCGAATGCGTATGCACGACGGCGTTGATATCGCCACGTGCGCGCAGGATGTCGCGATGAATGCGCCATTCCGACGATGGCCGTTCCACGCGCAGAAGCTCGGCATCGTCGGCGATGTCGAGCGGCAGCCACACGATCTGCTTCTCGTCGAGCTCGCGCGCGCTCACGCCGCTCGGCGTGATCAGCAAGCCTTCTCGATATCGCGCGCTCACGTTGCCCGACGTGCCCTGATTGATGCCGAGCCGCTCCATCTCCAGCGACGTTGCGACGATCGCGCGGCGCAGCGCGCTTTCATCGGCCGCGATCATGCGGCGTTCCCCTCGGCGGCGAACAGCGTTCTCAGCGAGCGTTCGAACGGCGCATGCACGATGCCGCGCTCCGTGACGAAGCCGCTGACGAGCGCGTGCGGCGTGACATCGAACGCGGGGTTGCGCGCCTTGATCGCATCGGGCGCGATGCGTCGTCCGGCGAGATGCGTGACTTCCTCGGCATCGCGCTCCTCGATTTCGATGCGCGAACCGCCCGGCGTCTCTAGATCGAGCGTCGATGAAGGGCAGGCGACATAGAACGGAATGCCGTAATGATGCGCGGCGATGGCGAGCCCCAATGTGCCGATCTTGTTGGCGAAGTCGCCGTTCGCGGCGACGCGGTCCGTCCCGACGATGACGACATCCACGAGCCCTTGCGACATGATCGACGCGGCGGCGCTATCCATGATGAGCGTGACATCGACGCCCGCCTGCTGCAATTCGAACGCCGTGAGACGCGCGCCCTGCAGAAGCGGACGCGTTTCATCGGCATAGACCTTGAACGCGATGCCCGCGCGATGCGCCGCATAGATCGGCGCAGTGGCGGTGCCGATGCCGGTCGTCGCGAGCGCGCCCGCATTGCAGTGCGTGAGCACGCCGCATCCTTCGCGGATGAGCGGCATGCCGTGCTCGCCGATGCCTTCGCACAGCGCCTGATCTTCTTCGTGTATCCGCTTCGCTTCATCGACGAGCGCTTGGTAGAGCGTCGCGGCATCGTTCGTATCGACATCGCGTGAATGACGCAGCATGCGCCGCACGCCCCAGCTCAGGTTGACCGCCGTAGGCCGCGCCGTTTCGAGCCAGTTCGCATGACGTTCCAGCTCCGCGCGAAACTGCGCGACGGGCAGCGCGGCCGATCCGCGCATCGCGATGCAAAGCCCATACGCCGCCGCGACGCCGATCGCCGGTGCGCCGCGCACGCGCAACTCGCGAATGGCGCGCCATACCGCTTTCTCATCGGCGACGTTCTCCACCACGATCTCATGCGGCAAACGCGTCTGATCGAGCAGCAACAGATCGCCGTCGCGCCATTCGATCGTCGGCGGAAGCGTCGTGAACAAGGGCTGCGAAGCCATGAGGTCTCCTGTCACATCGTTGCGATGTCGCGCTGAATCTCGCGCGCGAGCGTCGCCACCTGTTCGATATCGCCGAGCGTGGCGCGCTCGACGAGCAGCGTTTCCGCGCAACGCAGACAGCGCACTTCGATATTCGCCCGCACTTGCGCATCCGGAATGCGCGTGATCTCCGCGACCTTCGCCATCCCGACGATGCGCCGAATCATCTTGCAGCCTGCGAAGCCGAGCGTATCGGCCAAGAGACGCCGCATGAAATGCGCGCGATACGCCGTAAGCGCGCGGCTTTCCGCGTCCGCGCCGATGAAACGCCGCTTGCTGCGGCTCTCGTTGTCGCGCCATAGCTCGACGAATTGCGCGCTGAAGCCGTTCCAGATGCGCACCATCTGTTCGAGCAGCCATTCCTGATACGCGACGGGATCGCGCCCGTCGATGCGTCCGTGCCAGTCGCGCGAGAAGAACGCGAGCAGCAGATTCGCGATCACCGCGCCGACATCGAAGCCCATCGGCCCATAGAACGCGAACTCGGGATCGATCACGAAGGTCTCGTCTTCGTTGACCATGATCGACCCGGTATGCAGGTCGCCGTGCAGCAAGGTCTCGGCGTGGTTCATGAAGGCCCACTTCATGTCGGCCGCCGCGATGCGCAACGGCTCGTGCGTTCTCAGCCTTTCGATGGCGCCCTTGGGCAACGCGGGACTGTAGACGTTCGACGGATGATCCTCGAACGGAAACGTGAACACGAGGTCCTCGGTGATCTTGCACAGTTCCCAGTTCACCGCCGCGCTCGCCGCGTGCTTCTTGATATCGGGCGCGAGAAAGAGATCGGAGCCGTAGAAAAGCGTGTGCGCGAGATAGGTCGAAAGATGATCCGCGAGACGCGGATACATCGCGCCATCCATCAGACCTTGCCGCAGGATGCGATGCGACGCGAGGTGCTGCATCACCACGAGAAAGCGCTTGCTGTCCGCGTGATAAACCTTCGGCACATGCCGCGGACACAGCGCGCCGAAGCGCCGCAACGCAGCGACTTCGTGCTCCATGCGCTGACACGAAAGCGGCCACGTCTTGCCGACGAGCCGCAGAAACGGCGGCGCCTGCTTGACGACGACGCTGCGCCCGGGCGCCTTCGCATTCGTCACGAAGTACACGTAGTTCAGATTGCCGTCCCCGACTTCGACGACGTCGAGATCGTCGGGATCGCCCAGCAGCGCGCGCACATCGGGCACGTCGCCGAGATAGGCGGCGAGTTCCTGCGCGGTGAAAGCTTCAAACTCCATCGGTATGTCTCCTCCGATGTTCAGCGACGCTTGCGCACCAGATCGAACTTGAAGATGCTCGTGTTGTAGTAGTCGTTGCTATAGCAAAGCGGCTCGCCGCTCTGATCGAAATCCACCTCGTCCAGCAGCAGAAAGAGACCGAAGCCGTCGCCCAGTTCCGGCAGATCGCGCGGCGTGAGAATGGTCGGCTGTATCGACGTATGCGTATGCGACAGCCGCCGTCCCGTGCGCGCGAACATGCCGAAGAGCGACTCGCCAAGCTCGCCCTCGGCGGCATCGAACACGTGCTTCGGGATCGTGTCGATGCAATACGCGGCGATGGCGTCGTCCGCGCGTCGCACGCGCTCGATTCTCACGCACGGATCGCCACGCGCGATGGCGAGCTTTTCCGCGAGACTCTCCGAAGCCGCGACGGTCTCCATCTGGATGCGGCTCGTCGACGGCACCGCGCCCACGCTGCGAATCATGTCCGTCACCGACATCAGATCATCGAGCCCGCCGTGCAGCTTCAGCGAAATTTGTCTGATGAAGGTGCCCTTGCCTTGCTGACGCGACAACAAGCCATGCGAGATCATCTGCGCGACAGCTTCGCGCAGGCTGGAACGGCCGACGCCGAGCAGCTCGCAAAGCTCTATTTCAGTGGGAATCTGATCGCCGGGCTTGAGCTTGCGCTCGCGGATCATGGTGAGAAGCGACTCCTGAATCTTGTCGCTCATCGATCGCTCGACGCTCAGGCGCATGAGGGTCTCTGGGATGGCAGTCCCTGAAATATACATCAGACGTCTGATGTTTCTGTAAGGACTTTCCCGAAGCGTTTAATGCTTTATACGCGGGTTTTCTTTATGCGAGTGCAGCACGAATGTGCCCGTCGCGCGCATCGCGACGGGCTTTGCAGTGCACGATTTTATGGCCGTTACGCGAGCGTGGCGGCGTCGATAAAAGGCGTGATGTTTTTCATCGCGCGCTCGACGTAGACATCTTTTTCGCCGACAGGCGCGACGTAATGCAGCGCACTGCACGCCGCCTCAACGCCTTCGAGCCGCGCGATCACCCACGCCGCCAGATACTGGGATGCGAGGCATCCGCCCGCCGTCGCAACGTTGCCATTCGCGACGAAGGGTTGATCGAGCGTGCGCACGCCCGCTTCCTCGACCCAGGGCTTCGTGGTCAGGTCGGTGCAGGCGGGCACGTCCCGAAGCAGGCCGAGCTTCGCGAGAATGAGCGTGCCGGAGCATTGCGCGCCGAGCAACTGGCGCGCGGGATCGAGCCTGATGCGCGCCATCAGCGATGCATCGGCTGCGACCTGGCGCGTCAGCATGCCGCTGCCGACGATCACGGCATCGGCGTTCGCGGCATCGTCGAGCGTGGCTTGCGCCTTCAGCACGACGCCGTTCATCGAACGCACTTCTTCCGATGGCGACGCGATCGACACCTTCCAGTCCGGCTTTTTCACGCGATTGAGAATGCCGAGCGCGATCAGCGAATCCAGTTCGTTGAAGCCCTCGAAGGTGAGAATGGCGATATGCATGTTGTGCTCCTTTCAGCGCATGTGTTGCATGTGCCCATGCTACGGCCCAGAATGAATACAATCAAAAAATTGTCATGAATACATGCCGAAACCACCGCGCTACAAACAGATCGTCGATCGATTCGTCGAGGACATTCGGTCCGGTCGCCTGAAAGCAGGCACACGGCTGCCGACGCATCGCGGGCTTGCCGCGCGCGAGGGACTCGGCATCGTGACCGCGACGCGCGTCTATGCCGAGTTGAACGCGATGGGTCTCGTCAGCGGCGAAACGGGACGCGGCACGTTCGTGAAGGAAACGACGCTCGCGCGTGAGCTTGGCATCGATCAGGTCGCCATCGCCGCGGATACGGTCGATCTGAACTTCAACTATCCCGCGCTGCCCGGTCAGGCGGAGTTGCTGCGCAATGCGCTGCGGCAGTTGTCATCGGCGGGCGATCTCGAAGCGCTGCTGCGCTATCAGCCGCATGGCGGACGCGCGCGCGACCGGGCGACGGTCTCGCGTCATCTCGCGCGCCGTGGGCTCGATGTGGGCGCGGATCGCGTCATGCTCGTCGATGGCGCGCAACACGGTCTCGCCACAACCGTGATGGCGCTGCTCAAGCCCGGCGATGTGGTCGCCGTCGATAGCCTTACCTATCCCGGATTCAAGCTGCTGGCCGAGGCGCATCGGCTCGAACTCGCGCCGCTGCCGGCGTCAGGCGCGGGCCCCGATCCCGACGCGCTCGATGCGCTATGCAAGCGGCGGCGCGTGCGCGCCATCTACACGATGCCGACGCTGCACAATCCGCTCGGCTGGGTGATGACGGCGACGCGGCGCAGGCAACTGGCATCGCTTGCGCGCAGGCATGGCTTCTTCGTCATCGAAGACGCCGCCTACGCCTTTCTTGCCGACGACGCTCCGCCGCCGCTTGCCGCGATCGCGCCCGAACTCACGGTGTACGTCTCGGGATTTTCGAAGAACGTGGCGACGGGTTTGCGTGTCGGCTATGTGGTCGCACCGCTCGAATGGGTGCCGAAGATCGAGCGCGCGATCAGAGTGACGACGTGGAATACGCCCGGCGTGATGACGGCGATCGCGTGCGGCTGGCTCGAAGATGGCACGGTCGACAGGCTCGAAGCGGAGAAGCGTGCGGATGCGTCGGCGCGGCAGGTCATCGCGGCGAGCGCGTTGGGACGTTTGAAGCGCGTCGCGCATCCCGCGTCGTATTTCGTGTGGCTGCCGATGCCCGAGGAAGTACGCGCGGACCGCATCGCGGCGGCGCTGATGGAAGAGCGCATTTCGGTGTCGCTGGCCGAGCCGTTCTGTACCGCGATACAGGTGCCGCACGCGTTGCGGCTGGCGCTGGGATCGGTGGATGCGGGAACGTTGAGGCACGCGCTGGAGAAGGTCAGAGAGATCGTCGAAGCGCACATCGACATATGACCACTCACGCCGCGCTTTGCAGCATGTCGAGAAAGGCGCGCACTTTCGCGCTCAGCAAACGCCGCGAACTGTAGAGCGCCCAGATTTCGACGGGCGGTCCCGCATCCAGACCGAGCGCGACGAGCCGTCCCGCGGCGATCTCCGGCTCGACCAGCAAGCCCGGCAACAACGCCGTGCCCGCGCCTTCGAGCACCGCCTCGCGCGCCATCAGCAACGACGACAGACGCAGCACCGGTTCGGGCGTGATCGTGCGCTCGCGGCCGTCGTCGCCCTGAATCCGCCATGCCGCGCTGTCCGCACGCGCGAGCACGACGGCAGGCAAGGAAGATGCGTTGTCGTCGATCGTGAAGCCGCGCGCCGCGACCAGCACGCGCCGGTCGGTCGCGATGCGCCGTCCCACGAGGAGTTCGTCGGCATCGGGATTGATGTGGATGACGAGGTCGTAGCCGTCCTGCACCGGGTCCGCGACACGATCTTCGGAGACGATCTCCAGTTCGACCTGCGGATACGCCGACGCGAAACGCGACGCGATGCGCGGCAACACGACGTGCGCGAACACGATCGGCGCACTCACGCGCAGGCGTCCGCGCGGCACGGGGGCGCGCGAGCGAATCGCTTCGGCGGCGTCGTCGATGTCGGCGAGCAGGCCGCGCGTGCGTTCGTGCAGCGCGCGGCCTTCCTCGGTCAGCCGCAGCATGCGAGAGCCGCGCTCGATGAGCCGCACGCCGAGACTTTGCTCCAGCTCCGCGACGCGCCGCGAGAGCGTGGCTTTCGGGCGGCCCGTGTTGCGCGCGGCGGGTCCGAAACCGCCGTGGAGCGCGACGGCGTTGAAATCGGCGAGTGCGGTGAGGTCCATTTTTCGTTCCATCAGCGAGACGAAGCGTCTCGATCCATGGTCTTTCGGCTCGGAAGCGGAACGTCTATCGTAGGTGCTGTACTCAACGTATCCAAGGAGATCGACATGACTATTCTCGTGACGGGCAGCACCGGCGTGATCGGCACACAGGTTCTCGACCATCTGAAGGACAGCGGCGCGAGCGTGCGCGCGCTGACGCGTTCGCCGGAGCGCGCGAGCTTTCCGGCGGGCGTGACGCCGGTCAAGGGCGATCTGAGCGAAATCGGCACATTGCGCGACGCGATGAAGGACATCGACACGCTCTTTCTGCTCGCGCCCAACGCCGCCGACGAGCTGACGCAGGCGCTGCAGGCGATGAGCATCGCGCGCGAGGCGGGCGTGAGAGGCATCGTGTATCTGTCGGTGTTCAAGGGCGATGTCTACACGGACGTGCCGCACTTCACCAGCAAGCACACGGTCGAGCGCATGATCGAGGATTGCGATCTGCCCGCGACGATCCTGCGCCCCGCATACTTCATGCAGAACGACATCCGCCTGAAAGATGCGCTGCTGCATCACGGCGTGTATGGCATGCCGATCGGCGCCAAAGGTATTTCGATGGTGGATGTGCGCGATATCGGCGATGCCGCCGCGCGCGAGCTGCTGCGCCGCGAACGCAGCGACGCGCCCTTGCCGCGCGAAACCTACGAACTCGCCGGCCCCGATGCGCTGACGGCCGACAGCATCACGGCAATCTGGCGCGACGCGCTGCAACGCGAGATCCGCTACGGCGGCGACGATCTCGATGCGCTCGAAGCGCGCATGAAAGGCGCGGGCCCGGAATGGCTCGCCTATGACATGCGTCTCATGATGCAGCGCTATCAGCAGGACGGCGCCGTGGCTTCGTCGCAGGAAATCGCGCGCCTGACTTCGCTGCTCGGCCGTCCGCCGCGCGCATATCGCGATTTCGCCGCCGATGCCGCACGCGAATGGATCGCGCAATGACTCGACGTTAAAGCGGATTAAAAATACCGGGCTCGATAAAACAACGCCGAAGTTACCGAAGCCCGGCTTGACACGTGAAATTCATACTCACGAAATTAATCTGTACGCGACCGGCGCATATTTACCGCACACGCCGTCAGCCCCAACGGCGGCGGCCTTGTCCGCGCATCCGGCAAAATCCACCTTCAAAAATCCCCGAAATGGCAAACGATTGCCGCTATATTTATGCTTCAATTGACGCGATTATCCGTCTTGCAAACCCCGATGCCTCCGCGATTCATCATCGCGATCCATCGATTGGAAATGGCCCATGCGGAGTCAATACGAGGCGTCGAGCCCGGAAAATAATATCAAGGCGGAACATGAGCGTCTGGCGCATTTCCAGCGATGGTTCGCCACATTCGCGAGCCTCGCCCATGCGCGGCTTCCGCTGCCCGCCTATCTGCAAAAAGTCACCGACACGCTGAGAGAAGTCGCGGGCGTCGCGTCCGCCGTGGTGGAGTGGATCGAGGGCGAATCGCTCGTCTATCGCGCGGCGAGCGGCGCGGCGGCGGCGCACATCGGCGTGCGCCTGCCTACTGCCGGCAGCCTGTCGGGACTTTGCATCACGCGCCAGCAGGCGCTCATCTGCCGCAATTCGGCGACCGACCATCGCGTCGACCGCGCCGCGTGCGAGGCGGTCGGCGCCGTATCGATGGTCGTCGCGCCCGTCGTCTACGAAGGCCGCTCGGTCGCGGTGCTGAAGCTCATTTCCGGCGCAGTCGATCATTTCGGGCAAGCCGACATCAGTATTCTCGACGCGTTTTGCGCGTGCATCGCGGAGACCATCGCGCGCGAGGAGATCGCGCAGGAAAACCGCAAGCTCGTGAAGGAAAACGCGAGCGTGTCGGCGGATCTCTCCGTCGAGTCGTCGCTGCGCATCGAGTACGAAAAAAAGCTCGCCGACGCCATGCGCCGCCGTCAGACCGTGCTCGACAACGCGCATGTCGCGTTCGTGTCGATGGACGAGGCGGGCATGGTCGTCGACTGGAACGAGGCCGCCGTGCTGCTCTTCGGCTGGAAGCGCGAAGAAGTGGCGGGCCGCGAACTCGCGTCGCATATCATGCCCGAGCGCTTTCGCGACGCGCATCGCGCCGGTCTCACGCGCTATCTCGCGACGGGCGAGGCGCGCATGATCAACCGGCGTTTCGAGCTGCCCGCGCTGCGTCGCGACGGCAGCGAATTCGCCGCCGAGCTGACGATCAGCGAAGTCTGGTACGAAGGCCAGCGCCAGTTCGCGTGCTTCGTGCACGACGTCACCGACCGGCACGTCGCGACCGAGGCGAACGAGCGCCTGCGCCTGCTCATCGACTCGGTGAGCGACTACGCGATCTGCATGGTCGATCAGAACGGCTACGTGCGCTCGTGGAACGACGGCGCGCGCGCGATCTACGGCTTCACGGCGGCCGAAGCGATCGGCCGGCACTTCGCGCTCTTCTACACCTCCGACGAACACGGCCGCGACCGTCCCGGCGACGACCTCGCGCTCGCCGCCCGACGCGGCCGCGTCGAGCACGAAGACTGGCACGTGCGCAAGGACGGCTCCGAGTTCTGGGCGCACGTCATGCTGAGCGCGCTGCCCGGCGGCAACGGCGGCGAGCAGAGCTTCGTCAAGATCACGCGCGACATGACCGCGCGGCGGCGTCTCGAAGAACTGGAAGCGTCAAGCCGGCGCATGAACGAGTTTCTCGCGCTGCTCGGCCACGAACTGCGCAATCCGCTCGCGCCGATCCGCAACGCGGTGAGCATCCTCAAGCTCAAGGCGTGCGACGATGCCGAGGTGACGCGCAGCCGTCAGATCGTCGATCGTCAGCTCGCGCATCTAACGCGCCTGGTCGACGATCTGCTCGAAGCCGGGCGCGTCAGCTCGGGCAAGATTCGCCTGACGACCACGACCGTCGATATCGCCGATGTCGTGCATCTGAGCGTGGAGGCGAGCCAGCCGCTCTGCGACGAGCGCGCGCAACGCATCGACGTGAAGTCGAACGGCCAGCGGCTGTTCGTCAACGGCGATCCGACGCGGCTAGTGCAGGCGCTCAACAACCTGCTCAACAACGCGTCGAAGTTCAGCCCGCCGAACTCGACGATCACGCTCGAAGTCGGCCCGCGCGGCGGCTCGGTGCTGGTGCGCGTGACCGACGAGGGCCGCGGCATTTCCTCCGAAGCGCTCGGCACCGTGTTCGATCTCTTCGTGCAGGAGCATCCGCCGGGCGCGCATCCGGACGAAGGCGGTCTCGGCATCGGCCTCACGCTCGTGCGCGCGATCGCGGAACTGCACGGCGGGCATGTCGAGGCGAAGAGCGGCGGCGCGGGACGAGGCAGCGCGTTTTCGCTCTGGCTGCCGCTCTCCGAGCCGCCCGCGAGCGGCGCGCCGGCTGGCGGAACACCGTCCGTCGTGGCGAGCCGTCAGCTCGACGTGCTCGTCGTCGATGACAACCGCGATTCCGCCGACAGCATGACGCTGCTCGTCGATATGCTCGGCCACCGCGCGCGTGCCGCCTATGACGGACCGGGCGCGCTCGATTCATTCGAAGCGCATCGCCCGCAGGTCGTGCTGCTCGATCTGTCGATGCCCGGCATGACCGGCTTCGACGTGATCCGCCGTATGCGTGACGATGGCAATCGCGTGATCGTCGCGGCGATGACCGGCCTCGGTTCCGACGAAGACATCGCCCGCACGCGCGCCGCCGGTTTCGACGCGCATCTCGTCAAGCCGGTCGATCTTCCGGAACTGGAGCGCGTGCTGGCGCTGGCGGCGCGCGTCTGACGATTTCGGGCGCGCCGGGAACCGCACGCACGCGCGCGGGCGTCTTCGCGAGTCGATACGGCACCTTCAGCACCGGCCAGAACGCGCCGTTCGCGTCGCGGGCGGCGGAGAGGACATCGGCGAGAAAATCGCTGTCTTCGAGCAACTCGTCCACGCGCATCACCGGCACGGCTTGCGCGATGCTGCGAGCTGCCGCTATCTTCGGCTGCGTGATGCAGCGCGCGCGTTCGGCGTCGGAGACATCGCCTTCGATCCAGATATGGCCGTCGAGGCAGGCGAGCGTCTGTCCGCGCGACGCGCCCTTGCCCGCCGCGAACAACGCGCACCACGCGGCGACGTCCTGCATCGAAATTTCGATGAACGTGCCCGCGTCGTCCGAAGGCATTGCCAGCCGCGCGACGATCGCGAAAAGCGCGGCCTGTCCGCCGAGAATGTCCGCAGCCGATGCGCCGGTCTTCACCGGCGCGCCGTCGCTTTTCGTGAGGTCCATGAGACCGCCCATCGCCTGAATGACGGTATCGAACGCCGGCCGCGACGGATACGCCGACGCGATGCCGAAGCCCGATATCGAACAATAGACGAGGCGCGGATTGATCGCGCCGAGCGTCTCACGCGTGAAGCCGAGCTTCGCGAGCGCGCCGGGACGCAGATTTTCGACGAGCACGTCGGCGTCTTCGAGCAGCGTGCGCAGATGAGCGCGATCGGCTTCGTGCTTGAGATCGAGCGCGATCGTCTGCTTGTCCGTGTTGTTGAGCGCGAAGAAATAGCTGATGCCGCCCTGCCCCGGCGTCCACGAACGCGCGACCTCGCCGTCCGGAGGCTCGATTTTCACGACCTCTGCGCCGAGCGCCGCGAGATGCTTGCCGACGAGCGGCGCCGTCGTGTACTGGCCGATCTCGATCACCCTGACGCCCGCGAGCGGCGCGGTGTCGCCGTCGCGCGTGCGTGTGTCCGGCTTCGCGACGGCGGGCGCATCGCTCAACGCAGACGTTTCGAACATCGAGACCTGCCGATAGGTTTCTCCATCGATGCCGTTCGCTTCGATCGAGCGCGCGGCCTGCGGATGACGCATACGGAAATTCGCCTCGTCGTGCAGATCCGCGATGCCGACGATCGGCCCCGCCGCCACGCCGATGCGCTCGCAAATGCGCGTGCAGTCTTCCGTCGCGAGCGTCGTCGTCCAGGTTTCGATGAGCGCGTCGAGTTCATCGACATGATTGACGCGATCGGCGAGTGTCGCGAAGCGCGCATCGTCGAGTGCGGGCACGCACGCTTCCTGCCGCAGCTTGCGCCATTGCTCCTCGGTGCTCGTGCAGACGAGAATCCAGCCGTCTCGCGTGCGATATGCGTTCCACGGCGCGCACGCCGGATGACGATTGCCCACGCGTGCCGCGCTGCGCCCGGCGAACGCGGCGGGGAGGAAGGTCGTCAGCGCGCTCGCGGCGCAACCCATCAGCGTGACGTCGATGTTCTGCACGATGCCGCGCAGGCGCTTCACGCGCACCGCCGACGCGATGGCCGCCGCTGCATAAAGCGCCGCCGATATCTCCGTGAGCGCAATGCCGATGCGCGCGGGCCCGCTGTGCGCGAAACCTGTCGTGTCCATGAGGCCGCTCATCGCCTGGATTTGCGCGTCGCTCCACGGCGTGCCGGCGCGTGAATCTTGCGGGCCTGTCGCGGTGATGTCGCACACGATATGCATGCCCGATGCTTTCCAGTCAGCCGCATGATCGACATCCGACGATACGACGATCACGTCGTAATCCACCGAATTCGCCGCTGCGAAATCCACCGAAGCGCCTGCCCGTTCGAGCAACGTCGCGCACAGCTTGACCGCATCGCGCCCGCCGCAAGCCAGTACCCGCAAATCTTCCAGCATCATCGTCTCCTTTCGTATTTCCACGGCTGGCGCGTCTGCGCCCGCGTTGCTAACATCGTTCGATGCGAACCCTTCCGTCACTCAATGCGCTGCGCGCCTTCGAAGTCTGCGGGCGGCTGCTCAGCGTCCAGCTCGCCGCCGACGAGCTGAACGTCACGCCCGCCGCCGTCAGCCGCCAGATCAAGCTGCTGGAAGACCAGCTCGGCGTGCCGCTCTTCGAGCGCGGACATCGCGCGATCACATTGACGCCGATGGGTTCGCGCTATCTCGCCGACGTGATCCGCAGCTTCGACACCTTGCGCACCGCGACCGTCAATCTCACCGAGGCGAGAAAGCGCCGCACGCTGAAGATCCGCGCTTACACGACCTTCTCGATGAACTGGCTGCTGCCGCGTCTCTCGACGTTCCATCGCGACCATCCGGATATCGAAGTGAGCCTGACGACGTCGCTGCAACCGGTCGACTTCAACACCGAGGACGTCGATGCCGCGATTCGTCTGTCGCACGCGCCTTCGTCCGATCTCGGGTTCGATCGGCTCGTGCCGAATGAACTCGTGCCGGTGTGCAGCCCATCGTTTCTGAGCGCGCATCCCGATCTCAACGATGCGACGCCCGGTTCTCTTCGACACGTTCCGTTGCTGCATTCGCTCGCGCGCCGCGAAGACTGGGCTAAGTGGCTCGATGCCGCTGGTGTTCATGGCGTGAATCCGCTCGGTGGGCTCAGTTACGAAAGTTCGATCCTCGCGTATTTCGCGGCGACGCAAGGGCATGGCATCGCGATGGCGCAACGTGTGCTCGTTGCGGATCAGTTGAGCGCGGGCTCGCTCGTTATGCCTTTTTCTTTCGTGCTTGATCTTGGGGCTTTTACTTACTACCTGATCTATCCGCCTGCGCATCTTTCTAGTCCCGAGTTCGTTGCGTTTCGTACTTGGCTGCTTTCTACGGGGGAAGCCTCTTCCTGATGGGCTCGGTTGTTCGTTCGGGCTTCTATGGAATCCTGATTTCATGTCGGTCTATTTGCTCTGCCCCTGTGCGGGGCGGCAGTCACTTTCTTTGCTGCTGCAAAGAAAGTAACCAAAGAAACAGCTTTCCCCAGCCTAAGCACTTCACACCGGCCGCGGCACAGACGATTGGCTGAATGGCCCGGCAATAGCGAGTGCCCCCACAAGCAGATAACGGCTTGGACCGCGCACGGTCTGACTCGTCGCACCACAGAACAAACTGGTTCAGCACCAAATAGCTCCGGCCCGCTTCGCGGCCGACCGGTCAATCGGGTCGGCGCGCGCTTCTTCTTCGTTGGTTTCCCTCGCATACCCAACGGCAGCGCGTAGCGCTGTGCCGAAGCTCTTTGGTGCTGAACCAGCACGCTTGATTCACTAGCGCGTCAGACCGTGCGCGATCCAAGCCCGGTAAGTCCTTCGAGGGCGACACTTAGGCGAGTGCCGCTTCCTGCTGGCAAGCATGGCCAACGTGCGTGTGACCGCGGGCTTAAACGAGCTGCTTTCTTTGGTTACTTTCTTTGCAGCAGCAAAGAAAGTGACCCCCGCCCCGGGGAGGGGCAGTGCTAATAGACCAATAAGAAATCGGGATTCCACGAAAGTCCCCGCAAAAAGACAAACTACCGCCCCCTATACCGAGGCTTACGCTTCTCGGCAAACGCCCTACGCCCTTCCACACGATCTTCCGACTCCCTCATCGCGCCCCAGGCGAGTTCAGTAAACTCAAGCGCCTGCGCAAGAGGCACATTCGCACTAGTCTCGATAACCTTCTTGATCATCTGCACCGCGAGCGGTCCATTCGAAGCGATCGTGCGCGCGAGTTCCAGCGCATCGTCCATCAAGGCCTCCGGCTCGCAGATATCCGATATCAATCCAACGCGATACGCGTACTCCGCATCAACCTTGCCCCCGGTAAAAAGCATCTTCATCGCGATAGCCGACGGCACCGCGCGCTGCAACGCCTGAATGCCGCACACGGCAGGAATGCTCGCGACGACCGCCTCCGGCAAACCAAAAACCGCACTCCTAGACGCGATCCGCAAATCGCACTGCAACGCGAGCTCCAGCCCGCCGCCCAGGCAATACCCGTTGATCGCGCCGATGATCGGCTTGAAGATACGCAACGAGCCAAGCTCCATCAGCCGCACATAGATGCCTTCGGCGCCCGCACGATCGATCGACTTCACGAACGACGATCCGAACGATGTCGACGGCGGCAGCGTGCGCTTCAAATCCGCGCCCACGCAGAACGACTTCGCTCCCGCACCGGTGATGACGATCACGCGAACATCATCGTCGTCGCGGGCATCGGCAAGACGCGCGCGCAGTTCGGTGAGCGTGTCGATATCGAGCGCATTGAGCGCTTCGGGCCGGTCGAGCGTCACGACAGCGACGTGATCGGAAACGGTGTAGCGAATGGTCATGATGTCCTCCTCGACTCAAACGCTCGGCGACGACAGCGAGCGCCCGCCGCACACATACAGCGTCTGCCCGGTGATGTACGACGCCTCTCGCCGCGCGAAAAAGCGCACCGCTTCCGCGATATCCTCCGGCGTGCCGATACGCTGCACCGGCACCGACTTCTTCAGCTTCTCCTGAAGCGCTGCGTCGAAAGCCTGAAAGAGCGGCGTATCGACGATGCCCGGCGCAACCGCATTCACCGTGATGCCGTCCTTCGCCCATTCGAGCGCGAGACTGCGCGTGAGACTCACCACGCCGCCCTTCGCCGCCGAATAGTTCGCCTGCCCCACGCCGCCGAGCCACGCACGCGACGAGATGTTCACGATGCGCCCGTGCTTCGCCGCGCTCATATGCGCCAGCACCGCGCGGCAGCACAGGAATTGCGACTTGAGATTCACGTCGATGACCGCGTCCCAGTCGTCGTCGCTCATGCGCGTAATGCGCTTGTCGCGCACGATACCCGCATTGTTCACGAGCACGTCGATGCGCCCGTAACGCTCGATCACCGCATCGACCGAACGATTCACCGACTCGCTCTTCGTCACATCGACGGGCAGCGCGATCACTTGCGCGCCGGATGCGGCGAGCGTCGTCGCGGCTTCGTCGAGCGCGGCGCGATCGAGATCGAATAGCGCGATGCGCCTGCCGTCGCGTGCCAGCGCCTGAGCGATACCGAAGCCAATGCCCTTCGCGCCGCCCGTGACGATCGCGACTTCCTGTGATGAAGCGTTCATTGCTGTCTCCTTGAACGAATGCCCCGATGCTAGGCCGCTCCAAGCCGCGTCTCAAACGACATTTTCTGCGCTGTCGATTGAGTTTTCGTGTGTGCGTTTTCGATTGATAAGAAGTCAATCGAGCACGCAAAAAATGTCGTTTGAGCGCGCGAAAAGCCAACCCTACGATGCGTCCATCACAAACACACACGGAGACGCATCATGGACACCACGCTTCCCAACGTAGCCGCGCCGGCCGCAACGCCGCTCACCGGCGCACAGCGAAAGGCGATCGTCGCGGCGACGCTCGGCACCATCGTCGAGTTCACGGACTGGATCATCTATGCGACGTTCGCGTCGCTGTTCTCGCGGCAGTTCTTTCCGGCGAACAACGCGAGCATCGCGCTGCTCGCGGCCTTCGCCGTGTTCGCGGTCGGCTTCGTGATGCGGCCCATCGGCGGCGCGTTGCTCGGCGCGTATGCCGACCGTCACGGACGCAAGAACGGCCTCGCGCTGTCGGTTGCGCTGATGGCGGGCAGCTCGCTCGTCATCGCGGCATGTCCGGGCTATGCGTCCATCGGCATCGCGGCGCCGCTCGTGCTCGTCGCCGCGCGGCTCGTGCAGGGTTTCGCGGCCGGTGGCGAGTTCGGCTCCGCATCGACCTTTCTGATGGAATCCGCATCGCCCGCGCGGCGCGGCTTCGCGGGATCGTGGCAACACTTCGCGGTGAACGGCGGCGTGCTCGTGGCGGCGTCGATCGGTGCGCTGCTCACATCGATGATCGATGCGCCCGCGATGGCCGCGTGGGGCTGGCGCATCGCGTTCACGATCGCCGGACTGATGGGCTTCGTCGCGCTGTGGTTTCGGCTGGCCGTCTCCGAAACCGATGCGTTCAAGAAGAACGTCTCGTCGCGTCAGCACACGCGTCATCCGGTCGCGACGATCCTGCGCGAGCATCGGCGCGCCGCGTTGCGCGTGATCGGCATCGCGATGGCGGGCAATCTCTGCGTCTATCTCTGGCTCGTGATGTTCCCGACGCTCGCCCACATGCGCGGCCTGCCGCTGCGCGAAGCGTTCAGCGCGAGCGTCGTCTCGATCGTCGTGTCGCTCGTCGCGATTCCGCTGCTCGGCATGTTGTCGGACCGCATCGGCCGCAAGCCGGTGCTGATCGCGTTCGCCGCGGGTTCCGCGCTCTTCGCGTATCCCGCGCTGCACTTTCTCACCAATGACTACTGGAGCGCGACGGTCATCGTCACCATCGGCATGTTGCTGTCGTCGGGATTCGCCGCGACCTGCGCGACCGTGATGGCCGAGCAGTTCCCCGCGCATGTCCGGGCAACGGGCGTCGCGCTGCCTTATGCGGTCTCGGCCGCGCTCTTCGGCGGCACGCTGCCCACCATCGTCACCGCGATGAACAGCGCCGGTCTCTCGCAATACCTCTGGATCTATGTGGCCGTCGTGTGCGCGGCGAGCTGCATCGTCTATGCGCGCATGCCGGAAACGCGCGGCAAGACGCTGGATTAAGGCTTTCTTTTATCTAATGCAATGGAGACAACCATGCGCAAAGTAGTGATCGGCGGCGTCGGCATGACGCCCTTCGGCAAGTTTCTCGAACGCAATCTGAAGTCGCTCGCGGAAGAAGCAGTGTCGCTCGCGTTGAAGGACGCGCATGTCGGCGTGAACGATGTCGACCGCGTGTTCTTCGGCAACGCGGCGGCGGGCGTCGTCACGGGACAGGAAATGATTCGCGCGCAGTCGTCGCTGCGTAACACCGGACTCGACGGCAAACCGATGTTCAACGTCGAGAACGCTTGCGCGTCCGGCAGCTCGGCGTTGAATCTCGCGTGGCTTTCGGTGGCGTCGGGGCAGGCGGAGACGGCGCTCGTCGTCGGCGTCGAAAAGCTGTCGCACGAAGACAAGGCGGTGTCGTTCGGCGCGTTCGCGAAGGCCGTCGATCTCGAAGAGCCGCTGCCCGAAGGCGTGACGACCGGAACCGGCTCGCTCTTCATGGACCTGTACGCCGCGAAGGCGCGCAAGTGGATGGAAAAGACCGGCGCCGAGGCGAGCGACTTCGCACGCGTCGTCGTGAAGAGCCGTCATGCGGGCTCGCTGAATCCGCATGCGCAGTTCCGCAAGGAAACGAGCGTCGAGGAAGTGCTGACGAGCCGCATGGTCAGCGATCCGCTGACGCTCTTCATGTGCTCGTCGATCGGCGACGGCGGCGCGGCCGTGTTCATCTGCTCCGAGGAATTCGCCGCGAAGCACGACATTCGCCCGGTGTACATTCGCGCGAGTTCGATCGTGTCGGCGAAAGCGGACGGCTCCGGCGAACTCGTGGCGGTGCGTGCGGCGCGCGCGGCGTACGAGGAAGCGGGCATCGGACCGGAAGACGTGGACGTCGTCGAATTGCACGATGCCTCCGCGCCTGCCGAACTCATCCACTACGAGAACCTCGGCCTGTGCGCACCCGGCGATGCGCCGAAGCTGATCCGTTCCGGCGATACGGGCATCGGCGGAAGGATTTCGGTGAATCCGAGCGGCGGCCTGCTCTCGCGCGGTCATCCGGTCGGTGCGACGGGCGTCGCGCAGATCGTCGAACTCACCGAGCAGTTGCGCGGCCGGGCCGGCGCGCGGCAACGTCCGGGCGCGAAGGTCGCGCTCGCGGAGAACAACGGCGGTCAGCTCGCGGGCGATTCGGCCGTCGCGCTGGTCACGATTCTTTCGACGTAAGCTCGGCGCATTCCACCGTCACATTCCCCCGCTCCTCGAAGCGCGCGAGCACCGGCGCTTCGGCCAATGCATCGGTGACGAGCGTCCAGTCGCGCTCCAGCGGCGTCCAGTGCTGCTGGTTCGCGCGTTCGAGCTTGTTCGACGTGACCAGCACGAACACGCTCGCCGCCTGGCCCGCGATGCACTCCTTGAGGAACGCCTGCTCCGCCGTCGCTTCGCACAGTCCGCGTCCCGCGACGACGCCATCCGCGCCGAGAAACGCCTTGTCGAACGTGACGCGCGTGAGCGCCACCTGCGCGATCGGCCCGAGCGTGCTCATGCTCGATGGCCGCACGTCGCCACCGATCAGCGTCACGCGCACATCCGCCGATGCGAGCACATTGACCGCGAGCAGATTGTTCGTCACGACGTGCACTTCCGAGCGGCCGGCGAGCGCGCGAGCGAGCGCCGCGTTGGTCGTGCCGCCGTCGAGGAAGATCGTGTCGCCGTCCTGCACGTGACGCGCCGCCGCGCGCGCGATCGCTTCCTTGTGCTCGCGAAAACTCTCGCGCCGCGTATCGAGCGATTCTTCCGGCTCGTGCATGCCCACCGATGCCGCCCCGCCATACGTGCGCACGATGCGCCGCTCGTCGGCGAGCGCGCGCAGGTCGCGGCGCACCGTCGCCTCCGACATGCCGAAGTGATCGCACAGCGCGGCGACATCGTTCATGCCGGAGAGCACGGCCCTGAGCATGGCTTCGCGGCGTTTCTCGACTTTCATCCTGTTTCCTGAGTTCTTTTCGGTTCTGACGGCGACGCACAGTGTAGCGAACCGGCCGGGTCCGTCCGATGCTTGCGATTATTCCGAGCGTATCGCGATCGATTTGATCGATTCGATCAGGATAAACACGCACAACGACTGGTTTGCGCAAAACGAACCGGAGGGCTACACTCCGAATTGCCCGGTTCAATCACTTTATGATCGAACCGGGCAGAAACCACTCTGGAGACATGTATGGCTCAGATTCATATCAAGCGCGCCGTCGAGCGCGTGCCCGGCGGCATGATGATCGTTCCGCTTCTGATCGGCTCGCTGATCGCGACGTTCGCGCCGAACATGCCGAAGTTCTTCGGTTCGTTCACGAACGCGCTCTTCACCGGATCGCTGCCGATTCTCGCGGTGTTCTATGTCTGCATGGGCGCGAGCATCGACGTGAAGGCAACGCCCTATCTGCTCAAGAAAGGCGGCGCGCTGTTCGCGACGAAGGTCGGCACGGCGATCGTCGCGGGCATCGTGCTCGGGCATTTTCTCGGCGAGCAGCCGATCACGTCGGGACTGTTCGCGGGCATCTCGACGCTGGCTGTCGTCGCCGCGATGAACGACACCAACGGCGGCCTCTACATGGCGCTGATGGGCCAGTACGGCCGCTCGGAAGACGTCGGCGCGTACACGATCATGTCGCTCGAATCCGGCCCGTTCCTGACGATGGTCACGCTCGGCGTCGCGGGCCTCTCGGCGTTTCCGTGGCCGACGCTCGTCGGCAGCATTCTGCCGCTCGCGGTCGGCATGCTGCTCGGCAATCTCGATCGCGAGATGCGCGAGTTTCTCGGCCGCGCCGTCCCGGTGATGATTCCGTTCTTCGCGCTGGCGCTCGGTGCGAGCCTCGATCTGCACAAGGTCTGGCAAGCCGGTCTGCTCGGCATCGGCCTGGGCTTCGCGGTCGTCGTCGTGACGGGCATTCCGCTGTACTTCGCGGATCGTCTGACGGGCGGCACGGGCGTGGCGGGCGCGGCGGCGGCGAACACGGCGGGTAACGCGGCCGCCGTTCCGGCGCTGATCGCGGCGGCCAATCCGGTTTATGCCGACGCGGCCAAGTCCGCGACGCTGCTCGTCGCGGCATGCGTGGTCGTGACGGCGATCGTGTCGCCGATCCTGACGGCGTCGATCGCAAAACGCGTGAACGCGCGGCTCGATGCGCGTTCGTCGTCGAAGACACGCGAGGCCACGCAATGAAGAGCTTGCTGATCGTCGCCGACGATCTGTCGGGCGCGGCCGATTGCGCGATCCCATTCGCGGCGGCCGGCCTGCAAACCGTCGTCTCGCTCGACGCGGATGCATCGCACGCGAACGCGACGGTCATCGCCGCCGACACCGACACGCGCCGCCTCACGCCCGCCGACGCCGCGAAGCGCACGGCGAGCGCATGGCAGACGTTGCGCGCGCCGGGCCGGCGTCTCTACAAGAAGATCGATTCGACCTTGCGCGGCAACTGGACCGCCGAAGTCGCGGCGCTGACGCGCATCGCCGGACCGGCGATCGTCACGCCCGCGTTTCCCGCGACGGGCCGCACGGTGCGCGATGGCCGCGTGTTCGTGCGCGGCGTGCCGCTCGAAGACACGGAAACGTGGCAACTCGAAAACGCCGGGCAGAACGCGGGACTGCGCGGGATGCTCGACATGGTGGGCTTGCGCGTCGCGCACGTGTCGCTCGATGCGTTTCGCGCCGCGCCGCAGGATGTCGCCGTGATGGTCGCGTCTGCGGCGGCATCGGCGCATGGCATCGACGCGATCATCGTCGATGCCGAAACCGGCGACGATCTCGCCGCGCTCGCACGCGTCACCGCATCGATCGACGCACCGTTTTTCTGGGTCGGCTCGGGCGGGCTCGCGCGCGAACTGGCCGCCTTGCCCGATCTCTTCGATGCCGATGCTTCGCCGCAGCCGGCAAGCGCGATCGCCCCGGCGCAAGGCCCGATCCTCGCGCTCGTCGGCAGTCTCTCCGCGATCTCCGAGCGTCAATGCGCGCTGCTGTGCGCCGAAGCCGGCGTGCGCGAAATGATCGTGCCGCCCGCCGTGTTGCGCGACGGCGCGCGTCATCCGCAATGGCTCGCGTGGCATGAACGGATCGGCGATTCGGTGCGCGACAAACAAGACGCGATCGTGCGCATCGGCCGCGACGACGCGTTCGATCCCGCGGAAGGCGCGTTGCTCTCGAACGCGCTCGCGGCGCTCGTCGCGCCTCACTTCGACGCGCTCGGCGGACTGATCGCGACCGGCGGCGAGACCGCGCGCGCGATCCTCGCCGCCGCGAACGTCGGCAGCCTCGAACTCGTGCGCGAAATCGAAGCGGGCGTCGCGCTCGGCCGGCCATCGGGCGGCAAAGGCCCCTCGATCGTCACGAAAGCGGGCGCGTTCGGCAGCGAGCACGCATTGCTCGGCGCTTACCTTCATTTGCGCGGCGCGGATATTCCCATCGCGCGCCGGCACACGACATCACCAGACGAAAGATCATGAACAACACTCTCCCCGTTATCGGCATCACGATGGGCGACGCGAGCGGCGTAGGCCCGGAAGTCGTCGTCAAGAGCCTCGCGCACGATGCCGTTTATCAGCAGTGCCGGCCGCTCGTGATCGGCGATGCGCGCCGTCTCGAGCGCGCCAACGAACTCGTCGGCGGCAAGGCGAAGGTGCGGCGCATCGCGGATGCGACCGAAGCGCGTTATGAGCCGGGCGTGATCGATTGCATCGATCTCGGCCTGATTCCCGACGACTTGCCTTTCGGCGAACTGTCCGCCGTCGCGGGCGATGCGGCGTATCGATACATCGCGCGCGCCGTCGAACTGGCGCAGGCGCATCAGATCGACGCGATCTGCACCGCGCCGCTCAACAAGGAAGCGCTGCACGCGGGCGGCCACAAGTTTCCCGGCCACACGGAGATGCTCGCGCATCTGACGGGCGTCGACGAAGTGTCGATGATGCTCGTCGCGCCGCAACTGCGCGTGATCCACGTGACGACGCACATCGGCATCATCGATGCGATCCGCAAGATCGAGCCGGGCCTCGTGCAGCGCACGATCGAACGCGGCAACGCGACGCTCGTGAAGGCGGGCATCGAGAAGCCGCGCATCGGCGTGTGCGGGATCAATCCCCATGCGGGCGAGAACGGGCTGTTCGGCTACGGCGAGGAAGAGGAAAAGATCATTCCCGCCGTGAAGGTGCTGCAGGAACGCGGCCTCGATGTGACCGGCCCGCTGCCCGCCGATACGCTCTTCTATCGCGCGGGACGTGGCGACTTCGATCTCGTCGTCGCGATGTATCACGATCAGGGGCACGGTCCCGTGAAGGTGCTCGGCCTCGAAGCGGGCGTGAACGTGACGGTCGGGCTCGATGTGATCCGCACGTCGGTGGATCACGGCACGGCGTTCGATATCGCGGGCAAGGGCATCGCCGATGAAGGCAGCATGCTCGAAGCGCTGCGTCAGGGCGCGGAGCTGGCGACGCGCCGCCATTGAATGCGGTTGGCGCGATAATGGGTGCTTCACACGAAGCACGCGCGCCGACCGATCATGACTTCCTCTCTCGAAACGCTGCACGACATATGGCGCATCGCCGGCTTGCCCGACGATGCGCTTTCTTTCATCGACCTTCCGGGTCGCGATCCGGTTTTTCCTTCCAGCTTTGCGATTGGCGCGGCGGCGCAGGCCACCATCGGCGCGGCGGCGCTCGCGGCGTGCGAGCTAGGCGCGCTGCGTGGCGTTGAGCGGCAGCGCGTGTCGGTCGACATGACTCATGCGGCTGTCGAATGCACCGGAGCGTTCACCGTCGATGGCAAGGAGCCGGAGACGTGGGGACGCTTCTCCGGGCTCTATCGGTGCGCCGATGGCTACGTGCGCATTCACGCGAACTTCGAGCATCATCAGGACGGCGCGCTTCGTCTGCTCGGGCTCGATCCGCACACTGCGACGCGCGAGGATGCCGAGCGCGCGTTGCTCGCGTGGCGCGGTCGCGATTTCGAGAACGCGGCGGCTCAGCGCGGGCTCGTCGTCACGATGCTGCGCACGTTCGACGAATGGGACGCGACGCCGCAAGCGCAAGCCATCGCCGCGCAGCCGTTGATGACCATCACGCGCATCGGCGACGCGCCGCCGCTCGCATTGCCGCCCTTGTCCGCCGATGCGCGTCCGCTCGACGGCCTTCGCGTGCTCGATTTCACGCGCATTCTCGCCGGGCCGGTCGGCGGTCGGGCGCTTGCTGCGTTCGGCGCGGACGTGATGCTCGTGAATGGACCGCATCTGCCGAATATTCCTGCTATCGCGGATACGAGCCGGGGCAAACGCTCGGCGTTGCTCGATCTCCGCTCGGCTTCGGATCGCGACACGCTCTGGCGTTTGATCGACGATGCGCATGTGTTCGCGCAGGGGTATCGGCCGGGCGGGATCGCGTCGCTGGGTTTCGGGCCGCAAGAGGTGGCGAAGCGCAGGCAGGGGATCGTCTATACGTCGCTGACCGCGTATGGCACCGACGGTCCGTGGGCCGATCGGCGCGGCTTCGATTCGCTCGTCCAGACCGCGATGGGGTTCAACGCAGCCGAAGGCGAAGCGGCGGGCGAAAGCAAGCCTCGTCCGTTGCCCATGCAGATGCTCGACATGGCGAGCGGCTTTCTGATGGCGTTCGGCGCGGCCGCCGCGCTATGGAAACAGCAGCGCGAAGGCGGAAGCTGGCATGTTCAGATATCGCTCGCGCAGACGGGGCATTGGCTGCGTGGACTCGGGCGCGTCGAGGATGGATTGAAGGCGGCGAAGCCGGATTTCGCGCCGTATGTCGAGCGGTATGAATCCGGCTTCGGCGAATTGATGGCCGTGCGGCCGAGCGCGCAACTGACGCGCACGCCTGCGGGCTATGCGCGCGATTCGGAGCAACCGGGAACGTCGGCGGCGCGGTGGTGACAAGCGTTTGCTAAAGCGCGATCGTCACCCGGCGCGCGACATCGCCTGAGCCAGTTCTTCGTTTCCGCGCGCCTGCAAAGTATCGGCGGCGTTGAGGCGATCGCGCGTCTCCTTGTTCTGGCTCAGCTTTGATTTGCCCACGATCGACGTCACCGCGATCTCGATGCCCACGATATTGCGCAGCATGCCGTCGATGAACTCGGGCTCGGAGTCGCCCATCTTCCACGGCTTCGGCTCGTTCGCCTCATGCCGACGCGTCAGACGCGCGACGAGTCCGCGCACGAACGGCTCGTCGTCGCGCACGGTGAGCACGCCATGCGCATGCACGACTTCGTAGTTCCAGGTCGGCACCTGCCGATGCGCCTCATGTTTGCTCGGATACCAGTTCGGCGAGATATAGCCCTCGGCGCCGCGAAAAATCACCATGACCGGCGTGCCGGTCGGGCACCGCTGCCAGATGTCGTTGGCGCGCGCGACGTGCGCCGTGAGCAGTCCGTGCGTGCCTCGGTCGGGATCGAATTCGAACGGAATGTGATTGGCGTCAAGGCCGGCGTCGTCATGCGTGACGAGGATTCCGAGCGCATGCGCGCGAATGATCCGATGAAGTTCTTCGGGACGAGTCTCTGCGAAGTGCGGCGGGATATACATCGTGAATGCTCGGCAAAGGTGATGGGACTCCGTCACTATCGCCCTAAACAGGCACAATAAGAAGATCCAGTTTCGCTTGTTTTCTATGGTCCAGTTGAACAGAGCCGGCACGGGGCAACGCATCTACGATCTGCTGCGCGCACAGATCGCCGACGGCACGTTGCCTGCGGGCGCATCCGCGCCATCGACGCGCGCGCTGGCCGCCGATCTGGGCGTCTCGCGCACGACCGTCACCGCTGCCTATGAGCAGCTCGCCGCCGAAGGCTTCCTCGTCACATCGGCGGGGCGCGTCGCGCGTATCGCCGCGCCGCCGGTGCCGCTCGCGCCGCCCGGCCCGGCGCGCGTCGCCGGCACCGCGCCCGCGTTGTCCGCATACGGCGAGCGCGTTTCGACACTGCCCATGCCCGTGCTTCATCAGACGAAGCAGGGCAGCGTCAACTTCCTCTACGGCGCGGTGTCCTCGCGCGACTTTCCTTCGCTGATCTGGAAGCGGGCGTATCAGGCCGAGCTTCTGCATCAGCCGGACAGCCTTTACTACGTCGCGCCCGAAGGCGATGCCTCGCTGCGGCGCGCGTTGCAGGCGTATCTGGGACGGGCGCGCGGGCTTGTCTGCGACAGCGAGCAGATCGTCGTGGTGAACGGCACGCAGCAGGCGCTCGATCTATGCGCGCGCGTCTTGCTCGATCCCGGCGATACGTTCGCGTTCGAAGACCCCGGCTATCTGATCGCGCGCCATTGCTTCGAAGCGTCGGGCGGGGTGCCGCTGCCCGTTCCCGTCGACGAACATGGTCTCGACACGCGCCGTCTCCCCGCCGATGGCCGCGCGCGGCTCGCTTACGTGACGCCCTCGCATCAGTTTCCGTTGGGCGGCGTGCTGCCGGTTGGACGCCGGCTCGAATTGCTCGAATGGGCGCAACGGCACGATGCCTGGATCATCGAAGACGATTACGACGGCGAGTTCCGTTACGGCCAGCGCCCGATCGATGCGTTGCAATCGATCGATTCGAATGGCCGCGTGATCTACATCGGCACATTCTCCAAGGCGCTTTCGCCGCATCTGCGGCTGGGCTATATGATCCTGCCGCACGATCTCGTGCCGGTGTTCCGTAAGGCCAAGAGACTGAGCGACCGTCATTCGGCAGTCATCGATCAGCGCGTGCTCGCATCGCTGATCGAAGGCGGCGCGTACGAACGTCACGTGCGGCGCGTCCGACGCGAATACGAACGGCGTCGCGCGGCGTTGCTCGATGCCATCGCGCATCTTCTGCCGCAGAGCGCGCAGGTGACGGGCACGGCCGCAGGGCTGCATGTCACGCTGTGGCTGCCGTTTCTCGATTCGAAGGACGAGGCCGCGCTCGTCGCCGCCGCGCATGCGAAAGGCGTGGGTGTCTATCCGGTATCGCAGCTTTATGCCGGGCCGACCGTCGATGCACGGAGCCGGCCCGCTGGCCTGATCCTCGGTTATGCGAGCGTGCCGGTCGAACGGATTCACAAGGGAATTCAGATCCTCGCGGGCGTGATAGGCGAGTCGAGGCGTTGAGCCGACGCTTTCGCTTTGTATTCCCAATGCGCGCGTCCTATGCTGATTCTCGGTAAATAACGATGGGAACAAGACCATGCGCGCGCGAATCCTGGCTGTCCCGTTGTTGATCGCAACCAGCCTTCTCGCCGCGAGTTGCGGCGGCGGTTCGTCCGACGATCCCATCGATCAGGTGATGAAAAAGCCGCGCTACACGAGCGCGAACTCGCAATGGTCGATGGTCGTGATGGACGCCACCACCGGCGAAACGCTCGCCGCGCTGCAACCCGACACGCTCTCGTTCACCGGCTCCGTGCGCAAGCTCTACTCGGTGGGCAGCGCGCTCAATATCATCGGCGCGAATCATCGCTTCGAAACGCCGGTCTATCGCAACGGCACGCTCGACGCATCGGGCAAGCTCACGGGCGATCTCATCCTGAAGGCTTCCGGCGATCTGACCTTCGGCGGGCGGCAGAAGCCCGACGGCACCATTGATTTCACCGACTTCGATCACAACGAGGCGCGCGCCTTCGACGGCGCGATCCTGACGCCGGAAGATCCGCTGACGGCCATCAATCAGCTTGCGCAACAGGTCAGGGCGGCGGGCATCACGTCGGTCAGCGGCGATGTCATCGTCGATGACAGGCTCTTCGATGCGTTTCGCGTGCCCAACGGCAACGTGCTCATCTCGCCGATCCTCGTGAACGAAAATGTGATCGACGTGACGCTCGCGCCGACATCGGCCGGACAGCCCGGCCAGCTCGACTGGCGCCCGCGCACGAGCGCGATGACCATGCAGGGCGCGACGCTCACGACGGCGGCCAATAGCGCGGCGGATATCGTCACCTCCGGCGATGCGCTCGACGATGGACCGCTCAGTTGTCTCGCCGCGCCCGGCTGTCACGGCACGATCTCGGGCGCGGCGAGCCTCGCCACGCCCGCGACGATCCCGATGGGCTACACGTCGCCGCTCGTCGGCAACAATCTGTATGTGAGCAATCTGCGTGTGGAAGATCCGCCGTCATTCGCGCGCACCGCCTTCATCGACGCATTGACGCGCGCGGGCGTCAGCGTCTCGGCGCCCGCCGTTCAGCCGAACGACCGAAGCAGGCTGCCATCGGCGCAAAGCTATTCGAGCGCGACGCAGGTGGCGACCTTCACGTCGCTGCCCTATTCCGAGATCGCCAAGCTGATCCTCAAGGTGAGCCTGAACACCGGCGCCAATCTGAGCCTGATGTATCAAGGTCTCGCGCAAGGCGCGCGCACGGTCGATGCCGCGCTCGTCACCGAACGCCGGTATCTGACGGGCACGCTCGGGATCGACGGCGCGGGCTTCGACTTTCCGACCAACGGCAGCGGCTCGCCCGACAGCCGCGCGAGCGCCCGCACGACCGCGACGCTGCTCACCGTGATGAGCCGCCTGCCGATCTATCCGGTGTATCGCGACGCGTTGTCGATTCTGGGCATCGACGGCTCGCTTGCGGCCATCGGCCGGGATGTCGTCGGCAAGGAGCACATCAGGGTGAAAAGCGGCGCGACCGTGACCAACGGCCAGATGGTCGCGATGAACATGGCGGGCTATATGGACGCGAAGAGCGGGCGGCGTCTCGCCTATGCGCTCTTCGTCAATCACGCCGGACCGGTTCAGGCGCTGACCGACACGCTCGAAGTCTTCGATGACGAAGCGACGATACTCGGCATCGTGTGGGCGCGGTATTGAGGGCTTACGCGGTGTGCGTTTCCGGCTCGCTCGTCACGCCGGCGTCGATGCTCACCGGCACGCGCCGCGCGAGCGCGCACATCAGCTCGTAGCCGATCGTGCCGGACGGCTCGGCCACTTCGTCCACCCTGACGTGCTCGCCCCACAACTCCACCGACGATCCGATGCCCGCCGCCGGGCACGGCGTCAGATCGACGGTGAGCATGTCCATCGACACGCGTCCGACGATGCGCGTGCGCATGCCGTCGATCATCACGGGCGTGCCGGTCGGCGCGTGACGCGGATAGCCGTCCGCGTAGCCGCACGCCACCACGCCGATTCGCATCGCACGATCCGCCGTGAAAGTGCGGCCATAGCCGATCGTCTCGTTCGGCGCGAGCATCTGCACGCCGATGATGCGGCTTTCGAGCGTCATCGCCGCGCGCAATTCGAAGCCTTCGATGTTGCGCGCGCGGCCCGTCGGCGATGCGCCGTAGAGGATCGTGCCGGGCCGCACCCAGTCGCGATGCGCGCGCGGATGCCACAGCACCGCCGCCGAATTCGACAGCGAGCGCGTGCCGGGAAGATTGCGCGTGGCGGCGTCGAATTCGTCGGTTTGCCAGTCGATCGCGCCATCGTCCGCGTTCGCGAAGTGGCTCATGAGGCCGATCGAGCCGACCGCCTCGATGCCCGACGCATGTTCCCACGCAGCCTCGAACTCGCCCGGCCGAAAGCCGAGCCGGTTCATGCCCGAGTTCATCTTCAACTGGATGTCGATGCGCTCGCGCGGCCGCGACGCTTTCAGCAGCGCGAGTTGTTCGTCGCTATGCACCGTCACCGTGAGGCGATGACGATCCGCCGTCTCGACATCCGTGGGCTCGAAAATGCCTTCGAGCAGCAGGATCGGCTTTTTCCAGCCGAGTTCGCGCACGCGCACGGCTTCGTCGAGATCGAGCAGCGCGATGCCGTCCGCTTCCGCGAGCGCCGGATAGATGCGCTCGATGCCGTGGCCGTAGGCATTCGCCTTGATCACGGACCACACGCGCGATGACGGCGCCAGGCGTTTGACGAGCTGAAGATTCTGACGAACGGCGTCGAGATGAATGCGCGCGGAAATGGGACGTGGCATGACGTGCTGGATTCAGGATTGAAGGCAGTGGATTGATGAATCGTATCGGCCAAATGGCAGTCGCTGTTATTTTATTTGCGCCGCTTTTTGGTCGAAACGCCTGCCCGCCGCAACGTTGTTCGGGCGCGCTTCGCGGTATCGTGGCGCTCATGTCGCGCCGGAGGATTTCACCATGAACGACGCCCGCCGTCTCGCCTGTCTGCGCATCGTGCTCGTTGTCGTCGGGCTGATCGCGTTGTTCGGCGTCTTTCCGCTGATGCTGCTCTGGCCTTCGGGATGGGCGTGGGAAAGCGGCCACGAAGGCCGCTCCGAATACGCGCTGATGATCGTCGGCATCTATGCGACGCTCGGCGTGTTCCTGCTGATCGCGTCGCGCGAGCCGATGCGGCATCTCAGCCTCATCTGGTTCACGGTCTGGTCGAGCGTCGTGCATGGCGCGATCATGGCCGTGCAATCGTTCGGCGGCGCGGGACATCTCGGTCATCTGGCGGGCGATGTGCCCGCGCTTTTCATCGTCGCCGCCGCGCTCGCCGTCTTCACGCCGCGCGGCGACAAGGCGCGCAGGCTCAGCTCAGATATCCGAGATGCTCGGCCAGAATGACGCTGCCGACGCCGATCAGGATAAGCCCGCCGACGATTTCCGCCCGCTTGCCGATCGTCGCGCCGACGAGCCGCCCGACCATCACGCCGATCGTCACCATCAGCATGGTCGCGAAGCCGATGGTCGCGGCCGTCGAGAAGATATCGACATCGATGAACGCGAGGCCCGCGCCGACCGCCATCGCGTCGATGCTGGTCGCAAAACCGGTGAGCGCGAGCACCCAGAACGAATGCGAGTTGGGCTTTTCCTCGTCGTGGGCCGCTTCGGCGAAACCTTCGCGGATCATGCGCGCGCCGAGCACGAACAGCAGGCCGAACGCGATCCAGTGATCCCAGGCCGTGACGTACTGCGCGGCCGCCTTGCCGAGCGCCCAGCCGACGAGCGGCGTCAGCGCCTCGATCACGCCGAAGATCACGCCGGTCTTCAACGCTTCCGCGATGCGCGGCTTGTGCAGGGTGGCGCCCTTGCCGACCGCGGCGGCGAATGCGTCGGTGGACATGGCGAAGGCGAGGAATATTGTGGAAGCGAGATTCATCGGGTAGCGCTCTGGTCGGGCAAGATGGAACGACAGAACGCGCGCCCGACCGGTCGCGAATTCTGTCGATGGTCTTGCCAACCTGTGATGGTTGCTCATGCCACGGTCCGAACGACCGAGCGTGTTGACATGAGCGCCTTTCCATTGCGGAAAGGCCGGCTACTCCCCAGCGAAGAAACGAAAGCTTAACACGGCTCCATGACCGTTCCTGCGTTTATGAGATGCGTTGAGGTACAGTGAGCGGGCAATGCCGCCGTTCCCACCTCGTGCAGACAGCACCGTGAAGGAGGCACCATGCCGGCAGCTCACCTGACTCAATCGGCCGCGCGCGAAACGGTCGAGCGTCTCTATCGCGCGTTTTCCACGAAGGATGTCGCGCTCTTGCGGCAGGCCGTCACGCCCGACTGGCAGTACATTCCCGAGCCGCCCGGACAGAAACCCGGTCCGGATCAGATGATCCCCATCTTCGAAGATCTCGCCAACGCGCTGCCCGACATGCATATCGAGATTCTCGACATGCTGGTGCAGGACGATCGCGTAGGCGTGCGCGCGGAAGTGAGCGGCACGCAATCCGGGCCGTTGCTGGGCATCGCAGCGACGAAGAAGCCGATCCGCTTCGCGATTCATTCGTTTCACGAACTGCGCGACGGACTCGTGTCGAAAACCTGGCATCTCGAAGACTGGCTCAGCGTGTTCCGGCAACTCGACGCCGTGCCGCCCCGCGTGAATCCGCCGGTCTAGCCGCGCCGGATTCGCGTCTTCGCGCCCGGCGACGCGTTCGCGCGCAGGACATGCTCCACGCACAATCCGACGAGCGTCGCGTCCAGCCGCTCCAGCGCGCTCGCCGCGGCGCGCAGTGCGGGCACATCGGTGCCGAACGAATCGAAGAAGAGCCATTCGCGCTGCCGCGCCGCGACCCGCGCCTCCTGCGCTGCCGCGCACAACTCGCGCATGCGCGCGAATCCCGCCGCGCGCGCCTTTTTCTCCAGCATGCCGACGAGCACTTCGAGCGGCTCACGCGCGTCATGGACGACGCTCGTGCGGGCGTCGTCGAAGAGCGAAAGAAAACGCAGCACGCTGCCCTGCAAACGCCGATGCGCATCGACGAGATCGCGTATCGACTCGGCCCGCGCGTGGTCGCGCGCCGCCTTCACGGTGATGATGGTCGCGCCGTAGCCGCTGTCGGCCAGATCGCGGCCCGGTGCGTCGATAGATGGAGTCGCCATGATCCCCGTAACCCGATGCAGTTCGTTATATCGCTAAGAATATAACGCATCGCGATTCCGGTGCGCGATCTCTCTTTATTTCGGCAATAACCCGAACACGGCGACAGCGTTTCTCGTGCCGACATACACCTTGCCGTTCGCGATCATCGGCGTGATGAACTTGTTGCCCTGACCGAACTGGTCACGCGCGCCCGCATCGTTGCTGCTGTAGAGCTGGCGGCCGAGATTGGTCGCGTCGTAAGCGCGCAGTGCGCCGGTCGTGCCGTTCTCCGCCGCCCACAGGATGCCGTTGGCCGTGCCGTTCGCGGAAATGCTCGGCGTCGCGCCCGGAAAGGCGAACGCGTTCGATGTCTGGCTTGTCGAGGTTCCCGAAAGCACGGCGTTCGACACCGAAAAAGCCCTGATGCTGTCGCCGACCGCGCCGAAATAGACGGTGTTGTTGAAATACGCGGGCGCGCCGAACATCGGCCCGCGAATCTGGCCGACGAGTTCCTGATAGATGTGATCGGCGTTCGAATCGAACTTGCCCATCGAAAGACGGTTCACGACGTAGATGGTCGCGTTCTTGCCCGCGCCGATCGCGAGATGGCGAACCGTGCCGCTCGCATCGGCGAAATCGGGCAGAACCATCGCGCCGCCCGAGCCCAGATCCTCGTCCTGATTCGATTCCTGCACCGTGTTCGAGGGCTCGAAATAGTCCTGCACCCTGAGCGGCGACGTGTTCAGCCTCAAAAAGCCGTTGCCGAAATTGCCGTTGATCGGCATTTCCTGCGCGTTTTGCGTCGGGTCGAAGGTGCCGTTCGCGTCGAGGAAGAAGATCGCTTCGCCGTCCGATGCGAGGCCCGCGCCGCTCATCCAGATCGAGCCCATCTGGCCGTTCGGCGTGACGTTCAGCACGCTCGCCTGTTGCAGCGTGTTCGCGTCGTAGCCCATGACCCAGCCGGTGTACGGCATGAAATCGCAGTGCGAGGTCCACGCGGTGTAGACGACGCCATTCAGCAGGAGCAACGACGCGCGCTCGGCATACTGGCCCGGATCGAACGTGAGCGTGCCGTTCTGGCTGCCCGCGCCGTTGCCGGGATAGGTCGCGCGGATTTCGGTCGGGCCATTGAAGAGTTCGGCGCCTGTCGCGATGTCGAGCGCGTGGATGCGCTGGTGATAGCCGCCCGACCCGTCCTTCGACATGCCGACGACATACATCGCGCCGTTCGGTCCGCGCGAACGGTCGACGACCGGCGTCGCCGTCACACCGATGGTCGGCGTGATCTGCGTGCACTTGTGGTCGTCGCTGGGCGACTCGCCGTTGCCGAGCGTCGAGATTTTCCAGAGGACGCTGCCGGTGTCGGCGTCGAAGGCGTACACGCTGGCGTTCTCCGTCGCGACATACACGACGTTGTGCGTGCCGCCCGCGACCGGGACGCCCGCCAGAAAGAGCGGCTGGGCATCGACGGCGCCGTCGACGGGGAAGGTCGCGAGCTTGCCGAAGCTGGCCGAATTGACGTTCGCGGGCGTGAGAACCGTTTCCGCGAGTTGCTGGCCAGTGCGGGCGATGTCGTTGTGCCAGGTGGCGACGTCCATTGGAGACGCGACAGCAGGCGCCGACGCGCCCGACGGACTGGACGCGCCCGACGGACTCGACGGACTCGACGCCGCAGTCGGCGCACTGCCGCCGGTTGCCGCAGCCGTGGTGTCGCCGCTGGAACCGCCGCCGCTGCACGCACCGATGACCGCCACAGTAAGCGCGACGCCGGCTGCGGCGATCAGAGTCAGGAACCGCGTGTTCATCTGCATGCTCCTCTACGGTGAGACACAACGCCACGGCGACCCGCTTTACGCGCAAAGAATTTGTTGCAACGCGTCACAATGTGCTAACCTAGGGTTATTACCTAGATAGTTACCCCTAGTACGGAGTCCACCATGGGAATCATCGCTGCTACCCCGATCGCCCTCGTTTCCTTTATCGCCGCCAAGCTCCGCGCCGCCACGCGCGACGCGCTCATCGCACGCGCCAAGGTCAGCGCGCTGATGGCCGAAGCCTATCGCCGTTCGTAACGCGCGGGCGCGGGGGAATATTCCCGCGCCTTGTTAATCGCTCATTGCAGCGTGTACGCGATCACGTAATCGCCGGCCTTCGTGCCGAGCGAACCGTGACCGCCCGCCGTCACCAGCAGATACTGCTTGCCGCTCGCATCGGCGTAGCTCATCGGCGTCGCCTGACCGCCCGCCGGCAGACGCGCTTCCCACAGCTTCTTCCCGTCGCGCACGTCGTACGCGCGGACGTACCGGTCGAGCGTGCCCGTCAGGAATGCGACGCCGCCCGCCGTCACGATCGTCCCGCCGAGGCTCGGCACGCCGAGCGGCATCGGGATCGGCAGCGGCGCGCTGTCGATGATCGTGCCGTTCTTGTGCATCCACGCGATCTTGTTCGTGCGCAGATCGACGCCCGCCATGTAGCCCCACGGCGGCGCCTGACACGGAATCCCGAGCGGCGATAGAAACGCACTGATCTCATAGGCAAACGGCGTGCCGCGCGCCTGCTTGATGCCGCTCGTCTCGCTCGTGCTCGTCGCGCCTTCCTGGAGCTTCTCGCGCGGAATCAGTTTCGACGTGAACGCCATGTAATCCGGATTCGCGATGAGAATCTGCCGCACCGGATCGACCGAAATTCCGCCCCAGTCGAACACGCCGAAATTGCCCGGAAACACGAGCGTTCCCTGCTCGGAGGGCGGCGTGAACGGCCCGTCGTAGCGCAGGCTCCTGAACTTGATGCGGCACCAGAGCTGATCGAACGGCGTCGTGCCCCACATGTCCGCTTCCTTCACGTGCGGCGGATTGAAGTTGAGCGCGGAGACCGCCTGCGTCGGCGCGGAGTGATCGCCTTTCGCCGCGCCCTGCGGCACCGCCACTTCGCTGATCGGCACGATCGGCTGCCCGGTTTCGCGATTCAGCACGTAGATGCTGCCCTGCTTCGTCGAGGCGATCACCGCCGGCTGCATGCCCTGCGCCGTTTGCAGATCGACGAGCGTCGGCTGCCCGCCGACATCCATGTCCCACAGATCGTGATGCGTGAACTGGTAGTTCCAGCGCACCTTGCCGGTCGCGGCATCGAGCGCGACGAGGCCCGCCGCGTACTTCTCGGCCTGCGGCGTGCGCTCGCCGCCCCACTGATCGGGCGTCTGATTGCCCATCGGCAGATAGATCATGCCGCGCTTCTCATCGACGCTGAACATCGACCACATGTTCGGCGAATTGCGCACGTAGGTGCCGCCCGCCGCGATCGGTTCGGTGGCGTCCGGATTGCCCGGATCCCAGTTCCAGACGAGATGACCGTCGTTCACGTCGAAGGCGCGGATCACGCCGGAGGGCTCGTTGTTCGATTCGTTGTCGGTCACGTGGCCGCCGACGATCACGAGGTTGCGGAACACGGCCGGCGGCGACGTCGAGTAATAGCCGCCCGGCGTGAACGGGCCGATGTTGGCGCGCAGATCGATCGCGCCACCCTTGCCGAAACTCGCGCAGGGTTTGCCGGTTTCCGCGTCGAGCGCGATCAGGCGGGCGTCGGCGGTCGGAAGGAAGAGGCGTCGCGGGCATTCGGCGAGCGCCGTGGTTTGCGCGGGCGTCTGCACCGGCGCGGCGGGCTCCGATGCGGCCACCGGCCCGGAAGCGGCCTGCGCCTCGGTGTCCGACGACGCCACCGGCGCGCTCGCCTCGGCCGGCGCGGAAGCCGTCGCGGCTTCGGCGGGCATCGGATGCATCGACGCATCGTAATAAGCGACGCCGCGGCAAGTCATATGCTCCCAATGCTTGAAGCCGATCGGGCTCTGAATCCGCGGATCGAAGCGCCACTTTTCCTTGCCGCTCGCCGCGTCGAGCGCGATCACCTTGCTGTGCGGCGTGCACAGGAAGATCGTGTCCCCGACCTTGAGCGGCGTGTTCTCGTCGGTGGTTTCGGTCGGATCGTCGGGGCCGGGCATGTCGCCGGTGCGATACGTCCACGCCACTTTCAACTGATGCGCGTTTTCCGGCGTGATCTGCGCGAGCGGCGCGTAACGCTGCGCGAGCGGCGAGCCGCCATAGTCGATCCAGTCGCCCGGCGCGCGGCCGGTGGCGGCGTTGGCATCGGCCTGATTCGCGTCGGCGGCGACATTCACGTCGATGCGTCCCGGCCGGTCGTGCGGATCGATGAAATACGTGCCGATGCCGAGCAAAAGCGTGAGCACGATCGCGGCGGCGAGCGGCGTGCGCGCCGCGCGCGCGGTCGAAGGCGGACCGAACAGCGCGCCGCGATGCACGAACGGAATCAGCAGCCAGATCCCGAGCAGCAGCCAGATCCACAGACGCGGCATCAGTTGCCAGAAGTCGAAATGCACTTCGAACACGGCCCAGATCGTCGAACCGAACAGCACGAGCGCGAAGAGCAGCAGCGCGGAGCGCCGTCGTATCAGCAGCAAAAGCCCGGTCAGGACGATAGCCCCGCCCGCGATCGCGTAGTACCACGATCCTTTCAGCGTGACGAGATACGCACCGCCCGCCGCCAGCAACGCGCCGATGACGATGAACACGACGGCCGTGAAGAACGTGAGCGGATGAAGTCTTCCGTTGCCAGCCATGCTGAAACCCTCCGTGACGATGAATGGCGGAACACGGCCGGTGCGCGGTCGTGGTTCGGACGCTGTCGCGTCGTGGGTAGGAGCAAACGCTGTGCCGTTCGGCGGGAGATGACGCGTGCGACGCGTGCTTACAGAAGACTTGCCCTGGAAAAGGCGCGTGCGCGCCTGCGGATCAGCGCGGCCGCGGCCAGAGTCCGCCGCACGCATTCGCCGGCATCACGCCGGAAACGAACGCGGCCTTCAGATCGGCGCGTTCGGAGAAACGCGGCGCATCCATCCACATCAGGAATTCGTCGCCCCAGTTTCCCCACGCGTTTTCGTCGAAATCGAAATCCTCGTCGATGCGGCCGTTGTCGCGCAGATACGCGCCGACCACTTGCGTGCCGTTCCAGTACGCGACGGCGACGTCGGTGAGATCGGCGGTCATGCCGCGCGGCAGATCGCGCAGCAGCATCGCGACATGCGCTTTGAACGATTTGAATTCAGTCGGTCTCATCGCGTGCTCCGCTTCAAAAAAGTGCGTGAAAAACTGCCTGCGGCGTGCCCGTTCAGCCGAACACGCCTTTGTTCAAATCTTTCTCGAACGCGGCGGTCCATTCCGTGCCGTGTCCGATGCGATATTCGCGTTCCTTGAGCGTGGAACGTCGAGTGATGGTGACGACGCCCTGCAACGGATAAACATCGTCCACGATGTCGGATGCGCCGCCTTCCTGCACGAGAAAATCGCTTTCATCGAGCCGATGGCGCGCGAGAATCGCGAGGAATTCCGTTCTTTCGTCCGGTGCGATCACAGTCATGAGACCCTCCATGATCGAAGCCTGTCTCCATTCAAAGTAGCACACGCGCGGAGGAACGTCGGCGCATATCTTGCGACGAGCGCGGGACGGCGCACGCGCCATTTTCAAGCAAGGAGTCGATCGATGATGAAACGCGCATCCAACACGATTCGCGCGGGCGCGCTCGCGGCGCTCGTCGCGTGCACGCCCGCGCACGCCGACGATGCCGTCTGCGGCACGCTCGAAAGCGCGACGAACGGGCAGGACGGCATGATTGCGCTGCGCGAAGGAGAAAGCGTGAATTTCTGGCGGGGCGGCGCCGTGCGGCACGGCGCGCTGCATGTCTACAAGGACGGCGAGGTGTATCGCGTGTACTGGCAGCCCGAGGGAAGCGGCGACCTGTACGTGCTCGCGAACGAAAGCGCGACGAGCGCGCGGCTCATCCTGACGCCGCCGCGCGGCACGAAGGTCGATACGGGACCGGGCAGCCTGCCGCCGCAGAAAGTGCTGTCCTGTCCCGCGCTGTAACGGTTACTTCGCGGCGAGCACCTTGCCGATCGCATCGGCGACGGTCTTCACGTTGCTGTCGTTCAGACCCGCGACGCACATGCGGCCCGAGCGCAGGATATACACGCCGAATTCCTCTTTGAGCCGATCCGCCTGATCCGCGACGAGACCCGTGTACGTGAACATGCCGCGCTGCTTGATGTAGCGCGTGAGCATTTCGCCGCGCACGTGATCCTTCAGGCCGTCGTGGATCGCCTGGCGCATGCGCGCGATGCGCTGGCACATCGACGCGAGCTCCTGTTCCCACGAGCGCTTAAGCTCGGGTGTATTCAGCACATGCGTGACGATTTTCGCGCCGTGCGTCGGCGGGTTGCTGTAGTTCGCGCGCACCGCGCTCGTCAACTGGCCGAGCACGCGGTCGGCTTCGGCGGCGTCGTCGCTGATCACGTGCAGACCGCCGCAGCGCTCGCCGTACAGCGAGAAATTCTTCGAGAACGAATTCGCGATGAACGCCGGCACGCCACGGCGCGCGAGTTCGCGCACGGCGAAGGCGTCGTCGTCCAGGCCCGCGCCGAATCCCTGGTACGCCATATCGACGAACGGCAGCAGATCGCGCTTCTGCAGCACGTCGATGATCTTCAGCCATTGCGACTGGTCGAGATCGACGCCCGTCGGGTTATGGCAGCACGCGTGCAGCAGGACGACGCTTTTCGCGGGCAACTTGTCGATGGCTTCGAGCATCGCGTCGAAGCGCAGGCCGCCGGTGGCTTCGTCGTAGTAAGGGTATGTGTTCACCTCGAAGCCGGCGCGCTCGAAGATGAAGCGATGGTTCTCCCACGTCGGGTCGCTCACCCACACTTTCGATTGCGGGAAATAGCGCTTGATGAAGTCCGCGCCGACCTTAAGCGCCCCCGAGCCGCCGAGCGTCTGCACGCTCGCGATGCGGCCGTCCGCGCGCGACGGGCTGTCGTTGCCGAACACGAGCGACTGCACCGCGTCGCGATAATGCGCGAAACCGGCCATCGGCAAATACGGCTTCGGGCCGAGTTCCTTCAGGATCGACAGTTCCGCTTCGCGCACCGCCTGCATCACGGGCAAGCGGCCTTCGTCGTCGAAGTAAATGCCGATGCTCAGGTTGACCTTGTTGGTGCGCGGGTCCTTCTGGAAATTTTCGTTCAGCGACAGGATGGGATCGCCGGGGTAGGCATCGATATGTTCGAACATGGTGTCGGTATCAGGACGAGAGTCAGGACGAGAGATCAGCGGGATTGCAGGCGGTTGGCGCGCTTCGCGTCAGCGCCCCTTTTTTTGAGATAGTAGCTGATTCCGAGAACGGCCAGCCAGACGGGGATCAGGTACACGGACAGGCGCAGGTCCGGAATCTCGTACATGACCCACACGATGCCCGCGAGAAACGCGAGCACGATGTAGTTCGTGAACGGATGGCCGAAGCTCGGAAACGATGTCGTCTCGTTGCTCGCGCGCTTTTGCCGGCGAAACATCACGTGGATGATGCTGATCATCGCCCAGTTGATGACGAGCGCCGACACCGCGAGGCCCATCAGAAGGCCGAACGCGCGTCCCGGAATCACGTAGTTGATGACGACGCAGGCCGCCGTGACAGTCGCCGACACGGCCAGCGCCGCGAGCGGAATGCCGCGCCCGCTGACACGCAGGAGCGCGCGCGGCGCGTTGCCCTGTTGGGCGAGACCGTAGAGCATGCGGCTGTTCGCATACACGCCGCTGTTGTACACGGACAGCGCGGCCGTCAGCACGATCACATTGAGCACGTTCGCGACGAGCGTGCTGTTCATCTCGCGGAAGATCAGCACGAACGGGCTGCCGCCGGTCGCGACCTTGTCCCACGGATAGAGCGCCAGCAGCACGCCGAGCGCGCCGACATAGAAAATCAGAATGCGATAGATGACCTGATTGGTCGCACGCGGAATGCTGTGCGACGGATCTTCCGCCTCCGCCGCCGTGATGCCGACGAGTTCCAGCCCGCCGAACGAGAACATGATCACGGCCATCGACATCACCAGCCCGTGCACGCCGTTCGGAAAGAAGCCGCCGAGCCGCCACAGGTTCGTGACGCTCGCCTCCGGCCCGGCCTTGCCCGACGCGAGCAGATAGCCGCCGAACAGGATCATCCCGACGATCGCCGCCACCTTCACGATCGCGAACCAGAACTCCGTCTCGCCGTAGGACTTCACGCTCGTCAGGTTGATCGCATTGACGATGACGAAGCACCCGAGCGCCGATATCCACGTCGGCAATCCCGGCCACCAGTACTGCATGTAGATGCCGATAGCGGACAGCTCCGCCATGCTCACCAAGATATAAATGGCCCAGTAATTCCAGCCGGAAATGAAGCCGGCGGCGTGGCCCCAGTACTTGTCGGCGAAATGGCTGAAGGAGCCGGCGACCGGCTCGTCGACGATCATCTCGCCGAGCTGACGCATGATGAAAAACGCCATCAGACCGGCGATCGCGTAGCCGAGCAGCACGGACGGCCCGGCGAGCTTGATCGTCTGCGCGACGCCGAGAAATAGCCCGGTGCCGATCGCGCCGCCGAGCGCGATCAACTGGATATGCCGGCTCTTGAGTCCGCGCTTGAGTGTTTCGTGTTGGGGTGCGTCGTTCGTCTTGCCTGAAACCATGTCGATGCCTGCCTGAGCCGCAAAAATTACCGCTTTCGTATGACCGAACGATCGACAGAGTCGTTTCGTCCGACTTTTCACGCGTCTCTTGGGATGAAAACTGTTGTTTTTTCGTGCGGACGACCCCACAGGGCGCTGCAAAAAAGGCCGATTATCTGTGCACGGATCTGCGATTTTACCGCCCGGCGACCCGAGAAGCCTTGATGGGCGGACCTACCGCAGTACGCGTCACGATCTTCAGAAACGCACAACAATCGATTTGAGGCTGGAATCAGGTGTTGTTCGGAGGATTGACAAGGGCGCGTCGGCGGGAGAATCGCATCATCCACTCACAAAACGGGGTCGCCATGTATCAGACGATGGAAGGAAACGCCAGGCCGCATCGCACGGCAGAGTGTTTCATCGAAGGATCGCAGGTCGGCGCGGCAGCGACGCAAGCTGAATTGCTGCAGGCGCTGCAGTCGGCGTCGGACAACATCATGCGCCTCGCGGGCAAGCTGCGCGCCGAGCGCGATGCCACCGCCGACGATGCCGTGACCATCACCGAGCAGCATGCGCTCGCGCAAGAGCTGATCGGACGTTTGCTGGCGCTGCCCGCGTCGCAGGCGTAACGGACCAACAGGGCTAACGGAAGGCGGGCAGCGGTGACGGCATGAGCCGCCCGCGCCCGGAGCATCGGGGAGAAGGAAATGAGCTATTTGACGATCATCGCCGCGGTCTGGGGCATTTGCGCGGTCTGCGCGGTGCTGTTCATCCGCGGCGCGGCGCAGCGCAATCCGGAACCGCTGCGCGTGCAGCGCGACCACGAGCCGGTGCGGCATGCATCGAAGGATTTCGGCCGTCCGGTCTGACCCGGTGTTATCGGCGAGGCGCTCAAACGCCTCGCCGGAAAAGCCTCACAACGCAGTGCCTTGCCGCCTTACTTGCCCGCGTTGATCGCAGCGACCGCCGCGCGCAAGCCCAGCAGATAGCTATCCACGCCGAAGCCCGAAATCTGCCCCTTGGCGATTTCCGCGAATACCGACTTGTGGCGGAACTCTTCCCGCGCGTGAACGTGCGACATATGCACTTCGATGACCGGCGCCGTCAGAATGGCGAGCGCATCGCGGATCGCGTAGCTGTAATGGGTCCACGCGCCGGCGTTGATCACGATCGCATCGATCTTTTCCTCGAACGCGCGATGAATCCGCGAGCACATCTCGCCTTCGATATTCGTCTGGTAGCACTCCACTTCCACGCCCAGCTCCTTGCCCAGCGCGGTCATTTGCTCGTCGATCTGCGCGAGCGTCGCCGTGCCGTACTGCTTCGGGTCGCGCTTGCCGAACATGTTGAGGTTGACGCCGTGCAGCGTCAGGATCTTTGCCATGTGATTTCCTTGAACGGGATGGGGAATTGAAAAGATTCAGGCGGTCTCGACGATCTTGCCGCTCGTGGCGGCGAGCACGATGGCCTCGGTGGTCCGCAGATTCTGCAGCCCGTCGCGCGCGCTGACAATAGGCTCGGCCTCGCCGCGCGCCACGCGCCCGAAATGTTCCATCTGATGCGCGAGCGGATCGTCGCGTTGCATCGGCACGATGCTTTCCTCGAACGGCTTCCACCATGAGCGATCTTCAGCGCGGCCGTAGGACTTGAGACGCATCGTCGGGACGGAAAGCGAGCCGAAGGTGCCCGCGATCACGTAGCAGTCTTCGTCGGGATACGTCGAATACGCCTTGTTCTCCTGCGAGGTCTGCTCCCAGCTACGCGGCGACGCGGCCGTGTCGGACAGCATGAACGTGCCGAGTGCGCCGCTCGCGAAGCGCAGATTGATGGCGACGGTGTCCTCGACGGGAAAGCCGCGCGTCGCATGCGAAGCGAACGCCTGCACCGCGACGATATCGCCGCACAGCATGCGCAGGTTATGCACCTCGTGAATCATGTTGAGCAGGATCGGACCGCCGCCCGGTTCGCGCCGCCACGGCGCGCTCGCGTAATACTCGTCGGGCTTGAAGAACACCGCGCTGCCCATCACCGCGACGAGCTTGCCGAGCCGCCCTTCGTCGATCACCTGCTTCGCGCGCGCCATGATCGGGCTATGCGCGCGATGATGGCCGATCAGCACCTTGACGCCCGAACGTTCGGTTTCGTCGACGAGCGCCTGCGCTTCATCGACGCTCGGCGCGATCGGCTTTTCCAGCAGCATCGGCACGCCGGCCGCGAGACAGATGCGCGCGTGCGCCACATGCAACTGGTTCGGCGTCGCGAGCACGATGCCGTCCGGCCGATCCTTCGCGAGCAGTTCATCGAGCGTCCTGTAGAGCGGCACGCCCGCTTTCTCCGCGATGGCCGTCGCCGCCGGCGCGGGATCGACGATAGCGGAGAGCGTGCATGTCGCACTCGCCTGCGCGACGCCCATGTGCGCCTGGCCGATATAGCCCGCGCCCGCCACCGCGATACGTGTCTTGCCTGAGTCAGTGTTCACTTGAATTCACCAGATCGATAAAAAGTGCGCGCGCGAAGGCACGCGGACGGCGCGGACCACGCGCCGCCGTGAGGACAACAATGGGAAAGATGAAGCCTAGGAAGCGCGCGCGTTCGCGACTGATTCCGCGCGCAGGCGCTCGTACTCGGACTTCTCGACCGGTCGCGCGTCCTGCTCGCCGAGCTGGCTGAGCGGAATGCGATACGTCTCCCGCGCGCTCCAGGCCGCGATGGCGGAGATGATCGTGACGGCGAGCGTGATCGAGCCGATCGTGAGCGGAATGTTCGTCGATCCCGGCGGCGCGACGGTCGCGAAGAGCGCGGGCAGGAGCGCGGTGATCGTCGTGCCGACGTTCTGCGAGATCGCCATCGCGGACACGCGCGTGCGCGTCGGGAAGAGCTCGGGATAGAAGCTCGGGAAGATCGCGTTATAGCCCTGATAGACGACGCCCCACATCAGCAGCGACGCGACGATCGCCATGCCGACGCTGTGAATGCTGATCGCGTAGAGATACAGATACGACAGCAGCCCCGACGCAATCGCCCCGACGATGATCGGCGGCTTGCGCCCGATCTTGTCGGAGAGATTGCCGACGAGCGGAATCACGACCACGGCGAGTATGTTGCCGACGACCGGAATCCACAGATACACGCTCTTGTGAAAACCGACGCCGTAGGCCGCCTGCACCGCGTATGCCGCGCCGAAGATCGTCGCGACCACGGGAATCACGTTCATCAGCGCCATGCAGACGACGCGGAACATGTCGCCGAGGTTGTACTTGAAGGCATCGACGATCGGCGAGCGCGGCACTGCGCCTCTTTCGCCTTCCTTCTCGAACGCGGGCGTCTCATGCACTTCGCGGCGGATGATGTAACCCGCGACCAGCACGAACGCCGAAAGCAGGAACGGAATCCGCCAGCCCCACGCGTTGAACGAATCCTCGGGCATGTAGTAGGCGAGCGGCAGGAACACGGCGGCGGCGAGAATCTGTCCGGCCTGCACGCCTTGCAGCGTGAAGCTCGCGAAATAGCCGCGCCGTCCGAATGGCGAGTGTTCGAGAATCATCGAACTGGCGCCCGAGATTTCGCCCGCGACCGCGAAGCCCTGCACGAGCCGCAGGATCACGAGCAGCGCCGGCGCGAGCATGCCGACGCTGTGATAGGTCGGCAACAGGCCGACGGCCATCGTCGAAAAGCCCATCAGGAACATGCACAGCACGAGCACGTTCTTGCGGCCGTGCGTGTCGCCGAGATGGCCGAGCACGAACGCGCCGATCGGCCGCGCTACATAGCCGACGCCGTAGGTCGCGAGCGACGCGACGATCGCCACTTTGGGATTGCCCGATGGAAAGAAAAGCTGCGGAAAGATGAGCGCAGCGGCCTGCGCGTAGATAAAGAAGTCGTAGTACTCGAGTGCGGAGCCTATCCAGCCGCTCGCGGTGGCTTTCTTCGTCTGCTTCCGGTGCTCGGCGTGCGACTCGCCTTTTGCACCCGAGAGAGAGTTCGTGTCCATGACGTCTCCATTTATGTTCGCACGACGGTTTCTGTGGCCATCTTTACGACGATACTGCCTTTTCGTTCTTCGCCGACGACGTCCGCGCCGGGTCGCGCGCAGGACATCTCTTCATGATCGCCCCTGAATCGAAAGCTTTCGATGAGGCAAAACCCGCGCGCCGGCGTCTGGCTGAACGGTGTGAGCGCAAGATTACTATGTCGGCGGAAAAGCATAATTCGGCGCGGAGGAAAGTCAGAATGCGCTCGGGGCGAATAATCGGCGATGAGCGGCCCGGACGGAATCCGGGTCTTGCCTAAAGTATGGGTAGCCGCGGCCGTATACACGAGTACCGGCGGTGACCGCATCGCCATCGCCTTGTTTTCGTCCTCTCGCTGGCCCCGGTCTTCCGTATGTCAGGCAATCCGTCCTTGATCGATTCGATTCTGGCCACGCCGGCGACAGAGAACGGGCGCATCACGGCCGCGATTCGCGCATCGCTGCTGTCGACGCTCGTCGAGGACCTGCACCCGCTCCTGCTGTCCGGCATTTCCAGCGCGTTCGTCGCGGTGATCGCGCTCGGGCGTCAGCAGGCACTCTGGGCAGTGCTCTGGGTCGCCGCCGATCTGCTTCTGCTCGCCGTGCGTCTCTCGATCGTGTGCCGCTATCGCGCGCTGAGCCGCCCGAGCGCGCCGCATCCCGGACCGTGGGCCGCACGCTACGCGCCGTTTGCGCTCCTGACATGTCTCGTGTCCGGCCTCGGCACGATGGCCTGCGTGATTTCCGGCGACGCCGTGCTCGCCTCGCTGGCGATCATGGTGACGGCGGGCCTGCTCGGCGGGATCGCGTCGCGCAACGCGGGCACGCCGCATCTGGCAATCGCGCAGGTGTGCCTCGGCGCACTGCCGATCGGCGTCGGCGGGCTGTTCGGGCCGGCGGGCTACTGGATTCTCGTGCCGCCGCTCTTTCTCTATATCGGCGCGATGTGCGCGGTCGTGCAGCGCCACTATCGCGGCCTCGTCGCGCTGATGACCGCCGAGCAGGGCCACGCCGAAATCGCCGCGCGCTTCGATGCGGCGCTCGCCCACATGCCGCACGGTCTTTGCACCGTCGATGCGTCGGGCAAGGTGGTGATCGCGAATCGCAAGGCGGCGGAGCTGTTCGGCGCGACCGTCGAGATGCTGCGGCTGAACGTGTCCTTGCCGGAATTCATCGGCTATGTCGGGCTGTCGAAGTTCGGCGAAACGCTGCGTGCGCAGTTCTCCGAGCGTTGCGCGCAATGGCTCGAAGCGGGCAATCTGCCGCTCGATCTGCCGTTGCGTGACGGCCGCCATCTCGAACTGAGCCGCAACCCGGTGCCGGACGGCAGCGCGGTGATCATCATCGAGGACGTGACGGAGCGCCGCAAGGCCGAGGCGAAGATCCTGCACTGGGCGCATCACGACTCGCTCACGGGCCTGCCGAACCGGCGCTTTCTCGGCGATCACGCCGGGCGTCTGATGGCGGGCGGCGCCGGCCGCGAAAAAGTGATGGTGATGTACGTCGATCTCGACGGCTTCAAGCGCGTCAACGACACGCACGGCCACAACGCGGGCGACGATTTGCTGAAGCTCGTCGCCGATCGCCTGCGCAACGCGATGCGCCGCGGCGAGCTGGCCGCGCGTCTGGGCGGCGACGAATTCGCGATCGTCGCGACGTATATCGCGGATGCATCGAACGCCGTGTTCGCGCGCAAGATCATCCGCGAATTGTCCGCGCCCTACACGCTCGCGTGCGGACAGACGGTGCGCGTGGGCGTGAGCGTCGGCATCGCGCTCGCGCATCCGGGCGAAGTGTTCGAAAGCGCGTTGAAGCGCGCCGACGCGGCGCTCTACGAAGCGAAATCGGAAGAGCGCGGCAGCTATCGGTTTTCCGATCGCGACGGCGACGCGCTCATGAACGACGAGCAGGCCGTCGGCGCACTGGGCGAGCGCGGCCGCGCGTGGTAGCGCATCACACGTTGGTATGAGCGCGCCGAGCCGTTCGTAGAATGGTCGGCGCGTGTGCGCTTCTCTAAGCTGACGTCATGGTCACGCACCGGGAGCGCATCATGGGCGATACATCGACACGCGTATTGTTATCGGGTTGCGCCGCCGTGCTGGCGTTCGGAACCTGGTATTCGGTCAGCGCGCCGCATGACTGGAGCGCGCTCCATCGCGCGGGCTACGACACCGAACTGCCGCTGGAGCGGATCGCGCTCGATGAAGAAGCGGCATCTTCCGTGCGGACGCCGCACCGATAAACCCGCGCTACGGCCGCTGCGCGCGCGACGGCGTCGATGCGCCGTGCGGCATCTTCACGCCGAGCGCTTCCGCCTTCAGCACGAGATCGGCGAGCGAACGCGCCGCCATCTTCTTCATCGCCTGACCGCGATGAATCTTCACCGTGATCTCGCTCAGATTCATTTCCGCCGCGATCTGCTTGTTCATCAGGCCCGACACGACGAACGCCATCACCTCGCGCTCGCGCGGCGTCAGCGATTCATACGAGCGCCGCAAATCCGCGACGGAGCGGCTCGCCGCGCGCCGTTCCTCGTCGGCTTCCAGCGCCTGCGCGACAGCATCGAGCATGTCCTGATCGCGGAACGGCTTCGCGAGAAAATCCCTGGCGCCCGCCTTCATCGCCTTCACGGTCATCGCGATGTCGCCGTGCGCCGTCATGAAGACGATCGGCAAGCCCAACTGGCTCGCGGCCATCTGCTCCTGCACGGCGAGGCCGCTCTGTCCTTTCAGCCGCACGTCGAGGATCAGGCAACTGGGCACCTCCGGCATGTCGTACGCAAGGAATTCATGCGCGGACGCGAACGTCGTCACGTTCAGGTCGACGGAACGCAGCAGCGAGCGCAGCGCGTCGCGCATCGATTCGTCGTCGTCGACCACGTAGACCATCGCGGCGTTCGTCTTCGTGTCCGCGTCCTTGTCAATGCTCATCGTCTGCCCCCTGGTTTTCGGGCAGCACGAAGCGCAAGCGCGCGCCGCCTTCATCGGGCGATTCCGCCCATATCCTGCCGCCGTGCGCCTCGATGATCGAACGGCAAATCGACAAGCCCATGCCCATGCCTTCGGCCTTCGTCGTGAAGAACGCGTCGAAGAGACGGCGCGCGTTGTCCACGCTGATGCCCGTGCCGGAATCCTGCACGGTGATCTGCGCATAGCCTGCGTCGCTCGCGCTCTCGCCCGTCGCGATGCGCAACACGCGCGGCCCGCTCACGCCGGACATCGCCTGCGCGGCGTTCATGAACAAGTTGATGAGCACCTGCTGCAACTGCACGCGATCGCACTGCACGATGGGCGACGGCGTCGCGAGCTCCGTGCGCACATCCACGCGATGACGCGCGAGTTCGCGCCGCACGAGCTCGATCGTCTCCCCGACGATCTCGTTCACGTCGAGCGTCGCGGGCTGGCTGTCGCGCTTTCGCGCCATCGCGCGAATACGTGCGATGACCTCGCTCGCGCGCTTGGCGTCGCGAATCATCTGCGTGATCGATTGCTGCGCTTCCGCGATTTCCGGCTGCGCGCGGTTGAGCCAGCGCAAGCCGGCATCGCCGTTCGTCACGATCGCGGCCATCGGCTGCGTGACTTCGTGCGCGATGGATGCCGCGAGTTCGCCCAGCATCGTGACGCGCGTCACGTGCGCGAGCTCGGCGGTCGAGCGCGCGAGCGCTTCTTGCGCGAGCTTGGTGTCGGTGACGTCCATCAGCGCGCCGACGTATTCGTCGCCGTCCGCTTCCGTCGATGCTCGATGCGCGACGAAATGCACATGCTTCACCGAGCCGTCCGGCAACGAAAGCCGATGCTCCACGTCGATGTCGCACGCGCCGCCGATCGCCGATTCATGCGCGCCGCGCACGATGCCGATGTCGTCGGGATGCGTGCGCGCCAGAATCGCGTCGATGGACGGCTCGACATCGCGCGGGTAATCGAAGATGCGATACGCCTCGTCGGACCACCACATCGTGCCCGCGGGCAGGCGCGTCGCGATGCTGCCGGTGCGCGAGAGGCGCTGCGCGTCGAGCAGAAACGCCTCGCTGCGCTTGAGCGCGTCGCGCTGACGCTGCAATTCCGCTTCCATGCGCTTGCGCTGCGTGATGTCGTTGCTGGTCGCGAGCACGGCGCGCGGCAGGCCGTTCGCGTCGCGCAGCAACGCCGCGCGGCTCGCGATCACGATCTCGCCGCCGTCGTGCCGCACGCGCGTGATCTCGCCGTCCCAGCGCCCCGAACGCAACAGTTCCGTTCGAATCTGCGCGTGCGGCACGGGCGAGTTCGACTGCGTCATGCGATGAATCGGCTGACCGATCGCCTCTTGCGCCGAATAGCCGTAGAGCGCTTCGGCGCCGCGATTCCAGAACGTGATGCGATCGTTCATGTCGTGCGCGACGATCGCATCGTGCGCGAGATTGAGCAGTTCGAGCTGCTCCTGCATCTTGGTCGTCGTGGACTGATTGCGCAGCGAGAGAATGCCGGTCGTGCCGATCGCGAGCAGGCTCACGGCACAGCGCGCGAGCGCTCCGCCCGACACGTTTTCGTCGTGCGAGAGAATGAAGCCGATGAGCGTAAGCAGCACGCAGCCCCACGCGGTCGTGATGGTCGCGGTGCGATTGCCGGTCGACGCGACGAGCAGCACGACGACCACATACAGCACCGCGATGGCGATATCGAGCGGCGTGAGCGCATCGATCAGGAACACGACGAGCGCGATGGCCGCCGCGAGCATCGACACGATGCGCACATCGTGACGCACCGCGCGCGGCGCGCTCTGGAAAGTCTCCATCACGGCCGGACGGACGCCGGCGAATGGAAACGAACGACGAACGAGACAGGCGGCATGGTCATTGAGCGTTCGAAAAAGCGTTCGTTGGAGATATCGCGGCCCGCGCGCACCGGCCGGATGACGCAATGAATTCTAATCCTTCCAAAAGCCTTGCCTGATGCGTTCCAGGCAATCGGCGACGGCGGTTCCATCGACGGGCTTGCTGAGAAAACACACCGCGCCGCCGTCGAGCGCCTGACGCCGTGCGGCATCCGATGCGAACGCGGTGATGAACATGACCGGAACGTCCGGTTTCAGTTCGCGCAGACGCTGTTGCAGTTGCAGGCCGGACATGCCGGGCATGTTGAGATCGGTGATGATGCACGCGAGGCCGTCGAGCGGATCGGCGTCGAGAAACGACTCCGCCGACGGATACAGGCTGACCTCCCAGCCGAGCGAGCGCAACAGGCTGGAGGAAGCGACGCGGACGGATTCGTCATCGTCGATCACGGAGACTCTGGAAGGCGATTGCAAGGGCGTTGTCCTGGACCGTGCGTGAATTTCGGCGGGCATGGGACTGGTCCACCGCTTGGATGGAACTCATCTTACGCACGCGGCGATGGCCGCGAAATCATATGTACGTATAGGTTTGAAGCGTTCGCTTTCATTCCCGCATTCGTCCGACAAAGCAGCGCGCACGGGCGTGTCGAGCGCGTTGCGCGCCAAAACCTTATAGTCCCGTTCTGCCACTCCGGGAAAACCACATGTCGACTCCAACATCGACCGCGCTCGACAGCGGCAAGCACGTCGAGCTCACGCGCGGACTGATCGCGCTTTTCGCGTTCTGCTGCGGCGCGATCGTCGCGAACCTGTACTACGCGCAGCCGATCATCGAACTCATCGCGCCCGATCTGCACATGGCGGGCGGCACGGCGAGCCTGATCGTGTCGCTCACGCAGATCGGTTACGCGCTCGGCCTGTTTTTCATCGTGCCGCTCGGCGATCTGCTCGAAAACCGCAAGCTCATGATCGCGACCGCGCTCGTGTCGATCGCGAGCCTCACGGCCGCCACGTTCACGCACACGCCGGGCTGGTTTCTCGTGATCTCGCTCCTGATCGGTTTTTCGTCGGTGGCGGTGCAGATCCTGATTCCGCTCGCGGCGCATCTCGCGCCGGACGAATCGCGTGGCAAGGTGGTCGGCACCATCATGAGCGGACTGTTGCTCGGCATTCTGCTGTCGCGGCCGATATCGAGCCTCGTCGCGGGCCACTTCGGCTGGCGCGCGATGTTCGGCATCGCCGCCGTGCTGATGATCGGCATCACGACCGTGCTGGCGCTCACGATCCCGCGCCGCCAGCCGAGCCATCAGGCGACGTACTTCGAATTGATCGGTTCGCTCGGCCACCTCGTGCGCACGATGCCGGTGCTGCGTCATCGCTCGCTGTATCAAGGGCTCATGTTCGCGTCGTTCAGCCTCTTCTGGACCGGCATTCCCGTCGAGCTGACGCGGCATTACGGACTCTCGCAGACGGCTATCGGCATCTTCGCGCTCATCGGCGCGACGGGTGCGACGTCCGCGCCGATCGCCGGGCGTCTCGCGGACGCGGGCCATACCGTGCGCGCGACGTTCATCGCGCTGATTCTCGCGGCGCTCGCGTATCTGCCGGTCGTGATGCATCCGGCTTGGGGCGTCGGCGCGCTCGTGGTGACGGGCGTCGTGCTCGATTTCGCCGTGCAGATGAACATGGTGCTCGGTCAGCGCGAAATCTACGCGCTGCACGCCGCGAGCCGCAACCGGCTGAACGCGGTGTACATGACGAGCATCTTCGTGGGTGGCGCGTTCGGCTCGGCGCTGGCGAGCCCGCTGTACGAGCGCGGCGGCTGGACGCTCGTCGCGAGCGTCGCGACGGTGTTTCCGCTCGTCGCGCTGGCGCATTTCATCCTGATCGGCCGCCGTCACTCGGCCCGGACCTATGCGCAGGGATAATCGACGTCGATAAAGCGCAAGTTCGATGCGGCGCCGCTGGACGGCGCGCCGCAAGTCATGGCTTGGGAATGCGGATGCGGCTGATCATCAGCGATCCGGAAATCGCGTAGATCAGCACGAGCGGATGCAGCGTGAAGCCGCCGACACGCCAGGTGCCGAGCCACATGCTTTCGCCGATCGCGCCGGACCATGCGCCGACGGTCAGCAGCAGCACGATGACGAAGGATGTGGGAATCGGCGTGCCTTCGAAATGCGTGACCTTGCCGCCGCTGCCCGACATCTCTTCGGTCGTCACGTTATAGCGCGCGAGACGAGACACGCCGCACGCGACGAAGTACGCCAGCACCACGCGGTCGTACAGCCCGCGCATACCGAATCCATAGCCGATGATCGCCGGCGCGACGCCGAACGAAATCACGTCGGCGAGCGAGTCCAGTTCCTTGCCGAGTAGCGACGCCTTCTGACGCCAGCGCGCGATGCGGCCGTCGAGCACGTCGAACACGAGCGCGGCGAACACGAGCGCGCAGGCGAGATAGATATGCAGCACGTCGGAATCGTCGAGATAGGACATCGACGAGAACAGCGCGCCCGTGCCGCACACCGCATTCCCCAGGGTGAACCAGTCGGCCAGGTGGAAATCGCGGATCATCGAGAATCGTTTTTTCATTCGTTTCTGCTTTCGTCACGTTCGGGCAGCGCCGATGGCCGGCGCCGCGAGGCTTTCAGTCTATCATCGCGCCCTCTTTCATCAGCACTCCGCACCTCAGCACCTTGCATGCCCGGCAAACCTGTACGCGAACGTACAGGTTTGCGTTATAATGCGCGGCATCGACACCGCACTTTCGATGCCGTCATGTCCGAAACCAAGCCCGCGTTCCTCACCATCCGCGACGCCGCCGAGCGCCTGCAAGTCACGCCGCGCACGCTCAAGTACTACGAAGAGCGCGGCCTCGTCACGCCCTCTCGCAGCGAAGGCCGTTACCGGCTCTACAGCGAGCAGGACCTGGAACTGTTCGCGCGCATCCTGCGGCTGCGTTCGCTCGGGTTCTCGTTGCAGGGCATCGTCGAGATGCTGAAGCGGCCGATGGAAACGCAAGGCGAAGGCGGCAGCGGCTATTCGGCTTCGTCGTTGCGGGAGATCGAACAGGCGCTGTCGCAGCAGATCGAATCGGTCGATGCGCGCATCGCGGCCGTGCGCCGCGAACTGAAGGAAGCGCAGGCGGTGCGCAGCGAACTCGCCAGCGACCTCGATTATTTGCGGCGCAGAATCGCGGGCGAAAGCAAGGAAGTGCTGCTGCGCGAACGCCTGGCCGCGCGCAAGCAGCGCAAGGCGCAGAGCGACGGGGACGCCGACGAATGACCGAAGCGTCATATCGGCATTCGAAGCCGATCGCGGAGCGCGTGCTCGGCGATCTGTTTCCGTGGGCCATCGCGCTCGCAACCGGCCTCGATTACTTCGACAACTCCGTCTTCGCGTTCTTCACGAGCTATATCGCGGGCGGCATCAATGCATCGTCCGATGAGCTCGTCTGGGCATCGAGCGCGTATGCGGTGGCGTCCGTGCTCGGCATCCTCCAGCAGCAATGGTGGATCGAGCGGCTCGGGAACCGGCGCTATATCGCGGGATGCCTGTTTCTGTTCGCGGCGGGCGCGGTGGCGGCGACCTTATCCGAATCGGCCATCGAGCTGGCGTTCGCACGCGGCTTTCAGGGCTATTTCATCGGCCCGATGATGAGCGCCGCGCGCATCCTCATTCAGACGCGCTTTACGCCGCAGACACGCCCCGCCGCGACGCGCCGCTTTCTCAACATGATCCTGCTCGGCTCCGCGCTCGCGCCCTTGTGCGGCGGTTATCTGGTCGCGTCGCTCGGGTGGCGCGCGCTGTTCTCGTGCACCGCGTTCGCGGGCGTCGCGCTCGGCGTGCTGGCGTTCGTCGCCGTGCCATCGACGGGCCGGGTGCATCCGGAGGAGCGCGGCGAAGCGCACTTCTGGCCGTACATCATCTTCGCGTTCGCGCAGGGCGCGCTGCAGATCGTCATGCAGCAAGTGCGATTCGAGCTTTTCAGCACGTCGCCCGAGCTGATCGTGCTGACCGTCGCAGGACTGCTGGCGCTCGGCTGGTTCGTGTGGCATCAGTGGCATCATCCGAAGCCGCTGTTGCGGCTGCACGCGCTGCGCGAGAAAACGTTTCAGGTGGGCATCGTGCTGTACATCGCGTTCTATTACATCAATAACGCGATGAGTTTTCTCGTATCGCGCCTGCTCGAAGGCGGGCTCGGCTATCCGGTCGAAAACGCGGGGCGGCTCGTCGGCTTCACGTCGATGGTCTCGCTCGCGATGGCCGTCGTCTACTTCCGCTTCTCGTCGCGCATCAGGCACAAGAAGTGGCTGATCATGACCGGCTTTCTGATGGCCGCGTTCATCGGCACATGGATGATCAACATGCCGCCCGATGTCTCCATGCCGTGGCTCATCGCGCCGATGATCCTGCGCGGATTGCTGCTGCTCTTCATCGCGCTGCCGGTCGCGAACCTGACGTTCCGTGTGTTCGCGATCGACGAGTACAGTCACGGCTATCGCTTCAAGAATATCGTCAAGCAACTGACGTATTCCTTCTCGACGGCGACGATCATCATTCTCGAACAGCATCGCGTCGCGCTGCATCAGACGCGGCTCGTCGAAACCGTCAACGTGTATGACCCGACGTTTCAGAGCGTGTATCAGAGCCTGCTCGGCGCGTTCGAGCGCATGGGCCATGGCGCATCCGAAGCGAAGAGCCTCGCGCTCGTCGAGATCGGCCGGATCGTCACGCAGCAGGCGAACTTCCTCAGTTCGATGGATGGCTTCTACTACATCATCGGCGTCGCTCTGTGCGCGAGTGCGATCGCGGCATGGCAGAAGCAAATCGATTGATTCGTCTCAGAGCAAAAGAAAGTGGACACACTCAGCAGCATGCGGATGTTTGCCCGCGTCGCCGAAGAAGGCAGTTTCACCGCCGCCGCGCAGCGCATGAACATATCGACGGCCGCGACCTCGCGCGCCATCGCCACGCTGGAAGCGCGTCTGAATACGCGGCTTCTTCATCGCAGCACGCGGCGCGTGATCCTCACCGAAGCGGGCAGGCGCTATCTGCAGCGCTGCGAGCAGATTCTCGCGTGCGTCGATGTGGCCGAAGCCGAAGCCGCCGATGCGCAGTTGCGCCCTTCCGGGCACTTGCGCATTCATGCTTCGACGAGCCTCGGGCAGTCGTATGTCGTGCCCGCCATCGTGCGGTATCGGCAACGTCATCCGGCCGTGTCGATCGACCTGACGTTGTCGCAGCACATGCCCGATATCATCGACGAAGGCTACGATCTCACCGTGCAGGCGAGCATCGCCGAGTTGCCGGATTCGAGCCTCGTCGCGCAACGGCTCGGCACGGTGCATAGCGTGCTGTGCGCGTCGCCGGCGTATCTGCGCGAACATGGCGCGCCGCGCACGCTCGCGGAACTGTCGCGGCATCCGTGCCATCAACTCGTCTCGCCGATCTTTCCGCGCGACGTCTGGACCTTCGAAGGCCCGAACGGCACCGAGACCTTCGCGCTCGCGAAGACGAACTTCGGCGTGAATGTGGCGGGCGCGCTGGCGGTGGCGCTGCGCGAGGGCATGGGCATCGGCGCGCTGCCGATGTCGACGGCGGGCAAGTTGCTTGCAAGCGGCGCGCTCGTGCGTGTGCTGCCTGAGTATCGATTGCAGGCGCTCACGCTGCACGCGCTCTATCCGTCGCGGCAGTATCTGAATGCGAAGGTCAAGACGTTCGTCGAGTTCATCAAGGAGGTGGTGCCGCGGATTCTGGAGAGCGATGCCGCCAATATAGATGCGGCACGCGGGAGTGAACGCCATCACGAAGTATCATGAGATGCGTTGATCACGTCACAGGGAAACGACCATGAGCTATGACCCGGAGAACATCTTCGCCCGGATTTTGCGGGGCGACGCGCCGTGCATCAAGGTATGCGAGACGGAGCACACGCTTGCGTTCATGGACGTCATGCCGCAATCCGAAGGGCATGTGCTCGTGATTCCGAAAGAGCCGGCCGCCAATATCCACGACGTTTCCGATGAAGGACTCGCCGCCTGCATGCGTACCGTCAAACGCGTAGCAGCGGCGGTGCGTGAAGCACTGAACCCCGACGGAATGTTGATCGCGCAGTTCAACGGCGCGGCGGCGGGCCAGACGGTGGAGCACATCCACGTTCATATCATTCCGCGCTGGGGCGACGTTCCGCTCAAGGCTCACGGACGCGAACGCGCCGACGATGCTCAACTGGAGGCGCTGGCGCAGCGCATACGCGCGGCGCTCGCTGCCGGGTGACGGACCGGGCTGGAAAGCAGCGCGCCTTACAGCCTGAAGTTTGCCTTGATGGCGGCGATAAGCACGTCTATCGCTTCGCCTCCACGACCGGCGCCGTCGCGCATGAGAACGACTTCGTGGTCGCCGATTCGCGGGAGCGTGTCCAGCACGCTCATGTCGTTGCTGACGCGCGCGCGGTCGAGCAGCGTGACCGCAAGCCCCGACTCGACGCAAGCCTTGATGACCTGGCTCGACGCGCTATCGAGCACGACACGCCATTTACGCCCGGCACGTTCGAGTGCGTTTGTCATCGCCACGCGATAGGGGCAAGGCTCGCCGTACAACGCCAACGGAAGCGGACGATCCTCCATCACAACGAAGGTCGAACTTCCGACCCAGACCGGCGTGGTCAGGGTCAGGACATCCGCGGGTCTAATCGCCTTGACGGGTTGAACCAGTAACGCCACGTCGAGCTTGCCGCGCATCACCCAGTCCCGAAGCTTGATGCTCGGTGCGGTTTTCACTTCCAGCACCACATTGGGCCAGCTTGCCGCGAAGCCCGGAAGAATATCCCGGACGACGTGCGTTGCGTACTCGTCCGGCACGCCCAAAACGACGCGTCCCGCGAGCGTTTTTCCCTGGATTTCCTGCAGCACGCGGTCGTGCGCGCTCAACAGTTCGCTCGTTCCCGCGAGCAGCCTTTTGCCGAGCGCCGTCAGCGTGACGGACTGATTGTCCCGTTCGAGCAGTCTGCCGCCAGCGATGGCTTCGAGACGCTGGATATGGATGCTGACCGCAGCCGGGCTTCTGTGAACATGCTCGGCCGCCGAGCGAAACTTGCCGAGCCGCGCCACCGCATGAAAGGTGCGCAGGAGTTCGATATCGAGGATGGATTCCATGGTGGTTCAGCCAAATTGAACGACCTCATCAATATATTTTGATTTTCGAATCGTCGCACGGGCTTTAGGCTGGATGCATGACAAAAGCTTCCCGACCGTGCTTCGCCGATCGTCCGCCCGCCATCGAGGCGCTGCGCGTGCCCTTGCCTGCGCTGGAAGCGCTGATGGTTATCGCGTGGAGTTCGGGTTTCGTCGGGATGCGATTTTCCACGGACTACGCACCGGTCTTTCTCGTGGTGCTGTGGCGTTGCGCGGTGCTTTCAGTCTGCCTGCTTCCGTTCGTGGCGCGCGAGATCGTCAACGCGCCCGCATCCGTATTGCTGCGACAGGCCGCAATTGGCTTGTTCGCGTTGACTGGCTATATCGCGGGCGTTGCGAAGGGAATCGAACTCGGCGTATCGGCCGGTCTTTCCGCTCTGATCGCGAATCTTCTGCCGGTCGGTACGGTCGCCATTGCGTCCATCTTTCTCAGGGAGCGGGTCTCGGGCCGGACGTGGGCCGGCATGGCGCTCGGGATGGCCGGTGTACTCATGGTCAGTCGCGATGCGTTGACGCTGGGCTCCGCTCCTCTTTGGGCGTACGCGTTGCCGGTCGCGGGCATGATGTCGCTCGCCGTGGCCAGCATCTGGCAACAACGGAGCGCGTCTCGCGCAGGCTCGCTGAGCCTCTTGCCTACGCTCTGGATACACTGCGTCGTGTCGTGTCTCGTGTTCGCCTGTCTGCAAATGTCGCAAGGCAGCGTGAGGCCGATCGCGACAATCGGTTTCGCTGCCAGCGTCGGCTGGACGGCGGCCATCTCGACGATCGGCGGTTACGGCCTGTACTGGGTATGTTTGCGGCGTTCGTCGCCCGCGCGAGTATATCGAGCGTGCTGTTTTTGAGCCCTTCCGTCACGTTCGTATGGGCATGGGCACTGTTCGGAGAGCCGCTTTCCTGGCCGATGCTCGTCGGAACGATAGTCTCCGGCCTCGGCATTCTGGTGATGACGCGGCCGCAAGGAAGCAGCGGCGGCGCTCGACGCCCGTAACGCCGAAAGCGCCGACGCCGTGTGTCAATCCGCCGACGGTTCGCACTCGCCGACGAAATCCGATCCGCGAGCCGGCCGTTCCAGCGCGGCAAGGCGGCTCAGTGTCATCAGTCCGAGCACCGCGAGCCCGCATCCCAGCGTGAAGTCCGCGCGCACCCCGGCATGATCGACGATGGAACCGCCGAGCGCGGAACCCACGGCAATCGCGACCTGAATGATGCTGACGAACATCGCCGAGCCCGCCTCAGGCAGGTCCGCCGTGCCGCGCTGAATCCATACGCTGAAGCATAACGGCAGCGCGCCGAAAGCCACGCCCCAGAGCAGCATCCCGGCTGCCTCGCCGATGATCGAATGGTCCAGAAGCAGCATCGACCCGATCGCGACGAGCAGAAGCACGATCATCGCGGCGACGGACTTTTTCAGATGGTTCGCGACCGCCATCGACATCAGCGCGTTCGAAAAGAATCCGACCAGCCCGAATCCGAACAGCAGCAGCGTGATTGCGCTAATGGAGAAGTCCTGCTCCAGGAGCGGCGCGATATACGTGTATGTCGAGAAGTGCGCGCCGAAGACGAGCGCGACCATCAGCAAACTCCACCGGGTCTCGGGACGGCGAAGCAGCGTCCTGAAATCGCCGATGCGCAGCGCCGACGCCGACGGCAGCGAGGGCACGAGAAACGCCTGCGCGACGAGAGCGAGCGCCACCAGCCCTGCGGTAGCGGCAAACGAAGCCCGCCAGGACGCGAACGATGCGATGAACGTACCGAGCGGCACGCCGATGACCGTCGCGCACGTCACGCCCGTCAGAATGGTCGCCGTGGCCTTCGCGGCGTCCTTCGGCTCGACCAGTCGCGGTGCGGCGGCCGTCGCGAGCGTCCAGAATCCGCCCAGCGCAGCGCCGAGCAATGCGCGTCCGGCGAGCAGGACCGGAAAACTGGTCGCAATCGCGCACAACACGTTGGAAACCAAAAGCACCGCCGTCAGCAGCAGGAATACGAAACGGCGGTCCATACGTCCGGCACCGGCTATCAACGCTGGTGCGAATATCGCGGCCATGATTCCCGGCGTCGTGACCATCAGGCCGGCAACGCCGGGTTTGACGCCGAGGTCGTGCGCAATCTGGCTCAACAGTCCGACCGGCAGGAACTCGGCCGTGACGAAGGCGAATGCGCTCACGGCGACAGCGACCACGGATAGCCATTGGCGCAACGATGTGCTACCTCCATGCAACGACGCTGAAGTTGCAGGTGTATCGATTTGCATGATGAGAAACCCTGGGAGAAGCCGACCACTTTAAGCGGGCCTCCGCGCGGGAAAAAGTATTGCGGCCTGAACAGACAAGCCGACGCAGACGAACAATCCGATACGCTCCGCGCGATAAGCCTGTCGATTCGAGGCTGCGGAGGAGTAAGCTTTCGATGCCGGACCCACATCTTTCGATGGAGACAGCGAAATGGACACCGCTTCAGAACTGGCGTCCGGCCCGGCCGGCCATACGCCCGAGTCATTGAAAACGCTGGCCGCGTATCTGGAAGTCTCTCTGGAAAAGGGCAAATGCGTGGTCATGATGCGCCGCGGTGCGGAGCTTTTCGCGGTCTACATTGGTAATCCGGGCGACGAGGACGCCAGATTGACTCCCCACGGCACGATCTCGACGGCGATGGCGGAAGAACTGCTCGAATCGACGACTCACGTGGGTTTGAACTGGATAACCGTCGGCGATCAGAAGTACCGTTTTTTTCGAAGCTTTACATACATCGACGAAGCCGGCGCTGTGGTGTTTGCGCCGACTTAGGCAGCCCGATCAGTGGTCGTGCTTCATCTTCTTGCGGACGAGACTAACCTGCCCGTTGCGCTCGAGTATGGCCGAATGCACGTCGTCGAGATCGAGCGTGTGAAGTTCCTGCCGCGCGGTTTCGAATACATCGGTTCTCGTGATGAGTGCCGCCGACATCTGGTCTTCGTTGAACCGGCCATCCTTATAGACTTCCCTCTCCACGCCGACCACGAGCGACTCCAGCCGGGGCGAACGCAGGCAAGCCCACGCGAGCGCCCGATGTATCAGCACCATGACTAACGAAGCGAGCATGGTCGGCACCGCTGGCGAAGCGCCGACAATCACGCGACTCAACGTGGCGCCGAGAAGTATCGCGACCACGTAATCGAATGGAGAGCGTTGTCCGAAGGAGCGTCGGCCCGAGATACGAATGAAAACGAGCGCCGCGAAAAAGACGACGACCGTCCTGGCAGCCATCTGGAAGGCATCGAGATCCCTGCCTTCTCCGAATATCGCGATGAGGATGTTCATCGGGTCCTCCAATAAGGCGAGCGTGACCGGGTTTCGGCAGTCGCCATAGAAGGCTCACTCAGTCTGCCGGACCGAGATATCCCGGCAGTCCGAGCGCGACTTTCGTCTTGGCGAGTTTCACGCCCTTTTTGATCAGCGCATCGTATTCGGCGTCGCTTTCCGGCGGGGGCAAATGGCGTCGCAGAAAATCCGACCAGCGGAATTCTTCGAGCGGAACCGTTGTCTTTTCATATCCGCCCGCGTCGCGCACTGCCGCCGACAGACTCCGAAAATCATCGTCGATCAATTCCCACACGTGGTCCCGCAAATCGGCGAACGCGACGCGCCGGCCCTGCGCGTCGTAGGGATAAGCCCAGCGGTTATTCTCCATCGTCAACCAGAAATCGGCCCTGGTGAGCGACGACAAATCACAGACCAGAACGAACGGAACGCTCTTTATTCCGGCGCGCCACAACGCAGTTGCAACGTGGTGATGGTCGATTGCGAACAGGGCGCCGCCCGGACCGAGCACGACGGGAACCGGCTTTTCAGCGATGGCCATATCCAGATCATGACCCGTCAGCGACTCGTAGGTTTTCGTTTTGTCGAGTATCTCGCGCAGACCGTGCGTCACCTGAGTGGGACGCAAGAGGTCGATTTTTACTTTCTTCATTCTTGTCTCCCTCCATCGGCACCTTACCGGTGGCATTTTCGCCCTTAAACTTCGATAGCAGGAACCATGCCGTTATTCGATGTAGTACGCTGATCGCGTTGCGGAGATCGGGAGCGTTCGTCGGCGTCGGCCCGAGGCCCCGGACTTTCCGACTCGATTTTGTCGATGCCCCAACCTGGACGCGTGTGCATCACCATGCAAAACATAGTCAACGCAGTGGATTCCGGTGAGGCACTCGCGCGAGATATCGGTGCGGTAGCCCGTATCGGCGCGGTCCCTTCGATGCTCAAGATGATTTGCGAAGAGACCGGGATGGGTTTTGCCGCCGTCGCGCGCGTGACCGATGCAACCTGGACGGCCTGCGCGGTCCTCGACAAAGTCGGATTCGGCCTCAAGCCGGGCGGGCAGCTACAACTTCACACCACGCTTTGCTTCGAATCCCGCGCGGCACGGCTGGCGATCGTCATCGACGACTTCAGCGAGAACGAGAAGTATCGAGATCACCATACGCCGGCGATTTACGGTCTGAGAAGCTATATCTCCGTCCCGATCGTCCTGCCGGACGGCGAGTATTTCGGCAATCTGTGTGCGATCGATGCGAGCCCGGCGGCCGTTTCAGACCCGAAGATCGTTCGCATGTTCGAGGTCTTCGCCAATCTTATCGGCATGCAACTGGACAGCGAGCAGCGGCAGTGGTCGACAGAGTCGCAACTGATTCGGGAACGGGAAACCGCCACGTTGCGGGAGCAATTCATTGCGGTTCTGGGTCACGACTTGCGCAACCCGCTGTCGGCCGTCAGCGCTACGGCCGAGCTATTGAGCCGTCGTGAAGCGGAACCCGACATCGCAGCGATCGGACATCGCTTGAAGCGCACGGCATCGAGAATGGCGCGGCTCATCGATGACGTGATGGACTTTGCGCGCGGTCGCATGGGCTCCGGAATGGCGGTCGCACTGAACGACGAAAGCGAGCTTGGCGTGCATCTGCGAGCGGTCGTCGACGAACTTTGCATGGCGTATCCGTCGAGAGTGGTGGATTGCTCCATCTCGTTGAGCGGGCCGGCTCGATGCGACATCGCTCGTCTTCAGCAGCTCATGTCCAATCTGCTCGCGAACGCGCTGACGCACGGTTCGCCGGACGCACCGGTCGTCGTGCGCGCCATCGTCGAAGCGGGGATGCTCGTACTCTCGGTATCCAATGCTGGCGAGCCGATTCCACCGCAGTTGCTGCCGAGGGTATTCGAACCTTACTGGCGGCCCAAGACCAGCGCACCGGGCGGAGGACTGGGTTTAGGTCTTTACATCTGCCAACAGATCGTTCAAGCACATGGCGGGACGCTCGAAGTGTGCTCGTCCATCACCGACGGAACCCGCTTCACCGCGCGCATTCCGTTATAGGCGGGCGGCGGCGCACGCATGCTCCCGCCGCTCATTTCGACCGCGCGGCGCCCGGTTGAATCGAGCTGGCGTTTTCGGCGACATCGAGATTCCACTCGCCGTGCTCGTACCAGTCTTCGCCGAGCAGTTCCGCCGGATGCTGCGTGCGGCTCGAACCGTTACCGCAGCGCAGCGCGTCCGTCGCGCAATAGTGATCGCAGCCCCAGCAATTGCGCTCGGGATGTTGCGGGTTCAGTGGAAAGCGCTTCGACATCGCGTTGATGCTCCTTCGATTGCGGCCCTTCGGTATTCAACATGCCGCCGGCGCAACTTTCGTCGCGCCCGTCAACAGCAGTTCGATCAGATCGCGCACGCTCCGGATCGCCGCGCCGAACGGCAGTTTCTCGCGTCCCCGGAAGAACAGGCCGTTGCCGACATCGCCGCGCAATGCCGCGGCAAGGCGCGTATCGATGCAGAAGTGACCGAACTTCTCGATGCCGTCGCGCAGCCCGCACGCGTTCAGGCATTCGAGCGCCGACGGACACGTCTGCTTGCGCGCGCCGATCTTCGTGCGGATTCGTTCCTCGTTGCGCAGATAGCGCATGAGCCACGGCGTCTTCACGGCGCGCGCGGGCAGGCCGGTTACGCTCACGAATTCGACGATATCGTCCGGCGTCGCCTCGACCAGCACGCGCTTGAACTCGGGATGCGCGTCGCCCTCTTCGGTGACGGCGAACGGCGTGCCGATCTGCACGCCGTTCGCGCCGGCAGCGAGCCACTTGCGCACCGCGTCATGACTGTTGATGCCGCCCGCGACGATCACCGGCACGTCCTCGCGCTTCAGCCCGAGCGATGCGAACGACGCGTCGAGTTCCCGCAGCACGCGCTCGAAACCGAAGCGCTCGTCATGCATGTCCGCGACGTCGCTGACGCCGAGATGCCCGCCGGCATGGGCCGGATGCTCGATCACGATGGCGTCGGGCAAACGGCCTTTCTTCATCCACTTCTTGAGAACGAGCGTCACGCCGCGGCTGTCGGAAAGAATCGGGACCAGCGCGATATCGCAGCCCTGCGTGAGGTCCGGCAAGTCGAGCGGAAGGCCCGCGCCCATGACGATCGCATCGGCGCCCTCCTCGCACGCGACGCGCACGTAGTCCGCATGCGCGCTCACGGCCTTCATCACGTTGACGGCGATCATGCCGCGCCCTTCCGACAACGCGCGCGCCGCCTTGATCTCGCGTGCGAGCGCGATCAGGTTCGCGCGTTCGAGCATCGGACGTGTCTGGTCTTCACGGCACATCGCGAGCAAGTCCTCGTGATGATGACGCAAGTCGATGCTCGCGATGGTGCCGAGCGCGCCTTCACGCGCCACGCTGCCCGCCAGCCGATGCGCGGAAATGCCGACGCCCATGCCGCCCTGCACGATCGGCAACAGATTGCGGCCGCGAATCGTGAGCGGCGCGAAAGGGTGGGCGTGAGAGGTCATGGGCAACTCGGTTCGGTAAGAATTCATGTTGTACGGCTCGATGTGATGCGCGCTTCGATGCATGTCGGTGAAGGTTCAGGCGGCTTCCGTTGCCGGCGCAGCATCTTGCCCGACCGCATAGATCGCGACCTGCACGCGGCTCGTCAGATTCAGCTTGCGCAGGATGTTGCGCACGTGGATCTTCACCGTGCTCTCCGCGAGCATCAGCGAACGTGCAATTTCCTTGTTGCTCGCACCGCGCGCCAGTTCGCGCATGATGTCGCGCTCGCGTGTGGTCAGTGGATCGGCCGTGGCGGCAGGCGGCGGAACCGGCGCGCTCTTCGGTGCGCGCATACTGGCGACGAGTTTTGCCGTCATGTCGTCAGCGATGACCGGATGACCCGCCGCCGCCTTGCGGATCGCGCTGGCGAGCGTGTCGGTTTCGATGCTCTTGAGCAGATAGCCGCACGCGCCATCGCGCAATGCGAGCGCGAGTTCATCGAGATCCTCTGAAACAGTCAGGATGACGACCGCGGTTTGCGGCACGTCCTGCACAAGCAGCTTCAGCGTTTCCAGCCCTGAGAGTCCGGGCATATGGAGATCGAGCAGAATCACGTCCGGCAGGAACTGCTTCGCGCGCTTCAGCCCTTCGAGCCCATCGGCTGCTTCGCCGACGACATCGAAATCGGATTGCCGCTGCAAGATGGCGTGAACGCCTGAGCGAAACAGCGTGTGGTCGTCGATCAACAGAATGCGGATGGTCATGACACAACTCGAAGCAGCTCTCGAAACCAGCGCGCGACACCCTGTTCAGGCAGTCTGACGCGCCGGAACCGGCAAGACGAGTTCGACGCGCGCGCCGTGTCCAGGCGCGCCAGTCAACCGAAGCGTGGCGCCGAGCCTTTGCGCACGCTCGCGCATGATGTGAAAGCCGACATGCGTCTCGCCCAGGACGGCCATCTCTTCTGGATCGTAGCCCTGACCATCGTCCTCGACAAGGAGGCTGAAGTCGCAAGCATTGACGATTGTCACGCTAACGTGTTGCGCCTCCGCGTGTTTGCGAATGTTGGAGAGTGCTTCCTGCAGAATGAAAAGCACCTGCAGTTGCTGATCCGGCGGCAAGGGCAGACCGCCTTCCTCGCGATAGTCGAGCGAGGGCGCGATGCCCGTCTGCACGCCGAAACGTTCGATCGATTCATCCACTGCGCGCCTGAGTTCACCGCTGCCGAGCTTCGTGCGGAAATTCATCAGAAGCTCGCGCACGTCGACGTAGCTTTCGGCGACACCGCCCGCGAGCAAGGGCACGATCTCGCGAATCTCGTCCATGCGTGCTTCGCGCGTTGCGGCGTCGAGCAGATGCACCTGCATCTTCAGAAAGTTGAGACTCTGCGCGATGCTGTCGTGCAAGCCTTGCGCGACCAGATTGCGCTCCTCCGACACCGCGAGCTGCCGCGCGAGCGCCGCGATCCGCCTGCTCTTGAGCGCCGTGCCGAAGTGCGCGCCGAGCGTTTCGAGCAATTGAGCTTCCGACGCCGGGATGATCCGCTCGCCACGGAAATGCAGCGAGAACGCACCGAGCTTTTCGCCTTGCGACACGATGTTGAACGCCGCCACGCTCGCAAAGCCCGCGCGCCGGCAAGGCTGTTCGTCGCAAACACAGCCGTCGGTGGCGAGGCAGCGTTCATCCTCGAGCAGCGCATCGGGCAGCCCTTCCGAACCGATCAACCGCACCTGACCATCCTCGGTGACGAGGCGAACGGCCGCACCGTCCGCGTCGAACTGACGCGTGAGGCGCGCGAGAAAGCCACGGCACAGCGCATCGACGTCATTCGACTGATTCAGGAATGCCGCCATTTCATAGAGCGCCGTCAGTTCGCGGTTCTGCGCGGCGAGTTCGGCGGTCTTCGCGTCGACACGGCCCGCGAGATCACGATAGAGCATCTGCAATTCCGCGGCCATACGGTTGAAGCCTGCGGCAAGATGCCCGAACTCGTCTTGCGTCTCAACGGGCAGACGCGTGTCGAACTCGCGTCCTTCGATTCGCGCGAGCCCTTCCTGCAAACGCTGCACAGGCACGACGATCCATAGATAGAGCAGGTAAGCGATCGCCGCGGTGCCCAGGCACGCCATCGCTGCAAGCGCCCTCTGCGACGTCCGCAGCCACGAGGTCTTGCGCGCATTCTCCCGCTCGATCAGGCCGACGAGTTCGTCCGCGCCCGTGACAAAAGCACGCAATTCAAGCAGATAGCGCGATACCGCCTGCGGTTCGGCAGCCATGCCTTTGCGCACATCGGGTTTGAGCTGCGTGCGCCACACATTCGCGACATGATCGAACTGGCGGCGCACGTCGGCATCGTCGGGAAGAAAGAGCGGGCGCTCCGGATCACCTTTGCGCAGACGATCGAACGTCGAGTTCATCTGCTCGATCTGGAACTGCAACATGGCCTGCGACGTCTCCGGCCGCTTCAGCAGCGCGATCGCCAAGGCGTTCGCGCGCATGCGCAGACTGCCCGCGTCGTTGATCGCAGCGCCCGCGCCCTGCAGTTGCCAAGACAGCCAGAGCGTCCCGCCGATCATCGCGAGGACGAGCACGAGCGACACCATCGACAGCGTGACGATGCGTGTGGTCAGACGGTCGCGAAACGACGGCAGGGACATGCTCCTCCGTTGACGGGTTCAGCGGCTGCGGACCAGTTGCAACGCCCGTCCGAGATAGCCGAGCGAAGCGAAGCCGCTCCAGACGTGCACGAGCCGCGTGAACGGGAAGATCACGAAGAGGCTCATGCCCATGAACAAATGTACGCGGAAGAGCAGCGGCGCATCTGCGACATAGCGCGCGGCATCGGCTCTGAACGTGACGATATGCTGTGCCCAGGTCATGAGGCGCACCATCATCGAGCCATCCATGTGACCGGCGGACACACCGATCGTCGAAAGGCCGAGCAGCAGCGTGATGAGAATCCACAGCAGCAGCACGCGGTCGCCGATCTTCGTCAGTGCCGAAAGGCGCGCGCTCGCAAGGCGGCGGTGCAGCAGGATCAGCAGCCCGGCAAGACACATCGTGCCCATTACTCCGCCGGCGACCATCGCGAACACCTGCTTGACGCTGTGCTCGATGCCGAGCGCATCCCATACCGCGACCGGCGTGAGCAAGCCGACGAGGTGACCGAAGAACAGTCCCAGAATGCCGATGTGAAACAGAATATTGCCGAGCCTGAGGTTGCCGCGTTCGACGAACTGTGTGCTGTCCGCCTTCCACGTGTATTGCTCGCGCTCGAAGCGCACGAGGCTGCCGAACAGGAAGATGCTGGCGGCAATGTACGGATAGATGCCGAACACGAAGGCGTTGAACATGTTCATCGTGTGTCCTTTGCGTTGGGTGCGCCCGCGCCGGCCATCGTTGCGCCGCGCGGATGAAAGCGAATGGTTTGCGTGTCCTGTCGCGTGTGCGGCGCGAGCAGCGGCTCGACGCCGTCCGGACCCGGCCCGAAGGTTTCGAGCATCTCGTCCATGTCGCGCACGGGCGGCTGCGCGAGCGGGCGCGGCTCGATAGTGGCAAGCTCGCGCAAGACGGCGAACACGGCCGCATAAGGGCTTCGGTCGCGTGCGAGACGCTCCCCGACCGCATCGAATACATGAATCGCGTCATCGAGCAATGACTGTGCGCGAGCCGGTTCGATCGCGCCGAGCACTTCGAGGAAGAGCGGCACGTAATCCGGCAATTCGTTCGATGCGATATCGAGGCCGAGACCGCGATACTCCTCGAGCAGATCGACCATCGCCTGACCGCGATCGCGGCTTTCGCCGTGCACATGCTCGAAGAGATGCAGCGAATGCGACGGATTGCGATCGAACGTAGCGACGTAGTTCTGTTGCACCTCGATGAGCGGCAGCTTAAGCGACGCGATGAGCGGCGCGAGCCGCGCCTGCGCCTGCGGCCAGTCGTGCAGCGCGGCTTCGATCTCCGGCAGCGCGTCCAGAAGCGCGGGCTCGGGATAGTCGAGCAGCGCGGAAAGAATGGGATAGAGCGACATCGTGTGTTCCTTGATCAACCGTCCGCCAACGCCTTCCTGCGCGACTTCGGCAGCGCCGCGTAGCTCACTTCGCCATGCGTTCGCGATCCGAAAAGCGATCCGTCAGACGCGCCCGGCGAGCCGCAATTGCCGAATGAAAAGCCGCAACTGCCCTTTTCGTCGAAGCTGTCCTGCGCCATTTCCTTGTGCGATGAGGGCACCACGAAACGGTCCTCGTAATTGGCGATCGCCATCAACTGGTACATCTCTTCCACTTGCGATGCCGTGAGGCCTACATCGCTCAGCACGGCGTCGTCGCTCACGTTGTTCACGTTCTGCGCCCGCTTGTAGACACGCATCGCAAGCATGCGATCGAGCGCGGCGACGATCGGCGCTTCGTCGCCCGCGGTGAGCAGATTCGCCAGATAACGCATCGGAATGCGCAGGCTTTTCACATCGGGAATCACGCCGTTCATGCCCATGTGGCCCGCGTCGGCCGCGGATTGAATCGGCGAAAGCGGGGGCACGTACCAGACCATCGGCAATGTGCGGTACTCGGGATGCAGCGGGAACGCGACTTTCCACTCGCACGCCATGCGATAAACCGGCGAGCGCTTCGCCGCGTCGAGCCAGCTTTGCGCGATACCCTGGCGCGCCGCTTCGGCCTGGACTTGCGGATCGTGCGGATCGAGAAACAGGTCGAGCTGCGACTGATAGAGATCCGTCGTCTCCTGAACCGATGCCGCTTCGGCAATACGATCCGCGTCGTACAGCATCACGCCGAGATAGCGGATGCGTCCCACGCACGTTTCCGAGCACACGGTCGGCTCGCCCGCTTCGATGCGCGGATAGCAGAACACGCACTTCTCCGCCTTGCCCGACTTCCAGTTGAAGTACATCTTCTTGTATGGACAGCCCGACACGCACATGCGCCAGCCACGGCACTTGTCCTGATCGACGAGCACGATGCCGTCGTCCTCGCGCTTGTACACCGAACCCGACGGACACGACGCCACGCACGCCGGATTCAGACAGTGCTCGCACAGACGCGGCAGATACATCATGAAGGTGTTCTCGAACGTCGAGTACATCTCCTTCTGCACGTTTTCGAAGAGCGCATCGCGCCCGCGCGATTCGAATTCGCCGCCGAGATCGTCTTCCCAGTTCGGCCCCCAATGGATCTTGTCCATCTTCTTGCCGGTGATCGCGGACACGGGACGCGCCGTGGGCGGCGTCTGGGAAAGCGGCGCGTTCTGCAGACGCTCGTAGTCGAAGGTGAATGGCTCGTAATAGTCGTCGATGGCGGGGAGGTTCGGGTTCGCGAAAAGGTTCGCGAGCACTTTCAGCTTCGGCCCCTGACGCAGTTCGATGCGGCCATCGCTCTTGCGGATCCAGCCGCCGTTCCATTTCTCCTGGCGCTCCCATTGCTTCGGATAGCCGATGCCCGGCTTCGTCTCGACGTTGTTGAACCACGCATACTCGACGCCATCGCGCGACGTCCACACGTTCTTGCATGTGACCGAGCACGTATGGCAGCCGATGCACTTGTCCAGATTCAGGACCATCGCGACCTGCGCGCGGATCTTCATGATGCTGCTCCTTCCATGAGCGGGCCTTCGAGCCAGTCGACGTTCTTCATCTTGCGCACGATCACGTACTCGTCGCGATTGCTGCCCACGGTGCCGTAGTAGTTGAAGCCGTAGGCCTGCTGCGCGTATCCGCCGATCATGTGCGTCGGTTTGAGCACCGTTCGCGTAACCGAGTTATGGATACCGCCGCGCATGCCGCTCGTCTCCGCGCCCGGCACGTTGATGATCTTCTCCTGCGCGTGATACATGAGGCACATGCCGCGCGGCACGCGCTGGCTCACGACGACGCGCGCCGTCAGCGTGCCGTTCACGTTGAACACTTCGACCCAGTCGTTGTCCTTCAACCCGGCTTCTTTCGCTTCGGCTTCCGACACCCACACGTGCGGACCGCCGCGCGACAGCGTGAGCATGCGCAGGTTGTCCGTGTACGTCGAGTGAATGCCCCACTTCTGGTGCGGCGTGATCCAGTTCAGCACGAGTTCATGTTCGCCGTTGGGCTTCGCGCCGAGCATCGGCGAAATGGTCTTGGTATCGATCGCGGGCTTGTAGACGCACGAACCTTCGCCGAAATCCAGCATCCAGCGATGATCCTGATAGAACTGCTGCCGGCCGGTGAGGGTGCGCCAAGGGATCAGCTCGTGCACGTTCGTGTAGCCCGCGTTGTAGCTCACTTCTTCCGATTCGAGCCCGGACCAGGTCGGCGCGGAAATGATCTTGCGCGGCTGCGCCTGGACGTCGCGGAAGCGGATCTTGTCGTGCTCGCGGCCGAGCGCGAGGTGCGAGTGATCGCGTCCGGTGATCTTCGAAAGCGCTTCCCACGCCTTCACCGCGACATGGCCGTTCGTCTCGGGCGCGAACGTGAGGATCATCTCGGCGGCATCGATTGCAGTGTCGAGACGCGGACGCCCTTCGTTCTCGCCGGACAGCGACGCGAGCTCGTTCACCTCATGCGCCGTATTCCAGTTGATGCCCTTGCCGCCGTTGCCAAGCTTTGCGAGCAACGGTCCGACCGACGTGAACTTGTCGTAGATCGCGTTGTAGTCGCGTTCAACGAGCGTCATCGACGGCGCGGTCTTGCCGGGAATCAGATCGCATTCGCCATGACGCCAGTCCTTCGGCTCGAACGCCTGCCCGAGTTCGCCCGGCGTGTCGTGCATGAGCGGCGTGCACACGAGATCGGTTCGCGTGCCGAGATGCTTGCCGCCGATCTCCGCGAACTTCTTTGCGATCGCCTTGTAGATTTCCCAGTCGCTCTTGCTTTCCCACAACGGCTGCACCGCCTCCGACAACGGATGAATGAACGGATGCATGTCCGACGTGTTCAGGTCGTTCTTCTCGTAGAACGTCGCGCTCGGCAACACGATGTCGCCATACAGGCACGTCGTGCTCATGCGGAAATCGAGCACGGTCAGCAGATCGAGCTTGCCTTCGGCGGCGTCGCGCACGTTCACTTCGCCGGGCTTGATCGCATCGACTTCGTCGGCGAACAACGCGTTCTGCGTGCCGAGGAGATACTTCAGGAAGTATTCGTGCCCTTTGCCTGAGCTGCCGAGAATGTTCGAACGCCACACGAACATGTTGCGCGGAAAGTTCGCCGGATTATCGGGATCGTCGCAAGCGAAGTCGAGCGCGCCCGACTTCAATTGTTCCACCGTGTATTCGATCGGATCGCGGCCCGCGCGCTTCGCGGCATCGACGATATCGAGCGGATTAGCGCCGAGCTGCGGCGCCGACGGCAGCCAGCCCATGCGTTCCGACTTCGCATTCATGTCGAGCATCGAGAGGTTCTCGTAGCGCGATTTGTCGGCGGTCGGTCCGAGAATCTCGTCCACGGCCACTTTCTCGTGGCGCCACTGGCTTGTGTGGTTATAGAAGAACGACGTGCCGTTCATCTGACGCGGCGGGCGCGACCAGTCGAGCGCGAACGCGAGCGGCGCCCAGCCGAATTGCGGACGCAGCTTTTCCTGGCCCACGTAATGCGCCCAGCCGCCGCCGCTCTTGCCGATACAGCCGCACATCATCAACAGATTGATGATGCCGCGATAGATCATGTCGTTGTGATACCAGTGATTCAACGCCGCGCCGACGATCACCATGCTCTTGCCCTGCGTGCGGTCCGCGTTATCCGCGAACTCGCGCGCCACCTGGATGACGAGATGGCGCGGCACCGTGGTGTGCTTTTCCTGCCATGCGGGCGTGTAGGGAATGTCGTCATCGTAGGACGTGGCGACGTTCGCGCCGCCCAGACCCTGATCCACGCCGTAGTTCGCCAACTGCAAGTCGTACACGGTCGCGACGCGAGCGCTCGCGCCATCCGCGAGCATGATGCGCTTCACGGGCACGCGGCGCGCCAGCAACGCGTCATGTTCCGCGCCGAAGTACGGGAAACTCACATCCACCACTTCGTCGTGCGCCCCGATGAGCGACAAGCGCGGATCGATATCGCGGCCCGAGCCGCCGTCCTTCTGTTCGAGATTCCAGCGCCCGACCTTCGCGCCGTCGTCGTGATTCGACTCGCCCCAGCGAAAGCCGATCGTGCCGTTCGGCGCGACGATCTCGCCGCTCGTCTCGTCGATGACGAGCGTCTTCCATTGCGGATTGTTCGCCTCGTCGAGATCGTTCTGCAATTGCGATGCGCGCAGGAAATGATCGGGCACGAGCGTGCCTTCGTGTTCGCGTAGCACGACGAGCATCGGCATGTCGGTATAGCGCTTCACGTAATCGCGGAAGTACGCGGACTTGCCCGTGGCGTGAAACTCCTTCAGCACGACATGGCCCATCGCCATGGCGAGCGCGGCGTCGGTGCCCTGCTTCGGCGCGAGCCAGATGTCGCCGAACTTCACCATTTCGCCATAATCCGACGACACCGCGACCGTCTTCGTGCCCTTGTAGCGCACCTCCGTGTAGAAGTGCGCGTCCGGCGTGCGCGTTTGCGGCACGTTGGAGCCCCACACCATCAGGTACGTGGAGTTGTACCAGTCGGCCGATTCGGGCACGTCGGTCTGCTCGCCCCAGATTTGCGGCGATGCCGGCGGCAAGTCGCAATACCAGTCGTAGAAGGACAGACACGCGCCGCCGATCAGGCTCAGATAGCGCGCGCCGGCGGCGTAGGAAACCATCGACATCGCGGGAATCGGCGAGAAACCGATCACGCGATCCGGACCGTACTTGCCGATTGTGTAAGCATTCGCCGCCGCGATGATCTCGCTCGCAGTGTCCCAGTCCGCGCGCACGAAGCCGCCGAGGCCGCGCACGCTCTTGTAGCGCTTCGCCTTCTCCGGGTTCTCGCAGATCGATGCCCACGCCGCGACCGGATCGAGCGTCTTGCGCGCCTCGCGCCACATCTCGACGAGACGGCCGCGAATCATCGGATGCTTCACGCGCTGCGCGGAATACACGTACCAGCTATACGATGCGCCACGCGGACAGCCGCGCGGTTCGTGATTCGGCAGATCGGGACGCGTGCGCGGATAGTCCGTCTGCTGCGTTTCCCACGTGATCAGACCGTTCTTGACATAGACCTTCCATGAGCAGGATCCCGTGCAGTTCACGCCGTGCGTGGAGCGCACGATCTTGTCGTGCTGCCAGCGGCTGCGGTAGGCGTTTTCCCACTTGCGGTCTTCGTTCACGACCGCGCCATGTCCGTTCGCAAACGTGGACTTGACGCGCGACATGAACTTCAGCCGATCCAGAAAGTGACTCATCCGTTTCTCCGTGCGTAGCGGCCATGCGCCGCCACGAATACATTGATTCGAGTGTAGAGACGCGATGCCCGCGCGCCCATTCCCCGAAAGGAGCGATCGATGCGCGTCATGAGGACTAGCGCGTCTACGCCTTTCGGACTAGCTCAGCACGGCATGTCCGCGTTGCGGCGCGCATAGCAGACCCAGGTGACCACCGCGCACACCGCGTAGAACGCGATGAAGCACCAGAGCGCGGCGGCGGGCGAGCCGGTCATGCTCATCGACGTGCCGAAGCTGCGCGGGATGAAGAAGCCGCCATACGCGCCGATCGCGCCCGCGAATCCCAGCACCGCGGCCGATTCCTTGCCCGCTTCGTGCAGCGCCTGCTTCCTGATCGCGTCGGTCTTGCCTTCGGCTTCGCGCTGCTTCTGCGTGAGAAAGATCACGGGGATCATGCGGAACGTCGAGCCGTTGCCGATTCCCGTCAGCGCGAACAGTGCGATGAACATGGCGAGGAAGCCCGCGAAGCTGCCGTCCGAACCGTCGTGCGGGAGAAACGCCATCACGCCGAACACCGCCGCGATCATCGCGATGAAGGTCCACAATGTGACGCGCGCGCCGCCGAGGCGGTCGGAGATCCAGCCGCCGACAGGACGCGTCAACGCGCCCGCGAGCGGCCCGAGAAACGCGTAGGCCGTCGGGTTGATCGACGGAAACTCGGCTTTCGTCAGCAGCGCGAGGCCCGCCGAGAAGCCGATGAAGGAGCCGAACGTGCCGATATAGAGCAGACACATGAGCCAGTTGTGCTTGCGCCTGAAAATGACGGCCTGTTCCGCGAACGATGCCTTCGCGTCCGCGATATCGTTCATCCCGAACCACGCCGCGAACGCTGAGATCACGATGAACGGCACCCAGATGAAACCCGCGTTCTGCAGCCAGATGCTGTGCTCGACGCCGTTCAACACATAGGTCTGGGTCTCGCCGGCGAGCGAGCCGAACACGCTTGCGGAAATGACGAGAGGCGTCACGAACTGCACGACCGACACACCGAGATTGCCGATGCCCGCGTTCATGCCGGTCGCGAAACCCTTCTTCGCTTTGGGAAAGAAGAAGCTGATGTTCGCCATCGACGAACTGAAGTTCGCGCCGCCGAGGCCGCACAAAAGCGCGAGCACGAGCAGCATCGAATAGCTGGTCGAGGGGTCGCGCAGCGCGACGCCCATGCCGATCGCCGGAATCAGGAGACTTGCCGTCGAGAACGCCGTGAAACGCCGGCCGCCGAAGATCGGCACGAGGAACGAATAGAAGATGCGCAGCGTCGCGCCCGATAGCGCGGGCAACGCGGTGAGCCAGAACAACTGGTCCTTCGTGAAGTGAAAGCCGCCTTTGTCGAGACTGACGACCACCACGCTCCACAGCGACCACACCGTAAAGGCCAGCGCCAGTGCGGGAATCGAAATCCAGAGGTTGCGGCGGGCAACCGATTCTCCCGTTTCGCGCCAGAAGGCGGCGTTCTCGGGCTCCCATCGGGTGAGCAGGTATCTTGATGACATGACTAGTGTTTGGATTGAAACGTGAAGTGCATGCAGATGAGACTGACGGCGGTCGCGCCGAACATCAGCATGAAACAGGTGGTGCGCACGCCGGTGAGATCGACGAGCGCGCCGAAAAGAATCGGCAACAGGAAGCCGGCGAGACCGCCCGCGAGTCCGACGACGCCCGACACCGCGCCGATGTTCGCGGAGAACTCATCCGAGACGAACTTGAACACCGACGCCTTGCCGACCGCCATCGCAACGCCGACGACGAACATCAGCGCGGTGTAGGCGACCGGTCCCGTCTCGATGTGGAACGTGCGTGGACCGTCCTTCGCTTGGACGACGAAGTCCGTCACCGGATAGCTCAGCAGGAAGAAGCACGCGAGCGCGATCCACATGACGATCCATGTGGTGCGATACGCGCCGAAGCGGTCGGACATCCAGCCGCCGAGCGCGCGCAGCATGCCGCCCGGAAGCGAGAAGCAGGCGGCGAGGAACGCGGCATGTTCGATGCCGAAGCCGTACTGATTCACGTAGTACTGCGGCATCCACAGTGCGAGCCCGACATAGCCGCCGAACACGACCGAGTAGTACTGCGCGTAACGCAGCACGCGACGGTCTTTCAGCACGGCCATCTGCGCGGCAAGGCCGGGCGCGCCGGCGCTGCGATGCGCGGGGTTCGACGTCGACACGAACCAGAAGATCAGCGCGGTGACGAGCATCGCGATGGAATAGACCTTCGGCACGATCGTCCACGTGCCCGCCGCGAGAATCAGCACGGGCGCGACGAACTTGGTGAGCGCGGCGCCCGAGTTGCCCGCGCCGACGATGCCCATCGCGAGACCCTGACGCGACTTCGGGAACCAGCGCGCGACATACGGCGTGCCCACGGAAAACGATGCTCCCGCGATACCGACGAGCAAGCCGAGCACGAGGAATTGCCAGAGTTCGGTGGCGTAGCCGATCAGCCAGATCGGTATGACGGTGGCGACCATCGTGCAGAAGAACACGGGGCGGCCGCCGAAGCGGTCGGTCCGGATGCCGAGCGGCACGCGCAACAGCGAGCCCGTGAGCACGGGCGTCGCGGCGATGAGGCCGAACTCGGTATCGGTGAGATGCAACTGCTTCTTGAGGGGAATGCCGAGGATCGCGAAGACCATCCAGACCGCGAAGCAGATCGTGAATGCGAACGTGCTGGCGCCGACCACACGCCAGGCGCGCGTGTCGGCCGATGCTTTGGATTCGAAGTGTGTGTCGACGACGCTCATCGTCCTTCCCTTGTCGTTGCTGCTTTATCGACAAGGGTAAGGAACGTCGCGCGAGACGCCTATCCGTCATGCGGATGCGGCGACGTCGTGCCGCTAGTCAGTGCGGCGTAGTTCGGATGGGTTAGCGGGTTCGCGTTTCAAGTCGTTTGCGAAGCCAGCGCGATGCAGCGACCGGCGTCTCGTGAGGCGGATGGACCCGCACCCAGCCACGTTTTATGACACCCGCGACGTCAACCATTCGTTGTAGACTCTCCTACCCTTTCGGATCACTCCGGAAGAGTGATATCGCGCGCGACACCCTGTCGCATCAGCTTGATCTGAAACAATTTTCCAAACATTCGCGCCATCGCGATAAATCGCGCGTGGCATGATCCTGACGCGGCGCAGAGCCGTGCAGTGGCGTTCTTCCCGGGACGCTTCGATCATAGAAACCAGCGAATGCAATGAATGAAAATACCCAACGTTTAGCAGTGCCATTGTTATCGGGGCTGATAGCCAGTGTCGGTCTTTCGGGATGCAAGCTGGAGGTTTTGGACTCGAAAGGCGTGATCGGCGCAGCGGAATCCTCGCTGATCGCCACCGCGACTTACACCATGCTTCTGGTCGTCGTTCCGGTGATTCTGCTCACCCTGTTCATCGCATGGCGCTATCGGGCGTCCAACAAGAACGCCACCTACGCGCCGAAGTGGGCGCACTCCACGGCCATCGAAGTCGTGGTCTGGATCATCCCCGCGATCATCATCCTGTACCTCGGCATCCTCACGTGGAAGTCCACGCACGAGCTCGATCCGTACAAGCCGCTGGAATCCAGCGTCAAGCCGATCAACGTCGAAGTCGTGGCGCTCGACTGGAAGTGGCTGTTCATCTATCCGGATCTGGGCGTGGCGTCGGTGAATCAGCTCGCGTTTCCGGTGGGCACGCCGGTGAACTTCCGCATCACGTCGGATTCGGTGATGAACTCGTTCTTCATCCCGGAACTCGGCGGCCAGATCTACGCGATGGCCGGCATGCAGACGAAGCTGCATCTCCTGACCGATCACGCGGGCGACTACGCGGGCATTTCGGCGAACTACAGCGGCAAGGGCTTCTCCGACATGAAGTTCCGCGCGCTGGCCATGTCCAACGCCGACTTCGACGCGTGGCTCAAGCAAGTCAGAAACGCGCCCGAGGCATTGAGCATGGACGTCTACACCGGCGTCGCGCGCCCGAGCGAGAAGGTTGCCGTGCGCTACTTCTCGACCGTCGATCCGAAGCTCTTCAGCAACATCGTCGCGAAGTACAACTACGGCAACTCGGTCGTAGGCGCAAATTGTGTAACAAAGGGGTAAGCCATGTTCGGCAAATTAACGCTTGAGGCGATCCCGTACCACGAGCCCATCATCATGGGGGCGACCGTCTTCATGGCGATCCTCGCACTCGGTACGGTCGCCCTTCTCACCAAACTCGGCAAATGGGGCTGGCTCTGGCGCGAGTATCTGACTTCGGTCGATCACAAGCGCATCGGCGTCATGTATCTCGTCGTCGCCGGGCTGATGCTCGTGCGCGGCTTCGCCGACGCCGTCATGATGCGCCTGCAACAGGCCATCGCGCTCGATTCGCCGGGGTATCTGCCGGCGCATCACTTCGACCAGATTTTCTCGGCCCACGGCACCATCATGATCTTCTTCATGGCCATGGCGCTGCTGGTTGCGTTCTTCAACCTCGTCGTGCCCCTGCAGATCGGCGCGCGTGACGTGGCGTTCCCGTTCATCAACTCGCTGTCGTTCTGGATGACGGCCGTGGCCGCGATCCTGATCAACCTGTCGCTCTTCATCGGCGAGTTCTCCTCGACGGGCTGGCTCGCGTATCCGCCGCTCTCCGAGACGCAGTTCAGTCCGGGCGTCGGCGTGGACTACTACATCTGGGCGTTGCAGTTGTCCGGCGTCGGCACGCTGCTGACGGCGGTAAACTTCTTCGTCACGATCGTGAAGATGCGCGCGCCCGGCATGACGTGGATGAAGCTGCCCGTCTTCACGTGGACGGCGTTCTGCTCGAACGTGCTGATCATGGCCACATTCCCGATCCTGACCGTGGCGCTCGCGCTGCTGGCGCTGGACCGCTACATGGGCATGCACTTCTTCACGAACGACGGCGGCGGCAACCCGATGGTCTACCTGAACCTGATCTGGGCCTGGGGTCACCCCGAGGTCTATATCCTGGTTCTGCCCGCGTTCGGCATCTATTCGGAGGTGGTGGCGACGTTCTCGAAGAAGCCGCTGTTCGGCTACAAGACGATGGTCTGGGCGACGTGCTGCATCATGGTGCTGTCGTTCCTCGTGTGGCTGCATCACTTCTTCACGATGGGCTCGGGCGCGAACGTCAATGCCTTCTTCGGCATTATGACGATGATCATTTCCATCCCGACCGGCGTGAAGATCTTCAACTGGCTCTTCACGATGTATCGCGGTCGCGTGCAGTTCACGACGCCCGTGCTGTGGACCATCGGCTTCGTCATCACCTTCACGCTCGGCGGCATGACCGGCGTGATGCTGGCCATCCCGGGCGCGGACTTCGTGCTGCACAACTCGCTCTTCCTGATCGCGCACTTCCATAACGCGATCATCGGCGGCGTGGTGTTCGGTTACTTCGCGGGCGTGCAGTACTGGTGGCCGAAGGTGTTCGGCTTCAAGCTCGACGAAAAGCTCGGCCGCAACGCGTTTATCTGCTGGTTTGTGGGCTTCTTCGTCGCGTTCGTGCCGATCTACATTCTCGGCTTCATGGGTGCGACGCGCCGCCTGAATCACTACGACAACCCGGCATGGCAGCCCTTCTTCATCGTGGCCGCTGTCGGCGTGGGCATCATCGCGCTGGGCGTCGTGTTCCAGGTCCTGCAAATCGTCGTGAGCATCATCCGCCGCAATCAGCCCGCGTATCGCGACATCAGCGGCGATCCGTGGAACGGCCGCACGCTCGAATGGACGATGAGCTCGCCGCCGCCCGTCTACAACTTCGCGAATATCCCGGCCGTGCGTGCACTCGACGATTTCGCCGATGCCAAGGAACACGGCCGCATCGATGCGCGTCCGTACCGCGACATCCACATGCCGTCGAATACGAGCGCGGGTCTCGTGATCGGTCTGTTCGCGCTCGCATTCGGCTTCGCCGCGATCTGGCACATCTGGTGGCTGGCGGTCGCGGGTCTCGTCGGCATCGCCGCGACGGTGATCGGCTACAGCTTCCGTGAGAACGCCGGCTTCATCATCCCGGCTGCGACCGTGAAGTCGACCGAAGAGCGCAATCGTCCGCCGAAGTCGCCTAAGAAGTCCGCTACGGAGCGCGAACTCGAACTGGAGGCAATGTAATGTCGCAATCGACACTTTCCGCGCAGCACGCGCACGACCATGAGCACGAGCACCAACCGCATTCGGTGTTCGGCTTCTGGGCCTACCTGATGACCGACTGCGTGCTGTTCGCGTCGCTCTTCGCGGCCTTCGCGATGTACGCGATGCAGACAGCAGGCGGCCCCACGGGCAAGGATCTGTTCAACCTGACCGACGTCGCGTACGAAACGGCGCTGCTTCTCACGAGCAGCCTGACCTTCGGTTTCGCGATGATCTCGGCAACGCGCCGGAAGTCGGGCGCGGCGCTCGCGTGGCTCTTCGTCACGTTCGTGCTGGGCGCGGGCTTCCTGTGGCTGGAAGTGCACGAGTTCGCGCACCTGATCGCCGAAGGCGCGGGTCCGCAACGCAGCGCGTTCTGGTCGTCGTTCTTCACGCTGGTCGGCACGCACGGCCTGCACGTCACCATCGGCCTGATCTGGCTGGTCGTGCTGGCGGTGCAGATCGCGCGCAATCCCGGGATGAACGAGCGCGAACTGCGTCGCCTCGCCTGCCTGAGCCTCTTCTGGCACTTCCTCGACATCGTCTGGATTTGCGTGTTTTCCTTCGTCTATCTCGGGAGCGTCGTCTGATGGCACATGCTCATATCAATTCGAGCGATGTCCCGCACGTCACCGTGCGCGGCTATCTGATCGGCTTCGTGCTAGCCGTGGTGCTGACCGTGGCGTCGTTCTGGGCAGCCGCATCGGGTGCGTTCAAGGGCGAGAGCGCAATCGTCGCGCTCGCGGTGCTCGCTGCCGTGCAGGTCATCGTGCATGTGGTGTTCTTCCTGCACGTGAACGCGTCGAAGGGACAGCGCTGGCATGCGATGTCGTTCGCTTACACCATTCTCATGTCGCTGATTCTGATCGTCGGCACGGTCTGGGTCATGCATAACGTGCATATGCTGATGATGGCGCGATAACGCGCTCAGCTTCATCGAGCTAATCGAAAGGCGGGCCCGCGTGCGGGTCCGCTTTTTTTTCGTCCACGATCTGGCTGTGTCCTGCACGAATTCGGCATCCGATGAAGAATCTTGACAATTCTCCGAACGAGGCAGAATATTTGTCCATAATTTGAATTCATCATCCACAATATGGACAAGGAGACGCGATGAGCGCGCCAAAGCCCGCGGCGGACGCCATGACGCCGTATCAACTTCCCTTCCCAAAAGAAGCGCAAAAGGAAATCGTCGTGCCTGTTGCGATTCCTGTCGACGAGCGCGAATGGGTTCCGCAAGCCGAAAACGTCTGGTTCCGCCCGCTGTGCCTGAACGTATCGACCGGATACTGGATGAACCTTTTGCGCGTGCGCAAATCCGGCGTGCTGTCGCGCCATCGTCATCCGCAGGCCGTCCACGGCATGGTGCTGAAAGGCCGCTGGCGCTATCTGGAACACGACTGGGAAGCGACCGAAGGCAGCTACGTCTTCGAGCCGCCCGGCGAAACGCACACGCTCTACGTGCCGGAAGATGTCGAAGAGATGATCACCTACTTCCAGGTGAACGGCGTGATGTTCTATTGCGACCCGTACGGCAACTACACCGGCTACGAGGACGTGTTCACCAAGGTCGACATGTGCCGCAAGCACTACGAGTCGGTTGGTCTCGGCGCGGATTTCGTCGATCAGTTCATTCGTTAATTTCCCAAACCACCTCTAGCAGACTCAAAAGAGCATTTGGAGGAGACACCATGCTGGAAAAATCACCGCGCCTGAAGCGCGTTCAGATCGTCGCGATCGCGTTTCTGATGCTCGCGGGCATCGTGAACTATCTCGATCGCAGCACGCTATCCATCGCCAATCATTCCGTCACGCAGGAGCTCGGCCTCTCCGCTTCGCAGATGGGCCTGCTGCTCTCTGCGTTCTCGTTCGCCTATGCGTTCTCGCAGTTGCCCATCGGCGTGATGCTCGACCGCTTCGGCGCGCGCATCATGCTCGGCCTCGGCATGTTCGTCTGGTCGGTCGCGCAGTTGTTCGGCGGGCTCGTGACGAACCTGCATCAGTTCCTCGCGGCGCGCATCGCGCTCGGTATCGGCGAGGCGCCGCAGTTTCCGGCGGGGGCGAAGGTCGTGTCGGAATGGTTCGCGCAACGCGAGCGCGGCAAGCCGACGGGCATTTTCGTCACGTCATCGACGATCGGACCTGCGCTCGCGCCGCCCATCCTCACCGTGCTCCTGCTCAACTTCGGCTGGCGCAACATGTTCGTCATCATGGGCGCGCTCGGGATTGCAGTGTCGATCGGCTGGTACATCGTCTATCGCAATCGCCGCGACGTGAAGCTCGAAGCGCATGAGCTCGCGCATCTGACCGAAGGCGAGCCGGCGCAGCGCGCGGAACGCAGCATGACCTTCGCGGAATGGCGCGGGCTCTTCGGCAAGGCGACCACCTGGGGCATGATCTTCGGCTTCATGGGCGTGATCTACATGGTGTGGCTCTATCTGACGTGGCTGCCCGCGTATCTCGAGCACGAGCGTCATCTGACGATCGCGAAGACCGGCTGGGTCGTGACGATTCCGTATCTCGCGGGCACGCTCGGCATGCTGTCGTCGGGCTTCATCGCCGATGGCCTGATGGCGCGCGGCGTCGCCCCGATCCGCAGCCGCAAGTGGCCGATCTGCTCGGGCCTCATCGGCGGCGCGCTCTTCACGGTGCCGGCCGCGTTCACGCCGAATCTCACGCTCGCGATCGTCTATCTCTCGGCCGCGATGTTCTTCGTCAACATGGCGAGCGGCGCGGCATGGGCGCTCGTTTCCGTCGCGGCGCCGCGCCACATGGTCGCGTCGCTCGGCAGCATCCAGAACTTCGGCGGCTATTTCGGCGGCTCGTTCGCGCCGTTCATCACCGGTCTCGTGGTCGACAAGACGCACTCGTTCGTGAACGCGTTCCTGATCAGCGCGGGCGTCGCGTTCGCCGCCGCGCTCGTCTACATGTTCGTCGTGCGTTCGCCGATCGAAGACGCCGAGCAGCAGGCCGCGCCCGTTCCCGTCGTATAAATCACACCGTTATGACTTTTCAAGCTGATCTCTTCAAGGGCAAGACTGTCGTCGTGACCGGCGGCACGCAGGGCATCGGCGCGGGCATCGCGCAGCAGTTCGCGGCGCTCAGCGCGCGTGTCGTCGCAGCGGGGCTCGCGCCGACCGATGACCAGCGCGACGCCTTGGGCAATGGCATCGAACTCGCCGCGCTCGATGTCGCCGATGCCGCCAGCACCGCCGCGCTCTTCACAACGCTCGACACGCTCGACGTGCTCGTCAATTGCGCCGGCATGATCCGTCGCGGCGACGAGCACGACATCGACACGTTCGAGCGCGTCATCGCCGTGAATCTCAGCGGCACGATGCGCATGTGCGCGGCCGCGCGCCCCTTGCTCGCGAAGAGCCGCGGCTCGATCGTCAACACGGCGTCGATGCTGACGTTCTTCGGCGGCGGTCTCGTGCCCGCGTACAGCGCGAGCAAGGGCGGCGTCGCGCAACTGACGAAGTCGCTCGCGATCGCCTACGCCGCCGATGGCATCCGCGTGAATGCGGTCGCGCCCGGCTGGATCGCGACGCCGCTCACGCAGGCGCTGCAGGAAGACGACGGCCGCTCGCAAGCGATCCTCGAACGCACCCCGATGAAGCGCTGGGGCCTGCCGGAAGACGTCGCGCGGGTGACGGCGTTTCTCGCGTCGCCGGCGGCATCGTTCATGACGGGCGCGATCGTGCCCGTCGATGGCGGTTATCTCGTGGCATGATTCACGCATCATGCCTTCCGACACCACTTCCCTCGACGCCGCCAAGGCCTCCGGCACCGCCGCCTTCTCGAAGTTCATGGCGGTGCTGCAACTCATCGCCGATGCCGACGAACCGCCGACCATCGCGCGTCTCACGGCCGCGAGCGGCTATCCGCGCCCGACGGTGTATCGCATCGTCGGCGCGTTGCTCGCGGAAGGGCTGGTCGTCGAAAGCGCGCGCGGCGGATGCTACGCGCTCGGCCCGCGTCTGATGTCGCTCGCGAGCCGAAGCTGGGAGCGCTCGGACCTGCGCATCGCCGCCGCCGATGCCTTGCAGACACTGCGCGACGCGACGCAGGAAACCGTGCATCTGGCGGTGCGCAGCGGCTCGGAAATGGTGTATGTCGAGAAGCTGGAAAGTCCGCACGCGGTGCGCATGGCTTCGCGCATCGGCACGCGCGTGACGCTTTATTCGAGTTCCGTCGGCAAGGCGTATCTGTCGACGCAATCGCCCGCCGAACGCGACGCGCTCCTGGAAGGCATCGCGTTCGCGCGCTTTACGCCGAACACGATCGTCGATCGTAAAGCGCTCGACGCCGAACTCGACGCGACGCGCACGCGCGGCTACGCGGAAGACCGCGAGGAAAACGAAGCGCAGATTTTCTGCTACGGCAGCGCGATCGTCGGCGCGAACGGCGCGACGCTCGGCTGCGTGAGCGTCAGCATTCCGCTGTTCAGAAAGAGCGCGACGCCGCTCGAAACCTATATCACGCCGCTCAGGGAAGCATGCCGCGCGATCGCCGAGCGCATGAGCCCCGGCACGCGCTAACGAAACACCGTGCCGCGCGTGCGTTGCGTCGCCGCCGCGTAGTGCGCGATGAGCGAGGGCAACCGCGGCAGCGTATGCGGCCAGTGCGTCGCTTCATGCGCCAAGCGCGCCGCCAGGCTTCTGAAGCTCAACTGATCCGCGGCGAGCCGCACGATGACCTTGCGCGCGATCTTCCATACATCGACATCCGGCGCGATGTCCTGCGCGACGCGCTCGATCCTTTCCGCCGCTCTCGACAACAACACCGCCCGCGACGCGATGCGCCCGTGCGCCGCGCTGAACATATGCTCGGCGGGCGCCTTGCCGATCGCGCCGAACAGATGCGCGACGCCGGCGCCGCGCCTGGCATGCGGCGACGCGAAACGCTCCGCCTCCCGCCGGTACGTCGCTTCGACGCGCACCTCGTGATGCGTCACGTTCGCGCCGGGCCGGCCGTGCTCCAGATGCGCGCGGGCCGCCGCCTTGTGATCGCCCTCCATGAGCGCATGCGACACGCCGACGAGAAAATCGCGTTCGTGAGCGGCGAAGATCATCATCGGGTTATCGGCTTCGAGAACGATCTGGCCGCGCGTGTCCGACTCGATGCTCACGCGCGCGCCCGCCGCATCCAGTCCCGCGTGATACAGCCCGACGCCCAGCGCCATTTCGAAGAACGCTTCGATGAGCGTCGCGAGGACGTCGGCCTGATCGAGCCCGCACGATGCGAGCGTTTCCGCATCCGATAACGCCGCCGTTTCGATCGCGCGCGTGGTCAGCACGGCGTCGTTGCAATAGTCCCAGAGCACTTCGGGCACGGCGAGACGGTCGTCGTCGCGCAGACGGAAGCGCAGGTAGCTCTGATCTGCGGCGCGCTGACGCAAGTCGATCATTCCATCGACGCTTTCTCGCGCACGACGGACCCATTCCACCGGATGCATGTCGCGCGCCTTCGCCGAGCGTCGCTCCGCGAAACGCGCCGCCGCGAGCGCGAGATCCAGATCGTCGTCGAGTTCGGCACGCGTGTCCGCGCGCAGCAGCGTGACGCGCACGGGCAACGCGCCGATGCGCGCGACGTGCGTCTGCTCCGCGACGCCCGAGCGTAGCGGCACGTCGCTCAGCGCCGTGAGTTCGAAGGACAGCGTGGCGGGAAACGCCGCCTTGCAAGCCGCGCGAAAGCGTTCCGCATCGTAAGGCGTAAAGAGTCCGTCGAGTTCGGAAAGCGCGACGCGCACCGCCGTTTCCGCAAGCGCGGGATGACGCGCGAGCGCACCGGACGCGTTCTCCAGCACGCGCGAAAGTTGCGAGAGCGCGGGCACGCCGGCGCCGAGCGGCGCGGCACGCGCGCCATGCGTCGCGAAGAAGCGCGCGACGCGCGTCATCGCCGCGCCGTCGTCGGTCAAGTGCGTCTGATGGCTTTCATGCACGAACGCGCGGCCAAGTCGCCAGAGCGTCGCGAGTCGTCGGACAAACAAATTCAGGCTCGCTGAAAGTGAGTTGAAACCGCTGAGAGACTGCAATGCCGTCGTGCATGGCATCGGGATTGGTGAATGTGTAACACGATTCGATCGCATATGCACGCGGATCGCTATTTCATTCGGCATCCTTTATATGTGCATTCGTTTCACTTCACGCAGCATCAATCCCGCGTATCCCATCAATCGAGACGGCAAAAAATTCCGTACCAATGTATCTTTTTGTCGATGCACAATTCAGAACAGTCCTAATACGGTATCTTATTAATACGCGAAGTACAGCGTATCAACATCAAGTCCGAGGTAACTTCGAGCGCCCGTGCAAGAAGACTCATAACGATAAATCGAGAGGCGCCATGCAAGACCATTCCGAGCCGCCAATGGCGAAAGCGATGTACATCCTTGGGCAGATCGGCGCGATCATCTGCCATGAACGCGGCCCGCGCCCGCAGACCGAGGTACTTACAAAGATGGCATCGCGGCCCGCCGAGGGGTTTTCGATCGCCGTCGCGAGAATGAACGAAATGTGCCCGCCGCGACGCGGATATCGCCGCGCGCTGCTGCGATGGAAGCACAAGGAGATCGACCGTCTGAGCAGGATGCTGCCCGATCCTCTGCCGACGGCCGCTTCCGCGCATACGCAGATGCCGTTCTGGGCCGGTTATTGCCAGTACTGGGAAGACATGTTGAAAGAGCACGCTCAGCGCGATATCAATCATCTCGTGCTGAAGCTCGACGTCATTCAGCGCACGCGCACCGATGCGTGATCGCCCTCGCCTTCCCGCGTCGAAAAATAGCCGCGCAGCACCGCGATCATTCCGTCGAGTTCCGTCGGCTTGACGAAGTAGCCGTTGAAGCCGGTGCGCTGCGCGCGCGTCAGGTCTTCGGGGTCCGTGCGGCTCGTATGCGCGATCAGCAACATCGAGAGATCGATCGCGCGGATCGCCTCGGCGGCTTCCCAGCCATCGCCGAGCGGCATCATCAGATCGAGCAGCACGACGCCCGGCCGCCACTTGCGCGCGATCGACACCGCGTCGAGCCCCGTGTGCACCGCGCGCACGGTGAACTCGGCGTCTTCAAGCGCAAGACAGATCGCGCGGGTCGCCTCCAGATCGTCATCGGCGATGAGCACGCGCGGCTCGTCGTGGCGCGTCGCGCACGGCGGAATCTGCCACAGCGCTTGCGAAGAAACACGGTCGTGTCGTTGCATCGTTTGGGCCTCGGAATGGATGGAGATGACAGCAACGATCATTCCCTCGCGAGCGTTCGGAAGTCATCGTCAGGCGGCACGCGGCTCGCCGACGTTACACTTCGGGAATACCCGGTGGCTGTCACGGCGCGCCGATGCACGGGCGCCGTGCAGGATCTTCATCGCCGTGCGTGACGATGGTGCACACATCCCCAAACGAGAGGCTAAACGATGTTCGTCGTGTATTGGCTCGGCGGCAACCCTGATATCGAGGGCGCGGCGCATTTCAAAAGATTCGATGAAAACGCGCTCGCCGACGCGCTGCGCTTTGCGGAAGAACTGCGCAAGCGCCAGGCCGATGGCGACGACATCGGCTTCGTCACGCTATGCAGTGAAAACCCGCATGCGGTCGGTAAGCCCGGCGTCGCCGATCCGCCCGCCGATTACGACTGGAAGAAGCGCCGCCGTTAATTTTGCGCGGTCGCGGATTCATCGTCCTGCCATCCGCCGCCGAGCGATTTGTAGACGGCGATGAGATCGGTGGTCACATTGACCGTCGATTGCGCGAGTTGCTCGCGCGTCTGCGCAAGCTGGCGCTCGGCATCGAGTACGGTCACGAAGGGCGTGATGCCTTTGCGATAGCTCTCCGTCGCGAGTTGCAGGCTGACGCGGTTCGCTTCGACGGTGCGCGTGAGCGCCGCGCGCCGATCCTGCTCCGTGCGATACGACACCAGTGCGTTATCCACTTCCTGCAACGCATTGAGCACGGTTTGCCGATACTGCAACGCCGCTTGCCCCGCCTGCGCCTTCGCCACACGTACGTTCGCACGCAACGCGCCGCCCTCGAAGATCGGCAGCGAAATGCTCGGCCCGATCGACCAGAACAGACTCGACCAATGCGCGAGATAGCGCGCCTTCGTCGCACGCGTGCCCACTTGTCCAGTTAGTGAGATATCCGGATACATCTGCGCGACCGCGACGCCCACTTCCGCCGTCGCCGAATGCAGTTGCGCTTCGGCCCGACGGATATCGGGACGCCGGCGCGCGAGCGTCGATGGCAAGCCGACCGGCACCGTCGGCGGTACGGGCGGCACCGCGCGCGCATCCGACAGTTCCGCGTCGAGCGTGCCCGGCGCGCTGCCGGTCAGCACGGCGAGGCCGTTCAGCGCCTGTGCGATCTGCGCATCGAGCGTCGGCAGTTGCGCCTGCAACGATCCGACTTGCGCGCTCGCGCTTTGCACGTCCTGCTGACTCGTCAGGCCGACGCGCGCCTGTTCGCGCGTGAGGTCGAGAATCTGTTGCTCGGCGTCGATCTCGGCCAGCGTGATCTGCTTGATCGTCTGCGCGCCGCGCAACTGTGCGTACGTACGTGCGACTTCCGATTCGAGCGACACGAGCGCATCGTTGCGGCTTTCGATTTCGGCCTGCGTCTGCGCATTCGCCGATTCGACCGAGCGCCGCACGCGACCGAAGAGATCCAGTTCCCACGATGCATCGAAGCCATCCTGAAAGAGCGTGACCGGGCCCGTCGCGGAATCGATGCCCTGACGTATCTGCGCGCCGTTCGCGCCGAGGCTGTCGAGCCGGTCGTACACGCCCTGCGATTCGAGCAAACCTTTCACGCCCAGTTGCTGACGCTTCACACTCGCGCTCGCACTGACTTGCGGCAAGCCCTGCGCCGCCGCCGACACGCTTTCTTCACGCGCCGCCGCGATGCGCAGCACGGTGCTCTGCAAATCGAGATTGCCCGCGACCGCGCGATCGATCAGCGAATCCAGCGTCGGATCGTTGAACTGCTTCCACCAGCGCGGATCGGGATCGGCCGAAGTCTGCGCCGTCGATGGCGAATCCGCATGCGGCACGCGCGGATCGTCCGGCGCGTTCTGCGCGCGCTGCGTGTCGCTCCAGTCGGCGGGGACATCGGCTTTCGGCGGCGTGTAGTCGGGGCCGACGGCGCATGCACTCAACGCAAGCGCGAGCATCGGCATACTGTGACGTAATCTCATCTCAATGCCCTCCCGCCTGGCCGGACGCCTTCACGGGCGAAAAGAAGAACGTCAGCGGAATGAACAGGAACGCGAAGATCGCGCACGCGGCGAACACGTCGAGATACGCGAGGATCGTCGCCTGCGAAACGAGCGTCTTGTACATCTGGCCGGTCGCCGCGGACATCGCCTGCGTCATCGTCTGGCCGGAGTCCATCAGCGTGCGCGCGATGCGCTGCACCGCTTCGTTGTAGGGCTGATTGAGCGGCGTCAGATGCTCGACCATATGCGCCATGTTCGCCTGCGTGCGCTCGCGGATCATCGCGGTCGCGAGCGATATGCCGATCGAACCGGCGACGTTGCGGAACATCGTGAAGAGCGCGGACGCGTCGTTGTTCATCGATTTCGGCAAGGACAGATACGCGAGCGTCGTCACCGGCACGAACAGAAAACCGATGCCGATGGACTGCGCGCTGCGCATCTTCGTCAGCGTCACATAGTCGATGTTGGGCACGAGATGATGCGAATACAGCAACGCGCATCCCATCAGAAAGAAGCCGAACGCCACGAGAAAGCGCGTCTGGATCACGTTCATCAGCTTGCTGACGATGGGAATCAGAAACACGATGCATATCGCGCCGGGCGACAGCACGAGACCGGCGAGCGTCGCGGTGTAGCCGAGTTGCTGTTGCGCGAGTTGCGGTATCAGGACGGCGCTGCCGTAAAGCACCGACGCGAAGCCGACGATCGCCGCCGAGCCGAGCGCGAAGTTGCGGTCCTTCAGCACGCGCAGATCGACCACGGGCTTCTTCGCGTACAGGAGCCACACCGTCGCGCCGACGATACCCACCGCCGCGAGCACCGCGAACGTCACGATGAAATTCGACGAGAACCAGTCGTCGTCCTCGCCGCGATCGAGAAACACTTGCAGACAGCCGAGCCCGAGCGCGATCAGCCCGATGCCGACCACATCGATGCCCACCTTCTTCGGATCCTGCCGCTTTTCCCACGGCGGGTCTTCGACGAACTGCGTCACCGCGATGGTCGTCAGCACGCCTACCGGCACGTTGATGAGAAAGACCCAGCGCCACGTGAAGTTATCGGTGATCCAGCCGCCGAGCGTCGGGCCGAGCACGGGCGCGACGACGATCGCGACCGCCGAAATCGAGAACGCGCGGCCGCGTTGCTCGGGCGGAAAGGTATCGAGAATGATCGACTGCTGGCTCGGCTGCAGGCCGCCGCCGAAAAAGCCCTGCAGGATACGGAAGATGATGAGTTGCCCGAGATTCGTCGCGATGCCGCACATGAAGGAACAGACGGTGAACGCCGCGATGCAGATGAGGAAGTAGCGCTTGCGTCCGAGTATCTTCGAGAAGTACGCGGACAGCGGCAGCACGATGCCGTTCGCGACGAGATAGGACGTGAGCGTCCACGTCGCTTCGTCGTAGCTCGCGGACATGGTGCCGGAGATGTGCGGCAGCGCGACGTTCACGATGGTCGTGTCGAGCACTTCCATGAACGCCGCGAGCGTCACGACGACCGCGATCAGCCACGGATTCGCGCTCGGCTTCCAGCCGCTGTGATCGTGTTGCGCGGTGCTATCACTCATGGTTTCAATGCCGCAGCATGACGGTCGGCACCACGGACAATCCGAGCGGCAGCGACGTGCCCGGCTTCAGTCCATCGTCGATGAGAATCTTCACCGGCACGCGCTGCACGATCTTCACGAAGTTGCCCGTCGCGTTTTCGGCGGGGAACGCGGAGAAGCGCGAGCCGCTGCCGAGCTGCACGCTGTCGACATGACCGTGCAGCTTCATCGCGGGATATGCATCGACATCGATATCGACCTTGTCGCCCGGCTGCATCCGATCCAGTTGCGATTCCTTGAAGTTCGCCGTGACCCAGACGCGCGTCGTGACGAGCGTGAGAATCGACGTGCCCGCCTGCAGGAACGTGCCGAATTGCACGTTGCGCTTCGTGATCCAGCCATCGGCCGGAGCGCGCAATTCCGTGTACGAGAGATTCAGTTGGGCCGCCTCGACTTGCGCTTGCGCCTGACGCACCTGCTGACGCCGCTCCTCGACCGTCGCGAGCACCTGCGCGATCTGCTGCGGCACGAGGCTCGCCGTGCGCACCTGCGCGCGCGCCTGCGCGACGTTCGCCTGCGCGCTTTTCTGCTGCGCGTCGGCGGTGTCGATGTTCTGTTGCGAGGTCGCGCGAATATCGACGGAATGCTGACGCTCGTAAGCCGCGCTCGCCTGCACGAGATTGGCGCGCGCGGTGAGTTCCTGCGCCTGAGCCTGCGCGAGTTGCGCGGGATACTGCACGCGCGCGACTTCGAGCTGCGTTTCCGATGCATGCAGTTGCGCCTGCGCGAGTCCGAGTTGCGCGCTGGCCTGATCGAGTTGCGCCTGATAATCGCGCGGATCGATCTTGATGAGCAGATCGCCCTGATGCACGAAGCGGTTGTCGTCGATGTTCATCGTCACGACATAGCCCGATACCTTCGGCGCGATCGTGACGGCGTCGCCGTCGGTGTAGGCGTCGTCGGTGCTGACCTGATTGCGCGTCAGGAACCACCAGACGAATGCGCCGATCGCCAGCACGACGACCACGATGCCCAGAATGATGAGCGGCTTCTTGCCGGGCTTTTTGGCGGGCTTCTTTTCATCGTCTTTCGCGTCTTTGTCTTTATCCGCTGCATCGCCGTGCGAGGACGCGCGTTCGCCTTCGCGCTCGTCGTCGTGGGTATCGGAGTCGTCTCGATCTGACATCGCCGCTCACTTTCGGATGGATCCCGACGAACGCCGGGCGGAACCGCAGGCTGAACTTGCGCGTGGAATGCGCGAATGCCGCTCGTGCAAAAGCATTCGGGCGACGGGAAGCAAACACCATTCCCCGGGAAGCGCGATGCCGTTGAAACCGAACGTGTGTGCGGGCTGGCATGAAAAGCGCGAAAACCGCGCGCCGAAGCCCCGTCGCGCGATTGTTAAGTTCCTTTGTAAAAGATGCAGGCTCGCGCTCATTCGCGGCTAACTTTGCGCGCCGATCATCCGGTCTGAGCGAACCACACCGGAGACACACCATGTACAAGCACATTCTCGTCGCGGTCGGCACGAGCCTCAGCGAAAGCGCCCTGACCACCGCCATCACGCGCGCCCGCGCCTGCAATGCGCGGCTCACGGCGCTGCATATCGTCGATCAGATGCCGTGGTGGGCCATCGTCACCGCCGACAGCAATCCGGGCGACACGCTCGATGTCATCGACGATCACGCGCGGGCCGTCACACGCTATGCGGCGCGCCTGATCGACAGCGCGGGCATCGACGGCGTCGCGCGCAGCATCACGCAGCCGCTCGACGGCACGAGCGTCGGCGAGCTGATCGCGAAGGAGGCGAAAGCGGCGGGCGCGGATCTCATCGTGCTCGGCGGCGAAGCGGATACCGGCTGGCGTCACGGCGAAGCGCGTCTGCGCGACGTGGTCTGCTCACACGCTCGCTGCGACGTGCTGATCGCGGCGCACGCGGCGGCGCCGTTGCATGCGGAGAAGGAAATGGCATCGATCGAGGCGCGCTTTGCCACCTCGGCGGGCCGCGTGGACGCGCGCGCATCGCATCGTCAGAGCGACGCGCGCAAGTGAGACGCAAGCTGCACGATGCCGATCGAAATCTGCTTTTCACGCTTCGGATCGAGCCGGCCGATCGGCACGCTCGTCGATACCGCGACGCGCTTGCCCGCCGGCGTCATCCCGACATAGGCCGCGAAACACGCAAGACCTTCGGCGACTTCCTCGCGCTCGACGGCGAGCCCGCTCGCGCGGATCGACGCGAGTTCGCGTAACAACGCCGCGCGCCGCGTGATGGTGCGCGGCGTTACTGCTTCGAGACGCTCGGGAAGACGTTCGATCACGGTTTCATCGGCCATTCCGGCGAGCAGCGCCTTGCCGAGCGCGCAGCAGTGTGCGGGCAGACGCGAGCCGAGATCGGACACGAGCCGCACCGGACGATGCGCATCCTCCCGCGCGATATAGACCACCTGCACGCCGTCGAGCACCGCGAGCTGCACGACTTCGTTGTGCTTGTTGATGAATGCGCCCGCGCCCTCGCGAAACGCGGCCTGCAACTTGTCGTGACGCACGTACGCGTTGCCGAGCTCGAAGAGGCCCACGCCGATCATGTAGCCGTCGTCGTGCTTTTCGATCCATTGCATGCGCGCGAGCGTTTCGAGCATCAGATAGAGCGTGCTGCGCGAGAGTCCGGTCTCTTCGGCAAGCGACGCGGCGCGCACCGGTTTTGCGGCGGCGGCGAGCGCTTCGAGAATATCGCTCGCGCGACGCAGCGCGGGGACGTCGTAGGTTTTTTCCATGTGCGAATATTCCAACAGGTTGGATAATTAATCAACCCGATGGACACTGTCACGCACGCGGGCTACGATCGGTTTTCCTTTCCCGCCCGTCATTCGCCTACATGCAAACCGTCAACGTCTCCTCCTTTCTGCCCGAAGATTTCGCCGATGCCGTGCTGATCGGCCGTGTCTGGCGTCCCGCGCCGGTGAACGGTCCCGCCGTCGTCGCGGTGCGCCGCGGTGAGGTGTTCGACATCACGCGCGCCGCGCCGACGACCGCCGATCTCTTCGACAGCGCCGATGTACTCGACATCGCCCGCAATGCCGAAGGCGAGCATCTCGGCAACGTTCAGGACTTGCTGCAAGCGACGCTCGACGGTTCCGCCGATGCCGCACGCCTGCTCGCGCCCTGCGACGTGCAGGCCGTGAAGGCGTGCGGCGTCACGTTCGCGGTGAGTCTGCTGGAACGCGTGATCGAGGAGCAGGCCGGCGGCGACGCGAGCCGCGCGCAGGAAGTGCGCGACACGATCAACAAGCTGATCGGCGCGGATCTGTCGAAGATCAAGCCGGGTTCGGAAAGCGCGGCGAAACTGAAGGCCGAACTGGAGCGGCGCGGCGCGTGGTCGCAATACATGGAAGTCGGCATCGGGCCGGACGCGGAGGTGTTTTCGAAGTCGCAGCCGATGTCGTCGGTGGGATTCGGCGCGGACGTCGGCCTGTATCCGACATCGCAATGGAACAACCCCGAGCCGGAGATCGTGCTCGCGGTGAATGCGCGCGGCGAGATCGTCGGTGCGACGCTCGGCAACGACGTGAATCTGCGCGATATCGAAGGACGTAGCGCGCTGTTGCTCGGCAAGGCGAAGGACAACAACGCGTCGTGCGCGATCGGCCCCTTCGTGCGACTGTTCGATGAACGCTTCACGCTGGATACGGTGCGCGCTTCGAGCCTGTCGCTGCGCATCGAAGGCGCGGACGATGGCTTCGTGCTCGAAGGCGTGAGCCACATGAGCGAAATCAGCCGCGATCCGGCCGATCTCGTCACGCAGACGCACGGCGCGCATCATCAGTATCCGGACGGCTTCATGCTGTTCCTCGGCACGATGTTCTCGCCGATCAAGGATCGCGATACGGAAGGCGGCGGGTTCACGCATCATCTCGGCGATGTCGTGACGATCTCGACGCCGAGCCTCGGGGCGCTGGTCAATACGGTGAGGTTGTCGACGGAGATCGAGCCTTGGACGTTTGGGGTACGCGCGTTGTATCGGAGTCTTGCTGCGCGGGGGTTGTTGGGGAAGGCGATGAGTTAAGGTCGTGGGCGCTGTGTCCCGGGTGGCGCTTCGATCAACCGGAACGCGGCGCCGTCGAATCGATAGTAGTAAGTGCCCGGGCCTCGTTCGTTTCTGCTTCCGCGAACGATCAGCAACGAACTGTCCTTCCGGTAACTCAGAGGCTCGGTGATATCGAGTGGCCAGTCTGAGACGGTGAAGGGAAGCATCACGACCTTTCCCGTCTTTGCGTCGATCGCGGCGGCCGTGACGCAGCCGGCTCCGCAGCCCCATTCGGTCATGATGAAGTGCCCGGCGAAGTTGACGGGAGCGCTTGCCGCTTCGGTGAGTTGCGTGATGTAGCGGCGACTTTCGCGCGTCGTCAACCGTAGCTTGACGGGTCCGTGCGCCTGTTCGACCGTTGCTGGATAGTCCGCGAAATTCGGCTCGGCGTCGTGAGCGAAACCCGGAATGGGCGCTGCGATGAGCAGCAGGCAGAGGGCGAGCAAGTGTTTTCGCACGGATCAATACCAGTGATGTCTTTCCCAGAAATCTCTTGCCGCTCTTGCCGAATGGTAGCGACCGTAGATATAGCGAATCCGGCCCTGACATTTCTCCACGGCATTGCCAAACGACTTTTCCCCGTGGGGATTCAGATCGTATTGCGCGTGCAAAAGCTGAAACAGACCTCGCGCACTTGAACCGTGATTGCGGTTATCCACGATGCCGCTCGACTCTTGGGCCAGAATCCAGAGCAAATGATCGTAGTCCGCCTCGGAAACAGCTTCGAGGCGAATGGCGTCTCTGAGCGCGGACCGAACGTAGAGCGGCACGACGTCTGTGGGAATAGCTTTCCACGCTGTGTTCGGCTGCTTGAACTGGCGGTGGTGATGAGCGTGTTGAGTCGTCATGCAACAGTTTCCTCGTCGAAGTCGCACCTTTGCCGCACAACATATGCGAATTCGACGAGACGCCCTACACGATCATTCCTAAAGCCCTCTCACGACGCCCCGAACCGAAACCCCTTCGCCTGCCCCTTCGTCACCAGCTGAACCGGCGTCTCCATATACGGCGACAAATCCCTTTGCCGCCGCTTTTCGAGCAACGCCTTCACCGCGACATCCACGCCGAACACCGCCTGCCGCGCGCCGAACTGCTCGACCGTCGCGAGCAGGCGGCCGTCGTCGAGCATCGGCTGCACGGCGTCGATATTGTTGTACCCCGTCACCAGCACGCGGCCCTTCTTGCCGGCAATACGGATCGCGTCGATCGCGCCCATCGCGATATTGTCGTTCGCGCAGAGCAGGCCGCGCACATCCGGATGCGCGTAGAGCATCTGCAACGCGATCGACTTGCCGCTCGCCGCGGTCCAGTCGCCGCCGTCGGAATCGGCGATGCGCATGCCCGCCGCGTTCATCGCATCCTTGAAGCCGAGCGTGCGCTGCTGCGCGTTGAGATCGTTCGACGGCCCCTCGATGATGCCGACCTCGTCGCCCGCCTTCAGCTTCGAGCCGAGATACGCGCCGACGAGCTTCGCCCCGCGCCGGCTATCCGGCCCGACGAACGGAATCGTGATGTTCGCCGCGTCCTGCGCGGCTTCGTCGAAGGGATTATCGATCGCGATCACGATGATGCCCGCGCCGATCGCCTTCACGGCCACGGGCAGCAGCGCCTTCGAATCCGCGGGCGCGATGACGATCGCGTTGACTTTCGCGTCGATCAGCGTTTCGACGATGTGAATCTGCCCGGCCACGTCGTTGTCCGTGAGCGTGCCGTTCGTCGCGAGATCGAGTTGCGACGCGTAGTGCCGCTGGTAATTGCGCGCGCCCTCGATCATCGACGTGACGAAGGGATCGTTCAGCGACTTCATGACGAGCGCGACGGTGGCCTTGTCGGACGCCGCGCGCACATCGCGCGCACGCGCGAACGCGCAAGCGCTCAGGGCGCAGGCGGCAAGCAGGCGTCGGCGGACAAGGCTCGTCATGGAATATCGAGACGGAAGGAAAACGTCTCATTGTAGACGCACGCGTCCGGCCGCCGATGACGCCAAATTGTCAGCGCGCCGCCGCCTCCACGAGCGCGGCCACGCCGCTCACGGGCTTCATCGCGTCGGCGTCGAGCCCGTGACGCGCGCGCAGATATTCCGTCGCGTTATAGGAGAGCCACGCGCGGCCGTCCGCGCCTTCCCACGACAAAACCTTGAGCGGCAAATCGAGCGCGGCGGTCGGCACGGCCTGCATCAGCGGCGTGCCCGCCTGCGGATTGCCGAACACGAGCAACTGGCTCGGCGGCATCGCGAGGCCGGCGCGGGCGGCGTCGCCGCTGAAGTCGATGCGCGCGAAGAGCATCAGTCCCCGCGCGCGGATCAGCGCTTCGAGCTTGTCGGCGGTGTCGATGGCGCCGTGCGCGCTCGCAATCGTGACGACGCCGTTATCGGTCGGCCCGGTGGACATGTCAGCGCTCCGTTTGCTTGCCCCACGCGAGCGCGACGAAAGCCGTGCACAGCGCTTCCATGCCGAGCGCGTCTTCATCGTCGAAGCGGTTCGGCACGGGGCTGTCCACGTCCCATACGCCGATCAGCGTGCCATCGCTCGCGACGAGCGGCACGACGATCTCCGAGCGCGACGCCGAATCGCACGCGATATGTCCGGGAAACGCATGCACGTCCGGCACGACCTGCGTGCGCCGCTCACGCGCCGCCGTGCCGCAGACGCCGCGTCCGAGCGCGATGCGCACGCACGCCGGCTTGCCCTGAAACGGCCCGACGACGAGCTCCGTGCCATCGAAGAGATAGAAGCCGGCCCAGTTGAGATCGGGCAGCGAGTGATAGACGAGCGACGAAAAATTCGCGGCATTGGCGATGAAGTCGGTTTCATCGGCGATGAGCGCGCGGGCTTGCTGCAGCAGGTCGTCGTATTGCGCGGCCTTGCTGGCGTGCGTGGCTTGGGAAATCGAGAACATGAAGCGACGAAGGAAGTGTCGAAAAGTGTCGCCGACGATAGCACATCGATCCGCCCGGCGCTTCGCCTGGCGCCGCCCGTCGAAAGCTGGTTTATCGCCGGCCGTAAGCTCGCCGGAAAGCATCGGCGCCCGGCTTGGCACTGTCGATTGCATCGCCTAGTGTGAAAGCGCACCGGGTCCGCGATTTGCGTCCTCAGAGCATCGCGCTTCATGCGATCGCCTCTTCAAAACGTGCTTAAAAAAGCAGCTCCGGGATTTCCCTCCTTTACTTCGACGCGCCGTCAGTCTTAAATAAATCAACTTGATTTAATTAATGGCCGCGACTCGATGGCCGTCCTTCGGAGACAGCGCGTGAAATCCCCAAGCGGCAGAGGAAGCAACTCCGCAACCGTGCGCCGGTACAACGAGCGCCTGCTGTTGCAGGCGCTGCGGCGCGCCGAGCCGGCATCGAAAGCCGAACTCGCGCGTCACGCGAATCTGACGAGCACGGCGGTCGGCAGCATCGTCGAGTCGCTGGAAAATGCGGGACTGATCGAATACACCGGCCGCCGTCTCGAAGGCCAGCGCGGCCAGCCCGCGTCGCTGATCCGGCTCGATCCGCGCGGCGCGTTCGGTATCGGCGTGCGGCTGGATCGCACGGGCATCGAGACGGTGCTCGTGAATTTCGCCGGCGACGTGCTCGCGCGCAGCGCACTCGATGCCGTGCTGCCGCATCCGGCCGAGGCGCTGGAGATCGTGCGGCGCGACATCGGGAAGATGCTCGGCCTGCTCTCGGCCCCGGAGCGCGAGCGGCTGGCGGGCGTCGGCATCGCGCAGCCGTTCAATCTCGGTAGCTGGCTGCGCGAACTCGGCCTGCCCGCCGAAACCTTCCGCGCCTGGGACGAAACCGATTTCGCCGATGAACTCGGCCGCGCGCTGTCGCTGCCCGTCTTTAGCGAAAACGACGGCAACGCCGCCGCGACCGCCGAACTCTTCTACGGTCACGGCCGCCGCTGCGACGACTTCGTTTATCTGTTTCTCGGCTCGGCCATCGGCGGCGGCATCGCGATCAACGGCGACTGTCTGCGCGGCGCGTCGGGCAATGCGGGCGACATCGGCGTGATTCCCGTGCCGCCGAGCCGCCTGCCGTCCGCGCCGCAACCCGCGGGACCGTGGGACATCCTGCTGTCGCGCGCGTCGCTGAACGCGCTCGTGCGGCATCTCCACTACTGCGGCGCGGCGGCGGACAACCGCATCGACCTGCAGGCGTGCATCGAGCAGCGTCTTCCGGCTGTCGACGAATGGATCGACGACTGCATCGAGGCGCTCGCGCCCGCCCTGCGCGCGACGCTCTGCGTGCTCGACGTGCCGATGGTCGTGATCGATGCCGATATCGACGGCGGCCTGCTCGACCAGCTCGTCAAGCGCCTCTCGACGACGCTCGCCGCCAACGCGCCCGAAGCGCGCGGCACCCCGACGCTCGTGCGCGGCTCCTTCGGCCCGGATGCGGGCGCGATCGGCGCGGCCACGTTGCCGATGTTCTTCAACTTCTCACCGCGCGCGGCGATTCGCCACGCGGGCATCAAAACCCAAGAGGTGAACCATGCCGCATGACCCTTCCACCCGAACGCCGCTTCTGGAAATGCGCGGCATCAGCAAGACCTTTCCCGGCGTGCGCGCGCTCAACGACGTGCGCCTGTCCGTCTATCCCGGTGAAGTGCATTCGTTGATGGGCGAAAACGGCGCGGGCAAGTCCACGCTGATGAAAATCCTGTCGGGCGCGTATCAGGCCGACGCGGGCGGCCAGATTCTCATCGACGGCAAGCCGGTCACCATCGACGGGCCGCTCGCCGCTCGCGCGCTCGGCGTCGCGGTGATCTATCAGGAACTGAGCCTCGCGCCGAATCTTTCCGTCGCGGAGAACATCCACGCGGGACGCGAGCTGCGGCGCAACAGGCTGGTCGATCGCAAAGGCATGGAGCGCGGCTGCGAGGATGTGCTCAAGCGCCTCGGCGCGAGCTTCAAGCCGCATACGCTCGTCGGCGATCTGTCGATCGCGGAGCGGCAACTGGTCGAAATCGCACGCGCCGTGCATGCACATGCGCGCATCCTCGTGATGGACGAGCCGACCACGCCGCTTTCCTCGCGCGAAACCGATCGTCTCTTCGAGCTCGTGCGCACGCTGCGCGCGGAAGGCATCGCGATCATCTACATCAGCCACCGGATGGCGGAGATCTATGAACTGTCGGATCGCGTCTCGGTGCTGCGCGACGGATCGTACGTCGGCACGCTGATGCGCGAGGAACTGTCCGCCGACAGCCTCGTGAAGATGATGGTCGGCCGCGACATCTCCGGCTTCTACAAGAAGCAGCACGCACCCTACGATCCGGGCAACGTCGTGCTGTCCGTGCGCGATATCGCCGACAACAATCGCGTGAAAGGATGCAGCCTCGACCTGCACAAGGGCGAAGTGCTGGGCATCGCGGGACTGGTCGGCGCGGGCCGCACGGAGCTCGCGCGCCTGATCTTCGGCGCGGAGGAAAAGGCGCGCGGCGAAGTGTCGATGCACGGCAAGCCGGTGAAGCTGCGCACGCCGCGCGACGCGATCGACGCGGGCCTCGTCTATCTCACCGAGGACCGCAAGGGCCAGGGCCTCTTCCTCGACATGAGCGTGCGCGACAACATCAATATCACGGTCGCCGGACGCGATGCGAAAGCGGGCGTGATGGATCTGCCGCGCGGCAACACGCGTGCGAAGGACGCGATCGCCGCGCTCACCATCCGCGTGCCGAACATGCGCGTGAACGTGGGCGCGCTGTCGGGCGGCAACCAGCAGAAGGTGCTGCTGTCGCGTCTGCTCGAAACGAAGCCCGACGTGCTGATCCTCGACGAGCCGACACGCGGCGTCGATATCGGGGCGAAGTCGGAGATTTATCGAATCATCAACGATCTCGCGCGCTCGGGCGTCGGCGTGATCGTCATCTCGAGCGAGCTGCCGGAAGTCATCGGCGTGGCGGACCGCGTGCTCGTGATGCGCGAAGGCGAAATCGCGGGCGAACTCGGCGGCCATTCCGGCAAGCCGATTTCGCAGGAAGGGATCATCGAACTGGCGACGGGCTCGAAGGTCGCGCTCGATCAGGCGGCGTAAGACACCAAGGAATCTGGAGAGAGACATGGCTAACACGACGAAACACCACGACACGGGCACCACGCCGGTTGCGAAGGCGGAAAGCACAACGCAACGACAGAACCGCATCGAACATCGCGAGCGCATGCAGGTGCTGATGCGAACCGCGGGCATGCTGCCCGTCCTGATCCTGCTGTGCATCGGCTTCGGCGTCGTGACGGACGGCTTCTTCAGCTTCCAGAACCTGTCGATCGTCACGCAGCAGGCATCGATCAACATCGTACTCGCGGCGGGCATGACCTTCGTGATTCTCACGGGCGGCATCGACCTGTCGGTCGGCTCGGTGCTGTCGGCGGCGGCGGTCACCGCGCTGCTCGCGTCGAATATTCCGGGCTGGGGATGGCTCGGCATTCCGGCCGCGCTCGCAGTCGGTCTCGGCTTCGGCGTCGTCAACGGCCTCCTGATTGCGCTTCTGAGACTGCCGCCGTTCATCGTGACGCTCGGCTCGCTCACCGCGGTGCGCGGTATCGCGCGGTTGATCGGCCACGACACGACCATCTTCAATCCGCAACTGTCGTTCGCGTTCATCGGCAACGACACGCTCTTCGGCGTGCCCTGGCTCGTGATCATCGCGATTGCGGTCGTGATCGTGTCGTGGTTCGTCCTGCGCCGCACGGTGCTCGGACTGCGCATCTATTCGGTCGGCGGCAATCCGGAGGCGGCGCGTCTTTCGGGTATCAAGGTGTGGGGCATCCAGCTCTTCGTCTACGCGATCTCGGGCTTGCTCGCGGGTCTCGGCGCGGTGATGTCCGCCGCGCGTCTCTATGCCGCGAACGGCTTGCAGCTCGGCCAGTCGTACGAACTCGATGCGATCGCCGCGGTGATTCTCGGCGGCACGAGCTTCGTCGGCGGCGAGGGTTCGATCGTCGGCACGCTGGTGGGCGCGCTCATCATCGCGGTGCTGACGAACGGTCTCGTGCTGCTCGGCGTGTCGGATATCTGGCAATACATCATCAAGGGCCTCGTGATCATCGGCGCGGTGGCGCTCGATCGTTACCGTCAGCGCGGCTCGGCTCGCACCTGATTCCCGCTATCCGGGCGCACTCGGTCCGCGTGCGCCCGCTCTCGAAAAAAGGACCAACTGGAGACAACAACATGCGCAAACACAATAAGCTTTTCGCCAGCGTCGCACTCGCTCTCGGATTCACCCTGTCGCTGTCCGCGCACGCCGCCGACAAGCAGTTGAAGTCCGTCGGCATCACGGTCGGCTCGCTCGGCAACCCGTACTTCGTCACCATCGCGCGGGGCGCGGAAGCGAAGGCCAAGACGATCAACCCGAACGCCAAGGTGCAGGCGGTGTCGTCGGACTACGACATGAACAAGCAGTTCACGCAGATCGACAACTTCATCTCGGCGCACGTCGATCTGATTCTGCTCAACGCCGTCGATCCGAAGGCGATCGAGCCGGCGGTGAAGAAAGCGCAGAAGGCGGGCATCGTCGTGATCGCGGTCGATGTCGCGGCGGCGGGCGCGGACGCGACCGTTCAGACCAACAACGTGCAGGCCGGCGAAATCTCCTGCGATTTTCTGGCGAAGAAGCTCAACGGCAAGGGCAACGTCGTGATCGAGAACGGGCCGCAGGTATCAGCGGTGATCGATCGCGTGAACGGCTGCAAGAGCGTGCTCGCGAAGAATCCGGGCATCAAGATCCTGTCCGACGATCAGGACGCGAAAGGCTCGCGCGAAGGCGGCATGAACGCGATGCAGGGTTATCTCACGCGCTTCCCGAAACTCGACGGCGTGTTCGCGATCAACGATCCGCAAGCGATCGGCACGGACCTCGCGGCGAAGCAACTGCATCGGAACAACATCGTGATCACGTCGGTCGATGGCGCGCCCGATATCGAAACGGCGCTCAAGTCCGATACGATGGTCCAGGCATCGGCGAGCCAGGATCCGTGGGCGATGGCGCAGCAGGCGGTGAGCGTCGGCTACGACCTGATGAACGGCAAGAAGCCGAGCAGCACGACGATCCTGCTGCCGTCGACGCTCGTCACGCGGGAGAACGTCGGCAGCTACAAGGGCTGGTCGTCGCCGCGCTGAAGCGTCGTCATTTGATCGGCACGACCCGCAGCGCGCTCGGCTTGTCCGGCGCGCTCGACCGGTCCACCACGATCAGACGTTTGCGCGCGACATCCACCGCGACGCCGCGCGGCGCTTCGAAATCGTCGGCGACCACGGTGGCACGGCCGCGCTTCGAGAAGCTGCAGACGGCGTGCGCGCCGCACTTCGTGTAGAGCGTGCCGTCGGGCGTCGCGGCCATCAGGTCGGGCGCATCGACGGTCGCGAAAACATCGCTCGCGGGCACGGGCGCGCTCGCCGCCCGCGCCGCCTGCAAATCCACTTTGTAGATGCGATTCGCGGCCTGATCGCTGACGTAGAGCATGTCGCCGACCGCCGCGAGCCCGACCGGCTTCCCCAATCCGGTGACGATGTCGCGCTCGATCATTTGCCGGGGCGCCGTGCCGCGCGTGATCACGCTGACGCCGCCTTCGGCCGGCGCGCTGCCTTCCTTCACGAACCAGCTCGACAGAAACGTGCCGCTGTCGAGTACGAGCAGACCGAGACGCCGCCGCGCGGAATTCGTGTCCGACGCGAGCGCGACCTGGCCGCTCGGCGCGACATCGAAGACCGCGGCCGCCGTGCCGAAGCCGAATTGCTCGACGAGCAGATGTCCGTTCGGCGCGAACGCGATCTGGCTCAAACCGGTGCGCTCGCCCGCAGCAGCCGGAATGCGCGCATAAACCGAGAACGCGGGCGCGTCCTCGTCGCCGATATGCGTCGTCATGACGATAGCGTTGGTCCTGTCATCGGTGACGAACACCGCGCCGTCCGAATCGCGCACCGCGACGCCGTTCGGCGTGCCCGCGAGCGGCACTGTCTGCGCGGTCGTGCCCGGCGCGACCGAGCCGCACGCCGCGAGGAAAACCGATACCGCGATTGCCGCAATCAGGCGCCGATTCATGCGCTTCTCCCGTCGATAAGCCGAAGATCATGTCCGATATGCCGCGAGAAACATGGCATCGGGCCGGACGTCGTAATATATTCGGAGACATAACGCTGCTCAAGGCCACATTCATGGACCTCGCATACTCGATTCCTTCGCCGTCGATCGCCGCTCAACCCGTTGTCGTCGAGATCGGCGGCGCGGTGCAAAGGCCGCTCACGCTCGATCTTGCCGCATTGCGCGAATTCGCGTGCGCGAGCATCGAGCCGTTCGACCTCGTGTGCTTTTCGACGGGCCGCTACATCCGTCCGATGGGAAGCTATCGCGGCGTCCAGTTGCGCGCGCTGCTCGACGCGGCGGGCGTGCGCCGCCCGGACAACACGGATTTCAAGCGCACCGTGTTTCTCGCGCACGCGCACGACGGCTATGCCGTGACGTTTTCATGGCACGAGCTGTTCAATACGCCGATCGGCGCGCAGGTGATCATCGCGTATGAGTGCGCGGATCGCGAACTCGGCGTCGAGGACGGCCTGCCGGTGCTCGTGTCGGGCGCGGACACGGTGCACGCGCCGCGCCACATGAAGCGCCTCGTGCGCGTGGATGCGCACGTGCTGGGCACGTCGCATCGATGAACGAATCAGCGCGTGCGCTGCTCGCGCACGCCGCCCATCCCGATGCGCCCGATTCCGTGCTGTTCGCGCGGCTCATCGGCGCGCGCGTCGAATCGGGCGATCTGCTTCTGCTCGGCCTCGACGCCGCCGCGCTCTCGCGGCTCATCGGCCGGCATTTTCCCGGCGCAAAGATCGATCGTCCGCCGGGCGCGATGCTGTGGTCGGCGCACTGGCCGTTCGTGCGCGATCTGCGCGGCCTTCTGATGTGGCACGACCGCACGGCGACGCGGCATCGGCAAGACGCGCTGTGTCTCGCGGCGATCATCGCCGCCGCGTCGCTGCGGCCCGATCATCTGTGGCGCGATCTCGGCCTCGCCGGACGCGACGACGTCACCGACATGCTCGGGCGTCACTATCCCGATCTCGTCGCGCGCAATGTCGCGAATCTGCGCTGGAAGAAGTTTCTCGCGCAGGAAGTCGCGCATGCGCGAGGTGAAGCGCCGACCTGCGCGCCGGGCTGTCCCGGATGCGAGGATTACGCTTTCTGCTATCCGGACAACCGATAACGCCGACGGCTCCGCCCTGAAACGCTCGTCCGATTTCCTTCGTGTATTCTCTCGGGCATGGCGACGACCCAGAAAACCACCGAAAGCGCAAAGGTCACTGACACGGCGAACCAGCCCGCCGAAGTGCGCTTTCGCATGCGCATCACGAAAGGCGAAACCATCGCGATCGGTCCGGGCAAGGTTTCGCTGCTGGAAGCGGTGCACAAGCACGGCTCGATATCGGCGGCGGCGCGCAGTCTCGACATGTCGTACCGGCGTGCGTGGCTGCTCATCGACGAGCTCAATCGCGCGCTCAAATCGCCCGCGACCATTTCCGAGCAAGGCGGCCAAAGCGGCGGCGGCTGCGTGCTGACGCCGGTCGGCGAGAGCATCGTCCGGCTTTATCGCGATGTCGAAGCGCAGGCGCAAGCGGCCTGCGCCGGGCAGATCGAATCGCTCACGCAGTTGCTCAAGCCTTAACCGTGACGCAGGCAGAACGCGGAGGGCGGCGGCGCGCTCGTATGCGAGTTCTGCGCGCTCGCGGTCAGCCGCGCGACAAATTCCACGAAGCTCGCGACGCTCGCCGTGCGCAGCGGCGAATACTCGACGCCGTGCCGCTCGCAGACGCGCTTCAGCATGCTCATCGAATCATGATCGATGCAGTCGACGGGAAAGAGCACCACATCCGCGTTAGGCAGCGCGGCCGCGAGTAGCCCCTTGCGATCCTCGATGCCGCCGTCGTGGACGATCAGCTCACCGCCCGCCGTCGCGACCAGCGCCTTCAGCACCGCGTTCGAATTCGGCCTTCCACCGACATAGACGACGCGCTTGCCACTGACCCATTCGATGCCGCGCCGGCGCGCGCCGGGTTGATCGTCGGCGTCCAGCGTCGCGCGTTCCAGCGCCGCGCATTCGGCCTGCACCACCTTCAAGAGCGCCTGCGCTTCGCCGAGCTTGTTGCGCAACGCACGCGTCTGTTCCTCTTCGGACAGCGCGCGCTGCTCGGCGGCCTCGCGTCGGCTCGTGTGCAGCGCGAGGCGACGTTCGCCGTCCTCAACTTTTTCGCGCAGACGCTCGACTTCCGTTTCGATATCGGCGGCCGACCGGTCCGCCTTGCGTTGCCCGAGCGCGGCGAGTTGCAGCGCGTGCTCGTTCGATTGCCTGACGGACGCATCGCGTTGCGCGCTCAATTCGAGCAGACGCGCCTGCTGGCGCTCGATCTTTTCCCTGAGTTCCTGATTCTGCGATTCCAGCGCGACGAGACGCCGGATATCCGCGCGATTCGCCGCGCCGACCAGATGCGACAGCATGTGCAACTCACCGAACGCCGACTGCCGCACTTCGATGCTCGCGTGCGGATGCGACATCAGCGCCCAGTACGCGGGCGGAATATCGCCGGATTTCAGCGCGTCGTTCCACAAATCGAGCAGCGCCTGCGGATCGCGTGCGGCGTCGAAACGGCGGATCGCGCCGGCGTAACGTTCGTCGAGCACCTTGTTCAGCGCCTTCGCGCCCGCGCCGCCCGCAATCGCGAGTTCGACGGCCGCATGATGAATCTCGAGGTCGCTTGCGTGATGACGGTCGAGGTCGGTGAACTTCGGCACGAGCTTGCGCAGTTCGCCCGTCGAAAGACAGGTGCCGATGACCGAGCAATGCAGATGCGAATCCAGTTCGGCGAGACGCGCGCGACGGCGGGACGTGCGCAGATCGGCCTCGGTCGGCTGACAGCATGCGTCGCGTGCGCCGAGCGCGCTCGTGCGGGCAAGTTGAAACGGAGGGGTCTGCATGATCACCTCGTGCTCGATCGGCTGGCCTGACGTGCCTCGTAATATACCACTGAATATAGCGACGGCAAAAAGACGGAGCGGCGCACCGAACGCGGGCCATATCCCGCGCGCACCGTGCGGACAGGGCGTATCCTACGACTTCGGCGCGCCGGCCCGGCCTGCGAAGGCCGCATCCGCGAGGCATGCGACGCCTGACGTTTCCAATCGCGAGAAATCGCTCACAAGGAGAATCTGAATGGCCAGGGTTGAAGTCAAGGTTCCGCAGCTTTCCGAATCCGTCACCGAAGCGACGATGTTGCCGTGGAAGAAGAAAGCGGGCGACGCCGTGGCGCAAGACGAAATCCTCGTCGAACTGGAAACGGACAAAGTGGTGCTCGAAGTGCCCGCGCCCGCCGCCGGCACGCTCGCAGAAGTGGTGAAGAAGGAAGGCGACATCGTGCACGCGGACGAACTGCTCGCGATCATCGATACCGAAGCGAAGGCTGCTGCCGCCGCGCCCGCCCCCGCTCCGGAAAAACCCGCCGCGCAACCTGCTCAACCGGCGCAGGCAGCCGCAGCCGCACCCGCGTCCACGCCCGCCGCCGCTTCAGGCCAGAAGGCCGACTTCGATGTCATCGTCATCGGCTCCGGTCCCGGCGGCTATATCGCCGCGATCCGCGCCGCGCAACTGGGCCGCAAGGTCGCGTGCGTCGAGGAATGGATCAACCACGCGGGCAAGCCGAAGCTCGGCGGAACGTGCCTGAATGTCGGCTGCATTCCGTCGAAGGCGCTGCTTGCATCGAGCGAGCAATTCGAGAAGGCGCAACTGCATTTCGGCGAACTCGGCATCACGATGGACAACCTTGCAGTCGATGTCGACAAGATGGTCGGGCGCAAGGAAGCGATCGTCGAGAAGATCACGGGCGGCGTCGAATTCCTGTTCCGCAAGAACAAGATCACGTGGCTCAAAGGTCACGGCAAACTCGCGGGCAAGGACGGCGCCAACTTCAAGATCGACGTGAGCGGCGACGGCAAGAGCGAAAGCCACACCGCGCAACACGTGATCATCGCGACGGGCTCGAAGGCGCGTCATCTGCCGAACGTGCCGGTGGACAACAAGATCGTCTCCGACAACGAGGGCGCGCTCGCCTTCACCTCCGTGCCGAAGAAGCTCGCCGTGATCGGCGCGGGCGTGATCGGGCTGGAGCTCGGCTCCGTGTGGCGCAGGCTCGGCGCGGAAGTGACGATTCTCGAAGCGCTGCCCGAATTCCTCGGCACGACCGATGCCGCGCTACAAAAGGAAGCCGCGAAGCTCTTCAAGAAGCAGGGCCTGACGATCCACCTCGGCGTGAAAATCGACGGCGTGCAGACGACGGATTCGAGCGTCTCCATTTCGTACCAGGACAAGGACGGCAATGCGCAGACGCTGGAGGCGGATCGCCTGATCGTGTCGATCGGCCGCGTGCCGAACACGGACGATCTCGGTCTCGATTCCATCGGCCTGTCAGCGGATGAGCGCGGCTTCATTCCCGTCGATGGCCATTGCGCGACGAAAGTCCCCAACGTCTACGCGATCGGCGATGTCGTGCGCGGCCCGATGCTCGCGCACAAGGCCGAAGACGAAGGCGTGCTGGTGGCGGAGATCATCGACGGGCAGAAGCCGCACATCGACTACAACTGCATTCCGTGGGTGATCTACACGCATCCGGAAATCGCGTGGGTCGGGCAGACGGAGCAGGCGCTGAAGGCCGAAGGCCGCGCGATCAAGGCCGGCCAGTTCCCGATGCTGGCGAACGGCCGCGCGATGGGCATCGGCGAAACGGACGGCTTCATCAAGATCATCGCGGATGCGCAAACCGACGAGATTCTCGGCGTGCACATCATTTCCGCGAACGCGTCGGATCTGATTGCCGAAGCGGTCGTGGCGATGGAGTTCAAGGCGGCGAGCGAGGATATCGGGCGCATTTGCCATCCGCATCCGTCGTTGTCGGAGGTGATGCGCGAGGCAGCGCTCGCGGTGGACAAGCGCGCGCTGAATATTTAAACGCGCCGCGGCATCCACACGCGCAGCAGCGAGTAAAGCCGGTCGACGTCGATCGGCTTTGCCAGATAATCGCTCGCGCCCGCCGCGAGACATTGCTCCTGATCGTCCTTCATCGCCTTCGCCGTGATCGCGATGATCGGCAGCTTCCTGAAACGCGCGTCCTCGCGGATGCGCCGCGTCGCTTCGAGTCCGTCCATGCCGGGCATCATCACGTCCATCAAGATGATGTCGATGTCCGGATGCCTGTCGAGCGCTTCGATCGCCTCGAAACCGTTACGGCCGATATCCACCTTCAGCCCCTGATGCTCCAGCGCGCTCGATAGCGAGAAGATGTTGCGGATATCGTCATCGACGAGCAGCACGCGGCGGCCATCCAGCACGCGGTCGCGCGAGCGCGAGACGTGCAGCATCGCCTGGCGATCCGCCGACAAATCCGTTTCGACCTTGTGCAGGAACAGCGTCACTTCATCGAGCAGACGCTCCGGCGAGCGCGCGCCCTTGATGATGATCGACTGCGAGTAGCGCATGAGTTCCGCTTCCTCGTCGTGCGTGAGATTGCGGCCCGTGTAGACGATCACCGGCGGGAACGAATACGCGTCGATGCCGGCCATCTGCCGCAGCAGGTCGCCGCCCTGCATGTCGGGCAGCTTCAGGTCGATGATCATGCAGTCGAAGATCGTCGTCTTCAGCAGTTCGAGCGCGTCGCGGCCGAACTCGACCGGCGTGATTTCCACGTCCGCATCGCTGATCAGTTCCACGATGCTCTGACGCTGCCGCGCATCGTCCTCGACGAGCAGCACGCGCTTGATCTTCTGGCTGCTCTTCTCTTCGAGCCGCTGGAAAATCGCCGTCAGTTGCTCGCGCGTGGTCGGCTTCACCGCGTAGCCGATCGCGCCGAGATGCAGCGCGGCCTCGCTTCGATCCGATGCCGACACGACATGCACCGGAATATGCCGCGTCTTCGGATTCGCCTTCAGTTCCTGCAAGACCACGAGCCCCGAGCGATCCGGCAAGCCGATGTCGAGCAGGATCGCGTTCGGCGCGCTGTCCTGCGCGAGCTTGAGCGCCTCGCCCGCCGTCCCGCTCACGATGCATCGATAACCCAGTTCGTGCGCGAGATCGAGCAGCACCTGCGCGAAGTCCGGTTCGTCCTCCACGACCAGAACGACGCGGCGGCCGGGTGCGGCGTCGGCGCGATCGTCGTCGATGACGTGGATCACTTCGATCGGCTGCTCGACCGGCGGCTTTGCTTCGATGGCGACGGGCGCCGGCGCCTGCTCGACCGCTCCCGGCAACGCGGCCGCGCCGTAAGCGACGGGCATCGTCAGCGTGAACGTGCTGCCGGTGCCCTGCGCGCTGCGCACCGCGATATCGCCGCCGAGCAGATGCGCGAGGCTGCGCGAAATCGACAGCCCGAGACCCGTGCCGCCGTAGTGACGGCTCGTGGTGCCGTCGGCTTGCTGGAACGCTTCGAAGATCGCTTCGAGCTGGTCCGGCGCAATGCCGATGCCCGTATCGGTCACGACGAACTGCACCGCGCCCTCGCCCGCGCGCCTGAGCACGAGCGACACCGCGCCCGCGTCCGTGAACTTCACCGCGTTCGACAACAGGTTCCTCAGGACCTGTTCGAGACGCCGGAAATCGGTCGTGAGCGTCGGATAGTCGTCGATATCGTTGCGCAGTTCGAGCCTGAGCTTCTTCTGCCGGGCGAGCGGCTCGAACGTGCGCGAGAGGGTATCCATGATCCGCTGCAACGGCACATCTTCGATATGCAGGTCGAGCTTGCCCGCCTCGACCTTCGAGAGATCGAGAATATCGTTGATGAGATTGAGCAGATCGTTGCCCGCGGAATAGATCGTCTGCGCGTACTTGATCTGATCGTTCGTGAGATTTCCGGCCTTGTTCTCGGAGAGCAGCTTCGCGAGAATCAGCGAACTGTTGAGCGGCGTGCGCAGTTCGTGCGACATGTTCGCGAGGAACTCGGATTTGTAGCGGCTCGCACGTTGCAACGCTTCGGCGCGCGTTTCCAGTTCGCCCTGCGCGGCGTTGAGCGCGACGTTGCGTTCGTCGAGCGCGCGCGCCTGTTCGGCGAGCTGATCGTTGGTCTGCTCCAGCTCCGCCTTCTGATTCGCGAGATAGACCTGCGCCTGCGAAAGCGCCGTCGTCTGCTGTTCGAGTTCCTCGTTGGTCGTGCGCAGTTCTTCCTGCTGCATCTGAAGCTCTTCGTTCAGTTGCTGCGTTTCTTCGAGCACATGCTGCAAGCGCTCGCGATACTGCGCCGCCTCCACGTAATCGCCGATATTGCCCGCGATCGTCTTCAGGAATTGCTGGTCGCGCTCGGTCAGCCTGTGCATCGCGCCGAGTTCGATGGCGCCGTTCGCCTGGCCTTCGTTTTCGATCGGCACGATGACGAGGCTCGCGGGCACGCTCGCGCCGAGCGCGGAGTTCACCTTCCAGTAACCGGCGGGCACATCGTTCATGCTCGTCAGCTTGCGCGCGTGCACCGCCTGTCCGACGAGGCTCTTCACGCCCGCGAGGGAATCGGGAACCGGTGCGCTGTCGGGATCGAAGCCGAAGCTCGCGGTGCGCTTCAATGCGCCATCGTTTTCGCGGACGTAGAACGCGCCGATCGACACTTTCAGATAGTCCGCGAGGAAATCGAGAATCGTCCGGCAAAGCTGATCGAGCGATTGCTGGCCGATCACCTTTTCCGCGAGTTGCGTCTGCCCTTCGTTCAGCCACGCCTGCTCCTGCAGCGCGCGCGTCTGACGCTCCTGTTCGCCGATCGCGGCGCCGAAGGCACCGGAGAGCTGCATCAACTCGCGCCGGCCGAAGATCGCGAGAATCACGGACAACGTCAGGCTCAGAAACAGAAATACGGCGACGGTGATGGTCGTCAACTGCTTCGCGGATTCCACGCGCTGCAGCCGCAAGGTCTGCTCGATGTTGAGAAACGCGGCGAGTTCGCGCTCGGTTTCCGCGCGCTCGGCCGAGCCGCGTCCCGCGCGCACGAGCGCGACGGAATCCTGGGCGTGGCGGCGCGCGTCGATCAAGCCGTCGGCGACCTTGTCCCATTGCGCCTGCAACGCGCGAATGCGGATCAGGCGATCGACTTGCGGCGCGTTATCGGAGACGAGATCGGCGAGCGTGTCGATATCGGCGCCGAGCTTCGGTTTCGCGGTTTCATAGGGCGCGAGAAACGCTTCGTCGCCCGTGATCAGATAGCCGCGAATCGCGCTTTCCTTTTCGCTGACGAGCCGCCCGAGTTCCTGCGCGTTGCCGATCACGCGTTCCGAATGCTCGACCCAGTTGATGCCCGACAGCAGATAAAGCACGAGCACGACGAACGCGATCGCCGTGACGAGGCCCGTTCCGAGCGGCAGTGCGATGTTGCGAAAGAGAATGCGACGAAAACTGGCCTCGTCGACACCGGACCGCAATGGCATAGACAGCTCCGAATAAGCGTGAACGTCGCGCGCCGGGCCGATGTCTCGAACAGCCCTTATGACGGCGACGATCCCTAAAGTTGTAGTTCTTGTTTCAGCCGCTGCGCATCATACCCGGTTCGGTTCTGCGCCGTGACGGGCTTCGGGCGTGTTCGTGAAAGGTAGCACTGTAGCGCTTTTCGGTACGTTCGTTCGGGTGGGTTCGTGCTGGTGAGTGTCTCTTCCGTAGTTCCCCTCCTTCGAATCCCGCGCCTCTCACGCGTGGCGACTTATTTTTTCCCATTTGCGTTTATTAATTATAGATACATATAATAAACCAACGTCGAAACCGGCGGGCCCCCGCTTCGCGTGAACACCGGCATGTCGCCGGCCCAGTGGCATTCATGGACGGCGCGAGCCGTCGACAACGAGGAGTTGTACATGTCGCAAGCAGAGCTTCACACTGGCCCGGCATTTCCGCCGCGCGCCGGGCAATCGACGGCAGCCGACCGTGGCGATGCGTGGAGCGGGAGCGTGCCCGTCGAGGAGTTCATCGACGCGCACCGCTTCTCGCGCTTCCAATGGACGCTGATGGGCGTGTGCTTCCTGATCGTGCTGATCGATGGCATGGACACGGCGGCCATCGGCTATATCGCGCCGGCGCTCGTCAAAGGCTGGGGCATCACGAAGGGCGCGCTCGCGCCCGTACTGAGCGCCGCGCTCTTCGGGCTCGCGGCCGGCGCGGTCATCTCCGGCCCGGCGGCGGACCGCTTCGGGCGGCGCGCCGTGCTCATCGCCGCGACGGCTTTCTTCGGCGCGATGAGCCTCGCGACCGCGTTCAGCGGCTCGATCGAATCGCTCGTCACGCTGCGGTTTCTGACGGGCATCGGCCTGGGCGCGGCGATTCCCAACGCCATCACGCTCGTATCCGAATACGCGCCCGCGAAAAGCCGCGCGATCATCGTCAACACGACGTATTGCGGCTTCACGGTCGGCGCGGCGCTCGGCGGCTTCATCTCTTCGTGGCTGATACCCGCGTTCGGCTGGCATAGCCTCTTCGTCGTGGGCGGCGTGCTGCCGCTCGTGCTCGCATGTTTCGTCGTGATGCTCGTGCCGGAATCCGTGCGCTATCTCGTCAGACGCGGCGCGCCGAAGGAAAAGATCTGGAAGCCGCTCTCGAAGATCGCGCCGCTCGATCTCGCGCGCATCGATTCGTTCCGCCTGTCCGAGCGCGCGCAGACGCACGCGAAGTCGTCGGTCGGCGCGATTCTTTCGCGCAACTATGTCGTCGGCACGCTGATGCTCTGGCTCGTGTATTTCATGGGCCTCGTCATCTTCTACCTGCTGATGAGCTGGATGCCGCTGCTCATGAACGAAGCCGGCTTCACGCCCGAGCGCGCCGCGCTGCTCACCGCGCTCTTCCCGCTCGGCGGCGGCATCGGCACGATCGCGTCGGGATGGCTGATGGATCGCTGCAACGCGAACGTCGTCGTGATGCTCGGGTATCTGCTGACCGCCGTGTTCATCTTCGTGGTCGGTCAGGCGATCGGCAGCATCGGTCTCGTGAGCGCCGTGATCTTTCTCGCGGGCACGACGATGAACGGCGCGCAATCGTCGATGCCCTCGCTCGCCGCCATGTTCTACCCGACGCAAAGCCGGGCAACCGGCGTCTCGTGGATGTACGGCGTCGGGCGCTTCGGCGGCATCGCGGGCGTCGCTCTTGGCGGCCTCTTCGCGCAATGGAAGCTCGGACTGCCCGCCGTTTTCGCGCTGCTCGCGGTGCCATCGGTGATCGCGGGCATCGCGCTCTTCGTGAAGCTCAAGGCGCATCCGGGAACGGAACACGCCTGATTTTCCGCGGGCCGCCCGCATGACGGGCCGCCCGCTTCATTCATCGTAACGACAGGGAGCACACATGACTCAGGAACTGGAATCGTTGACCGGCAAGCTGCATGGGCTGACGGCTGCCATTAGCGTGATCGCGGCGGCGTTGCCGCAGCAGGCATCGGCGAATGTGCAGGAGACGCTGCGCGAGATCATCGGCGAAACCGCGTCTTCGGACTTGCCCAGCGCCACGCTCGCATCGATGCATTCGACCATCGCGCAGGTCATCGAATCGATGGAAATCGGCCTGCGACGCTGATGCTTTTCAGGCGGCGCGCGCAGTGCGGGGCGTCTTTGGTTTGGTCTTCTTCGCGCTCGCCGATGACGCGCTCGCCTGCGCCTCCAGCCCGCCGACGATGAAGTTCGTCAACTGTTCGAGCGTCTCGTTCGCATCCCACGGATCGCACGCGCCCTTGGCGAGCACGTCGAGACGATGGGTGTCGGAGAACGCGTAGAGATAGGCGCCGATCATCATCGTCACGCGCCAGTAGAGATCCTTCGCGGGGAGGCCGGGCAGCGCGGCGCGCAGGGCTTCGACGTAGGCATCGGTCGAATCGCCATATGCAGTGCTGCGCAGGCTGTACGAAATCTCGGGCGGCTCCGTATGCAGCCGGGCTTGCAGACGAATGAACGCACGCCCGCCGTCGGTCTTGCGCAGCGCGACGAGCGGAAGCAGAAACGCGCGCACGATGTCGCGCACGCTCGCCTCTTTTGCGTCGGACAGTTCATGCAGGAGCGTCACGCGCTCCTCGGAAATGAGCATCGCGCGGCGCAGGAACACCTGCTCGAAAAGCTGCTGCTTCGTGCCGAAGTAATACGTGATGAGCGCCTGCGTGACACCGCACGACGCGGCCACTTCCTTGAGCGACGTGCCCGCGTAGCCGCGCTGCGAGAAATCGACCTCGGCTGCATCGAGGATGTTCTCGCGCTGATTGATGTTGCCCGTCGGACGGCCGAGCCGTTTGCGCTTGCTCGACGCGCCATGTGCGCGGACGTGAGTGGTGTCGTCTTTCGTCATGCCTGGGCGGTGCTGCCGATGAAGTGAGAAGCCGCGTCCCGCTCGCGGCCCGGATCGCTTCCTATTTTACGGGCGTTTCAGGCATGCTCCAGCGAATTCGTCTGAAGCGCTGGTTCTCAAGTCGATTTCTTGAATCGTGTGGCTGCTGGCAGCGTCGATGTGCCGTTTTCGATCTCGTCCGAAGCGAGCGACGGTGGCCCATTGTCCGTTCGACCGGCCGGGCCACCGAAGCCTGCGCTAGTTGCAATATCCCTGCGATCCGAACGTGCCGCCGCCCGGCGCCGCGCCGCTGCACAGCGTATTCAGCAGCGATGCGATATTGCCCGACCCGTAGTTGCCATAAGTCGCGTTCGGGTACTGCGTGTTCTGACGAAACTGCGACGCGTAGTTGTCCTTGTTCGCGTTCGGATCGGCCGATCCCCACGAGGTCACGCCGACGATCGCGAGCGTCGATGAGTTGCCCACCACCGCGCCGCCGGACAGAACCGCATCGCGCGCCCTGAAGTTGACGATCCAAGGTCCGCCGCTTGCGCCGCCCGTGAGATTGCTGCCCTGCCAGAGTTGCGATGCGCCGCTGACCGTCGTCGTATAGGTCGGGCCATCGGTGCGCTGCATGATCGCGCCGCCATCGATCAAGGCGGGATAGCCGAAGGTCGTCACGGCAGCGGTCTGAAGATTGCCGGTCTTTGGCGTCGATATGAAGGAATAGTTGTTATAGCCATAGTTCAGATAACCGGTGATATCCCCGATGAATTGATTCGATGCGTTCTTCGCTATCACGATGACCGCGATATCGTTGTTGCGCGCCGAGCCCGATCCGGTGTCCGTGCCGTTCGCCCACGTCGATGGCCGGACGAGCCCGGCCCAGGTCCATGTGCCATAAGGCGCGATCTGGGCGGCGGTGGCTCCGGAAGCGCCGTAATGTCCGGGTCTGAACTGCCAGCCCGAGTACAGCGTATTGCCGCTTCCGAACGCCTGAATGCAGTGCGCCGCCGTGACGATCACGCTTCTGCGAATCAGGCTCGCGGTGCAGTATCCGGCCGAGAACGTGAGTTTGCCGATGGCCCGATACGGATAGGTCGTGCTGAGGTAATTCGCGCTCGTGGTGCCGGACGCGCTCTGGTTGCCGTCCTGCACGCGGCCGGTCGTATAGGGAATGCCGAAGTCGCCATACGCTCTCGTCTGCGCATTGCTCACGATGCCGCTCTGCGTGTTCACGCCCGCGGGATAAGGTTCCGGGCCGGTGTTCGGGACGATCGTGGATGTATCCGGCGGCAGAAGCACATTGACGACCGGTTTGAGACTCGATATATCCGGCGCTGCGTCGCGCGATGCCGCCGGATTCGTATTCACGATGACTTCATCGCCCGCATGTGCGACGCTGACGCTCGCTAACGCCAGTGCGACTACCGCCGTCGCCTCCACGCAGGCGACTCTTTTCGATCTTTTCATGACACCCTCCGGTTGATGGATACGATGTGTCGGATGAACATCGATCTTCAGTTGTTTTGTATTCCTAATTCTTATGAACATCACTTGGCCGGCAATCAATGCGACGTTCGTGGTCTGATTCATCGGATGCATGCGGGTCGTCGTCGTTTTGTTTCGAACGAAGAAAGCCCGGTTCCGGCACGCGCTTAACTTCGACGAATTCAGGCGCGCGCCGCGCAATACGATCAGGAAAGCGAACAATAAACAACTCTAGTTCAAATTTTCGTTAACCTCGATCTCGCGTCTTTGATCAGCGGATAGGGGTGGTGCTTTGTGGCCCGATCGAGATTTGCGGTTCATCGCACAGAGCGCGCTTGACGACACTCCTTCCATACAGATAGCCTACATCCAGCTTTCGAAACAAGCCCACCAGAAGCGCCTCGTATTCGGCCTCCGGCTCACGCCGCTTCTTCGATGTTCGACGCGGACGATCGCGATGGCCGTCGTTCCCGGCCATGACTTCGGCGAGCGAAGCCGCGACGGGCGTGACCATTCCGGCTTTCCCGATCTTCCGCAAACGTTCTCTGCGCGCTCGCGCACGGCGCGTAACGACGACGCCCTCGCCTCCGGTTAAGTACCGCACAGAAGGCTACGTACAGCCTGTCATTCTTGCCCCACATCGCGTTTGACTCTCCAGGTGGACGCGTGGCGAAGAAACATTACAAGGGGCACACATGAGTAATCCTAAAAAATTCAAATTGAATACCGCGATCAAACTGAGCGTGATCGTGATCGCGGCGGCCATGTCGAATTTCGCGTCGGCGCAAACGGCGGGAAATCCTTGCGGCAACCAGACTTCCGAGGGGTGTGTGCCGGTCGGCCCGAGCGCCGTGATGACGGTTGCAGCGATGGATTCGTCGACGAGCGTATCGCCGTCGACGGAACCGACGGTCGACACGGTGTCGGCTGTCGTGCCCTTGCTCCAGGGCGGCCGCGGTGGCGAGGGATCGGCTGGGGCGAGCTCGGGCGGCGGCAATTCGAGCGGCTCTGGTTCGGCGTCCGGGTCCGGGGCCGGGTCTAGCTCGGGCACTGGCTCGGGTCAGGGTTCGGCGAGTAGCGGACCGGGCTCGACAGCGGGTGCAGGTGGCACGAACTCGGGCGGCGGCAAGGGTACGGGATCGACGGGAACTGGAAACGGCAGCTCGGGTCCGGGCGGCGGCAACTCCGGTGGCAATTCCGGCGGCAATTCCGGCGGAGATTCGGGTGGAGACTCGGGCGGTGACACGGGCGGCGATGGACACGGCCACGGTCACGGACATGGCCACGGTCACGGCGATGGCGACGGTGACGGCGATGGTCATGGGCATGGCCACGGTCATGGCGATGGCGACGGTGATGGCGATGGCCACGGACATGGCCACGGTCATGGCGACGGTGACGGTGATGGCGATGGTCACGGGCATGGTCATGGCCACGGTCACGGTGATGGCGACGGTCATGGTGATGGTCACGGCGATGGTCATGGCGATGGCCACGGCGATGGCCACGGCGATGGCCACGGCGACGGTCATGGTGTTGGCCACGGCGACGGCCACGGCGATGGCCACGGCGACGGTCATGGCGATGGCCATGGTGTTGGCCACGGCGACGGTCACGGCGACGGTCATGGCGATGGCCACGGCGACGGTCACGGCGATGGTCATGGTGTTGGCCACGGCGACGGTCACGGCGATGGCCACGGCCATGGCGACGGAGACGGCGGACACGGACACGGTGGCGTTGGCCATGGCGACGGTGGTCACGGCGACGGTGGTCACGGCGATGGCGGTCACGGCAACGGCTCGCCTGGCGGCCATGGCGGTGGCAGTGGCTCAGGTAGTGGCCACGGCGGCGGCAACGGCGGTGGCGGCAACGGTGGCGGCGGTAACGGCGGTGGCGGCCATGGTGGTGGCGGCAATGGCGGTGGCGGCAACGGTGGCGGCGGTGGCGGCGGCAATGGCGGTGGCGGCAACGGCGGCGGCGGTAACGGCGGCGGCGGTAACGGCGGTGGCGGCAACGGCGGTGGCGGCAACGGCGGTGGCGGTCATGGTGGTGGCGGCAACGGCGGCGGCGGTAACGGCAGTGGCGGCAACGGCAGCGGCGCCGGCGGCAACGGCGGTGGCGGCCATGGCGGTGGTCACGGCGGTGGCGGTAACGGCGGCGGTAACGGCGGTGGTAACGGTGGCGGCAACGGTGGCGGTAACGGTGGCGGCAACGGCGGTGGCGGTCACGGCGGTGGCGGTCACGGCGGTGGTGGCAACGGCGGTGGTGGCAACGGCGGCGGCAACGGCGGCGGTGGCAACGGTGGCGGCAACGGCGGTGGCGGCAACGGCGGTGGCAACGGCAACGGCGCTGGCGGCAATGGTGGTGGCGGCCATGGCGGTGGTCACGGCGGCGGTAACGGCGGCAACGGCGGTGGCGGCAACGGCGGCGGTGGTAACGGCGGCGGCAACGGCGGTGGCGGCAACGGCGGTGGTAACGGCAACGGCAACGGCGCTGGCGGCAATGGTGGTGGCGGCCATGGCGGTGGCCACGGCGGTGGCGGCAACGGCGGCAACGGCGGTGGCGGCAACGGCGGCGGCGGTAACGGCGGCGGCGGTGACGGCGGCGGCGGTAACGGCGGCGGCAACGGCAACGGCGCTGGCGGCAACGGCGGTGGCGGCCATGGCGGTGGTCACGGCGGTGGCGGCAACGGCGGCGGTGGCGGCGGTCACGGCGGCCGTTAATCAAGCAGCGCAGTGCAAGGAAGAACCGATGTCCCTCCCGGGGCATCGGTTTTTTTTCATTGAGGCCCCGCCCCTCGCGAACGGATCGCAGGCCGATCCTCATCCGCACGGCCATCGGCGGGATCATCGCGACGCGCGCAAACTAGCCTTTCCCACTCGAGAGAAAGGACCCCTCCATGCCCGCTCGCATCCTCGATCTGAACGGCCGCGTCGCCCTCGTGACCGGCGGCTCACGCGGCATCGGCCGCGCGATATCGCTTGCCCTCGCGTCGTGCGGCGCATCGGTGGCGGTCAACTATCGGCAGCGCGAGAACCAAGCCGCCGACGTCGTCGCGGAGATCGAACGCCTCGGTGGCCGCGCGCTCGCGGTACGCGCCGACGTCTCGCTCAGCAGCGACGTCGACACGATGATCGGCGACATCGAACAGCGCCTCGGCCCTGTCGACATACTCGTGAACAACGCGGGCACCGCGACGATGATCGACATCGACGATCTCACCGAGGCCGAATTCGATCAGACGATCGCCGTCAATCTGAAGTCGGCGTTTCTGTGCACGCAGGCCGTGCTGCCGGGAATGCGCTCGCGGCGCTGGGGCCGCGTCGTCAATCTGTCGTCGGCGGCGGCGCGCGGGCCGGGTCTGGTGGGTATTCACTACAACGCATCGAAAGCCGGTCTCGAAGGCCTGACGCGCGGCTATGCGGCCCGGCTCGCGCGCGACGGCATCACCGTCAACGCAGTCGCGCCGGGACCGATCGATACCGAAATGGCCGGGCCGCTCAAGGCATCGAATGTCGCGGAGCGGCTGCCCGTCGGCCGGCTGGGCGAAGCGAGCGAAGTCGCCGACGTCGTGATGATGGTCATCGGCAATGCATTCATCACCGGGCAGACGATTCCCGTCAACGGCGGCGCGAGCTTCATCTGATCAGCGCACGGACTGACACTCGCCCGAATCTCCTACGTGAAGCGTCGCGGCTGATCCCACGCCGCGATCGCTCTCCAGCGCATCGACGACCTGCGCGAGCTGGGGCATCGTATCCGGCCCGAAGCTATTGAAGGGCGGATTGTCGATGATCACGCGCCTGTATGACGCGCCCGAAGGTCCGATCCTGATTTGCGCGTTCGCACTAACCTGCGGTCGATCGCATCCATGCGCACTAGCCGCGCATCACCTTCAGAAGATCCTCTGCCGCGTATTTCGACGACGCCGGATTCTGACCCGTGACGAGACGGCCATCGATGATCGAAAACGGCTGCCAGTCATCGACTTTCTCGAAACGTCCACCGAGGCGTTTGAGTTCGTCCTCCACGAGAAAGGGCACCACGTTCGTGAGTTGCACCGCCTCTTCCTCCGAATTGGTGAAGCCGGTGACGCGCTTGCCCTTGACGAGCGGCTCGCCGTTCGCTTTGACGTGACGCAATACGCCCGGCGCGTGACAGACGAATGCGACCGGCTTGCCGCTGCTGTAGAAGCGCTCGATCAGCGCGATCGATTGCGCGTCCTCCGCGAGATCCCACATCGGTCCATGGCCGCCCGGATAGAACACGGTGTCGTAGTCGTCGGCGTTCATCTTCGCGAGGAGCGCCGTGTTGGCGAGTACGCGTTGCGCGGCGGCATCGCCCTTGAAGCGCTCGGTCAGCTCGGTCTTGCCTTCCGGCGTATCGCTCTTCGGATCGACGGGCGGCTGGCCGCCCTTCGGCGAGCACACCGTGATGTCGACGCCCGCATCGAGAAATGTGAAGTATGGCGCCGCGAATTCCTCCAGCCAGAAGCCGGTTTTCCTGCCGGTGTTGCCGAGCTGGTCATGTGAAGTCATCACCATCAGAATTTTCATGGTCGCACCCTGCCTCGAAAATAGGTCGCAGTTTCCACGCTGTCTCGTGGTGAAAGCACTATAGGTCGCGAATCGGCACTCTGCGCGGCGAGACCACATCAAGGTATAGGGTTCTATACGACGTCGCTGGCCGATGATTCGCACTACTGCGATCGAATCCGATGCGCACAGCACATTTATGCTGTCCGTAGGAAATTGCGTCGGCAATCGCTATTGTCAGGCGCAGCAACTCGAAAATTTTTCTGCGATCGAATTTCCAGAGCGGGCCGTCATTGCCATGACGAAACGAATCCATGCCTCACGCGCATCGAGATGACGATCAAGGCGATGAAAGCGAGCGTGTTCTCCTCGGTCGAATCACTGACGACGCGAGAACGCGAAGTGATGAAATAAAAGCAGAGGCGCTGAGTCGAATCTACTTTCGCACGAACCGCGCCCCTGAACGAAGCGCGTTGCTAGTCCAGCGGCGCAACGGCGGCCGGCGGCCCGATGTGCGTCACGACTCCCTTGACCCCCGGCGCGTTTTCGGCGGCTACGCGAATCGCATTGAGTTCGTCCTCGCTTGCGACACGGGTCCACAAATGCACGGTCCCGTTCTCCACGATGACGTTTTCCCGGGCAAGCGCCCAGGGATGATCCGCCATCGCGGCGAGGACCGCTTCGCGGATCGAGTGATCGCTGATGTCGGCATCGACGGGCAGTTCGGGCGCCATCGTCACGAGCGCGCGAATCAGATTGGCGCGGCTCACGACGCCGACGACCTTGCCATCGCGCACCACCGGCACGCGCTTGATGCGCTTGCGTTCGAGCAACTCGGCGATATCGGCGACCGGACATGTTTCGGTCACGGTCGTGACGTCGGTGCTCATCACATCGCCGACCTTGCGCGCATGCTCCTTGACATACTGGCTCGCCAGTTCACGCGTCGATGCAACCAGTTCGAGCCACCACGCGCGCTGCCTGACGCCGGTCCCGATCTCCGCGCGATGCATCAGATCGCCCTCCGTGACGATGCCGAGCAGCTTGCCGTCCTCGTCGATCACGGGCATCCCGCTGATGCCCGCGAAAACCATCGTTCCGGCCGCCTGTCGCACGGACATGTCGGGTGTGGCGGAAACGATCCGCGTCGTCATGATGTCGGCAGCTCGCACGTTCATCTCCTTCCGGGAAGACAGCAGAGTTCTGAATATGAGCGATGACGCCAGCGGCGTCCGCTCAGGGTCTGGTCCGGCACGACGCCTTGAACGATACAACAGATCCCGCTGCAGTACATTTTCCCGACCGGCGTTTTCCACCGTTGAGCCTCCCGCGTAGACCGTCCGGATAATTGCCCAACTCGTATGAAGTAAGTTTTTCTGCGTCCACCGGACAACGAAAGATTTTTTTACTGTGACAGGGATTTACATTCATCTCATAAGACGATAACCTTGCAGCCGTCAGTCAGGTTTCGGCAACCGTTTCCGAATCCTACGCAAGCAGTTTGAAATATTCGGAAATTATGACCGGAATTGCGGTGATATTGCCTGGTTCCAGACCGACGCCGCCTTCGAATTGAGCTGGTTTGTCATTTCGTAAGGCCCATGCGAGCAAGCGCAATCGTTTGCTCGACTCCGCCATCCGGAGCGCTCGCTGTTTTGCGCACCGGACCCGATCAGTGACTCCGCGCTGCTGAGTTTGCCTTTCCACGCCTAAATTCCGGCGTCGGGCAAGCGGACTTGCATTGATCATGTAGTTTGGATGACTAATTAGTGTCATTCCGACGACAGCACGGTTTGCCGCGATACGTATCGTGAATCACTGGGCAGGTCCGGAAGCGTTTCGGATTCTACGAGCCTTACGCTAATCAATTTGCACTACTAACTGCAATGACGAATCGATATCTCACCTCTCATCGCAACTTCAACGTTTTCTCGGCACGCAAGGCCGCGGCAATCGCGACAGCGCTTCTCACGAGCGTGTTGCTCGCCGCCTGCGGAGGCGGCGATGACAGCGCCCTGGGCGACGCGACCGCCAAGAGCGCCGCGCCCGAGTCGACGGCGAAGGCCGCGACCAGCACGTCCATCTTCTACGGCGCGAACGGCCGGAACACGAATGGTGGCGGATACGACGCGACGCCCGTGGCGACGCAGCTCGCGCAATTGAAGGACATCGGCGCGACGATCTATCGTAACGACGTGTACAGCCTGAACTCGGCGAAGGTCATCGCGAAGATGGCGCAGACGATGGCAGCGAGCGGCGTGACCGTGTACCCCGTGATCCTGCTGGGCACCGGGTTCAACAACGAGCAGGACGCGTACAACGCGGCCTACACGCTCGGTCAGCAGGTCGCGGGCACGTACAAGTACAAGTATTACGAAGTCGGCAACGAGCTCGAGGCAGGAGCGCTCAACGGCAACGTCGACGGCACGAGCTGGACGCACTACAAGAACCAGCCCTACGTCCTCGCGCGCGGCGTGATTCGCGGTCTGATCGCGGGCGTGAAGTCGGTGGACGGCTCGGCGAAGATCGTCGTGAACGGCACGTGGCTGCACTACGCGTTCTTCCAGATGCTGATGGACGGCTCGCAGCCCGACGGCACGCGCGGCCACCCGACCGTGAACTGGGACATCACCGCATGGCACTGGTATTCGAATCAGAACGACATGACGCATGCATGCGGCGGCACGGGCTGCTACGACATGCTGGGCATTCTCCACTCGTTCGGCAAGCCGGTGTGGATCAACGAATTCGGCGTGCGTCCGAACTACGGCACCGATCAGCAGATCGCGAATTACATGGCCGGCAATATGATGATGGCGCAGTTCCAGAGCGTTGCATCGAAGTACAACATCCAGTCGATCCAGGCGTTCGAACTCTATGACGACGTCGAAGGCAACTTCGGTCTGATGAAGTCGGACGGTCAGACGACGAAGGCCGCTTACTGGGCGTACAAGAACTTCGTGGCCGGCCATCCGATGTAAATTGCGCGGGGGTTTCGTCTCCCCCGCTTCCGGCAAGTCTTCGCGAGCGACCCATTGTGGTCGCTCGTGGCGTTTTGAGCCTTGAAAATAGGCACTTTCCCCGATCCGACCGTCGCGCGCTTATCGGCACGACGATATGACTGGTATTCAGTCGCAGCGCCTTGCCGGCGATTGCAGTCCGCCCTAACCTGCATGAGAGCCAGCCCTTCGGATCGTTGCCGGGCCGGCCATTTCCATCGATCCATACACCGCCTGTTCTTCCCGTTGCGGAAGACGCAGGGCCTATTGGAGAAGATATGCGCGGCAACCTGCAATCCGTCATCGAACGAGACGAGCCATTCGTCGGCATGCCTCACCGTGCCCAGCACGATCGCGTGCGATCCATTCTTTATTGCCGCGGCACGGGCGCCGCGTCGATCGCGGGAATCGCGAGGCGGCTTGCATCGGCGGGGCGCAAGTTCGAGGTGCATACCTTCGCGCGATCAGCCGAGCGCACCGTGCTGCTGGAAGCATTCGACGCGCTTCGCAGTCACGGCAAGGTCTATCATCATTTCGACCTGCCGGACGATTTATCCGCGCAGAAAAGCGCCTTCGCGATGAGTCCGACTCACGCGAGCACGCAGATTTACTGCAGCGGCCCGCCCGCGTTCACGGATCTGGTCGAGCGTCACGCACGCGACTGGGTGTATGCGGCCAACATCCACAAGATCGTTCTCGACGACCACACCGCCTAGTCAGCGAGCTGCGCCGGATCGAGGCCCAGCGCCTGCGCCAGTTCGCGCGGCGATCGCACGACCTGTGCTTGCGCGGGAAAGAGCGCGGCGCCTTCATCGTCGAAGGGCCATGCCAGAACGCGCATATGCGCCGCGATGGCCGCGTGCGCGCCGGTCGGGCTGTCTTCCACGGCGATCACTTCTTCGGGCGCGAGACGCAACAGCCACGCCGCGCGCTCGTATGGCTCGGGGCTCGGCTTGCCGTTACGCACATCGTTGACGCTGATGGTCACGAGCGACGGCTCTTCGATGCCGAGCGCCCGCAGATTCGCTTCGAGCAGCATGCGCGATGCATTCGACACGATCGCCTGCGTGATGCCCGCGGCCTTCGCGGCGCGATACACCTCCAGCGCGCCCGGTCGAGGCACGAGCGCGGGCGCACCGTCGAGATAGGCGCGCGCGCGAAACGCCGACCAATCCGCGTAATCCACCGACAAGCCAAAGCGCTCGCAACACAGCGCGTGCACTTCGCGTCCCGTCTTTCCGAAGATGAGCGGATGCATCTCCTCGCCCGCCTCCACACCATGACGCGCGAGCGCCGCGATCAGCGTGCGCAAATGCAGCGACTCACTTTCCGCGAGCGTGCCGTCCATGTCCCACAAAATGGCTTTGATCAAAGCTTGAATCTTCCTTGTCGTTCAGGTGCGTTCAGCGCGCAGCCTATCACGGCGTAGTCGCTGCGCGCACGGCCATCACCGCGCTGCGTGTTGCATTTATTTATACGGCCATATAATATCTGCCGTGAATTCACACGACTTCACTTTCGGAAGGACGAGATCATGAGCAGAACACTTCGCGTCGGCGTGATCGGCGGGGGAATCGGCGGCGTGGCCCTGACGGGCGCACTCGCGCAGCAAGGCATCGAGGTGCGGCTTTTCGAGCGCGCGAGCGTTTTCGGCGACGTCGGCGCGGGCATCCAGATGACGCCCAACGCGGTGAAGGTGCTCCAGGCGCTCGGTATCGGCGATGCGCTGCGTGATGTCGCGTTCGTGCCGCAAGCGATCGTCGGCCGCAACTGGGAGACGGCGCGCGAGAACTTCCGCATCCCGCTCGCATCGGCGTGTCCGGAGTTGTATGGCGCGCCCTTCTATCACGTGCATCGCGCGGACCTGCATCGCATTCTGACGACGCTCGTGCCCGCCGATGCCGCGCGTCTGTCCACGAGTTGCATCGACGTTCGGCAGGAACAAGACGCCGCCGTCGCCGTGTTCGATGACGGCAGCGAGTTCGAAGCGGATCTGATCGTCGGCGCGGACGGCGTGCGCTCGATCGTCCGTTCGACACTATTCGGCGAGGAAGCGCCGCGCTTCACCGGCAATATGTGCTTCCGCGCGGTCGTGCCCTTCGATGAAGCGCCGGACTTCGTCAGCCCGGATTCGTCGTTCTGGCTCGGGCCTCATGCGCACGTCGTCACGTATTACGTGCGCGGCGGCGCGGCGGTGAACATCGTCGCGGTGGCTGAGACGCAAAGCTGGGTCGAGGAATCGTGGAACGCGAAATCGAGCCGCGAGGCATTGCTCGCCACGTTCGAAGGCTGGCACCCGAATCTGCAGCGTCTCTTCGAGCGCGCGGAATCGGTCTTCAAATGGGGCTTGTTCGATCGCGATCCGATGCCCACCTGGTCGCGCGGCAACATCACGCTGCTCGGCGATGCCGCGCATCCGATGCTGCCCTTCCTCTCGCAAGGCGCGGCGATGGCGATCGAGGACGGCTACGTGCTCGCGCAATCGCTCGCGGCGCACGGCAAGGACATCGGCAGCGCATTGCGCGAGTACGAAACCGAGCGGCTGCCGCGCACGAGCCGCGTGCAGCTCGAATCGCGCGAGCGCGGCCGCACGTATCACCTGCCGAGCGCATTCGCGCAGAGAAAGCGCGATCTCATCTACAAGTTCAAGTCGTATCTGAATCCGCAGGCGTCGGGCATTCAGGCGAACTGGGTCTACGCGTACAACGCAACCGACTTCGCGCCGCGCGCGGCCGTGTCCAATGTTCCCCTGGAGGTCTGATATGTCGAACAGGACTTATCGCATCGGGCAGATCGTCCCGAGCTCGAACACGACGATGGAAACCGAAATCCCGGCGATGCTGATGGCGCGTCAATCCATCGAGCCGGAGCGTTTCACGTTTCATTCGAGCCGCATGCGCATGAAGAAGGTCGTGAAGGAAGAGCTCGCCGCGATGGATGCCGAATCGGACCGTTGCGCCGTCGAGCTTTCCGATGCGCGCGTCGATGTGCTCGGTTATGCATGTCTCGTCGCAATCATGGCGATGGGGCGCGGGTATCACCGCGTATCGCAGGCGCGTCTGACGAAGCACACGGCGGAGAACGGCGGCGCGGCGCCGGTCATCACGAGCGCGGGCGCGCTGATCGATGCGCTCAAGGTGATGAAGGCGAAGCGCGTCGTGGTCGTAGCGCCCTATATAAAGCCGCTGACCGAGCTCGTCGTCGATTACATCCGCAACGAAGGCTTCGACGTGATCGACTATCGTGCGCTGGAAATTCCCGACAATCTCGATGTCGCGCGTCACGATCCGCGCAATCTGCCCGGCATCGTGCAATCGATGAACTACCAGAACGCCGATGCGATCGTTCTCTCCGCGTGCGTGCAGATGCCTTCGCTGCCCGTCGTGCCGATGGTCGAAGCATCGACCGGCAAGCCCGTCGTAACGGCTGCGATCGCCACGACCTACGCGATGCTGCGCGAACTGGATCTCAGGCCGATCGTGCCGGGCGCGGGCGCGTTGCTGTCCGGGGCGTACTGAGCGATGGAATCGACCTTTCTCTACGGCGCGAATGTCCACGCGAACGGTATCCGTCAGCACTATCTGCGCTACGGCGGCGCACGCGAAGGGCGCGATGCGATCGTGCTCGTTCCGGGCATCACGAGTCCGGCGGTGACATGGGGCTTCGTCGCGGAAACGCTCGGCCGTCAGTTCGATACCTACGTGCTCGACGTGCGCGGCCGCGGCCTGTCGGAAGCGTCATCGACGCTCGATTACAGCCTCGACGCGCAGGCCAGCGATCTCATCGCGCTCATCGAAGCGCTCGGCCTGAAGCGCGCGAGCGTGCTCGGCCATTCGATGGGCGCGCGCATCGCCCTGCGCGCCGCGCGACAGGCGACATCCATCGCGCGGCTCGCGCTCGTCGATCCGCCCGTGTCCGGCCCCGGCCGACGCGCGTATCCCGCGCGGCTCGCGTGGTACATCGACTCGATCGCGCTAGCACGCAAGGGCATCGACGCGGATGGCATGCGCGCGTTCTGCCCGAGCTGGACGGACGAGCAATTGCGTTTGCGCGCGCAGTGGCTGCATACCTGCGACGAACGCGCGATCCGCGCGAGCTTCGAAGGCTTCCAAGCCGACGACATTCACGCCGACATGCCCCACATCCGACAACCCGCGCTGCTGATGACTGCGGGAAAAGGCGACGTGATCCGTGACGAGGACATCGTCGAAATGCGCGAGCTGATGCCGCAACTCGAAGTCGTCGACGTGCCGGACGCGGGCCACATGATTCCGTGGGATGACGAAGCCGGCTTTTATCGCGCGCTCGGTTCGTTCTTCGGCGCACCGCTCATCTGAGGCGACACATCATGCCAATCAGCGATTATCAATTGATAGAAGCGTGGAAAACGGTGCTCACGCTGTCGCGTCTGCAACCGGGGCAGACGGTAACCATTCTCACCGGCGCGGCGACGCATCCGCAAACGCTCGCGTGCGCATCGATCGCGACGCAATCGATGGGCGCGATCGTGAACCGGCTCGATCTTCCGCCCGTCAACGGCGAAAAGGCGTTGAGCCGCGACGCCCTCGCGTATCTCGGCGAAACGCCGCTCACCGGCAACCGCGCGGCCATCGCCGCGTTGAAGGCGAGCGATCTCGTGCTCGATCTGATGACCCTGCTCTTTTCGCCCGAGCAGCACGAGATTCTCGCGTCGGGCACGAAGATATTGCTCGCCGTCGAACCGCCGGAAGTGCTCGTGCGCATGACGCCCACGCTCGCCGACAAGGAGCGCGTGCTCACCGCGGCAACGCGCATCGGACATGCGCGCGGGATGCGAGTCACATCGAAAGCCGGCACCGATCTGCGCTGTCCGCTCGGCGAGTTTCCCGCGATCGCGGAATATGGTTTCGTCGATGAACCCGGCCGCTGGGATCATTGGCCGAGCGGCTTCGCGCTCACGTTTCCGAACGAAGGCGGCGCGAACGGGCGCATCGTGATCGATCGCGGCGACATTCTTCTGCCGCAAAAAAGCTATTGCTCGGAGCCGGTCACGCTGACGGTCGAAGGCGGCTATGCGCGCAGGATCGAAGGCGGCGTGGATGCGGATCTCCTGCGCGAATACATGCTCTCCTTCGACGATCCCGAAGCCTTCGCGATCTCGCATATCGGCTGGGGTCTGCAAAAGCGCGCGCATTGGTCCACGCTCGGCCTCTACGATCGCGAAGCGACGCTCGGCATGGACGCGCGCGCGTTCGACGGCAACTTCCTGTTCTCGCTCGGACCCAACAACGAAGGCGGCGGCACGCGCACCACCGCATGCCATATCGACATTCCCTTGCGCCGCTGCACCGTCTCGCTCGACGGCGTGGACGTGGTTCGCGAAGGCAAGACCATCGAGGAAACACGATGAACGAAGCAATCTATGCGCGTCAGGGCTTCGGCAACGACTTCGACATCGACGGACAGTTCGGTCTGCTGATCGTCGATTTCGTGAACGGTTTCGCGGACCCCGACGTGTTCGGCGGCGGCAACATCGCGGAGGCGATCGAGCGCACCGTGCCGCTTCTGCACGCGGCGCGCGTTATGAGCTGGCCGGTCGCGCACAGCCGCATCGTCTATGCCGACGACGACTCCGACGCGAACGTCTTCTCGCTCAAAGTGCCCGGCATGCTGACGCTGAAGGAGCATGGGCACGACAGCGCAATCGTGCCGCAGTTGTCGCCCGCATCCGGCGAACTGGTCGTGCGCAAGAACGTGCCGTCGGCGTTCTTCGGCACGTCGCTTGGAAGCTGGCTCACGATGCGCGGCGTGCGCACGCTCGTCGTCGCGGGCGCGGTGACGAGCGGCTGCGTGCGCGCGAGCGTCGTCGATGCGATGCAGTACGGCTTTCGTCCGGTGGTGCTGTCCGATTGCGTCGGCGATCGCGCGCCCGGTCCGCACGACGCCAGTCTCTTCGACATTGCGCAGAAGTATGCGGCGGTGATGTCGTCGGAAGAATTGCTTAGCCGCGCGCGTCGTTTTGCGGCACGCAAGTGAACGAGACTGTCGACGTCTGCTCTTCGAGCGAGCGCACGCCGCTCGTCGCTTCCGATCTGATCGCGGCGCGCTGCGAACGCTGCTTGCAGTAATCGCTGGCGGCGTCCATCGCCGCATTGCGCGCGGTCACCCATGACATGCGCGTGCCCGTCGCCTTGCCGGTGACCGTGTAGGTGTCGGGATGCGCGCCTGCCGTGACGCCGTTCGTGGTGCCGCATGCGGCGAGCAGACAGGCGAGCGCGAGCGCCGCGAACGCGCGCGGCATCGAACGTATTGATATTAGGTAAGAGAACATGCTTGTGGATCGCGAATTTTGAGATCGATCCGAATGGTACAAGCGTCTGCAATTTTCTTCACAAATCGCAGTGTGTTCCCTTCAAGCTTGAGCGATGCGATCCAGCAGGCGTTGCAGGCGCGAATGCTGACACGGCGCGAGTCCGGGCGTGGCGATCGCCTGCACGACGCGGCCGCGCCAGTATGTCTTGGAGAAGAGCGAATTCGCGCCTTCGAGGCTCAGCACTTGCTCGAGGTGTTCGATCGCCGAATCGAGATGACCGACGCTATAGAGCGGTCTGCGTGCGCTGATGTTGTTCATGGCGCGGTCTGTCGTGCCGGTGAAGATTGAATCGATGCGCGTCTCCGTGAATAACGTGCGACGCGCAAAACTGACCTGTATCGATGCACATGCCTCGCGGCGCACGAATCATCGCGCGCCGCTTGCGTGCATCAGTTCATGTGCTGGCCGCCGTTGATCGCGATGTTCGAGCCGGTGACGAAGCCGGCGTCGTCGGAGCACAGGAACGCGACGAGCGCCGCGACTTCCTCGGGGCGGCCCAGACGGCCTGCCGGAATCTGCGGAATGATCTTCGTGTCGAGAATCTCCTGCGGAATCGCGGTCACCATCTTGGTCGCGAGATAGCCCGGCGAAATCGTGTTCACCGTGACGCCCTTCTTCGCGACTTCGAGCGCGAGCGACTTCGTGAAGCCGTGCATGCCCGCCTTCGCAGCCGCATAGTTCGTCTGGCCGATCTGGCCTTTCGAGCCGTTCACCGACGAAATGTTGATGATGCGGCCAAAGCCGCGCGACACCATCTCTTCGCAGACCGGCTTGGTCATGTTGAAGACGGAATCGAGATTGGTGCGCAGCACGGCGTCCCAGTTCACCTTCGTCATCTTCTTGAAGGTCGTGTCCTGGGTGATGCCGGCGTTGTTCACGAGGATATCGATCGGACCGACTTCGGCCTGGATCTTCGCCACGCAATGCTGGGCGGAATCGTAGTCGGCGACGTCCACGCCATACGCGCGGAAGTTGTAGCCCTGGCGATCCATGCTCGCGAGCCATTCGCCGACCTTCGCGTTGCCCGGCGAATGCGTCACGACGACCGCGAAACCGGCGTCGTGCAGCTTCATGCTGATGGCTTCGCCGAGGCCGCCCATGCCGCCCGTCACCACTGCGATACGCTTAGTCATGCTGATACTCCTCGTCAATTTCTCTCAGGTTAATGAAACTCGGAATTGCACCGGCGCAGCCATGTCGCCTCGACGCTTTTATTGTTTGGACGTCGCGTCGGGCCGCGTGCTTGCCGCGCCGGTCTGTTGCTTTCGTTACGGACGTTCCAGCGCCAGCGCGACACCCATGCCGCCGCCGATGCACAGCGACGCCAGACCCTTCTTCGCATCGCGCTTCTGCATTTCGTGCAGCAGCGTGACGAGAATCCGGCAGCCCGATGCGCCGATCGGGTGACCGATCGCGATTGCGCCGCCGTTCACGTTGATCTTCGACTGATCCCAGCCCATTTGCTTGTGCACCGCCAGCGCCTGCGCCGCGAACGCCTCGTTGATTTCCATCAGGTCCAGGTCGTTCACCGACCAGCCCGCGCGCTCCAGACAGCGCTTGGATGCCGGCACCGGACCCATGCCCATGATCTTCGGATCGACACCCGCGTTCGCGTACGCCTTGATGCGCGCGAGCGGCGTGAGGCCCAGCGCCTCGGCCTTCTTCGCCGACATCACGACGACCGCCGCCGCGCCATCGTTGAGGCCCGATGCGTTCGCCGCCGTCACCGTGCCTTCCTTCGAGAACGCCGGCTTCAGGCCCGCAAGCGCTTCGGCCGTCACGCCGTGGCGCACGAATTCGTCGGTGGCGAACTGCAGCGGCTCGCCCTTGCGTTGCGGGATCGAGACCGGCACGATTTCGTCGTTGAAACGGCCCGACTTCTGCGCGGCTTCCGCCTTGTTCTGCGACAGCGCCGCGAACTTGTCCTGATCCTCGCGCGTGATGCCGAATTCCTTCGCGACGTTCTCGGCCGTCGTGCCCATGTGATAGTTGTTATAGACGTCCCACAGGCCATCGACGATCATCGTGTCGATCAGCTTCGCGTCGCCCATGCGGAAGCCGTCGCGCGAGCCCGGCAGCACGTGCGGCGCGGCGCTCATGTTCTCCTGACCGCCCGCGATGACGATCTCCGCGTCGCCCGCGATGATCGCGTTGGCCGCCAGCATCACCGCCTTCAGGCCCGAACCGCAGACCTTGTTGATCGTCATGCCGGGAACCATGTCGGGCAAACCGGCCTTGATGAGCGACTGGCGCGCCGGGTTCTGGCCCGAGCCGGCCGCGAGCACCTGGCCCAGAATTACTTCGCTCACCTGGTCGGGCTTCACGCCCGCGCGCTCCAGAACCGCCTTGATTACCGTCGCGCCCAGCTCCGGCGCCGCGATCTTCGCGAGCGAGCCGCCGAACTTGCCTACCGCCGTACGCGCGGCCGATACGATCACTACGTCAGTCATTTTCTATCCTCATCAAACAGCGAAAACGTGAGCGGAATTTCCGTGCGCGTGACATTTCACGCGACGCGAAAACGCGTCCGGTACGAACGGACGGGTGAGTTCGATTCGAACTCGGGGCAGATTGATGCGCAGCGTCGCGTGCGGAGCGATGTCCGACCGACCGATGCATGAGCGAGCGACTTCAAGAGGCGTCGCGCCGACTACGGAATGACCTCGCCCGTGGGACAAGGTTCGCTCCGCAGAAAAAATCCCGAACGGGATGCGGCAAACGTGCAGCCAATTGCATGGTCCATTTATATGGGCCTTTAATAAAATCTCTCAGGTTAAGCACCGGTCTTCTCTTTCGCCTTGCTGCCGTGAATCGCGCGAGCGTGATCCATCCGCGCGAACATTCTCGCGCTCTTGCAGCAGGGCATATTGGAAGTTATTCGGTTTTGGGCGCTTGTGCGACGCACCAAATTAGTAACAATTCTAAACGGAAAACATGCGCAAAAAATTTCATATTAGTAGGTATAAACCCTAGTTTGCGTAAAAACTCCCTTATTTAACTTGCTGCTTATCGCAGCAATGTTCGAACGCACGTTCAATAATCATCCTATATGACGACGAAAATTGCGCAGGTCGTATGATCAATTCGCCCTTCGGGTCAATGCGCAAAAGGCCGCGGGCGCGCGCCGGGTGGTGTCGGCCCATATGAGCGTCTTTCTGTCCTGGACGCGAAGCGTGCCGCGCGAGCGCTATTCCTTATATAAGAATTAACTACTACGTATAACCAATTCATCTTTATCAGGAACAAACTCGCTCTCTTAACGCCGATACATGACGGCGCGATGAAAATATGTGCAGTTAATCGATTGTCTTTAACCGCGACATTTTGACATCTGTCAGTGAAAGTAACGACTTCGAGTGGTCGGCGAAAGTCACTCGAAATCGTCGATTTGTCAAAGCGCTAAAACGAGTTTTCCGCCCTTCGCGCGCGAGCAGCACGCCATCATTCGATCGTTCGATTGCCGTTCGCCTTTTGTCAGCACCACGTCGCGATGATCGATTTCGCCGTCGAGCACGCGCACTTCGCATGATCCGCACAGACCTTCTTCGCAGTCGCTCTGGACATCCACGTTCGCGCGTCTGAGTGTAGTGAGTAAGGTCTGATCGGCCGGAACGGTCAGCACGAGACCCGAATCCTTCAGCTCGACCTCGAATGCGCGCTCGTGCTCCGGATCGAGCGTGCCCAGCTTCGATTCGAAATGCTCGATCTTGAGCGCTTCTTCGGGCCAGGACGCGCTCGCTTCTCCGAGCGCATCGAGCATGCGCGCCGGGCCGCACGCGTAGACGAGCGTGCCCTCTTCCACCGCGAGCGCGGCGAAATCGTTGTGCGTGCCCTCTTCCGAGACGTACTCGCGAAGGCGTGCGCCGTGCAGCGCGCGCATCTCGTCGAGCAAGGCCATCGATGCGCGCGAGCGTCCGCTGTAATGCACCTCGTAGTCGATGCCGAGCGCGCGCGCACGCCGCGCCATCGCGCTGATCGGAGTGATGCCGATGCCGCCCGCGATCAGCACGAGCTTTTTCGCGCGTTCGTCGAGACGGAAGTGATTGCGCGGGCCGCGGATGCGCCACTGCGCGCCGCGCTTCACGTTCTCGTGAACCCACGCCGAGCCGCCCCGGCTTTCCGTCTCGCGCAACACCGCGATTTCGAACGCTCCTGCGTCGCCCGGATCGCCGCATAGCGAATACTGGCGCGACAGGCCGGTCTCGCCGCAGACGACATCGATATGAGAGCCCGCCGTCCAGCGCGGCAGATCGCGGCCGTCCACCGATACGAGCCGCACGCGCACGATACGATCCGCGCAAGCCTGAACCGAATCGACGATCACCGCGCGGCTCACCGCATGCGACGATGGCTCGCCGATGCGCACCACCGTGCGCGCCTCGCGCACGTTCGGGTCGACGCGCTCGGGATTCATCGCCGGGTCCCATTCGACGTACAGATGCTCCGGCCCGCGAAACGACGTGTTCGGCACGTAGGTAAAGCGCTGTTCGGCGAGGCGCATATGCGGCAGGCGCCGCGTGAGCTCGTCGAGGAAAATCTGCATCTCCATGCGCGCGAGGTTCTTGCCCATGCACTGATGCGCGCCGTAGCCGAAGGTCAACTGATCGCTGGCGTTCTCGCGGCGAATGTCGAAAAGATCGGCATCGGCGAACTGATGTTGATCGTGATTCGCCGACGACGTGACGATCAAGAGCTTCGAGCCCGCGCAAATATCGATGCCGCCGATCTTCACGTCCTTCGTCGCGAGCCGCCGCCACGCCGCGACCGAGCCGTTATGACGCAGGCACTCTTCCACCGCGTTCGGAATCAGGCTCGGGTCGTCGCAGATATCGCGCCACGCCTCGCGATGTTGCAGCAGGAGCTTCAACGCATTCGCGGTGGCGTTCGCCGTCGTCTCGTGCGCGGCGACGATGCCGGCCATCATCATCGAATGCAGATACGAGTCGGTCACGACTTCGGGCAATTCCTTTTGCTTGCGGATGCCGTATTGCATCCAGCCGGGACCGGACGGATCTTCGCGCATCTTGTCGAGCACCTTGCCCGCGTATTGCCAGAACTTGCCGACGGCGTGCGCGACTTCGACCTGCTCTTCGGGCTTCGGCCGTCCCCACGTGTTGACCGTGTGCGCGATCGAATAGCGGCGCAGCGCGTCCATGTCCTCTTCCGGCACGCCGAGAAAATGCAGCGCGACGGTGAGCGGCACTTCCCACAACATCTGATCGACGAGATCGGCGCGCCCGTCGTCGATGAATCGATCGACGTATTCGCGGGCGAGCGCGCGCACCATCGGTTCATGATGCGCGAGCGCCTCGGGCGTGAACGGGTCCATCAGCGCGCGGCGGCGCGGCATGTGCGCGGGTTCGTCCTCGTTGACGAGCGTGCGGTTGAGCGCGAAGCCGTACGATGCGAGCACCGCGTTCGCTTCGGGGCCGGTCGGCGTGATCTTCTCCAGCGCGATCGAAGGACTGAACGTGATGTTGTCGCGGAAGATCGACTTGATGTCGTCGTAGCGCGTGACGACCCAATAGCCGAGTTTCGGGCTGAAGAACACCGGCTCCTGTTCGCGCGCCCAGCGCACGTAGTCGGGCGGGTCTTGCTGATAGCCGTCGCCGAAGGGATCGAATTCGGCTGCGCGCGCGCTCACGGGGCAGCCGTTCGGCGCGCGCAATTCGTCGTGAAAGGGACATTGGGGCGCGGAGTGCGCGCCTGCCACGTCGGTCATGCCTGTCTCCGGATGGTTCTATTAGTGTGACCGTAGTATGCAACGGGCTCAGATCGGCTTGCCCTCGCTCGACGACCAGTTGGGCATCAACTCATTGCTCGCCAAAGTTTCGTCGATGAGTTTCTTCGCGGCCTGCCGTCCCGCGATCGGCAGCCCGTCCGGATCGAGCACGCCGATCTGCACCAGCACCGACGCCTGATCCCAGTAGATATGCTCGTTGTAGAGCTTGTCGCCGCGAAAGCGGATCACGGCGAGCATCGGGATTTCGAAGTATCGGCCCGTCGGCGGAAGCCCGGGCAACAGCCAGTCGATTTCGCGGTCGTGCGTCGCACAGAACACGAACTCGTCGACGACGCGATCCGCCCCGATCGTGCGCGACACTGGTATCAGCTTCGTATCGGCCGGGTTCGAATGGACGAAGTGATACTTGTAGAAGCGCTTCAACTGATCGTGACCGACGCCGCCCGTCATCGTCGGTACGTGATTCACGTAGGGCTCGGCGACCATCGTCGGCATGACGGCGTCGACATCGCGCGTGGCGAATTCGAAATAGCAGTGCTGCTCCCACAAGTGATTCAGATCGAAGAGCGGGCCGAGCACCTTGCGCAACATCGACAGCGTGCGCGAGTACGCCATCAGCGCGGCGGGTTTGTCGTAGTGCTCGCTGCCGGGCGCGATGAAGCCCGTCGATGTGCCCGGGTAGACATAGCGTTCGATGTTCGGTTTGTCCGCGAGCGCAGCCTCGACTTCGCGCGGATCGTGCGCGCCGTGTTCGGGGAAGTGGAAGACCATCGGGCAGCGGATCGTCGGGATATCGGCGAGGCAGGCGGCGAAATCGTCGGCGTAGTAGCAGGCGGCGCAATCGACGTCGGCCTGCGCGGCGATGCGCGTCGCGAACCGCCCGCCGCGCCCGAAACCGACCACGCCGACCTTGCCCGCATGTTGCGGCAACGCGCGAAGGCCATCGACGAGCGACGCGAAGTTTTCCGCCGCGATCCCGCCGGGCTTCGGCTCGTGCTCGGGCAGTCGCGGCGCGAGCACGACATAGCCTTCTTCGGCGTACAGGTCGGCTGTGCGCGTGACGAAGTCGTCGAGGCCCGCCGTGTCGTGAAGCAGCACGATGCCCGGTCCCGATCCCTTCGCGGGCTGCGTCACGTAGGCGGGAATGATGGTGCCGTCGCGCAGGGTGATGTCGATGAACGCGCCGCTCATTGTTCGTGTCTCCTTCTATATAGAGGGTGTTTTTTCCGCGCGCGATGTCCGGTTACGGCAGCAGCGTGTCGGCGAGCAGCTTGACGTTGAGCACGACGATCACGCCCGCGACGAGCCACGCCAGCCCGCTCGTCCAGCGCGAAACGGCGAAGACGCCCATTTTGCTGCGGTCCGACACGAAGCGCACCAGCGGAATCACGGCGAACGGCAGTTGCATCGACAGGATTACCTGGCTCAGCACGAGCAACTGGCCGGTGCCCTTTTCGCCGTAGATCGCGGTGACGACGATCACGGGAACGATCGCGATACCGCGCGTGATCAGACGCCGCGCCCAGTTCGGAATGTGCAGGCGCAAAAATCCTTCCATCACGATCTGGCCGGCGAGCGTCGCGGTGACGGTCGAATTCAGACCCGACGCGAGCAACGCGACCGCGAAGAGCGTCGATGCGATGCTCAGGCCGAGCAGCGGCGACAACAAGTGGAACGCGTCGCCAATCTCCGCGACCTCGTTGTGCCCGCTCGCATGGAACACGGCGGCGGCGACGATCAGGATCGCGGCGTTGATGAAAAGCGCGAGCGTCAGCGCGATCGTGCTGTCGATGGTCGCCCAGTGGATCGCGGCGCGCCGGGCCGATACCGATTTGCCGTACGCGCGTGTCTGCACGATCGACGAGTGCAGATACAGGTTGTGCGGCATGACCGTCGCGCCGAGAATGCCGATCGCCACGTAGAGCATCTCGCGGTCCGCGACGATACGCGGCGAAGGGATGAAACCGCGCAGGACATCGGCGAACGGCGGCGCGGCGGCCGCGATCTGTAACGCGAAGCAACTCGCAATCACGACGAGCAGCGCGATGACGAAGGCTTCCAGCAGGCGAAAGCCTTTGTTGATCAGCAACAGCAAAAGAAACGCATCGAGCGCGGTCAGGAGCGCGCCCGCGATCAACGGAATGCCGAAGAGTAGTTGCAGCGCGATGGCGGTGCCGATCACTTCGGCCAGATCGCATGCGACGATCGCCGCCTCGCACGCGAACCACAGCGCGAAATTCACGGGCTTCGAATAGTGATCGCGGCATGCTTGCGCGAGATCGCGTCCGGTCGCGACGCCGAGACGGACCGCGAGCGCCTGTAGCAGAATCGCCATCAGGTTCGACAGCAGGATGACTGTCAGCAGCGTGTAGCCGAATCGCGAGCCACCGGCGATGTCGGTCGCCCAGTTACCCGGGTCCATGTAGCCGACGGAAATCATGTAGCCGGGACCGGCAAAGGCGAGGAAGCGGCGGATCCATCGACCGCCGGCCGGTACGTGAACTGACGCGTACACCTCCGGCAGGCTCGGGCGGAACGCGTCGTCCTGCTCGGGCGGTTTTGAGGTGGGGCGTACAGGATCAAGCATCGGCTCGTTTCTCCTGCGGTACCAGTTATGGATGTCCTGAAAATATGCGCCGCGCCGGATCAAGATTCAAGCGCGCCGGACTGTCGGCGCATACGGCCACGCGGGTCGCACGTGCAGATGCTGATAATTCGACTTATCAGATGTAGCGATTTTTCTTGTCAAATTCGAAGCTGGTTGATAATCTCGCGCCAACTCACTGAAAAGAAAGCATAAATGGCTCGCGGCACAGCACGCTCCAGACAAGGTTTGGCAGAAAGCGCGGTGGAATCAACGCTGGATAAGGTCCGCCTGCGCGCGCCGAACCGGCTCACACGCCAGCACTTTGCGCTGTATCGCGGCTATCTCGACGGCGTGTCGGAGGCGCAGTTGCATGCATCGTATGGCGACGCAAGCACCGATGTCCGGGCCACGCGACGCCTGATCGACGCGCTGCGCGATACGCTGTCGGTCCTCGCCCGGCGCGCCCGCGATACAGAAGCCGCGCATTTGTTGCGGCTTCGGCCGGGCAGCATTCCGCTATTCGAGCCCGAGCCTACCGCTGCCGCCCCCACGCTCGATGACTTCCGCGAGAAAACCGATCCGGGTGGCGTTTACAGCGAATCCGAGTTGCTGGCGCTATATGAGGAGGCTTATCCGCCGGACACCTCCCCTGCCCTGGACCGGCGCGCCGCGCGCAATGTGCGGTTGCGGCGCCGGCAAGCCGACGCGCTCGCGCGCATGGAGGCATCGCTAGCGCAGGATCCGAGTCCGGATCATCCCATCGACGGCTGGTTCGAGCCCGCGATCACCGCGCGACTCACGGCGGCAGGACTCACGACGCTCGCGGATGTCATCGAGCTCATCGAAGGTCGACGGCATCGGTGGTACACCGCCGTGCCGCGGCTCGGTCCGAAGGGCGCACAGCGCGTCGTCGACTGGCTCCAGCTTCATGCCCAGGCGCTTCGGCACACGCTTTCACCGGTCACGCTCGTGCCGAGGCGGCAGTGGAAAGCGGGCGACGTCGCGGTGACGCAGCCTCCGGGAACCAGCGAACACCGCGAGGTGGTGATCGCGCCCATCGAGGCGCTGCGCGTCCCGCCGGCGCTCGACGGGTCGAAAGGATCGAATCGGTCGGGCGCCGGCGCGCCGTTCGGCACGGATGTCCGCGCGATTTTTGCCTGGCTCGACGCCCGATCGGGGAGTGCGCACACGCGGCGTGCGTATCGGCGCGAAGCCGAGCGCTTGCTCTTGTGGGCGCTGGTGGAACGGGGCAAACCCTTGTCGTCACTCGATCGCGGCGAATGCGGCGAATACATCGACACTTTTCTGGCGAATCCGCAACCGGCGGCGCGCTGGATCGCCGCCGAACGTGGCGAACGATCGTTCGGCGGATGGCGGCCGTTTGCCGGCCCTCTCTCCGATCGCAGCCGCGAAACGGCTCGCTCAATAGTGAGCGCGATGTGCGAATGGCTCGTCGGAGAGGGTTATCTGGCGGTGAATCCCTTCGCGGGATTGGCGCGCGTCGCGGCGCCGCCCGTGTTTGAATCAGCCACGCGCACGCTCGATCTCGAGCAGTGGAAATGCGTCCTGCAGTCGGTTGAGCGCGCTGTTTATTCGTTTTCGGAACACCGCGACAGATTGGCGCTGCTTCTCGCCTACGCTACCGGCCTGCGCCGCGCCGAACTCGCAGCCGCCACGACCGACGCGCTCAGCTTGGGACGCTTGCCGGGCGTGGAAGGCGCGGTCTGGCGTCTTTCGGTCGATCAAGGCCGCGGGGCGCCGCGCACGGTACTTTTACCGCCAGTGGTCGTCGAAGCGTTAACGGACAATCTCGCGATGCGCGGCCTGCAAAACCCGTTGGACTGCGCCGAAGGCACGCCGATCATCGCTCAGGCGCGCGGCGGACAAGCCCTGACGCCCGACGGTATCGGCAAGATCTTCAAGAGCATTTTCACTAACGCCGCCGCATTCATGGAATCGCGCGCGCCCGGCAGCGGCCGACATTTGAAGCAAGCCAGCACGCACTGGCTGCGTCACACCCATTCGATGCACGCTCTCGGACACGGCGCGGAGTTGCGCGAAGTCAGCGCCGGCCTCGGCCACGCCGATCTCTCGACGACCTCGCTCTATCTCAGAAACGAGGACACGGGGCGCTTCCTTGGCGTCGAAAAACTGATTCGCAACGCGTCGATAGACTCAAAATCCTGAGAGTCCTCTTAATTTCGCGTTTACACGAGCGCTGAGCGTTGTAAAAATGCCCGGTGCGGGTGCTCAAGTACTTCAGAGTTTACTTGAGGTTTACCGGTTCGCCGTTTATTCTTCGGTTTGCAGCTTGTTTTCCACCAACCGAAGAATTATTTGCTTACCCAGGCCCGCCAGTGACTGCGAATTCCATGCTAAGCGCTCGGCTTCCCGAAGTCGATCAATCCGTTTCGATCGAAACGCTCTTGGGGGTGGCGGCCCAAGCCACTGACATCCTCAATCAGATCCGCGACGCGATGTTGGAGCCGTACCCGCGCAAAAGCGCGCCGACATTCACGAGCGCGCAGGTCGCATCGCTATGCGGCGTCGATAAGCAGCGGTTTCAATACCTGACCACGAAAGGCGATTTGCCTGCGGGAACGTCCAAGGGCGCTGGCCGTAGCAAGGAATTCTCGCTCGAAGAGGCGCTGACCTGGATTCGCGCGACGAAGGAACGCACGCGTCGGCCGGAAAGCAAGCGCGGGCGAATCGTGACCGTGGCGAACTTCAAGGGCGGCGTCGCGAAAACGACGACGGCCGTCTCGGCCGCGCAGGCGTTGACGCTGCTCGGGCGCAAGGTGCTGGTCATCGATTGCGATCCGCAAGGCACGACCACTCAGTTGTGCGGATGGGCGCCGGACGCCGAAATCTCGGACGATCAGACCCTTCTTCCGCTCATATACGGTGATCGGGAGACGCTCCACTACGCCGTGCAGGAAACGTATTGGCACAACCTTGACCTCATCCCGGCATCGTCGTCGCTTTTCGACGCCGAGTTCGAGATTCCCGCCAAGGTTCTGAACGATAGCACGTTCGAATTCTGGGAAATCGTGCGCAAGGGTCTGATGCCGCTTGCCAATGAGTACGATGCGATCGTCATCGACACGCCCCCGGCGCTCAGCTATCTGACGATCAACGCATTGCTTGCGTCGGACGCAATCCTGCTGCCCTGCCCGCCCGAGGCGCTCGACTTCGCGAGTTCGACGCAGTTCTGGCACCTTTTCGCCGATATCGCGAAGAAGCTGCCGGGGGTGCTGGAGCAGAAGCGCTTCGATTTCGTGAACGTGATCATGACGAAGGCGAAGTCGGACGATGTGTCGCGCGTCGTGCGTGGATGGCTGCAGAAGGCTTACGGCGATCGCGTCCTACCCTTCGAAATTCCGGAATCGACGGTGCCGAAGGGCGCGTCGGCGCAACTGTCGACGGTCTATGACTTGTCGAAACCGGATGGCAGCACGGCCGCATACAACCGATTCAAAGAGCCGCTGGACCGACTCGCCGAGCATCTCGACGCGCAGTTCGTTCGCGCGTGGAATCAGAAGGAGGAATAAATGGGCATCGGGGACAGACTCCTCGCCAAGACAGCGAACATCGGCAGCAAGCCGACGGATGCGGCTCAACCGCGTCCAGTCAGCACGGAGCCGCGCACGTCGCCAGGGCGATTGATGGACGCGCAGAATCGCATTAATAGCGCTCAGTCTCGAATCAAGGAACTCGAGTCGCAACTCGAGGAGAGGGCCGCACTGGAAGTGCGGCTCGATGCGCTCATCGAAGTGCATGGGCGGCGTCGCAAACTCACGGCGGAGCAATTTCAGGAGTTGAAGAGCAACCTTGCCCAGCATGCGCTCGCTACGCCAATTTTGGTGCGCGCATTGCCGGAAGGTCGCTTTGAAATCGTCGCGGGACACAACCGCGTGGCGGCGTACAGAGAGCTCGGGCGCTCGACGATTCGCGCGAACGTCGCATCGATCGAGGAAGGTGAGATCGAGTTTGCTGCGTTCTTTTCGAACCTGCTGTCGCCGTCGCTAACCGACTTCGAGAAGTATTGGAACTTCAAGCGATTGCAGGAATTGAGCGGACTTTCGCGCGCCGAGATTTCCGAGAGCGCGGGATTGAGCAAGAGCCACGTCACGCGAATCTTTTCGTTCGACGCGCTACCGGAAGCGGCGAAATTAGCTCTCGCTGAAAAGCCTGAACGTCTGGGCAGCAATGCGGCACAGAAGCTTGCCGCGCTGACCGAAGCGGGGAAGTCAGAAAAGGTAGTGGAAGCGATTCGACGTCTTATCGAGGACGAGAGTTTTACTCAGGATAAGGCCGTCGCGCTTGCGACAGAAAAACCTCGCGCGGCGGCCCCGAGCGCAACTGTTGTTCGCTCAGGCCGAAGAAAGGTCTGCGAGGTGTCTACGAGAAACGGTGTCGTCGGCGTTCGCTTCTTTGAGAAGGAAGCCACGGACGCCGAGATGTGGGGGCAGCGGATTGCCGACTTCATCAACAAAACGTTGAGTGAATCGGGACAGGATTGAGGGCCCTACTAGGTTTTCTTTTTAAATCAACGACTTAACGAATTAAGCGAAGTTTCGGGCGATGAACCTAGTAGAACTTCCTTAGAAATCAATGACTTGATGTTTCAGCACTGACGAGACTGCTATGTAACGAGCAAGCTGTAAAAAGACAAAAGCCTTCGGCGCCAACCGAAGGCTTTTGAATATCGGGCTTAACTGCATGTCGCCCGTTCCGCTTCCCGACGCCAATCGGGTCACGAGTACACACCTCGAAGTTTAGCGGAACGCGATGGGCAGTCAAGCGTTTGTCCTCCATTTTCCGAAATGGACGTACTTGACATGCGTATCGCGCAACGTTCCGTTGCAGGCGAGGTCGATTCTCGCCTTCAAAACTCTGATTCAGGGTCTGCGTTAGCGGACCAGCTCGCTCTCGATGAATACGCGTGCGATCGATCAAACCTTCCTTGGGTGATCTTTCGCGCCGCGCATCGCGCCACCCACACCACTGCGCTCCCCGCGCGAGCGCGCGCGTTGTTCGCTGCCCTCGCCCGCACCGTCGATGCGTCGCGTCCGTACGCGCCGATCTTCGCCCGGCGCGAGCTGCTAACCGGACGCGCACAGCAATCCATGCGCACGTTCTATCGCAGCATGGACGACCTCGAAACCGCCGGTTTCATCACCCGGCCGCCGCAGACACGCTACGGCGCGGCTGGCTTGTTCGGACGCGCCTACATTCATTTGACGCCGAAAGCTGCCGCGCTACTCGGCCTCGTCGAGCATCAAACCGAAGGGCAGAAACCGTCCGTGCCTAATCAGGAAGATGCCGTCAAAACCGAACGCGCCTTTTCTTTGGCGCCGCCGTCTGTCACCGTGGCAGACGGCGCTATATATAAGGATCTAATCCCTACTACTCAAAAGAGACAATCAGGACGCCTTCCCGCGGATCTCCAACGCTTGCTGTCTCTGGGATTTCGTGAATTTCTGATCTTCAAGCTGATGCGCGAGGCTAGGCTTCACCAGAAACTTCTTTCGGATGTCGTGGAAGCCAGTTGGACTCATCTCCGTCGCGCCAAGCACCCGATTAGCTATCTGCGAACCCTCTTGCGTACTCCCGTCGATTTCGCGTACCGCGCGCGAAACCAGCGGCACGCCCAAGTCGAAGAGCAGAACCAGCGCACACGCGTCAAACAAGTCGACACAGCCATTGCCGAAATCGTGGGTCAATCTTTTGTAAGCCGCGATGGCCTTCGACGTTATCGAGTTTCAGATGACGCCCGATCCATCATCATTCATCATCGTGACGAAGCTCAGCCGCGCGTGCATGCGGGTGCATGGGCACACGACTTCCTTGCCGCTCTCGAAGCGGGGCATATCGTGCCTCTAAATCCGAACGCCCCGACTCGCATGCAGACCCATTCCGATCGCGCAGCTTCGACAGATGCCCTCGAGACCGAGCGCCCATCGGAGGCGCACCTAAACGATCTCAAAGCGCTCCTACGCTTGAAGAGAGCCAACTCCGCCCCCACTATGAAGTCAAGGGAGGCGACGAGGCCGTCGGGTCAGCGGCAGTCGACTTCGCTCCCTTTGAGTTCGCTCTTACAGACGATATCGCGCGTAGCGTCATCGACGAGACTTCGCGAGATGCCTGGTCTGGAGTCGTGAGCAATCTTCGCGACGGACAGCAGGTCACTCTTAGATCAGACAAATGCCACGCAATGGCCACGTCGGGAAAAGTTTTTTAAATCAGGCTGCTGCGACGCAGCAAATGCTGATATACTCTAAGGTTGCGCCTTAATGGGCGATTGGAAAACGCAAGTACCGCGTCTGGATGCGGTTTGCGTGTTTTGCTCGATGCGATTTTCAGCAAGCCGTCCGTGGTCGAAGCTGTCATCGAAATCATCGCGAGCCGTCACGCTCGCTCCCGGGGATCTGTCGTCGCCGAGCAAACCTGTCGAGGAGAAAGTATGGCAAGTTTTGATCGGGAAGATTCGGAGCTGGATATCGTCGCGCCGGCGCGCAAGGCACCAGGCCGGCGGGCGAACAAAGGGAAGGGCCAGGCCGGCACGATACAGCCCGATGTCGCGATGACCGCGGAGCAGAATGAAGAACGGCAACGTCAGATGCGCGCGCTCATCCAGTTGGGCAAGGATCGCGGTTATCTCACGCACGCCGAGATCAACGACCACCTGCCGGACAATTTCGCTGAAACAGCTGCGATGGAAACCATCGTCAGCACGTTCCACGACATGGGTGTCGCTGTCTACGAGCAGGCTCCGGATGCCGAAACGCTGCTGCTGAGCGATAGCGCCCCGAGCGTGGTCACCGACGAGCAATCGGACGAAGAAGCGGAAAACGCGCTGTCGACGGTCGATTCCGAGTTCGGTCGCACGACCGACCCGGTTCGCATGTACATGCGCGAAATGGGCGCGACCGAGTTGCTCACGCGTGCCGGCGAAATCGCCATTGCGAAGCGCATCGAAGACGGCCTGCACGAGATGATCCAGGCGATCGCGGCATGCCCGTCGACCGTCGCGACCATTCTCGCGGATGCGGCGCAAGTCGAATCGGGTGAGCTCAAGATCGACGATCTGGTCGACGGCCTGAAGGAAGAAGACACGGCAGAGGAAGATATTTCGGCGCCCGAAACAAACGACTCCGCCGACATCGATACCGATACCGATGAATCCGACAGCGACGAAGACGACGACGACGATCTGGACGGCGGCGATGCTGGCGCATCGAATGAAGCGCGTCTGAAGCAATTGAAGGCCGATTGTCTCGAAATCTTCGCACGCGTGCGCGAGCTGGCCGAACAAGCGAGCAATCCTAAGGGTTCGGGCGCGGTCGCGACGAAGGCAGTCGAAAAAGCGCGCGCCGAAATCCAGCGCGAGCTCGGCTCGATCCGCTTCACGGCGAAGACCATCGACCGTCTGTGTGTCGACGTTCAGCAGCGCGTGGCGCAGGTGCGTGATATCGAACGTCGCGTTCTGCAGATCGCGGTGGATCGTTGCGGCATGCCGCGCGAGAAGTTCGTCGAATCGTTCGTCGGTCACGAGACCGATCTCGAATGGACGTCGCGCGCGGCTGCGGGCTCGAAGCATTACGGCGCGTCGCTCGAGCGCAGCTTGCCGGCGATTCAGGCGGAGCAGCAGAAGCTCATCGACGTCGAAGGCGTGGTCGAGATGCCGCTCAAGCAACTCAAGCAGATCAACCGTCAGATGACGGCTGCCGAGTTGAAGATGCGTCAGGCCAAGCGCGAGATGATCGAAGCGAACCTGCGTCTCGTGATTTCGATCGCGAAGAAGTACGTGAATCGCGGCATGCAGTTCCTGGATCTGATTCAGGAAGGCAACATCGGTCTGATGAAGGCGGTGGACAAGTTCGAATATCGCCGCGGCTGGAAGTTCTCGACGTATGCGACGTGGTGGGTTCGTCAGGCTGTGACGCGTTCGCTCGCGGATCAGGCGCGCACGATTCGCGTGCCGGTCCACATGATCGAAACGATCAACAAGCTGAACCGCATTTCGCGCGAGATTTTGCAGCAGACGGGTCAGGAAGCGCATCCGTCCGTGCTCGCCGAGCGTATGGAAATGCCGGAAGAGAAGATCCGCGGCATTCTCAAGATCGCCAAGCAGCCGGTGTCGCTGGAAACGCCGGTCGGTGAAGATGCCGACGCGACGCTCGGCGACATGATCGAAGATCAGGGCGCCGCGTCGCCGGCCGATGCTGCCGTGCACGCGAACATGCGCGCCGCGATCGACGATGCGCTCAATGCGCTGTCGCCGCGCGAGGCGAAGGTGCTGCGTATGCGCTTTGGCATCGATACGGCTTCGGACTACACGCTCGAAGAGCTGGGCAAGCAGTTCGACGTGACGCGCGAGCGTATTCGTCAGATCGAAAGCAAGGCGATGCGCAAGCTCATGCATCCGAGCCGCGCCGACAAGCTGCGTCCGTTCCTGGATCGCTGATCTACCGGGCAGTCCGGACCGCGTCCGGACGAACTCGAAAGCGCGTGCCGCCGATTCAGGCGGCACGCGCTTTTTTATTTCCCGATTGCATCAACCGTGAGCGGTGCCTTTAGGCATCTTGGCGTTCGCGCACGCCTGTAGCGCGGCGATCGCCTTGTCCGCGAGCGTCATCGTTTCTTCGCAGGCGAGCCGGTCGCGGAAGATCGAGCATCCGCCGCCCGCGTTGACCCGCGCCACGGCGCTACGCACCTTGTCCAGCGCCGATTGCGGCGAGCCTGTGTCGCGGATGATCGAAGCGACGTCGAACGCGCTGCCGGCGTCGGTTTCGACGTAGCCGGGACATTGCGTCTGCGCGTGAGCCGCGACGCAGATCATTCCGATCGCGGCGATGGCGGGAAATCGTCGCGATCGAGCGGAACGGAAAGGAAAAGCGCGGGGGGAAAGAGAGCGGAAGGAAGTATCCATGGGCGTCACACCGTCAGATATCGCATCGAAGAACGTGAACGTTCGGCGAATTCGTCTCGGCTGGGAACGCACATGCTTGTCCACAGATACCGTGCACAAGCATGTGGATATCCTGCGCATCGCCGGATCAAGCTCTTGATGCGTAACGCATTTCATCCGGCGAACGAAATTCGCGCGCTGCTTCGCCTCCCATTCTGAACCGGTTGAAAAAATCGTGTCGATGCGAAAAAAAATGGCTAGACCTGAAACGCCCGGACAGTCTGCCTGAGCTCGCGCGCCTGTGCGTCGAGCGACAACGCCGAGGCCGACGCTTCGTTCACCAAAGCCGCATTCTTCTGCATGAGCCGATCCATCTGCGACACGGCGTCGTTCACTTCGTCGATGCCGCTGCTTTGGTCGCTCGACGCCGTGGCGATCGCTTCGACCAGCGCGGACACGCCGTCGACGGAATCGAGCAGGTCGGTGAGCGTCGTACCCGCGCGTTTCACCGTCGCGCCGCTCGATTCCACGTGCGCATTCACCTCGCGCGTCAGTTGCGAGATTTCCTTCGCCGCACCCGACGAGCGCCGCGAAAGGGCGCGCACTTCCTCCGCGACCACCGCGAAGCCGCGTCCCAGCGATCCGGCGCGCGCCGCTTCCACCGCGGCATTCAGCGCGAGCAAATTGGTCTGAAACGCAATCGATTCGATGACGCTCGTGATCTGCCCGATTTGCGCCGAGCGTGAAGACAGATCGGTCATGCGCGCGATCGCATCGGCGACGGCGCGCTCGCCGTCCTTTGCACGCTCCGACGCTTCCTTCGCGAGTTCGCGCGCGCGGTTCGCGTGATCGGCGTTCGTGCGCACTGTCGCCGCGATCTGCTCCATGCTCGCCGACGTCTGCTGCAAGCTCGCCGCGTGTTCCTCCGTGCGCGCCGACAGCGCGTGATTGCCCTCGGTGATGTCCGCAGCCGCGATGCCGATGGTGTCCGTCGATCGTTTGATGTCACCGACCATCGCCGCAAGCTGGCTGCGCATCAGGCTCATCGCGTGCATCAGGCTTTGCGTGTCGCCGGGCGCGACGGGCACGTCGGTCAGCAAATCGCCTTTCGAGACGCGCCGTGCGACGCTCGCCGCCAGTTCCGGCTCGCCCCCGAGCTGACGAACGAGCGTGCGCGCCATCGAAAAGCACAGTCCGCCGACGAGCGCCACGCCCGCAGCGATGCAGGCGCCGACCGTCCACTGCACGATGCGGCTCACGCGCTGCGCGTCGTCGTATTCCCGCTGCGCGGCGGTGAGCTGGAATGCGCGCAGATCGGTGCTTTCCTTTTTGACGCGCTTCGCCTGCGGCTCGATCTGCTGCGTCACGATCCACTGCGCTTCGGACAAATTGTTCGCTGTGAGCAGATTGGCCGTCGGACGAAAACCCTTGTCGCGCAGCGTCGCCCAATCGGCGGCGAGGCGTTTGGCTTGCGGCGCCTCAGTCGCATCGAGCGGATAGCGCAGATACCGGCCGAGCAGGGCATCGACGTTCGCGATGCGCTGCTGCGTCGACGCGACCACGGCTTGCGTCTTTTGCGCCGACGGATCGAGCACCGCGTCGCTGATCGCGAACTGGCTTTGCGTGATGAGCTCGTCGATGGTCGAGATGGTTTGCAGCGCCTGCGCGCGGCCTTCGAAGACGTGACGCAGCGCGGCATTGCCTTGCTGGACGCCGAATAATCCGGCGCCGCCGACAACGACGAGCACGGCGGTGACCGCGCCCGTGACGATCGCGAGGCGCGCCTTGACGGTGAGCTTTGACATGTTCGGTAGAGGAGGGAAGTGCGCGAGGAAGTCCGGGCCCGGGCGCGGCGTTGCGCAGCACGATTGGCCAATCTTCAGACATTTTCGAAAGAGCGCACTCTACCGGTCGTTCGAGACGGTCGTGTGACAACCGTCTTTCGCATACGGATCAATCGCGTTTCGGGATTTCCAGTCCGCGCTTCACGGCGGGCCGCGCCAGAAAAGCTTCGAGCACGCGCTCGACGTTGCGGAACTCATGGAAATCCACGAGTTCTCGCGCCTCATAAAAGCCGATCAGATTGCGCACCCACGGAAACGTCGAAATATCCGCGATGCTGAATTCGTCGCCCATGATCCAGTCGCGGCCATCGAGCCGTTTGTCGAGCACGGCGAGCAGCCGCTTCGATTCGGCGACGTAACGCGCGCGCGGCCGCTTGTCCTCATATTCCTTGCCGGCGAATTTATGGAAGAAGCCGACCTGCCCGAACATCGGACCGATGCCACCCATCTGGAACATCAGCCATTGCAGCGCTTCATAGCGTTTGGCCACATCGTCGGGCATCAACTGGCCGCTTTTCGCCGCGAGATAGACGAGAATCGCGCCGGATTCGAACAGCGGCATCGGCTCGCCGTTCGGGCCGTTCGGATCGATGATCGCGGGAATCTTGTTGTTGGGATTGAGCGACATGAACTCCTCCGACAACTGGTCGTTCTTGTCGAAGCGCACGAGATGCGGCTCGTAGGGCAGGCCGGTTTCCTCCAGCATGATCGAGACTTTCACGCCGTTCGGCGTCGGCAGCGAATAGAGCTGGATGCGCTCCGGATGCTGAGCGGGCCATTTTCGGGTGATGGGAAAATCGGAGAGCGCGGTCATGAAAGGTCCTTTTTAGTCGAACCGCGAATATAACCATTTCACCGAATTCGTGTTCCGTATGGCGGCAGCGCGGCGTGTCATCGGAAGGACGCATCGATAGGGAAAGATTGAGGGATCTCGTACAGACGCGGCCTGTCGAACGGCGGAGTCTGTCTATATCTCTAATACAAAGACGATTGTAGGAATCGCTGTACATACACGAGGATTGCGCGTAACGCCTTCGGTCAAGAAGTCAACGAACAAAGAACAAACCAAGCCCTTGCGGGAACAATGCAGCGCGTGCGCGAAGTGCGGGCCGGATCGCTGGCTCGCTTATTGCATCGATGCGGATGCCGAGAATCCGTGTCGGACTTTACGAACCGTTGGTTACCGCTGCCATGAAAACCGCTCCTCTCGCAACGCTCACCGCATTCGCTGCCGTGGTCGGGGGACTACTGCCCAGCTTGTGCACCGCGACGCCTCTCGAAAGCCAGCTCGACTGCAAATCCAGTGCGCACAGGTTCATCGCGCCGCTCGTCGCCGACAACTCCATCGATGCGCGTCCCATGCGCGTCGAGGCGAATTCCGTGAATGCCTTCAAGCCGACGCACGGAAGCGATCTCACCGCCTACGGCTTTCGCGTCTTCGCCGTGCTGGGCTACGAGCAGGGCGACGACATGTTCAAGCGCGGCAGTGGCCAGCCGATCAACGATTCCGCATACGGCGTCGTGGTGCTCGCCGCGTCGGAAACGGTGGAGGCGAAGGTGCGCGAATCGGGCAGCACGGCGGTCGTAAAACAGGTCGTGCCGATGGTGATGACCGCTGTCTTCTGCGATGGCAGCGGCGTCCACAACACGACGACGGCGGGCGCGGTCACGACGGAAGCATCGCGTAATCGCTGATTCATCGCGATAATGTTCTCCCGATTTGCGCGCGCATGTGTCGCGCGCTCTACAACAGGAGAACGCAGACATGTCCGACGCAGCCAACCAGTCTCAACGAATCGCCATCGTCACCGGAGCGGGCAGCGGCATCGGGCGCGCGGCCGCGCTCGCGTTGCTGGGCGACGGCTGGTCGGTCGTGCTGGCGGGAAGGCGTCCCGCGCCGCTCGAAGCGGTGATCGGCGAATCGAACGCGGCGCAACGCGCGCTCGCCGTGCCGACCGATGTTTCCGATCCGCAATCGGTCGAAAAACTCTTCAAGGCGGCGGTCGAGCGCTTCGGCCGCGTCGATCTGCTGTTCAACAACGCCGGCGTGTCGAATCCGCCCGGACCGTTCGAGGACTGGACGCCCGAGCAGTGGCGCAATGTCGTCGATATCAATCTGAACGGCATGTTCTATTGCCTGCAGCAGGCGTTCCGCACGATGAAGGCGCAAACGCCGATGGGCGGGCGCATCATCAACAACGGCTCGATTTCCGCGAGCGCGCCGCGCCCGAACTCGGCGGCCTACACGGCGACGAAGCACGCGGTGCAGGGCCTCACGAAAACCGCATCGCTCGATGGCCGGAAGTACGACATCGCGGTCGGGCAAATCGACGTCGGCAACGCTTTCACCGAGCTGTCCGAGCGCATGTCGCGCGGCGTGCCGCAGGCGAACGGCGAGATCGCCGTCGAACCGATGATGGACGTGAAGATCGTCGGCCAGTCGGTGCTGTACATGGCGAATCTGCCGCTCGAAGCCAACGTCCTGTTCCACACGGTGATGGCGACCAAGATGCCGTTCGTCGGCCGCGGCTGAGTCTTTCCTACGCAGTCCGATACCAGACGCGAATGCCCGAGTACCAGTGGCTGACGCTGGTATCGTCGCCGGCGCCGAACGTCGAGAGGCTCTCGACGTTCAGCACGTCGATTCCGTTCTCCGCGATCCACCTGTTCGCGCGCTCGACGAGCGCCGCGCCGTTCTCGTACACATTGCCCTTGATGATGTGATGCTGCAGAACCTGTCGCTCGAAGTCTTCGTAAGCGATCTTTGCCATCCGCTGTCTCCTGTCTTTTCGTTTTGATGCGCCGGGATATCGGCACGCGTTTATGTTGCGGCGCAGCGCTATCGCCGCATGACGCGTTCTGCCGATTCGAGCATCATATGGCCTGACACACGCTCGTGCGAATCGGTATATCCCGCGTTCGCCCGCAGCGAAGAAAGAAAGCATTGCGGGAGGCGATCAAAACAAAAGCGCGCTGCCAGGCGCCGATAAGTGCCTCACTCAAGGAGACAAGGAGAGCACGATGGACATGCGGCAACGCGAGCACATCGAGGCAGTCGTCGCGGCGACGACGCGGGCGGAACCGGTCGTGTCCGCGCCCGCGCCGCTGCGCACGCACGAGAGCATCATCGAGTCTTCGTGGCGGCGTTGCGTGCATCAGTACGGACTCGATCCGTCGCGCATGCAGGAAGCGCGCATCCTGCCGCAGACGCGCCTGCGCGAGCATCAGCAGCGTATCGACGATTTCGCGCGCATCGCGCGTCACGGCCTGGAGACGCTCTACGAGCAGGTCGCGGGCATGGGCTACGTCGTGCTGCTGACCGATGCGCTCGGCGTGACCGTTGACTACATCGGCGATTCGAACACGGATTTCGCGCTGCGCCGCGCGGGCCTGTATCTCGGCGCGCAGTGGAGCGAAGCCGGCGCGGGCACGTGCGCCGTCGGCACCGCGCTCACGACGGGCCAGGCGCTCACCGTGCATCAGATCGATCATTTCGACGCGACGCATATCCCGCTGACCTGCACCGCCGCGCCGCTCTACGATTCGCGCGGCGCGCTCGCCGCGATCCTCGATATCTCCGCGCTCACGTCGCCGCAAGCGCGCGACAGCCAGAATCTCGCGCTACAGCTCGTGCGCATCTACGCGGGACATATCGAGAACGCGAACTTCCTGCGCACGCATCGGCAGGACTGGATTCTGAAGCTGAACACGTCGCCCGAATTCGTCGATGTCAATCCGGAATATCTGATCGCGCTCGATGCGAGCGGGCGCATCGTCGGACACAATCGCCGCGCGCACGCGATGCTCGCGGCGGAAATCGGCCGGCCGATCGCGCCCGGCGAAGCGGCGGCGTCGCTGATCGGCGTGCCGTTCGACACGCTCTTCGATACGCGCATCGACGAACTGGGCCGCTTCGTGTATTCGCGGCCGAGCGAGTTGCGCGCGGTGCCGCTCGCGAAATCGGGCGCGCTGCTTTACCTGAGCGTGATGCCGCCCGCGCCGTGCTTCGCGCCGGCCACGAACGCGGCTTCACAGCGCAGCGTCGAAGTGCCCGCGCCGCTGGCCGCGCTGAGCGGCGGCGATGCCGCGCTCATGCGTCAACTGCAACGCGCCGCGAAGCTCGTCGATTCGCCGATCAATCTGCTCGTCAACGGCGAAACCGGCAGCGGCAAGGAGTTCTTCGCGAAGGCGCTGCATCGCGCGAGCGCGCGGCGCGCCGGGCCGTTCGTCGCGGTGAATTGCGCGGCGATTCCGGAGACGCTCATCGAAAGCGAATTGTTCGGGCATCTGCCGAACAGCTTTTCGGGCGCGGGCGCGAAGGGCAAGCGCGGGCTCATTCAGGAGGCCGACGGCGGCACGCTTTTTCTCGATGAAATCGGCGACATGCCGCGCGAACTGCAATCGCGTCTACTGCGCGTGCTGGCCGAAGGCGAAGTGCTCGCGATCGGCGCGTCGCGTCCCGTATCGGTCGATGTGCGCGTGGTTTCCGCGACGCATCATTCGCTCGATGCGCTCATGCAGGACGGACGCTTTCGCGAAGACCTGTACTACCGTCTGAACGGCGCGCGCTTCACGCTGCCGCCACTGCGCGAACGAAGCGATCTCGACTGGCTCGTCGACAAGCTCCTCGAAGGCGCGGTCACGCTGTCGCCTGCGGCGCGCGAGCGCCTGCATCGGCATGAATGGCCGGGGAATCTGCGCGAGCTCAGCAACGTGCTGCGTTATGCGCGTGCGGTGTGCTCGAACGGTCTGATCGAAGTCGATGACCTGCCCGAAGGATTCGCGGGCGTGGCCGCGCCGGTCGAGCCGCCGCCGCGCATCATCGAGGAATTCGACTCGCATCGGCTGCCGCCGGAAGGCATGCTGCTGATGCAGTATCTGCGCGCCGCGAGCTGGAACCTGAGCGCGGTCGCGCGGCAGATCGGCGTGAGCCGCATGACGCTGTATCGGCGCATGGCGCGCTATGGCATCCGCTCGCCGAATCAGCGCGACGCGAACGGGCACTGAGCACCGATACGCCTGTACCCCCGCCGATACACCTGCCGCTGTGACACCTGTCACGGCGGCGCCCCGTACACCCTCCGAAGCGCCCGTTTTCCGCGGGTAATCCCTCGCTTTTTCGCGTCCGAACGCGCCGTTCCGATTGGCATGGCGCTTGCCTTTATCCGCCGCACAAAACGCAAAACGGAGACACAGGCATGCGTGAAAACGCGGCGCCGCTCGTCGGCATCATCGCCAATCCTGTTTCGGCGCGCGACATCCGGCGCGTCATCGCGAACGCGAACAGCCTGCAACTCGCGGATCGCGTGAACATCGTGTTGCGGCTGCTTTCGTCGCTGGCGTCGTGCGGCGTCGGGCGCGTGTTGATGATGCCGGATCGCGAAGGCCTGAAGGTCATGCTCCAGCGCCATCTCGCGCGCAAGCACGGCCCGGATGCGTCACTCGCCAAGGTCGAATTCCTCGACATGCCGGTGACCGCGCGTGTCGACGACACGTTCCGCGCCGCGCGCATGATGCGCGAGGCCGGCGTCGATGCGCTCATCGTGCTCGGCGGCGACGGCACGCATCGCGCGGTCGTGCGCGAGTGCGGACAAGTGCCAATCGCGGGTCTTTCGACGGGCACCAACAACGCGTATCCGGAAATGCGCGAGCCGACCATCTCGGGACTGGCGGCGGGGCTTTATGCGACCGGCCGCGTGCCGTCGAGCGAAGCGCTCGCGTCGAACAAGCGGCTCGACATCGAGATATGCGATTCGAAAGGCAACGTGCGCCGCGACATCGCGCTCGTCGATGCCGTCATCTCGCACGAGCATTTCATCGGCGCGCGGGCGCTGTGGAAGATCGATACGCTCGCCGCCGTCTACGTCTCCTACGCCGATCCGCAGGCGATCGGCATGTCCGCGATCGCGGGTCTGCTCGAACCGCTCGGGCGTCACGATCCGGGCGGCATCGCAATCGAGCTCGCCGCGCGGGGCCAGGGTGAATTCGATCTGCACGCGCCGATCGCGCCGGGTCTCATCGAAGCCGTGCCGATCGCGAACTGGACGCGCTTGTCCGATGGCGTGCCGCATCGCGTGAAGCAGCGCTCGGGCATCGTCGCGCTCGACGGCGAACGCGAACTCGCTTTCGGCCCCGACGATGAAGTCACGATCACGCTGAAGGAAAACGCCTTTCGCAGTATCGACGTGGGGGCGGGGCAGCGTTACGCCGCCACCGCCCGGCGGTTTCGGGCGCCCCCCCCGCGGTATTACCCCCACGAGACCCACCAGACA